>JAZQXT010000063.1:0-6394 GCA_045633005.1 Eubacteriales bacterium | reverse complement strand
AATGAACGTTCTGGCGATGGGCGAGGTGTTGTCACTTGCCCAAATCTGCGTGGAATACTTCATCATCCCGAGGTCGTAGCGACCGCCGCCGCCACTGCAGTTTTCTATCATCACGTTCGGGAAATTCTCGTTAAACCACCTAAAGAGGTCGTAAACGCCGAGCATATAGCGGTACGCCGCCTCGCCCTGACGCTCGGGCGGGAGCGAGGGAGAATACACCTCGGTCATATTTCGGTTCATATCCCACTTGATATAGTCGATATCCACGTTGCCCAGCGTTTTGGCAAAGGCGCATTTGAGATAGTCGCGCACCTCGGTGTTTGCCATATCAAGCACGTACTGCGAGCGCGAGACGAGCTGACGTCTGCCCGGCGCGGCGATAACGTACTCGGGATGTTCCCTGAACAGCTCGCTGTCGGGGTTGACCATTTCGGGCTCTATCCAGATGCCGAATTTTATGCCGTTTTTCTTGACGCGGCGCACGAAAGGCGCAAGTCCGTCGGGGAAGCGGTCGGCGTTCGCATACCAATCGCCAAGTCCCGCCTTATCGTTTATGCGCTTGCCAAACCAGCCGTCGTCCATAACGAGCATATCCATTCCGCATTTTGCCGCCTCTGCACCGAAGCTTTCCATTCTCTCGGCGTCGATGTTGAAGAAAAACGCCTCCCAAGAATTAAGCACGACGGGGCGAAGCGGGAATTTATCGCGCGGCAGGATGTGCGCGCGCACGAAGCGGTGCATATTGCGTGAGGCGCGTCCGATGCCCCCTGCGCTGTACGTCATCACCGCCTCGGGAGAAGCAAAGCTCTCGCCCGATTTCAAAAGATAATTAAAGCACTCGTCACCGAGTCCCAAAAGAACGCGGGTGTTGTGCGTCTGGTCAGTCTCGACCTCGCCAAGCCAGCTACCGCTCCAAACGAAGTTGAAGGCGTAAGCCTCGCCCCTCTCCTCGGTCGCCTTTTTGTCCGTCACCATCATAAAGGGGCTGAAATGGTGGCTCGACGAGCCGCGGCGGCTGAAAACGCGCTGATTTCCGCGCATAAGCGGCTGACGCTGAATATGGCGCTCGTGCGCCCACTCGCCGTAAAAGCTTATCATATCGCGCTCGTCGCCGTCGATGTCAAGGGCGAGCGGCATAGCCTTTTCGATGCGAAGGTCAGCCTTTCCGCGATTTTCAAGCACGAAATAGCGCGAAATAACGTCGCTTTCGGGGAAAACGGTGTAGTAAAGGCGCAAAAGTGCGCCCGTAACCTCGTCCGTGAGTGTCAGCTCAAGCGTTTCGGTATTTTCGTCGGCGTCGGCGCAAGGCAAGCCGTCGGGAGAAAATCTTCCCTTAAACTTGCGCATACTCTTATAAATAAAGTATGTAACGTCGCTTCCCGTTTCCATACTGCGCAGTTTGAGCGCAGTCGCGCGGTAGTCGCCGCTGCCGAAAAGCGGAAGCTCGCTTGCGACGGTGTCGGGATAAATGCGCTCGTCGGAATAGGTCGCGGAAAACGACTTCGACTTCTTAACGTACTCGATTCCCTGCGTGCTCTTTATCGCGCCGTAGTAGAGATGTATCGGATATTTGCCGAAAAGCATCTCGAAAACGTACATAGTACGCTTGGTTTTAATGGTTACTCTTTCTTTTTTTCTATCTATGTAGATTGACATTTTTCTTCCTATTATATATTATACTGTAAATTCTGCCTTAACGTATATTACCTCGTCGGTGGCAAGTGCCTCGTCAACGAGCGCGTCGAAATCAAGCTTTTGCTCCTCGGCAATGACCTTTGGTATTTCGGGGCGCGTCTTGGGGTGGCGGGGAGTGAACACCGTACAGCAATCCTCATACGGCAAGATCGACGTTTCAAAACTGCCGACCTTGCGTGCAATGGTGACTATTTCTTCCTTATCAAGTCCGATGCAGGGACGGAAAACGGGCATATTCACCGCGTCGTCGGTAACGGCGAGCGCTTGCATCGTCTGCGACGCGACCTGACCCATGCTCTCGCCCGTGATGAGTGCGCCGCACTCGTTTGCAAGGGCGATTTTTTCCGCTATCGCCATCATATATCTGCGAAGCAGAAGCGTGAAATAATCCTCACAGCACGCGCGTGAAAGCTCCTCTTGAATCTTCGTAACGGAAACGACGTGGAGCTTGATGCTTCCCGCCCACGCGCTGACTATACGCGCAAGCTCGATGACCTTTTCGCGCGCCTGAATGCTCGTGTAGGGGAACGCCTCAAAATAAACGGCTTCAAGCTTAACGCCGCGCTTTGCCATCATATATCCCGCGACGGGGGAGTCGATTCCGCCCGAAAGCAGAAGCATCCCCTTGCCGTTTGAGCCGACGGGCATACCGCCCGCCGCCTTTTCCTGACCTGCGCTGACGTACGCCGCCCTCTCGCGTATCTCGCACTTGACCACCACGTCGGGCGTGTGGACGTTTACGCGAAGGTGGGGGAACGCCGACAGAATTGCCGCGCCAAGCTGTGCGCTGACCTCGCCCGAATCCATCGGGAAGGTCTTGTCCGCGCGCTTCGTCTCCACCTTGAAGGTGCGCGCCGCGCCGAGAGCGTCGGCAAGGTACTCGACAGCCTTTGCCTTGATATCGTCAAAATTCTTTTCGGCAACGCCGCAACGGCATATTGCGATAATGCCAAAGGTCATACTTGCCACGCGGTACGCCGCGTCAAGCACGGCGGCATCGTAATCCTCGCGCGGCTCGATGCGGATGGTGCTTTGCGCACGGATTATGTCAAAACTGCCGATGCCCGACAGTCTGTATTTCAGCTCGCGGCAAAGAAGTGCCTCGAACGAGGCGCGGTTCGCGCCCTTTAGCGCGATCTCGCCGTATTTACAAAGAAAAATCTCTTTCATCTCATTCTTCCTCTGTGTCCTCGGTTATCTCCTCGGCGATTCCGTCGGGAACGAGAAGCCCCGAAGCCTCGTCAAGTCTGTTTTCGGGAACGAAGAAATCGTAGCCGAACATCGAAAAGCCCATTACCACGCTTCCAACGCCCACGCCCTTTTTATCCCTGACGATATAGGGTATATTCGCCGACTCCAGAATGCTTTGGATGAGCGCCGCCTCCGCGTTATCCGCGGCGGTGATGAGAAGCTCGTATTTTGCCTCGGTTTCGTTATTTTGCGTTTCCTGCGCGCTTTTGCGCTTAAAAAGACCAAACATAGCTACCTCGCTTAATCCTTGTAGTAGTTGGGGAAGAGCTTTTCCCAGACCTTCATACAGCCGATGGTGTCGGCAATAGAGGTGTGCGCAACGCCGTCCCACTCAATTTCAAAGCACGCCATAGCGTCGGTAAGGCTTGCGTGCTCGATGTCGGGGCGATGCTCGTGAATATAGCGAACGAACTCGTTAGCACAGCATCTTATCTTGCTTTTCAGCTCCTCGCGCTCCGCCTCGGTGGCGTATATGTACTTGATATGGCTGTAATCGGTGGAAACACCGTAGGCGATGATGTTGTCAGCCTCGGCAAAAATTCGCTTTATTTCGGGGGTAAGCTCCTCAAGAGTAGCCGCGCCCGCGGTCATTTCGGGGGTGATACCGTGTATCTTTTCGGTGCGCTTCCACTTTTTCGTGTGGGTGGGGCGCACGAGAGTGTCCATTATCTGCTCGCCGCGCGCGTTGAAAATGCTTATTGAAATTATCTCGTCGCGGTCGTAAAAGCCCGTAAGCTCAAGGTCGAAGAAAAGCACGCGCTCGCGGCTCATTCCGTAGGACTTGGCGCGGTGAACGTCGCCCTCGGCGCGACGTACGGCAAGCTCCTCCTCGTAGCAGGCACGGCAAAGCTTCTTTTTAAATCTCACGTCCTTGCCGCATTTTACGCAGTTCAGCGGTGCGCGAAGGGACGTTGCTTTGTCGTAAAGATAAACGAGGCTTCTGTCGCGCTTGCGTGCGAATGCAACGGGCTCTTCAAAAAGGTCAAGGTGCATAGCCGCCATTCTGTCCGCGCTGTAGTAGCCGAACTTCGCCGCGTGGCGCACGGTCATACGCTGTATCTCGTTGCCCGACGGCAGAGTGAGCGTTTCCGCCTTGATATCGTCACTGCACCAAAGGTCGGGGTCTGCGTCCTCGACTCGCGCGGGGTCGAACCACAGCATCATCGTGCCGTCCTCAAGCTCGGAAAACGCCGCGGGCGTTGCGGCAAGGTGCATAAGAGTAAGATCGTTTCTGGTAAGATAATTTTTTGCTTGCGCGTCTCGGCGGCTGATGGGCGAAACTACAGCTCCGGAGCGCAGTCTGACACTTTCCTTCATGTCAAGACCTCCGTATTCTTTTAATTTATTTTGTCTATGCGGCTGCCACACCGCATATATCATTATCCAAAATATTATTATATCATATTATTTTAGATATTACAATAAAAAATGAAAAAATAAATAGCACATAGAAAGTGAAATCCGACTTCGTCGGGTGAAATACGGCTTCGCCGTGTGAAATATTTGCCTTACGGCAAATGTGAAATATTTTGCTTGCGCAAAATGTTAAGGTAGCTTTTTGCTACGCAAAAAGCATTCAATAAAACAAAAAGTGGTTGAAGCGCGGCTTCAACCACTTTTTTTCCTCCATATTTGGCACAAGCCAAATATATCATTTGAAAACGCTCCGCGTTTTCACCTTTTCTTCTTTTTAACCGAAAATCCGAACGAGCCGAGCTTTTTGCCAAGCTCGAAATACTCGCCGTGCGAGTACGCGGCAAGGCGCGCGCGGTCAAGGTGAAGTCCGCCCTTCTCATCAAGAAGCGACTCCTCAACGCCCACCGCCACCACGTCGGCAAGGAACATATCGTGCGTTCCCTGCGGCAAAACGCTGTAGACCTTACACTCAAGCGACATCGGCGACTGCGCGATCGACGGCGCGCCGACCTTGTGCGACGGCTCGGCGGTAAGCGAAAATCTCTTGAATTTATCCACCTTGCGCCCCGTATACACCCCACAGCTATCCGCCGCGCGTACCATCGACGAGGGCACGAGATTTATTACGAACTCTCCCGTTTTGCTGATTATTTCGTGCGAATATCTCGACGGGCGAAGCGAAATATACACTCGCGGCGGATGCGTGCAGGTGATGCCGCACCAAGCCACCGTCGCCACGTTAGGCCGCTCGCCCTCGGCGCACGAGGTAACGAGCACCGCGGGCAACGGCGAAAGCATTGCGCCGCCCTTCCATTCTAACTTTGCCATATCTTAAAGCGAAACTCCGCCGATAACGGAAACTGCGTAATCGTCAAGCAGGCAAACGAGCTTTTCAAATCGCACTCTGTCCGTCTTACCCTTTCGCTCGACGAGAATGACGGCGTCCGCCGCCTTTGCCGCCTCAAAACACGAAAAATCCGAAAGCACGTCACCGACGTGCGTGACCTTCACGCCCGAAAGCTCCGAGATACGCTTTGCAAGCTCCGCTCTCGTCGCCTCGGCGCGCTCGCCCGTAAGGCTTCCGACGACGGCTACGCTTTCGTAGCCCTTTTCCTCCAGATCGCGGATCAATGCGTCCTCGGCAAAGCTCATCTTCTGCTTTTTCGCAGTACAGCTCTCGCCGTAGAGCTTAACGCCGTACTCGGCAAAATCCTCGGCATCGACCATCGTGGGCTTGAAAAATTCAACGATAACTATTCCGAGTGCCGCAACGACCGCGCCCACGAAGCCGAAAATTATCGCGTATTTCATCATCGCCTCGTACACCGAGCCCTCGGGCGTGATGGACTGCATTCCGCCCGAAACGTGCGAGTCGACTACCGCCTCGCCGAGCGGCGTACAAGCCGCGCCCGAGCCGACGAACTCCATCGCCGTGGTGCAAAGATAATCGCCGTAGCAAGCAAGTATGTTTTCGGCAAACGCCTCGTCCTTTGCGGTAACGCTGAGGGTTATCATAGGCGTTCCGCTTGCAATAGCGGTCGTAAGATATCCGCCGAGGTCGCCGTGCTCAAGCTCCTCGCCCTTTTTCTTGCCGAAAAGCTCCGCAAGACTCGGCTCTTTTTTCTCACCCGCCGTGGTCTCTGCCGCCTCGGTGTTTTCGGCATCCGTCTCCTCGGGGGCTTCCTCGCCCTCGTAAATCTCAATAAGTGCCTCCAGCACCGCGGCACGGCAAGCGGCGTTGCCGAGAATATTGGTAACGATGGGGGCTGTCGCAAGCTCCGCCTCTATCAGATCCGTCTGCGACTCGCCGTCGGGAAGCGAGAGAAGAAACGCGCGGCTGGCGGTGTATTCGACCGAAAAGGTTACCTCGCCGCTCTCGTCGGACTCCGCCTTTGAAAACGCGAAGCCCGCGCCGAGAAGCGCAAACACGATAACGCCCACGATGGCGGGAACGATGAACTTTTTAAGCGAGCAAAGTATGCCCTTGAAGGTGAAATATTTAAACATTTTGTCTTTCTCCTATCTTTACGTT
>JAZQXT010000062.1:0-51318 GCA_045633005.1 Eubacteriales bacterium | reverse complement strand
GGGCGTTTCGTCCTTGAAATTCTCCGCATACCACGTAAAGCCGCCGAGGTGGTATTTTTCAACTGCCTCTTCCCTATTATATTTTCCGTCGGTAGGATATCTTGCGATAAACATCTGACCGACCTTTTCGCGAAGGGTCATACCCGAAATGATATTTTTAATTTTCTCGTTCATTCTTAAAGCCTCCAAATTTCAACTTCATCGCAAAGGACGTTTTTCCGTCGGATGCAATAATTCCACGATAAGCGACCTCGTTCTCACCCGTGGTTGCGCGTTCTACCAAAAAGCGCGCGCCCTCGGTAAGCTCGGAAGTAAACCATACGTCAAGCCGTTCAAGAGCATCCAAGCGCCCTCTCTCCTCGTCCGTCATTGCATCGTAAACGAACTCGCCGTAGTGGGTGTTGTTTACGTGTCCCACGCCGTCGATCATACTTGGGCGCACCTTACGCTCCTCAACGAGTTCAAAGCTCTGCTTGCATATAAATCTGCGGTTGATATCAAGCAAGCATTCGCCGCTTCCAATATCGGCAAGAGCGATCTTCGCTCTGTCCATACAGAGCCTTCTGTCTGCCGTAAAAAACAGCGCTGACAGCGTGGCTCCGACGCAGACCTGCTCGCCGTTCTCGTCAAGTATCTCAAAATCTCTTCTGAAATACGGCGGTATAGTTTGCGAATGCCAAGTGCGAGCCGTAAGCTTCATGCTTGGGCTTATACGGCGCTTTATTTCAAGCGCCATATAAAGCAGTATCCACGAGAGTCCGTGCTTTTCCATAAAAGCCTTTTCGCCCATTTCGATAGCGTCAAGATGCTCCTCGATCATATTTATCACCATTCGCTGATACGCGCTTGGAACAAGGTGTCCCGCGGCGTTATACATAGAAATGTCGATATGGATATCGTGGAGCATATTCTTTTCGTTAATTTCCATTATTATCCTTAAAACAAATCAAACATTGATATCTGGTCGGTCTCGGAGAGTCCGTCAAACGCGCCGTATGCTCGAAGTATCTCCATTACCGATTTATTTACCTTTGCGCGCTCTCTTACGTCCTCAACGGAGAAGAACGGCTCCTCGTCCCTTGCCTGCGCTATGCTGATAGCGGCGTTAACGCCGAGTCCGGGCAGAGAGCTTAACGGCATTCTTATGTTTTCACCCTCGGGCAAAAACTCCCTTGCATCGGAGCGTTTAAGGCTTACGGGCAAAAATCTGATGCCGCGCATTATCGCCTCGTTTGCAAGTTGGAGCGCGGAGAAGGTCGCCTTATCCTTTTGGGTGGCTTCCTTGCCGAGATTTTCTATCCTTTGCATTTCCGCAAGTATATAATCGCGTCCTCTTGAAACTATCTGACCGTCAAAGCCGTCGGGCGCAACGGTGAGGATGGCGCAATAAAACGCAACGGGCTCGTGCACCTTGTACCACGCAAGGCGTATTGCCGACATAACGTATGCGGCGGCGTGTGCCTTTGGGAACATATACTTTATCTTTTGCAGGGAATCTATATACCATTGCGGAACACCGACGGCGTGCATAGCATCCTGCATTTCGTCGGGTATCCTGATACCCTTTTTATTCTTGCGGACGAACTCCATTATCTTAAACGACAAGAGCTTGTCAACGCCGTAGCGGATAAGGTCAAGCATGATACCGTCACGAGTTCCGACAACCTCGGAAATCGTACAAACGCCGTCCTTGATAAGATCCTGCGCGTTGCCGAGCCACACGTCCGTGCCGTGCGTAAGTCCCGAAATCTGCATAAGGTCGGCAAAGTTTTTAGGCTTTGCATCCATAAGAACGCCTTGAATGAAGTTAGTACCAAACTCGGGAAGTCCGAGAGTTCCGACGGAAAGACCAAGCAATTTCGTCTTGCGGTCCTCCCTATCCATCTGCGGAATACCGAGAGAATCCGTTGACTCAAAGATAGCGTAAACGCTTGGGTCGTTCATCGCCACGTCCATGACCGAGATTCCGCTGTATTTTTCAAGCATCTTGTACTTTGTCGGAATATCGTGTCCAAGCTCGTCAAGCTTAAGAATGGTATCGTGAAGATACGAGAACGCAAAGTGCGTCGTTACGATATCGGATTTCGGGTCGTCGGCGGGATGCTGAACGGGGGTGAAGTCGTATACCTCATACTCTCGCGGTACAACTATTATGCCGCCGGGATGCTGGCCCGTTGTGCGCTTGACGCCCATGCAACAGGTAATTATACGATCTATCTCCGCGCGGCAAAGAGACTGCCCCTTGCTCTCGTAATATTTCATTACGAAGCCAAAGGCTGTTTTATCGGCAAGAGTGCCGAGTGTTCCGGCGCGGAAAACGTTTTCCGCACCGAAAAGTTCCTCGGTGAATTTATGGACTCTGCCCTGAACGTCGCCCGAAAAGTTAAGGTCGATATCGGGGGATTTATCTCCCTTGAAGCCCAAGAAGGTCTCAAAGGGAATATCCTGACCGTCCTGCTCAAGCTTTTCGCCGCATACGGGACAATACGCCGTAGGAAGATCGAAGCCCGAACCTACTCGGTTGGGGTTTGAAAAATCATTGTACTGACATTTTTTGCAGTAATAGTGCGGCGGAAGCGGGTTTACCTCGGATATACCCGCCATCGTAGCAACGAAGGACGAGCCGACGGAGCCACGCGAGCCAACGAGATATCCTTGACTTTCGCTGTATTTAACAAGTCTTTCCGCAATTATGTAAAGAACCGCAAAGCCGTGCTTGATAATGGATTCAAGCTCGGTCTCAAGGCGGCTTTTTACAAGCTCGGGAAGGTCCTCGCCGTACATTGCGCGAGCTCTTGCCCAGCACTTTTCACGAAGCTCATCGTCAGAGCCTTCGATATGCGGCGTATAGGTACCGGGGGGTATGGGGCGTATGCGCTCGATGCTGTCGGCTATATCGTTTGAGTTTTTAACGACTATCTCATACGCCTTGTCAGCACCGAGATATGAAAACTCCTCAAGCATCTGGTCGGTCGTGCGCCAGAAGATCGGCGTGGGCTTGTCCGCATCCTTGAACTTCATACCCGCAAGAAGTATCCTGCGGTACACCTCGTCCTCGGGGTCTATAAAATGCGCATCGGACGTTGCGACTACGGGCTTGCCGAGCTTTTCGCCAAGCGCACATATCTTTCGGTTGATATCTCGCAAAGCCTCGTCACTCTCGACGGTGCCCTCGGCAACGAGATAGCCGTCGTTTGCTATGGGCTGAACCTCAAGATAGTCGTAGAAGGACGCGATATCCTCAAGCTCTGCGTCGGATTTACTGTCGAGTATCGCGGAATAAAGCTCGCCCGCGGAGCAGGCGGAACCTATAATAAGTCCCTCGCGGTACTTTTCGAGCTGCGTTTTGGGGATACGCGGGTTTCTGTGGTAGTAATTAAGATAGCTCATTGAAATAAGGCGGTAGAGATTTTTAAGTCCCGTCTTATTTTTTACGAGTATTATCAGGTGGTAGGGCTTTAGCTTCAAGGGGTCTGCATTAGCCTTGACCTCGCGCGTCATATCGGCAAAGGTATTAAGCTCGAACTTGCGCATTTTTTCGACCATGCAGAAATAGATCTCCGCAAGGATGTTTGCATCGTCAACAGCGCGGTGATGGTGGAAATCGGCAAGACCGAAATACTTTGCCACAACGTCGAGCTTATGACTCTTTAAGTCGGTGTTCAAAAAGCGCGAAAGTCCGACGGTATCAAGATATGGATTTTTGAATTCATATCCAAGCCTTGTGCATTCGGCGCGGATAAAGCTCGTATCAAAGTCGGCGTTATGCGCGACAAGCAAGCAACCGTCGATAAAATCAAGGAATTTGGGAAGTATCTCCTCGATTTTCGGAGCACCCGCCACATCCTCGTTCGTTATCGAGGTAAGGCGCGTTATTTCGTCAGAAATGGGAGTTTCGGGATCGACGAAGGTTGAAAAACGCTCGATCACCTTGCCGTCCTTTACCTTGACGGCGCCTATTTCTATAATTTTGCAAGTCTTTGCGGAAAGTCCCGTGGTCTCAAGGTCAAAAACTACGGTTTCGTTGTCAAAATCGCCGTCGTATTTGCCGTAAAGCGGACTTGCGGTATCGTTTACAAAATACGCCTCCATTCCGTAAAGGACCTTGAAGCGCTCCTCCTCGGGAATCTCGCAATCTCTGCCGTATATCTTATCGAGCGTGAGCATAGCGTCAGGGAAGCCCTGAACGTTGCCGTGGTCGGTAATGGCTACCGCGCGGTGTCCCCACTTCATAGCCGTTTTTATCGCGGCATCGGGGGCGATTAGCGCGTCCATAGCGGACATATTGGTGTGCAGATGTAGCTCTACTCGCTTTTCGGGAGCGGTGTCCTTTCTGCCGAATTTTTTTATCACCGCAAAGGACTTCGGCTCAAGATACATATCGCCCGATTTCACGTCGCGCTTTACGTCGCCGTACGCCGCAAGGCATTTACCGTTCGGGAACTGCCCCGCTATCTCCCCTGCCTCCTCCTCGGAGCAGAACGGGAAGCGGACGAGCATAGTTGCGTTTGAGTCGAAAAGTCCAAAGGTAACGAGGAACTTACCCTTAAATCTGTCCTCGCTCTTACAGTTGCAGACCGTACCGAGTATCACCGCGCCGCGCTTATTCGTGCGCAAGCTGGATATCGAATCGGGGGTTATCTTAAACTCCTCGCCGTAGAAATATTCGGGCGCGGAAATATCAAAGACGGCAGAGCCTATGGTACAAACGCCGTCCTCAACTATTGCGATAGCGTTTTCGTCATAAGGTGACCAAAGCCTTGCAAGATCGGGCTTATCGTCCGTCGGCGCATCGGCTTCCGTCTCGTCCGAGTGTTGCTTTTCATTTGGATTATAGCTTTCAAGTGATTGCTTGCACTTTCTGTCAAGCTCCGCTTTAAAGCTTTTTGCGGCTTCGCTTTCAAAATACGAAAGCGCATCGTCGCTCTCCTTGATCTCGACCTTCAAAGAAACGTCGAACTCATTTTTTATTATTTTCGCCATAAGGCTCTCGGTTTTGCCAAGCGTCAGAAAATCAACGCCGCCTTGACCAAAGCGGATAGTTATGTTAAGCTCGCCGTCCGTCAGAGAATAATCACAATCCGTGAAAAATCCGCGAGCGAGACCGCCGACTCTTTCAGTTTCGGCGATAAGCTCTTTTATATAATCGTATCCAAAAAGAGACGTCGGATACTTTGGTACGAAGCGCACGAGGTACAGCCCCTCGTATGCGTCTCTTATTCCCTCCTCGGCTTCGTAGATAACGGATTTCGGAACGGTAGCATCGAGCTTTACGTCGATCTCAAAAAATTCCTTGCGCTCGTTGGATCTACGGACGGTGTATTCCCTGACCGAGTCGAAAAAATCACCGCATTTACCGTCGGGAGAGTATTTAGTAAAAAGCTCTCGTAAGGTTTTCATTTTTTATAAAGCACCAAACGCTTATTTCAAAAAATTCTCCTTGATATAGGATATAAGCGTTGGAATTATCTCATCCTCATTAATTTTTTTGATAGTTTCGCCGTGGGCAAAAAGAAGTGCCTCGCCCTTGCCGCCCGCAATACCTACGTCAGCCTCGCGAGCCTCGCCCGGACCGTTAACAACGCATCCCATAAGCGCGACCTTTATCGGCAGGTGTGTAAGCCCCTCGGCTCTTGCGGCATCCTCAAACGCCGCCACAAGCGGCACAAGGTCTATCTTCGTTCTTCCGCAGGTGGGGCACGAAACCACGTCCATTCCCTCGTGTCCCTCGCATCCGAGAGCACGGAGAATGTCCTTGGCGGCTCTTACCTCCTCGGAGGGATCTTCGGTAAGCGAAATCCTTACCGTGTCACCTATTCCTGCGCTTATGAGCGCACCGAGGGCGGCGGCGTTTTTGATAATTCCCATCCTACTGCTTCCTGCCTCGGTAACGCCTATGTGAAGCGGATAATTGCACCGCTCCGCGACGTATCTGCAAGCGGCAACGGCGGAAGAAACGTCCGACGATTTTACTGAAATAACTATATCGTCAAAATCAAATTTGTTAAGCAGGCGTATATGCCCCTCTGCGCTTTCAAAAAGTGCCTCGGGGGTAGGTGCGCCGTACTTTTCAAGAAGATGCTTTTCAAGCGAGCCGCCGTTTACGCCTATCCTTATCGGGATATTTCGCTCGCGGCACGCGGCGCACACCGCGCGGACTCTTTCCTCATCTCCTATATTACCCGGATTTATTCGGATCTTGTCAACGCCGTATTCGGCGCATTTGAGCGCGATCCTATAATCAAAATGAATGTCCGCAACAAGAGGGATTTCGGGAATGCGGCTCTTTATATACTTGACCGTCTCCGCCGCTTCGATATCGGGAACGGCTATTCGCACGATATCACAGCCCGCGTTTTTGAGCGCGGTGATCTGCCTGACGGTTGCTTGCGCGTCGTGCGTGTCCGTATTCGTCATCGACTGAACGGATATCCTTGCGCCGCCGCCGACCATAACGCCGCCGACCATTACTCCCTTTGTACTTCTGCGAACCATTTGTTATCTCCTAAAATAAACTAAAATAGATTAACTATATCCTTGACTCCGACGAGGATTATCAGCGCGAGCAAAAGCATTACGCAAACGGCGTTGATATATCCCTCTATCCTACGGTCAAGGTGATGACCTGTAACCGCTTCTATCAAGAGGAACAGAAGTCTGCCGCCGTCAAGCCCAGGTATCGGCAGGAAATTCATAACTCCGAGGTTTATCGAAAGCAGAGCCAAAAGATACACGAGATTTTGTATCGGGAATGCGCTTTTCGTCGCCTCACCGACTACCTCGGCAACTCCGATAGGGCCTGATATCGACTGTACGCCGAAGCGACCGCTGAAAATGCCCGTGAGTGAATCCCAAACCATTTTGACGGTCGAAATTGAGCGCCAGAAGGAATGATATATAACGCTTCCTACGCTCTTGGTTGCGGCTACGACGTAAAAATCGTACTGCCCGAAGGTTGCGCCCGAATCCTCAAACGTGGGAAACACCACGTCCTCAAGAATTACGGTCTGACCGTCGCGGATGACCGTAATATCAACGGGCTTGTAGCCCTGATTCATTATTTCGTAGGTAAGCTCATTGCCCGTGTGTACGCTCGTTGAGCCGACCTTTACGACCTCGTCCCCCGCCATAAGTTGAGCGTTGCTGACAGCGCCCTCTGCGGCAAAGCTGTGTATCTCGGTCGTGGCGAGATTTGACCCCATTGTAACGAGGAGTATCATACACAAAAATCCGACGACGAGGTTTACGGCAGGGCCCGCAAAGACGGTCGAT
The DNA here is from genome assembly GCA_045633005.1 of Eubacteriales bacterium. Lineage (GTDB taxonomy): Bacteria > Bacillota > Clostridia > Oscillospirales > CAG-272 > CAG-390. Next base: position 44,046 of record JAZQXT010000062.1, on the reverse strand, counting down.
ATCCTACGCCAGACGTTTTTGTTAAGGAAGGAGTTGGGGTCCTCCGACTCCGAATCCTCGCCCTCCATACTGACGTAACCGCCGATCGGGAGAGCGCGCACGGAATAGCGTATTCCGCTTTTCTTGGAAACGTGCGAAAATATCTTCGGCCCCATTCCGATAGCAAACTCGTTTACGGTTATTCCGTTGAGCCTTGCTACGAGAAAATGTCCGCCCTCGTGGAGCGTAACGAGCACGCCGAACATGAGCAGCGTTAACATTAGATAAAGGATCGTCATTAATAAAATACCTTTCGGTGATTATTTTGCGTTTATAAAAGCCTCTGCTCTGCGCCTTGCCTCGCCGTCGCACTCCATAATATCGTCAAAAGCGGTGCAGTCGCGGGCATACGCCATATCGTCACACACGCGGCAAAGCGTGTCGAATATGCCGAGGAATGAGAGCTTGCCCTCAATAAAGCGCTCGACCGCCACGTCATTTGCGGCGTGAAGAACGGCGGGTGCGGCTCCACCTGCGGCAAACGCCGCCTTGGCAAGCTTTAGCGGAACGAAGGTGTCCTCGTCGGGCGTGGCAAAGGTTAGGCTTCCGAGATTTGTAAGATCAAGCTGAGGAATGACCGCCTCGCGCCTTACGGGCGCTTCCACGCCGTACTGCACGCAAAGGCGCATATCGGGCACGGATAGCTGTGCTATTACGGAATTATCGCAATACTCCACCATAGAGTGTATAACGCTTTCACGGTGAACTATTACGTCTATCTTTTCTGCGGGAACGTCAAAGAGATGCGCCGCCTCGATAAGCTCAAAGCCCTTATTCATAAGCGTTGCGCTGTCGATGGTTATCTTTGCGCCCATTTTCCACGTCGGGTGAGCAAGTGCCTGCTCCACCGTTATGGCGGCAAGCTCCTCGCGCTTTTTACCAAAGAACGGACCGCCCGATGCGGTAAGAATGAGTCTTTTTATCTCGTTTTTGACTCCGCTTCTGAGGCATTGTGCTATAGCGCAATGCTCGCTGTCGACGGGAGAGATCGCAAGCCCCTTTTCCGCGGCGCGCTTCATGACTATCTTGCCCGCGATAACGAGAGACTCTTTATTCGCAAGCGCAAGATTTTTGCCCGAATCAAGCGTGGCGAGCGTTGGCATAAGCCCCGACATACCGAGTATGGAATTTACTGCGGTATCAGCCTCGACCTCGGATATCATCGCACATATTCCGTCAATACCCGAATACACACGCGTATTTGTGTCCGCAAGCCTTACTTTAAGCTCCTCGGCGGCGCGAGCGTCCGACATAGCGGCGGCGATGGCACCGAACTCGCGCACCTGTGCTTCAACCTCGGCGGCGTTGGTGTTTGCGCAGACCGCGCTGACGCGGTAGCCTTGCGCACGCGCAACGTCAATGGCTTGAAGCCCTACCGAACCCGTAGAGCCGAGTATCATTACAGATCTTTTGTTTTTCATTTTATTAAAGCAGGTCTACGCAAGACTCAATGGCGAGGAGTATTACCGCAACCGCAAGCGCGGAATCAAATCTGTCAAGCACGCCGCCGTGACCCGGGAATATCTTTCCGTAGTCCTTGATTCCGCGGCTGCGCTTGATAGCGGAAAACATAAGGTCGCCTATCTGCGATACGATAGCGGCAAGAAGTCCGCCTACGATAAGAGCGACGTAGTTAAGGCTGACATCGGCACCGATAAGGTCAAGTATCACGCCGTAAACAACGAATGCGACCGCGCAAAAGAGAGTGCCGCCGACAGAGCCCTCGATGGTCTTCTTGGGGCTGATCTCGGGGATAAGCTTATGCTTTCCGAAAAGCATTCCCGTAAAATACGCAAAAATGTCAGTTATCCACGCGCCGATGAAGATGAACATATAAACGTACTTGCCCGTATCGGCAATATCCCTTAAAAGAATGATAGCGGTAAACGCTACGGCGACGTAAACGCATCCCGTTGCCGCGCCGCCCGCCTGCTCAAGTGTTACCTTGCCCTTCGAGAACGTGTATGCGGCAAGCATCCAGAGGAAGCAAATTGCTATTGCGACGAATGCGTATTGCATAAACATTCCGTTCGTTATATATCTTGCACCAACGGGAAGTCCTACGGCAAGAATATATGCGGGAAGCGATATTGCTATGTTTTTTTCAAGTCCGAGACAGTGAAGCATCTCGTACTCGCCCATAAAGGCGAAAAGCGCGAGCATTATTACGAAAAGGGGTGTATGCGAAAAGATGAGCGTAGGAATAAGCACAGCCGTAAGGACTGCACCCGTTATAATTCTCGTTTTCATTTTTTAAAGGACCTTTCCAAAGCGTCTTTTTCTTTTGTAAAATTCCTCGACCGCGAGGTCAACGTCGCGTGGCGACATATCGGGCCAAAGTGTATCCGTGAAATAAAACTCCGAATACGCGGATTGCCACATCAAAAAGTTTGATAGGCGCATCTCTCCCGCGGTTCTAACTATGAGGTCGGGGTCGGGCGAGCCTGCGGTATACAGCGAGCGTGCAATATCTTCCTCGGTTATATTGGCTTTGCCTTCTGCTATCAGGCGGTTGCAAGCGTTTACTATCTCTGCCCTGCCGCCGTAGTTCAGCGCAACGTCAAGGTGCAGGCTTTTATCCTTGGTCATTTCCTCGACGTTCTTGATCTTTGCCTTTAGCTTATCGTCAAAGGGCGTCATATCACCGACGAAGCGCAAGCGGACGTCGTATTTCTCCATATTCTGCGCACACTCGTCTATATACTTATCAAGAAGGTCGATTATTGACTCTATCTCGCCCTGCGGTCTGCCCCAATTTTCAGTTGAAAAGGCGTACACGGTGACGTGCTTTATGCCGATCTTACCGCAATACTCGACCACGTTACGAAACGCCTTTGCGCCGTATTTATGACCGACACTTCGCGGCAAGCCGCGTTTTTTCGCCCATCTGCCGTTACCGTCCATAATAAAGGCTATGTGCTTTAGCCTTTCGTCCACGGTCTTTGCATTTTTAGTGTTCATAAAAAAGAACTCCCGAAAAATATTGTGTATCGGGGCAGGTATACGCCCTGCCCCGATCAAAAAATATTAATAGCGGTCAGATGCTCATTATAGCCTTAGACTTCTTGTCGGTGGCCTCGTCAACGAGCTTGATATACTTATCGGTCACATCCTGAACGGACTTTTCAGATGCCTTCTGCTCATCCTCGGTCATTTCGCCGTCCTTCTTCATCTTCTTGCAAAGCTCGTTAGCATCGCGGCGGATGTTTCTGACGGCAACCTTTGCTTCCTCGCCGCTCTTCTGGATCTGCTTTACGATCTCCTTACGGCGCTCCTCGGTAGGCTGGGGGAAAACAAGGCGGATAACCTTACCGTCGTTAGCGGGAGTGATTCCGATATCGGAAGAAAGGATAGCCTTTTCAATTGCCTTAAGGGTGGAGGGGTCAAAGGGAGTGATGGTAACGGTCTTGGCGTCGGTAGCCTTAACGTCAGCCATGGTGTTTACGGGCGTGGGAGCGCCGTAATACTCAAAGTTGATCTTGCTTATGAGCGTGGGGTTTGCCTGACCTGCGCGGATGTTGGCAAGGTTTGCCTCATAAGCAGAGAGAGTTTTTTGCATTTTTTCTTCGTAAGATTTAACGTCGAGTTTCATAAATGTATCCTCCGTAAATATGTATTTTAATTTTTATTTTACTTTGTGATTGCCGTGCCGCGGCTCTCGCCGCTGATAGCACGCAGGATATCGTCTGTATCCTCAAGCTTGAATGCAAAAGCCTCGGGACCGAATTCCGAGCCCATAGCGGACGCGGTAAGGTCGATGCCCTTGAGATTCATGCTCATCATTTCGCCGTAGGAAACGGTTTCAAGGAAGTTTGCCGCTCCAAGTCTCGGGTCGCTATCGTATATGCCGTCAATATTCTTCGCAAGCAGGAAAACGTCCGCCTTTATCTCGATGGCTCGAAGGATGCCCGCAGTATCCGTGGAGAAATAGGGGCTTCCCGTTCCGCCTGCAAAAATAACTATCTTGCCCGCGGTAAGTGCTTCAACGGCTCTGTCGGTGGTGTAATACTCGGCGTACGGCTCCATCATAGTAGACGTGAGCACGGTAGCCTTTCCGCCTGCGCGAATGATAGCGTCCTTTGCGGCAAGGGAGTTTATAACGGTGGCAAGCATGCCCATTCTGTCAGCGGTCACTCTGTCCATATCACCGCCGCTTCTGCCGCGCCAGATATTTCCCGCGCCGAAGATAACGCCAACCTCTACGCCAGAGTTTGCCGCCTCGATAAGCGTCTTTGCAATGCGATCGAGAAAATCAAAATCGATTATGCCGTCCTTGCCCGAGATCGCCTCGCCCGACAGCTTAAGTAAAATTCTTTTATATTTACTCTTAATCATCACTCTATCCTTTCAAATATATATTACTCTATATATTTTATAATATTTTAAGTGATTTGTAAACACTAATTTTAAATTTTTGCCGATTTTTGTATAAAAAATCGCCGTCAAAGCGATTTTTTTGCTTTGACGGCGTGTTTTTTATTACTTGCTGGTGAGCTTTGCAATCTCTTCTGCGAAATTGTCCTCTCTCTTTTCGATGCCCTCGCCCTTTTCGTAGAGAACGAAGTCAACGACCTTGACGGATGCGCCCATCTCCTTGGATGCTGCGGCAATGTACTTACCAACGGTAAGATCGTCGTCAAGAATGTAGGACTGGTCAAGCAGACATGCTGCCTCGTAGAACTTGCCCATTCTTCCGAGAACTATCTTCTCAAGAATGTTGTCAGGCTTGCCTGCGTTCTTGGGATCGTTCTTGAGAGCGGCAACCTGAATGTTCTTCTCCTCCTCAAGAACAGCTGCGGGAACGTCCTCGCGGCTTACGTAGGAAGGAGGGCTTCCTGCTGCGATCTGGAGAGCGATGTTCTTGGAAAGCTTTGCGAAAGCGTCAGAGGTGGTATCAGCATCGGTCTCGAAGCGAACGATAACGCCTGCTACGCCGTTTCCGTGTACGTAGGTGCTGGTAACGCCTTCCTTAACAACGAAGCGGCGGATGCTGATCTTCTCGCCGATGGCGAAGATCATTTCCTTGAGCTTTGCGTCAACGGTAACGCCGCCGCAATCAGCAACGAGAAGCTCGTCAATGTTTGCGGGCTTGGATGCAACGATAACCTCAAGAAGAGTGTTAACGAATGCACGGAAGGTCTCGTTCTTTGCAACGAAGTCGGTCTCGGAGTTAACCTCGATCATAGCGGTGGTATTGCCATTCTTGAGGATAGCAACAACGCCGTCTGCGGCAATTCTGCTTTCCTTCTTAGCGGCAACTGCAAGTCCTCTTTCGCGGAGGATCTTGAGAGCCTTATCCATATCGCCGTCAGCTTCAACAAGTGCCTTCTTGCACTCCATCATACCGATACCGGTCTTTGCACGGAGGGAGGCAACGTCTTTTGCAGTAATATTAGCCATTTTATTTCTCCTGTGAATTTATTTTAATTACTCTGCGTCAGCAGCCTCAACTGCCTCGTCAGCCTCGGGAGCGGTCTCCTCGCCCTGCTTGCCCTCGATAACTGCGTCAGCGAGAACGTGGGAGATGAGCTTGATTGCGCGGATAGCGTCGTCGTTACCAGGGATGATGTAATCAGCATCGTCGGGATCGCAGTTGGTATCAACGATAGCAACAACGGGGATGCCGAGCTTCTTAGCTTCCTTAACGGCGTTAGCTTCCTTCTTGGGGTCAACGATGAAAACTGCTGCGGGAAGATCGGTCATGGTCTTGATACCGCCGTAGTTCTTCTCAAGGTCGAGCATTTCCTTCTGACGAGCTGCTGCTTCCTTCTTGGGGAGCATATCGAAGGTGCCGTCCTCGCTCATCTTTGCGAGGCTGTTAAGACGGTTGATGGACTTCTTGATGGTCTTGAAGTTGGTCATCATACCGCCGGGCCAACGTACGTTAACGTAGTACATACCGCATCTCTCTGCCTCTTCCTTGATGGCGTCGGCAGCCTGCTTCTTGGTACCTACGAAAAGAACGTTCTTGCCGGAAGCGGCGATGTCGCGAACGAACATATAAGCTTCCTCAAACTTCTTAACGGTCTTCTGAAGGTCGATGATGTAGATACCGTTTCTCTCGGTGTAGATGTACTCCTGCATTTTGGGGTTCCATCTTCTGGTGTGATGTCCGAAATGGACGCCTGCTTCAAGCAGCTGCTTGATGGTGATAACTGACATTTTAATGTCCTCCTTTTTGGTTTTTCCACCACGGTGAAAAAGGGACCGACCTGCCGCGTGGCAGGCACCGTGACCCCCACGGTCACCGTGTGTGTTTTTTATCGCGCCGTCCACCATTAAGTCCGACGCAAACATTGGGATTATACCACAATATTTACAATATTGCAAGATGATTTTTCACAGTTCACAAAAAATTTACATTTTGAACAAACCATCCTTATCCTTTGGGCGATTTTTGCCCTCGGAAAACGCACACAGCTCGCCTTCGGGAATTCTGACAAGCACCGCATCCTCGCCGATACATTCTATCCTGCACCACGGAATGACGTACGTAGAATCCTTGCCGAAGCTGAAAAGACCGCAATCCCTTCCGACGAGCAAGGCGCATATCCTGCCGTCGCAAGCGTCAAATTCCACGTCGCTTACGTTGCCGAGCCGCGCGCCGTCGCAAAGGTTTATCACGTCCTTCTCCCTGAGACACGCCGTATTTATTCTTTTCACCCTATCACCTCCAAAAAAATTATATGGAGAACGGGCAAAAAATAGGCTTAATCCTTAATAAATCCCGAATTCATTGCTCCGAGTGCGAGCTTTTTTGCAAAAAGCAAAGTTGCCGCTGTGAACAACGCGCCGACGGGAGCGCAAAGCATAACGAGCTTATGCGCCGAGGCTGTGCCGAAAATCATAGAAACGGGAGTTGAAATGATATCGGGTATCGTAAAATACGCTAACGTGTAAGGTATCGCGCACAAGAGCGCGTTGAATACCGCGTACACGACGAATGGCGGGCATATAAGCTCTGCGTGTGATTTATAAAGCGAAACGCCAAGTACGGCAAGCTGAACGAAACAGATCGTGGGCAAGGCGTAGGAGCTGTAGGACGCCGCGCTGAGCAGGCCGTTTGCCAAAAGTATCATACCTACACCTGCCGCCAGCGCCCCCAAAACGATTCCGCTTACAGCGCAAAATACGCTCGAAGCCTTATTGGCTTTTTCGTTATCGTGAGCCGTGATCGAAGCGGAAGTAGTAGCATTTGCGGACTTGGCTATCACGAAAGCGGAGGCAAGATCGCCCAAAAGTCCCGTCAGGAGTATCAGGGGAACGCGCGGAACAGCCGCGGGCATACCCGCAACGATGGGAAGCAATACGAAAAGCGCCCTGAACGCCGCAGAGGTAATAAAATACTCCCCGCACGTCCGAAACCGTTCTCGTGCGCATCTTGCGGCGCGAACTATGGAAGAAAACGCTCCAAAGCCGCTGTTTTTATCTGTACGGCTTGCGCTTCTCACCGATGCGGAGGATAAAAGACGTGCCGAGTCGGGCGATGCGCCGTCCACGGTAAGGCAAATGCCAAACGGAGCGGTGTCGCGCAGATCAAGGGAATCGAGCACTACGGAGATCGCCCTTGCTCCCCGTTCTGCGAGAGTGCGTGATATCTCCGCCGTTCCATTTTTGCCAAAGCCAACGAACACGGAGCATTCGTTCAGAAGCTGTGACATATCCGCGCCATCGGGGAAGCGGCTTGCTATGGCGATCCCTCCGTTAGACTCCGAGGTGCTTGCTATTCCGCAGTAATTTGCGGCATATATGCTCTCTGCATCCTCCTCGGGCAGTATAAATATCGGGCGCACGCCGTTTGCTCTAAGCTCCGCCGCAACGTCCTTATTATGCTTGGGGGCGTAAACGCCGACGGCGATGACAGCCTCAAGCACCATCCCCTCGGACACCGAAGCCGCAGAGGTTATAACGTAAGGCGAAAGTCCTGCGGCGCGATAGTCGTTGAACGCGGCTACCGTTTTTAGCGCAAGCGGCTGATCCATAGGCTTGATCTCGCCGTTTGCGGTGCGATATCGGCGGCAATTACGTATCATTGCCGCGTTTGAAGCGCAGGAAACGATCTCCTTTCCCTGCGGCACGGTCTTTTCATCGACCACCACGGCGGAAAGTGCGCCCTGCGTGGGAAAATCTATTTTCGGGGTTGCCGTTTTACCATCGTTAAGATTCCACCTACGGCTTATCCCCATACTTTTTACGTAATCAAAAAGCGCTTCGCAATCCTCTACGGGATTAGTTGCGCCAAGAAGCTCCGCCGCCGCGAGGAGCTTATCCAGCTTCTCGGCAAGAGGCTTCATCGAGCCCGACGTTAGCGCGCCTTTCTTCTCCGCTCCGTTCCAAAAGATACGGCGAACGTGCCTTTCGGCGTCTATCACGGAGGACTCGCAGAGTATTATAAGCGTATCGGCTTGAGCGAATGAATCGGCGCGTGAGGGCAGGTTGATGCGAGCGCCGTCGTCAAGCGTTGACAGGCGCTTGGTCAGTATATATTCCGCGGCGGACGATGAAAGCTCACCAAAGGACGTCAGCGCAAGAGAGACGGCAATAAAAAATACGCTGACTATGCTAAGTCCGTCAGACGGCTGACAAACCGTTCCTATAATTGTGATCGGCAATACCGCGATAAGCATTGCGGTCGCAAACGTGCGCCCATTTTTTGAAAAAGCAACGGCGCTCGGCGGCATATTCTCGCCCGATGCAAGCGGAATTCCCGAATCGACCATAGCAACGCGCGTGTCCTTACCCGTAGCGACCACGAGAGCCTTGCATTTTCCCGATATGACGGTCGAGCCCGCGTAGATCATATTATCGTAGCTTTCACGCTCGTCGCCCTCTCCGTAAAGCGCACTTGCGCTTTTATCAACTGCACGGGCGCGGCGCTTGGCGGTAGCAACGTCAACAAAATACTCCGCCACCTTAAGGCGCGACGAATATATCAAGCGGCAGTCCGCGGGAACAACGTCACCCTTCAAAAGAATAATAACGTCGCCCGCCGTAAGCTCGCGACAATCCGCATCCTTCACGTTGCCTTCCGAGAGCAGCTTTACCGTGGGAAGCAAATTCTCCGCCATTCGCAAGGCGTTGCGGCGCGAGGCGAATTTCATCCGCCCCGAGACAAAACAAGCCGCAAAAAGCAAAGCGAGCGCCACTAAAGCCTCGCCAAGTGCCCCCACCAGCATAGACACCGCTGCGGTGACGAAGAATATCATCACCGCGGCATCGGTCATCGCGGAGCGAACGCACTCGCCTGCGTCCGCTCGCGGAAGGATAAAGACGGATCCGCCTTGTCTACGCAACGACCGTTTTTTATCCGTGGTTCGTCCAAGCGAAATATCGGTATTCAGTTTTCGTGCCGCCTCCTCGGCGGTAAAACGCTGCCAATACTCCATTTTAATACCTTGTTTTTAGTTACATTCTACCTTTATCGTTCCTTCTGAAACGGATACCTTTACGGCGGATATCTGCTTTCCGTAGCCCGAAACTATCTCGTTTGCTATCTTGTCCTCGATCTCGCGGCTGATAAATCGGCGCATATTTCTCGCGCCGTACTTGACGGAATACGAGCTTTCCGCAACCAGCTCGGCGGCGGGACGGGTAAAGGTCATATCAATGCCCTTGTCGCGAAGCACGCCCGCAAGGTCGGCAAGCATAATAGCGGCTATCTCCGTAAAGTTCTCGCGCGAGAGCGCGCTGAATGTTATTACCTCGTCAACGCGGTTTACGAATTCGGGGCGCAAAAAGCCAAGCAGTGCCTTTTCGGTCTTGTTCTTCTCCGCTTCCTTTGCGGATGCGGTAAAGCCAAGCGCGGCGGCAGAACCCGTAGAGCCTGCGTTGGTGGTCATAACGATAACGGTGTTTTCAAAGTTTACCGTTCTTCCCTGCGCATCGGTTATTCTGCCGTCGTCAAGGATCTGGAGCAGAATATTAAGAACGTCGGGGTGAGCCTTTTCTATCTCGTCAAACAGCACGACGGAATAGGGTCTGCGCCTGATCTTTTCGGTAAGCTGACCCGCCTCGTCGTAGCCGACGTAGCCTGGGGGCGAGCCGATAAGCCTTGACACCGTATGCTTTTCCATAAACTCCGACATATCAAAGCGGATAAGCGTTTCGGGAGTGCTGAAAAGGTCGGCGGCAAGCACCTTTACAAGCTCGGTCTTACCAACGCCCGTAGGACCTGCGAAAATAAATGAAACGGGCTTTCTTTTATACGAAATTCCCGCACGGCTGCGCTTGATCGCACGGCTGACGGCATCCACCGCCTCGTCCTGACCGACGATGCGAGCCTTAAGCCTTTCGTCAAGGCGATTTATGCGCTCAAACTCGTTTTCCTTGATAGACGTTGCGGGAATGCCCGTCCATATCTCGATAACGCCCGCAAGATTTTCAAGCGTCATAACGACCTTGTTGCTGTCGGACTCAAGCAAGGCAAGTCTGTCGGACAAGGAAAGCTCCTTTGAGCGAAGGGTAGCTATTATCTCGTATTTCTTGTTTTCGTTATTATCGACCTCTGCCTCTGCCTCCTCGCGCTGATTTTTCAGTTTGAGAAGCTCGGCGCGGATCTCGTAGGATTCGTTGATTACGGCACTTGACAGCGAAAGCTGAGACGCCGCCTCGTCAAGCAGGTCTATTGCCTTATCGGGCAGATATCTGTCGGTGATATAGCGCTCCGAAAGCGTTACGGTGCGGCGAAGCACGTCGTCGGGAACGCTGATGCGGTGGTATTCCTCGTAATAATGCTTGATGCCGCGAAGCATCTCCACAGCTTCCTCAACGGAGGGCTCGTTTATCATAACGGGCTGGAAGCGGCGCTCAAGTGCCGAATCCTTCTCGATATATTTACGGTATTCCTTAAGCGTGGTCGCGCCGACGACGCGGATCTCGCCGCGCGAGAGGGCGGGCTTCAATATATTAGCCGCGTTGATGCTTCCCTCTGCATCGCCCGCGCCGACGATGTTATGCACCTCGTCGATAACGAGAATGATATTTCCCGCCGCCTTGACCTCGTTTATAAGGGTGAGCATCCTCTGCTCAAACTGACCCCTGAACTGCGTTCCCGCAACGATGGCGGTAAGGTCAACGAGATAAAGCTCCATACCCTTGAGACGATACGGAACGTCGCCCGACGCTATCTTCTGCGCAAGAGCCTCTGCAACCGCGGTCTTACCGACACCGGGCTCACCGATAAGGCAGGGGTTGTTCTTCTGTCTGCGGCAAAGTATCTGGATAACGCGGGCAAGCTCGTTCTTTCTGCCGACTATGCGGTCAAGTCCGCCGCGGCGGGCGATCTCGGTAAGGTTTTTGCAATATTTATCAAGAAACTCCCTTCCCGTCTTGCCGTCCTTTTCCTTTTTACCGTTTTTCTTTTCCTTGCTCTTTTCCTTTTTATCCTCCGACTCCTTGTTTTGCGCAAGGTCACCGAAGGCGGAAGCAAACAGCTTTTGCATATCTATCGACGTAGCGCCGCCATCGTCGCCGAGTACGGGTGCTTCGTCGTCGGAAACGAGTCCGTCGATGTTATCCGAATACTCGGTCACGTTGTCCTCAAGCTCCTCCATCTGCTCGGGAGTGAGTCCCATTTTTTTGAGGTGGTCACCCATCATATCCTCAATGGGGAGTCCAAGCTCGCGGGCGCAGTGCATACAAAGCCCCTCGGTCTTCTTTTCTCCACCTTCCATTTTAGTTACAAAAATCATTGCAAGGCGTTTCTTGCATCTCGAACATTTTACCATTAAAACACTTTCCTTTCCCACGTGGGAGCATATTATTATAAGCCTATATGAATAAAATCAAACGGCGAAAACTTGCAAAAGAAATTAAATATATAAGAATCCTTTACCATCAAAATAAGGCTGTCGGTGGTCTGACCTGCCACGCGATACTCGATGATCATGCTGAATGCAAGGCAGATGATCCAGACGTATATAAATCCGCTTGCCGCGCCGAATACCGCGCCGAGAAACGAATTAAGAGTCTTGATAACGGGAAGCTTGGCAAGCAGGTCTACGACCTTGCCCACTATATAAAGTGCTATCATAGCGACAACAAAGATAACAACGAAGCCAAGCACCGTAGAAAGCGTGTCCGCTATCGGCGCGGCGATAGTCCTTGCCATTTCGCGCACCGTGTCCTGCGTTGCGTTGGTAAAGCCGCCAAACGTCGTCTCAAGGCTCTCCGCGCTTACGCCGAAGCGTGTCAAAAGCTCGCTGAATCCCTCGTGCCCTTCAAAGACGGCAGAGATGTTATAAGAACCGTTGGTAAGCCCTATGATCGGCTCAAGCGTTGAATAAACGGTGTTCGTAACGGCATCGAGCATAAATATTTTGTAAAAAAGCACACCGAGCGCACCGCCGAACATCAAAGAAAGAACGAGCGACGCGGCGGCTCTTGCAAAGCCCCATACCGCCTTAACGAATCCGCGCTTCGTGTCGATAACGAGAACGAGAGCAAAGACCAATACCAAGAAAATATCAAAAATCCAATGCATAATATACCTCCGTTTATTCCGTTTCGATAACCTTGGCGCTTGATACGCCGAGGTAATAAAGCTTGTTCGGGGAGTAGGCTATGATCTCGTCGCTTGGCAAAGCAGACTCGATCTCGTTAAAAGCAGATGCACCGTCGCTTAAAGTATATATTCCCCTTTCGGTCAGAACGTAGCCGTGGTTTTCATAAAGATCGGCGGATATTACAGTCCCTTCGGTTTTCACCTCCGCCACCTTGCCCGTGGAATTGATGACGTACGCCGTATTTTCCTTTTTCATTGCGTCGCCCTTGACGACGGCAAGAACGGCACCGTTTGACAGCTCAAGCTTTACAAGCTCGCCCGAGGGGTAAAGGTGTTCGCCTGTTTTTACGGCGTTTTGGTCAAGAAACAGCACTCTGTCCTCGCAAACGAGCATCAAGCCGTCCGCCGTAAATCTGCAGGAAAGAGGAAGTGCGCCGCTATGCCGCTGTGTAGCGGCGGCAGACGACTCACCTATATTCGACACAGTTATCTCCGTGACGAATCCGCCCGAGGGATCCACGCCGAGAGTGGCGATGACAACCCTACCGTCGCCTGAAATATCGGCGGATACGACGTGGGAGTTTTTAAGATATCTGTTGACCATATTGAAGGACGAATCGTACAGCGCAACGGCGCCGATGTATTCGTCGGTTCTGGTGATAATTGCGTAGTAGCCGTCGTCGGAAACGGTTATGGACTTTATAGGATGCTTCAGCGTTTCCGAATAGACCTTTGAGAAGGTATTGTATACGGAATATTCCATGCCGTTTTCCTCGTATACGATGACGTATTTATCGGACGCGGCAAGGACGGGCGCGACATATCCGTGTCGCTCGGAGCAGGTCTTTCGTCCCGTGGCGGAGAATATCTCCACCTCCGAACCCGTGCAGACGGCTATCCCGCCGCCGAAAAGTGAAAACGAGGAATTATCGTCGGGATTATAAAATATAGACGAAGTATAGTCGGAATTTTCATCAAGAGAAACCGCAAAATTTCGGATTATATAATCAAACTTTTCATACGTTACGTTTCCCGCGTTGGCAACCGCCGAATATATCACGAAGAAAAGGAATACCGCAAGTATTGCGAACTCCGCAACGCGGTAGGCGGCGGAAACGGTATCGTAAAATTTATTATATTCCCCCTCCTCACCAAATATGTTGCGTATGGCTTCCTTCTGTTCAGCCTCGGAGACGGTCTTTTTCTTTTTCCAACCGATTATTGCCATAAAAACTCCTTAAATCAGTATTTAACGTCGTAAAGATACAGCCCGTGTGCGGGGGCTGTGCGCCCTGCGGCGCGGCGGTCTGCCGCCGCGATTACGGCGGGGATATCCTGCGGCGCAAGTGCGCCCTCCATGACCTCAACGAGCGTGCCGCACATAATGCGCACCATATTGTACAAAAATCCGTCGGCGGTGACCGTAAAGGTGATAATATCGCCCTCTCTTTTGACGGATGCGCCCTTTACCTCGCGGACGGTGTCCGTAACCTTTGAGCCCGCCGCCATAAAGGATGAAAAATCGTGCTTGCCGCAAAAAAGCTTTGCCGCCGCATCAGCCGATGCTACAGCATCGTCGGAAAACCTCTTTGGCAAATGCCACGCTCTGTTGCGCAGAAACGGATCGCGCGCGGGGGCGTTGTGTATTTTATAAACGTACGTTTTTTCCTTAACGCCGTACCTTGCGTGAAACGAGTCCTCAACCCTTTCGGCAGAAAACACGGCGATATCGTCGGGAAGTCTGACGTTAAGAGCTTGGGGTATTTTTTCCACGGGGATAGAGGTGGTCAGCCCCACTTCGCCTTTTTTTGCGACGGTGGCGCAAAAGCATTCGGCGTGAACGCCCGAATCGGTGCGGCTACAGCCCGTGATATCACATTCACAGCCAAAAAGCGACGCGGTAGCCTCGTTGAGCATTTTTTGGATAGTGGGGCAGTTTTTCTGCACCTGATATCCGCCGTACGCGCTTCCGTCATATTTTAACTTTAAAAATATTTTCATATCATTTTATAAATGAAATCCACGCTATTGAGCAAAACGAGTGCCGCACCGAAGCCGAGCATAAGGAAGAGTGCAACCACGTCCCTTGCGCAAAGATGCGGAACGGTCATTTTCGTCCTTCCCTCTCCGCCGTGGTAGCAACGGCATTCCATAGCCGTGGCAAGCTCGTCCGCGCGCCTGAACGCGGAAACGAAAAGCGGAACGAGGACGGGAATGAGCGCCTTGGCACGCTTAACGAGCGAGCCCGTGGTAAAATCCGCTCCCCTTGCCTTTTGAGCGGTCATTATCCTATCCGTCTCATCGGAGATGGTGGGGATAAATCTGAGTGCGATAGACATCATCATCGCAAAATCGTGAACGGGAAGCTTTAGCTTTTTGAGCGGCGAAAGCAACGATTCGATAGAATCGGTAAGCTGTATCGGCGTTGTGGTATAGGAAATGAATATACTCGTTCCGAGAATAAGGGAAAGTATACGCAAAGCCATAAACGCCGCGTTCCATATGCCCTCGACGTAGAGCGTAAATATCCACACCGAGAATAGCGGCTCGCCCGTACCGACGGTAAAGAATGCGTTCAAAATAAAGGTGATTATAAGAATATACACGATAGCCCTTACCGAGCGCAGAACTACGCCCAAGGGTATCTTCGTCATAAGAACGAGAATGAAAGTTCCTATGAAAAGAAACGCAAATGATGCAAGGCTTTTGCAAAGGAACGAGGCAACTATATGGATAACTGCAAGTATTATTTTTACTCTGCCGTCAAGGTTGTGAATGATAGAGCCTGTTGGGTAATACTGACCGAGGGAGATGTTCTTCATTTGCACTCACCTCCCGAAAGCGCGCGGCAGATAACGTCTGCAGCATCCTCGACGGTGTATACCGTTTTGCCGAAATCAAAGCCGCGAGATGCAAGAAGCGCGGCAAGCTTCGTTATCTCTGGCACGTCAAGACCTACCGAAACGAGCTTATCAGCATCGGAAAAGACCTCGTCGCGCGTTCCGTCGGCAACGACCTGCCCCTCTGACATCACGACGACGCGATGGCAACGTACAGCCATATCCTCCATACTGTGAGACACGATGATGATAGTAGCACCCTCGACGGCACGGTATTCCTCGATAGCGTCGAAGATGAGATTTCTTCCAACGGGGTCAAGTCCAGCCGCAGGCTCGTCAAGCACGAGCACGTCGGGCTTCATAGCCATTATGCCCGCGATGGCGGCACGTCTTTTCTGTCCGCCCGAAAGCTCAAAGGGAGATTTTTGAAGGTCATCCTCGGAAAGTCCGACGAGCGCGGCGTATTTTTTCACACGCTCCTCGACAGCTTCCTCGTCAAGCCCCATATTCTTCGGACCGTAGGCGATATCCGCGGCGACGGTCTCCTCGAAAAGCTGATATTCGGGATATTGCATCACGAGACCGACGCGATAGCGCACCTTGCCTATCTCCTTGGGCTTTTCCCAGATATCAACGCCGTCAAGCAATACCTTGCCCGATGCGGGTCTTTCAAGTCCGTTGAGCAGGCGGACGAGCGTTGATTTGCCCGAGCCCGTATGGCCGATTATTCCCGTGACCGAGCCTGCCTCTATATTCAGATTTACGTTTTTAAGAGCCGTTATCTCAAAGGGCGTTCTTTCGCCGTATACGTAAGATACGCCTTGCAGCTCGATCTTTTTGTTCATTCTTCTTCTCTGTTTTGCAATTTTTTAATGATTATATCCGCGCACTCGTCGGGCGTTATGCCCGCGCCGTCAAGCTTAACGCCGCGAGCGCGAAGCTCGCCGAGAAGTGCGGCGCACTGCGGAAGCTCAAGCCCCGCCTCGCGCACGAGAGCGGTATTCGTAAATATCTCCTTGGGCGTTCCCTCGCCGATGACCTTGCCCTCGTTGATAACGATAATGCGGTCGGCGCGCGCCGCCTCGCTCATAAGGTGGGTGATGTTGATAACGGTGATACCCTTTTCTCTGACGAGCTTTTCCATAACGTCAACGACCTCGGCGCGTCCCGATGGGTCGAGCATAGCCGTGGATTCGTCAAATATCATACATTCGGGCATCATCGCGATGATACCTGCGATGGCGACCCTCTGCTTTTGTCCGCCAGAAAGCCTATGCGGCTCGTGGCGGGCGTACTCGGTCATTCCGACAAGCTCAAGCGCGGCATCGACCCTCGCTCTTATCTCCTTTGACGGGATGCCCAAGTTTTCGGGTCCGAAGGCAACGTCCTCCTCGACTATGGTCACAACGAGCTGATTGTCGGGGTTCTGAAATACCATACCCACCCTGCGGCGCAGGTCGAGAAGCTCCTCGTCACTCATATCGGGGGAAACCTTTTTGCCGTCTATATAGACCTCACCCGAGCTTGCCTCAAGCACGAGGTTGAGTAGCTTTGCAAAGGTCGATTTACCCGATCCGTTACGTCCGACGACGGCAACGAACTCGCCCTTGTCGATAGTGATATTCACGCCGCAAAGGGCGTATTTACCTTCAAGCTTATTTTCCGAGGACTCGCTTTCCTCGTCGCTGTAGGAAAAGCAAAGCTCGCGCGTCTCTATAAGATGGCTCATTTATCCGAACCTCCTACGGCGCACCAACGCGCCGACGAGCCGCAGGGCAAAAGTCCGCCCGACGCACTTGCGGGAAGCGCAAGCTCGCCCGCCTGACAGCTTCCGCCGCGAAGCGAGGTGATACGCGAATCTATGATGTACTTCATAGTAAGCGGGGAAAGTCCCGTAGTATACGAATTTATGAGGAAAAAGAGCGGCTTGTCCGAAAGGAGCTGGGCGGTGAGCATAACGAGGGAGTCTATTGAATCCTCAATCTTCCACACCTCGCCCGATGGACCTCTGCCGTAAGAGGGCGGGTCCATGATCACCGCGTCGTATTTGTTTCCACGGCGGATCTCGCGCTCGACGAACTTTTTGCAGTCGTCAACGATATATCTGATGGGCGCATCCGCAAGTCCCGACAGCGCGGCATTTTCCTTTGCCTGCGCAACCATACCCTTTGACGCGTCAACGTGGCACACGGATGCGCCAGCCGCCGCGGCGGCAACGGTCGCTCCGCCCGTATAGGCAAAGAGATTGAGCACCTTTATCGGTCTTGCGCTCTCCTTTATGAGATTTGAAAACCAATCCCAATTCGCCGCCTGCTCGGGAAAGAGCCCCGTGTGCTTAAAGCCCATAGGGCGAATGACGAATTTAAGCTCGCGGTAAGAAATATACCATTCCTTGGGGAGCTTGTTTACGCTCCACGAGCCGCCGCCAGAGGACGATCTGCTGTAAACGGCATCCGCCCTTTTCCAGCCCTGATGCTTTTTATCGGTATGCCATATTACCTGCGGATCGGGGCGGATGAGGATGTATTTTCCCCATCTTTCAAGCTTTTCGCCCTCCGAGGTATCTATAAGCTCGTAATCATTCCATTTGTCTGCTATCCACATTTTTTATAACCGTCCGTTATAGTATTTTGCTATTCGAGAACCGCCCGTATGAGCGTGACACACGGCAATGGCAAGCGCGTCCGCCGTGTCGTCGGGAGATGGGGGCTTTGGGAGTCCGAGGAGCATCGTGACCATAGTTATCACCTGCTTTTTTTCCGCTCTGCCGTAACCGACCACCGCTTGCTTAACCTGCAAGGGCGTGTATTCGGCAAGCTCTACGCCGCATCTTTCGGCGCAAAGAAGTATCACCCCTCTCGCCTCCGCGACTCTTATACCCGTGGTTATGTTAGTGTTGAAGAAAAGCTCCTCGACCGCCATTACCTCGGGCTGATACTTTTTGATAATAGCCTCAAGCTCCGCAAATATCAGCGCAAGTCTTTTTTCCGTCGGCGTGCCCGCGGGCGTTATTATCGCGCCGTACGCCACTGCCTTATGCCTTGCTCCCGTCGTATCAATTACACCCCAGCCTATCGTTGCAAGTCCCGGGTCTATTCCCAAAATCCTCATTACGTCCTCTTTCGCAAATAGTAAACCAACATACATTATACCACTAATTATTTATAAAGTCAAATATTTTCCAATAATATTTACTATGTTTTTAAATTTTACAATTTTTTTGTTTACTCTTTTGATAAATTATGATATAATATATTAAATTTATGCTTTCAAGGAAATTTTATTAATGAAAATCGTTAAATTTAACGTTGGAGACACGCTTGTGCTAAAAAAGAGCCATCCGTGCGGCGATAATCGCTTTCGTGTGATTCGCACGGGAAGCGAGGTTCGCATCACCTGCGTCGGCTGTGGGCGCGATATGACGCTTGGGCGCGAAAAGCTCGATTGCGCAATAAAAAAGGTCATCTCCGAAAATAACGACGATGAAAAATAAGGATCTGATTATGAAAGAAAACGAAATCACAAACGAACAACTCTTTGAAATAGACGAGGCTGCCTTCCCTGCCAAAGCGGACGACCTCGGCTTTAAGGACGAGATTAATACGACTCGCTGGGAGCGCGTAAAGGCGCGTCTGTTTCCGCACGAATTTTCATATCTGATATATGCGTTTTTGATACCCGTCATCCTCAATTACCTCATATATCTTGCAATGGAGATACACCCCTTTGGCGACGGCTCGGTGCTTGTGCTTGACCTGAACGGTCAGTACGTTTATTTTTACGAGGCTCTGCGCAACGCCGTGTACGGCGAGGAGTCGTTTCTATACTCCTTCTGCCGCTCGCTCGGCGGAGAATTCGGCGGTATATACGCCTACTACGTTGCAAGCCCGCTGTCTTATATAGTTTGTCTGTTCCCGCAGGATAGGATACTTGAAGCCCTTCTTTTCATATTCCTGCTCAAGACGGGACTTTGCGGACTTTCCTTCGGATATTATCTGCACAAGATATCCTCGAAGGTCAAAAAAATACCCGTAGTTACCTTCTCCATCCTCTACGCGCTTTGTGCCTACGCCGTAGTACAACAGCACAACTCGATGTGGATAGACGCGCTTATCTGGCTTCCGCTTCTCACGCTCGGCATCGAGCAGCTTATCAAAAATTACAAGTACAAGCTCCTCGTCGTCTCGCTGGCTATGTCGCTGATGTCCAATTTCTATATCGGATATATGACGTGCATATACACGGCGCTGTACTTTTTCTACTATTACTTCGCGCATTGCGAGGGCGGACGAAACAATCCGCGCGGCGAAAAATCGCATTTCCGACGTTCCTTTTTCCGCATAGCGGGTGCCGCCGCTCTCGGCGTTGGCATTTCTGCCGTTATCGTATTTTCCGCGTACTACGCACTCCAATTCGGCAAGAACACGTTCTCTAACCCGAATTTTGCGCTGAGCTTCCGCTTTGACATCTTTGATATGATGACGAAATTCCTGCCGGGTGCGTACGATACGGTGCGCCCCGTTGGAATGCCGTTCATCTATTGCGGTGTACTGACGCTTTTCTGCGTACCGCTGTTCTTTTCGTCAAAAAAATTCAGCGCGGCGGAAAAGATTGCCTCGGTAATTCTCATTTCCGTTTTCGTGCTGAGCTTTTCGGTAAACACGCTTGATATGATATGGCACGGCTTCCAGAAGCCGAACTGGCTGAACTACCGATACAGCTTTATGCTATGCTTCTTCTTGCTCGTTCTGGCTTACAAGGGCTTTGGCGAGATACGAAAGGCATCGACGCGCTTTATCGGCGCTATCGGTGCGGCTCTCGTTGCCTTCGTTGCTATCGCGCAGAAGTTTGAGTTCAGCTCCTACGTTGAGCGCGAAAGTTCGGGAATCGTCGAGGGGCAGTATCTCAAGGAGCTTGAAACGGTATGGCTCTCCGTAGTTGCCATTATTGCAATAGGTACGGTGCTGTGCGTTGCGACGAGGGCAAAGCGACGCGCCAACGTCTCCATAGTGCTATGCGTTCTCGTTTGCCTTGAGGTGTTTGCAAACGGTCTCGTTTGCTGTGTAGAGCTTGGCGACGACGTTATTTACTCCTCCTACAGCTCGTACAACGATTATATAGGCGCGTTCAGACCGCTTGCGGACGATATCCTTGAAAGCGACCCGTCGTTCTATCGCTTTGAAAAAACGTCGCTTCGCAAAACGGGCGACAATATGGCGCTTCGCATACGCGGACTTACAAACTCCACGTCCACGCTTAACAAGAGCACCATTGATTTTCTTAACAGAATGGGCTATTCCTCCGTTTCGCATTGGTCGCAGTATCAAGGCGGCAACCCCGTTTCGGACTCCTTGCTCGGACTGAAATACATCATAGGAACGACGAGTGATACGTCGCTTATGACCTACTATGACAGCACCGAGCTTCGCACGATAACGTACAACGGCGCAAACTACTCGGCATATCTCAATCCCTACGCGCTGTCGATCGCTTACGGCGTTGACGATGCGTTGCTTGATTACGATATGAACCCAGGCTCGTCCGCAACCAGCTCATCGCCCATAAAGCGACTCAACGAGCTTCTTGCCGCTATGCTTGGCGAGGAAGAAATAACTGCGTTCAAACCCGTAGAGATAACCTCCATTGACGAGCAAAACTGTCTCGGTCCGTCGTCCGTCGCGGGACACTCAAAGTATTCTCCCGAGGATGCATCGCAAAATGCTTCTATAACCTACCACTTCACCGCGGAATTTTCGGGCGAGGCGTTCTTCTATATGCCATCCGATTACAACAGACGCATATCCATTACCGCTAACGGAAAATCCTACGGAACTAATGAAAACTGTAGGATAATGTCTATCGGATTTTATTCCGCAGGCGAGGAAGTAAAGGTCAACGTCAAGCTTGAAAACGACGTGCTTTACGTTAAGAACAACGAGGACGTTATCTATATGCTCGACACACCCGTGTTTAAGGACGCCATAACGCGCATCGGAGAAACGCAATTGCAGATAGGCGAGGATTGGGCAAACGATTACCTGCCCGCCACCGTAACCACGAAAAAGGACTCCCAGTTCATTCTTACCACGATTCCTTACGACGAGGGGTGGAAGGTTACGGTTGACGGAAAAGCGGTAGAGATCAAAGAAACCCTTGACGCACTCGTTGGCTTTGAGATAGACAAGGCAGGCGAGCACGAGATAGTTATGGAATACCGTCCGACCGTCTTCACTCTCGGACTTACGATTTCAATAGCCTCCGTGATAATATTTGCGCTCGTTATCATATTTGATAAAAAGATAAGAAAAGCTCTTTCCGTAATAGCCGCAAAGAATGACAAGATATCCGCAGGCATTTACAGCTACGACGGCGACGGCTATGACATTTACAGCTTGGACGAGAACACCGAAGCCGCCAAGGAAGACCCCGAAAGCAACCCAAACGATAACGACGAAAACAAAGAGGAAAGCTGATGTTTTATTTTATACGAGGTGAGCTTGTTCTCATCGAACAGAATTTTGCCGTAATTGATGCGGCGGGAGTTGGATATAAGCTGACCGTCAGCGGTCACACCCACGCCGCACTCCCCCGCTCCCCCGAAAAGCAAAAAAGCGTAACGCTTTACACCTACCTTTCCGTGCGCGAGGACGGCGTTGAGCTTTTCGGCTTCGCAACGCTTGAGGAGCTTAATATCTACAAGCTTTTGATATCCGTATCGGGCATAGGGCCGAAGGCGGCGCTTTCTCTGCTCTCCTTCCTCTCGCCCGAAAAGATAGCCCTTGCCGTGTGCTCCGAGGACAAAAAGCTTATTGCAAAAGCTCCCGGCATAGGACCTAAAACTGCCGCAAG
Source organism: Eubacteriales bacterium (assembly GCA_045633005.1). Lineage (GTDB taxonomy): Bacteria > Bacillota > Clostridia > Oscillospirales > CAG-272 > CAG-390. The sequence continues at coordinate 21,816 of JAZQXT010000062.1, read as the reverse complement.
AATTATTCTTGAGCTTAAGGACAAGCTACACGCGGATGCATCCGCCGACGGTGGCGAGACTATCGTAGCCGCCCCATCCGCCGCTTCGGGCAATCACTCCGCCGAGGCGATCGACGCGCTTATGGTGCTTGGATTTAACCGCTCCGCCGCGCTTGACGCGCTAAAGGGCATCGACCCTACCGAAGAGCTTGAGGATATCATTCGCGAGGCTCTCAAAAAGCTAATGAGATAATTTGGAGTTTTATATGAACAACGATTTTGATTTTGAAAACCGCATAATGAGTGCAAGCTACGACGCTACCGCCGACGAGCTTGACACGTCCTTGCGCCCGCACAGGCTTGAGGAATATATCGGTCAGGAAAAGGTAAAGGAAAACCTAAAGGTGTATATTGAAGCCGCAAAAATGCGAGGTGACACGCTTGACCACGTGCTCCTTTACGGCCCTCCCGGACTTGGAAAGACCACGCTTGCGGCTATTATCGCCGCTGAAATGGGCGTAAACTTCCGCGTAACGTCGGGCCCCGCTATCGAAAAGCAAGGCGACCTTGCCGCTCTGCTTACAAATCTTCAGGCGGGCGACGTGCTTTTTATCGACGAGATACACCGTATGCAACGCTCCGTTGAGGAGATCCTCTATCCCGCGATGGAAGACCACGTGATCGATATCATCATCGGAAAGGGCCCTGCCGCGCGTAGCATAAGAATTGACCTTGCGCCCTTTACGCTTATCGGCGCGACCACGCGCGCAGGTCAGCTCTCCACGCCTTTGCGCGACCGCTTCGGCGTAATATCCCGACTTGAGCTTTACACTCCCACGGAGCTTGCGAGTATAGTAACGAGAAGCGCGGGTATACTCGGTCTTTCGATAAGCGAGGACGGTGCGCTTGAAATAGCCTCCCGCTCTCGCGGAACGCCGCGTATAGCCAACAGATTGCTTAAGCGCGTGCGCGATTTTGCGCAGGTAATGGGGCGCGACACCATCGACGACGAGGTTGCGGCTTACGCACTCGGTAAGCTTGAAATAGACGAGCTTGGTCTTGACAACACCGACAGACGGATGCTTGAAGCTATTATTGATTTTTACAACGGCGGCCCCGTAGGTCTTGACACGCTTGCCGCCACGGTCGGCGAGGAGGCTATCACGCTTGAGGACGTTTACGAGCCGTATCTTATCCAGATAGGCTTCCTTGCGCGCACTCCGCGCGGAAGAGTCGCCACAAGGCTTGCTTACGAGCATCTTGATAAGAAATATCCCGAGCTTAATCTTTCGCCCGCAGAACAGCTCAACATTGACTGTGTCGAGCCGACAAATCCATAATCCCAACGGAGGAACATAATGTCCCGTTCTTACGATAAGAGCGTAATACGCGCTTTTATACTTCTTTTTGCCGCGCTTCTTTGCGTTATCCTTTGTACGTTCGTTTTCGCGCCGCTTGAAATGGCTACCGTAACGAACATACTCTACAAGGACTCTCCGATCCCCGCGCTGTACTATTATTTGAGAAAAATACTTGAAACGGTATATCTCTTTTTGCTGTTTTCCATAGTCGCATTTGCCGAGTATTACTGGCACGGTAACAAGCCTTGCCGCAACGCCTTTCTCGTTCTTGTGGGAACTGTTGCCTGCTTCAGATGGATACTTAACTTTATAGCGTCCGCAATATTCTCAGGTGTCGTTAATTTTGGAAAAGAGATCGTCGTTACACTGGCATACGCCCTGCTTGACATCGCGCTTATCGCCGTCGTATACGTTGCCGCTCTTGTATTTTGCAAAAAGCATTACGAGCGCGCGGAAACGCTAAAAAAAGCAAAGCGCCGTCTTTCGGGCATCGAATACAACGAGCGTGCCGAGGTATATCCATTTAACAGCTTTTTATCCTTCAAAAACCCCGTACTGATGCCCTTCCTTATCGGTGCGGCGGTATATACGGCGTTTCTTTTGATATCGAGAATATTTTATGACGTTTCTTTTGGAGCGCCAGACGGCGCCGCCGAGGTATTCTCCATCATCTTCGGTTACGCAGGGGATCTTCTGACGGGCGCACTTTGTTACGTTCTTTGCTATTTCAGCGCAATATTTTTGTTTGCTCAAAACGATAAAATTGAATAGGGGCTGTATCAGTTAGATGCAGAAGACGTGATTTTGCCGTCGTCGGCGTACGAGGGTACGCCAGAGGGCAAAAGCGCGGCTAAAAAATACGTATAAAAAATCGAAATCCGTGAGGATTTCTACCTAAAAAGACCGCTTTCTTCATCCTTTTGGACGAAAAAAACGGTCTTTTTTCTTTACTTTTTTGTATTTTTGTTCTGCGCTAAATGAGACAGCCCCCTATATGCTTTCAAGCGATTTGCTTAAAAAGGCTTTGGTCTTGGGCGATGTGGGGTGTTCAAATACCTCCTCGGGAGTTCCCATTTCCTCGATAACGCCGTCAGCCATAAATATGACCTTGTCGGCTACGTTCTTGGCAAACTCCATCTCGTGAGTCACGACTATCATAGTCCTATCCTCGACGGCAAGCGCCTTTATGACCTTAAGCACCTCGCCCGTAAGCTCGGGGTCAAGTGCAGAGGTCGGCTCGTCAAAGCAGAGTATGTCGGGCTGGAGCGCAAGTGCGCGAGCGATGGCAACGCGCTGTTGCTGGCCGCCCGAAAGCTGACAGGGGTACGAATCCTTCTTTTCGGAAAGACCTACCATTGAAAGAAGCTCTGCCGCCTTTTTCTCTATCTTTTCTATCTCTGCCGCCTTCATTTTCGAGTCAAGCGTTTTGCTTTTTATCGCTTCCTTTATCTTTAGCTTGGGCGCGAGAGTGATATTTTCAAACACCGTATACTGCGGAAAAAGGTTAAAGGACTGAAAAACAAGACCGAAATGAAGTCTTAATTCTCTTATCATTTTGTCGGTATACTTTTCTACTGAATCCGAATCGTATACTGCTGTTCCGCTTACAAGTATCTTGCCGTTGTCGGGAACTTCAAGGTAATTGAGGCATCTGAGGAGCGTAGTTTTGCCGCTTCCCGATGAGCCGATGATGGCAAGAACCTCGCCGCGATCAAGCTCAAAGCTGATCCCCTTAAGCACCTCGGTCTTACCAAAGCTTTTTTTGATATCCTTTACTTCAAGCAAAGCCATAGCAGACCTCCTTATACCTTATAGTAGTCAAGCTTCTTTTCGAAATATCCGAAAAGGAGCGAGAGCGCGCCGACGAAAACGAGATAGAATACAGCCGTGTAGAACAGAGGCCACATAAGACCGTATGCGGCGTAATTCTCCGCCGCCTTGATTATCTCTACGACCATAATAACTCTTGCGAGTGCGGTATCCTTGACGAGCGTGATTATCTCGTTGGACATCGGAGGGATGATGCGCTTGACGACCTGCATAAGCACGACCTTGAAGAAGATCTGCGTTTTGGTCATACCAAGCACCTGACCCGCCTCATACTGTCCCTTCGAGATGCTTTCTATTCCGCCGCGGTATATCTCGGAAAAATAGCAAGCGTAGTTGATAACGAACGCCGCAACGACCGAGCCGAGACGAGAAAAGATAGGACCGCCAAGCAGAATACCCGGCACGTAAAAGACTATGATGACCTGAAGCATAAGCGGAACGCCGCGTATGATCCAGACGAATATTTTTGTTATGTATGCCAGCGGCTTGAACTTTGACATCGAGCCAAAGGAAATGACCAGACCCAAAGGAAGCGCTAACACGAGTGTTAGCGCAAATATCAGGCAGGTCTGCTCAAGTCCCCTAAGCAAGCTTAAGGTAACTTCCCAAAAACCCATTATTATATTCCTTTGTTAAACGAATTAAGCGATAATTATTCGATGGTCTCGCTTACCTTAAGAACGTTCTCGAAGCCGTACTTCTTTGCGAGCTCCATGAGCTTACCGTTCTGCTCAAGCTCCTTGATAGCGGCGTTTACCTTAGCGGTAAGGTCGCTTCCCTTCTTGAATCCGATAGCGTAGATCTCGGACTCAAGCTCGATAGCGTCAACGATCGCAAGACCTGCATAGTCACCCTTGCCGCAGAGGTTCTGCGCGAGAAGGATATCAACTACGATGAAGTCAACTGCTCCCGAGTTGAGCTCGGTGAAAGCGTTTATCTGTGCCGCGCCCTTAACGATCTTGTCCTCGTCGGTAACGGTCTTAGCGTAAGCCTCGCCTGCGCTTCCGCCCTCAACGCAAGCCTTCTTGCCTGCGAGTGCAGCGGCGCTGGTGTAGTTAGCAACGTCAGCAGCCTTTACAACGATGCACTGCTGGTTGAGCATATAGCCGTAGGAGAAGTCAACGAGGTCGCTTCTCTTGATACCGTCGTCGCTGGAGTTAGCGGTGAAGCCGTTCCAGATGCAGTCGATAGCGCCCGAATTGAGCTCGTTGTACTTCTGAGCCCAATCAATGATCTGGAACTCAACGTCCATACCGATGATCTTGCCGACTTCCATAGCAAACTCGGACTCAAAGCCCGTCCAGTTGCCGTCAGCATCCTGCTCGTTCATATTAGCGAAGATGGTAACGCCGCAGGTGAGAACCTTGTCTTCCTTAGCGCAGGAAGCAAAGCAGATAGCGCACATTACGAGTGCAAGAATAAGTGCAAGTGTTTTTTTCATAAGTAAAATCTCCTGATAAAGTATTTTAGCATTTTACCTTGCTAAAGTGATAATATAGTAACATACTTTTCCCTATTTGTCAATAGTATTTTGAAAAAATATGGCGAAACGGATAAAAAAGTTCGGAGCGGCTCGTTTGAGCCGCTCCACATTTTATGAGAACAAAATTATCAAGAACTGTGATACGAGTACCACGGAAATGAGCGCGATGGGGTACGTTGCCGCATAAGCGGACGCTACGTCCTCCGTTCCCGCTACGTTGATGAGCGTACCGAGCGCGGGGGTGGACGTCATACCTCCCGTGATAGAGCCAAGGTTGTTGAGCAAGCTGAGCTTCAGCACGTATCTTGCAAAAATATAGCCTACTATCATCGGAACGATGGTCATCGCCACGCCGTAAACGAAATACATTACGTCGAAGTTCGCGACGAACTCCGCACCGCCGTCGATACCTGCGCCTATAAGGAACAGCATAAGTCCAAGCTCGCGGAACACCTTAAGCGTGGTCTCCTTGGGCATAAGGCTGATCTTGCCGATCCTGCCGAAATGTCCGAGGATGAGAGCAACGAGCAAGCAACCGCCCGTGGTGGTAAGCGAGAAGGTGGTACCGGGAACCTTTATAGCACCGACGAACACGCCGAGAACGGCGGCAAGAGCGAACACCATAAATCCGAAGGGATCCATTTCTATAAGCTTACCGTTATACTTCTTCTCCTCTCCGTCGGAGACCTGAGTAAGCTTTTTTCTTTCCTCGTCCATATTGGCACGGGTGAGCTTAGGCATAAGCTGAACGAAAAGAACTACTCCGATAACGCCGAAGATGTAGGCGATTCCGTGTCCTACCGAAACTACGCTTTGAAGGTTGGTAGCTACGGTGTCCTTGGCGGCGGAAAATGCGGGTGTAGAGGTCAGAGAGCCCGAAAGCAGACCGACGATCATAGCGGTGAGATAGTCGTTTTCAACGCCGCCTATCATTCTTCCGACGTATATACAACCGATAGCGGCAACTCCGCCCGCGATTATAATGATAAGTCCGAGAAGAACGTAGGATTTGAAATTCTTTTTCATATTTCCAAAGAATTTCGGTCCTGCGATAAATCCAACGGAAGTAACGAACAGTATGAGTCCCAAGGACTCAACTATTTTAAGCGCGTTGCCCGTATAGTTTGCGCCCGAAGCCACAAGTTGAGCGGAAAGCTCGTCGTGGAAGAAGCATCCGAACAGAAGCGCGACGATAAACACGCCCGCCGTGCCGAGAGACACGCCCTTTATGGTTATTCTGCCGAGAGCGTAGCCTACGGCGGCAATAGCCATTACACAAAACAAAAGAAAGGTAACTCCACTTACGGAGATAACACCAAAAAGATTCATCGTCTAAAAGTCTCCTTATTTGCGTCTGTAATCGGGCAGGAGCTTGGGAGAGACAGCATCGGTAACGATGCCCGCATCCTTGCACTCCTTGGCAAAAGCGGCGATGTGGTCAAGCGTGAGCTTGCCAACGCTTACCTCGCGGCTCTTTGCCGCCGCGTTCTTACCTGCGCTTCTGCCGAAAACGATGATGTCGAGAAGCGAGTTGCCCATAAGTCTGTTTCTGCCGTGGATACCGCCGACAGCCTCACCTGCAACGTAGAGGTTATTTACCGCGGTGGTCATTCCGTCGGCATTGATATCAAGTCCGCCGTTCTGATAGTGAAGCGTGGGGTAAACGAGGATGGGCTCCTTGCGAATGTCGATGCCGTACTCGGCAAACATACGCATCATAGCGGGAATTCTCTTTTCGATAGTTCCCTCTCCGCCTATCTTTTCTATCATAGGCGTGTCAAGCCATACGGCAGTGCCGCTACCCGTATCTACGCCGTTATTTCTGTCGGAGCATTCACGGATTATGGATGCGGCGGCAACGTCGCGCGTCTCGAGCGGGTGCATAAACACCTTACCGTCAGCATTGACGAGCTTTGCACCGAGGGAGCGCACCTTTTCGGTAACGAGCGCGCCGAATATCTGCGAGGGGTACGCCGCGCCCGTGGGGTGATACTGCAAGGTATCGGCGTAAAGGAGCTTTGCGCCTACGCGATATCCGAGCACAAGACCGTCTGCGGTCGCGCCGTAGTGGTTGGAGGTCGGGAAGCCCTGATAGTGCATTCTGCCCGCGCCGCCCGTTGCGATAATAACGGTCTTTGCGCGAGCTACCATAAGCTCACCCGTTTCCATATTCATAAGAACTGCACCTGCGGCGTTGCCCGCATCGTCAAGAATAAGCTCGACGGCAGAGGTGAAGTCAACGACGGTGATACCGCTGTTAAGCACCTCGTCGCGCAGAGTGCGCATTATCTCCGCACCCGTGTAGTCCTTTGCGGCGTGCATACGCTTTCTTGACGTTCCGCCGCCGTGGGTGGTTATCATAGTACCGTCCTCTGCCTTATCGAACTCAACACCGAGCTCGTTAAGCCAAAGGATGGCGTCGGGAGCGTCGTTTACAAGCTTATAAAGGAGCGAGGGCTTTGCGGCAAAATGTCCGCCGCCAAACGCATCGAGGTAATGAACCGCGGGGGAATCGTTGGGCTTATCAGCCGCCTGAATACCGCCCTCCGCCATCATCGTGTTAGCGTCGCCCATACGGAGCTTGGTAACTATCATAGTGTTAGCGCCCGCTCTGTGTGCCTCGATAGCGGCAGAAGTTCCTGCTCCGCCGCCGCCGATGACGAGAACGTCAACGTCGTACGCGGGGGAGTCGAGGTCTACGTCGCCAGCCTTTATACGGCTGTTTGCCTGAAGCGTTTCGGCAAGCTCGTGGGGGACTACGTCACCCTTGTTTGCGCCAACCTTGAGCGCAACGAACTCGCTCTTTTTATAGTCGGGATGGTATGCGGCGAGAAGCTCTTCCTTCTCCTTTGCGGTCATTCTGGCAGGCTCGTATGCGATATTAGCCTCGCGCGCCGCCTCGACAGCCGCGATAGATGCGGTAAATTTTTCAGAATACATCGTCGCTACCTCCTTACTTTTCTATCTCGCGGTTATTGTAAAGCTCTTTCATCTCGTCGATGGGCTTCTGCATAAGAGATTCAAGAAGCTCCTCAAAGGTGCCGTCCTTTATCTCTCTTACGCGATCCTCAAGATGCGCGGACTTCGGAGCGAGATACTTTCCGTTAAGTCTGCGAGCGAGCATAGCGACCTGCGGATGCGAGATTCCCGCGGGGCAACGGGACGAGCAAATGCCGCACATTACGCAGTCAAAGGACTCCTCGGCGCATTTTTCGTACTCGCCGCGCTGTGCGTACGCTATGTACTGCATAACGTTAAGCTTCTGCGCGCAGGACTTGGTGCAGGCGTTGCATCCGATGCAGGCGTATATTTCGGGGTAGAGCTGCATCATTATCTGCTCGGTGGGCTTTACCTTTTCGATATCGTATACCTGCTTGACAAGCGGGAAGAAAGGCAGAGTTGCGATATACATACCGTCCTTTACCTGAGTTTTGCAGGCAAGGCAGACCTTAAGGTCGCGGTCGCCCTTGATACGATAAATGGTAGCGCAAGCGCCGCAGAAGCCGTTACGGCATCCACAGCCTCTTACGAGCTGATAGCCCGCGTATTCCATAGCGCACATAATGGTAAGGTCGGACGGAACGTCATATTTCTTTCCAAATAGATATATTGTTACTGTATCTTGCATAAGAAGTTCTCCTTTTATCAATACTCGTCGGGCAGCTCGTCGATCTGGTCAAAGCGGAAAACGGGTCCGTCCTTGCAGACGTATTTTGCGCCGACGTTGCATCTGCCGCATTTGCCGATGCCGCACTTCATGCGAAGCTCAAGCGTAGTGTAGACGTTGGTCTTGTCAAAGCCCTGTTCAAGAAGCCCCGCAAGCGTAAACTTTATCATAATGGGCGGACCGCAAAGAATAACGGTCTTGTCCGTGGAGAAATTAAGCTCCTTGACGTAATTGGGAACGAAGCCGACGTGACCGTCCCAGTCATCGTGCGGGTTGTCTATGGTAAGGTGGACGTTGATGCCGCTGTCGCCGCACCACTCGCCGACGATCTCCTTGTAATCAACGAGATCCTCCTTGGAGCGTGCGCCGTATACGATGTCTATCTTGCCGTATCTGTCGCGGTAGTGGCGGGTGTAGTTTATAACGGAGCGCAACGGCGCAAGACCTATACCGCCCGCGATAAAGAGCAGATCCTTTCCGACGAACTCGGTGTCCACGGGAAAGGCGTTGCCGTAAGGTCCGCGAATGGTTATCTGCTGACCGACGTCGATCTTGTGAAGCCAATCGGTAAGGCAACCGCATTTTTTAATGGAAAACTCCATAAATTCGGTATTCGTGGGCGAGGAAGTGATAGAAAACATAGCCTCGCCAACGCCCGGTATGGATATCATAGCGCACTGTCCAGGCTTATGCTCAAAATGCTTTTTGCCGTCCTTGTTTACAACGCGGAAGGTCTTTACGTCGGGCGTATCTATTCTTATGTCAGTAACGACGCCAACGCTTGGGATAAGCAGTTCTTCTCTCGTGCTCATTCTTCCTTACCTCCAAGTTCTTTCATTACCTTTACGATGTTCATCGACACGGGGCAGCTTGATATACATCTGCCGCATCCTACGCAGCTGAACATTCCGTCGTGGTTGCTCGGGAAATACACGAGCTTATGCATAAAGCGCTGACGGAAGCGCTCGACCTGCGTAAGTCTGGGGTTGCCGTGCGCCATTTTAGTGAAATCGGAATACATGCAAGAATCCCAGCAACGGAAGCGCTTGATGCCGTGTCCCGTATCGAAATCCTTGATATCGTAGCACTGACAGGTGGGGCAAACGAAGGTACACGTGCCGCATCCGAGGCAGGACTCGGCAAGGGATTTCCATTCGGGAGCGTCAAAGAATTTTTTGGTCTTATCCGCGCCGAACGCATCAGCCTTAAGGTCGTAAAGCGGAAGCTTTGATACCTTATCTCTGATAACTGCCTTCATACCTTCAGCAGAGGCAGCATCTGCCGCCTCGGTAACGCTCTCAAGGCGAGCGAGAAGCGCACTTCCCTTTTCTGTGTTTGCTTGCAAATACAGAGCGTCAACGCCCATCCAAGCGGAAATATCCGCCCCAGGCTCTGCGGCGTCTATGCCAAATGTGGAGCAAAAGCAGGTATAGCCCGGATTTGTGCAAGCGAGTGAAATTACGGTGCAATGCTCGCGGCGGCTTGCATAATAGCTGTCGGGAGTATCGGCAAGGAAAACGCGGTCAAGGATATCAAGACTCTTGACGTCGCACGCGCGGACTCCGAAAAGAACGAAATCCTCACTCTCCTTGCGAACGTCGATTATCTCAATATTTTTTCCTTCCATCTTGAAATCCACAAGGCTCTCGCTCTGCGGGAAGAAGAAATCCTTGGCGCTACTTGAGGTGTTAAGAGCCTTTGAAAGCTCCGTGCCTCTTTCCCACTTCTGAAATTTCGCGCCCGTTTTAGCAGTATCTACGGGAACGTAGAGAGATGCTTTTTCGGAGATGGCGGCAAATAATTCTTCAATATTATTTATATTACACTTACGCATTATTGCCTCCCTTTCCGACAGCCTCTGCGGGCTCTATGTCGTTTTCGGAATAATTTACGAGCGGCGCACGGCTACCCTCAACGGCACCCGCCTGATATTCGCCGTAAGCCTCGTTCATATCCTTTATAAGCTTTCTGTTAAGCAGATGGAGCGGAATGTGCTGGGGGCATACCCTTGAGCACTCGCCGCAGTCGGTGCATCTGCCCGCAACGTGAAACGCGCGGATGATATGGAACATTTTTTCCTCAAAGCTATCGGATATCGCCTTGTTTTCAAGTCCCGACGCGGGGTTGTCGAAAACACATTTTTCGCAGGTACACGCAGGGCATACGTTGCGGCAGGCGTTGCATCTGATGCAACGGGAAAGCTCGTTTTGCCAGAATGCAAACCTTTCCTCTGCGCTCATAGCCTCGATGCGCTCGACCTCGTCAAAGCGGTTCGAGTCGATGACCTCTCCGTTTTCGCCCACAAGCTCGTCGTAGACAACTGCCTTTTTGCTCTTGCAGTTGACGCATTTTTCGTATGGCGCACCCGTGAGGTCTATCATACCGTTGCAGGGTACGGCAACCACGTAAACGCGGTTGCGGTGAACGCGATGCTCGGTAAGGAGCTGGTTGAAGCTGTAGGTGTCGCAGGGTTTAAGGAAAACGAGTATTTTTCTGTCGTCCGCGCGATATTCGGGCTTTTTGGTTTCATTTATAAGATATTTAGAAAGATTTGCCGCGCAAAAATCGGTATAAACGAAGTTCTCGGCAAGATCCTTCTCGTCCGTGAATACGGCGGGGGTTACGTCGTAATTAAAAAGACCCTTTTTCCAGCCGAGGACGGCAGATACCTCGCCGTCCGCAAGCTTTTTCGCGGCTATGTCCATGAGGGTTTTACTGCTTATCGCTTGCATCTGAGGTCCTCCAATCTCTTGTTTTCTCCGAGCGCCGCCACGGTCTCAACGAAATCGTTCATAGTAGCGGCAAATTTTGCGCCCTCTGCGGCGGATACCCACTCCAAGCGAGTGCGCTCCTTCTCGATGCCGAGATACTCAAGCATCGAGAAAAGCATTGCCATTCGGCGACGTGTGTAGTAGTTGCCCGACGTATAGTGGCAGTCACCTGGGTGACAGCCGCAGATGATAACGCCGTCAGCGCCGCGCTGGAACGCGCGAAGCACGAAGGACGGGTTAACTCTGCACGAGCAGGGCACGCGAATTATCTTTACCTCAGCGGGATAATTAAGGCGGTTGTTGCCCGCAAGGTCTGCGCCCGCGTATGAGCACCAGTTACAGCAAAAAGCCACGATAAGAGGCTTATATTCACTTACTTGCATATTGCATCCACCTCCGACATAATCTGCTGTGCGGTAAATCCGCGAAGGTCCATAGCGCCCGAGGGACAAGCCACGGTACAAGCGCCACAGCCCTGACATACTGCCTCGTTGACCGACGCAACGCGGCGAACGAGCGTCGTTCTGTCGGGCATTCTGAATTCCTTGTTAACGTAAGTAATAGCACCGTAGGGACACACTCTCTCACAAGAGGAGCATCCGTTACACATCATCTCATCCGAATGAGCGATGCAGGGGTTACCGATAAGCTTATCCTTGGCGAGAAGTCCTATTACCTTCGACGCGGCAGCACCCGCCTGAGAGACGGTTTCGGGAATATCCTTCGGTCCTTGGCACGCGCCCGACAGGAACACGCCTGCGGTGGGGCTTTCAACGGGACGGAGCTTCGGGTGAGCCTCGGTAAAGAAATCATTCGTATCCATAGAAGCCGTAAGCATCGTCGCAAGGCTTCGTGCGGACTTGTCGGGCTCGATAGCGGCGGCAAGAACGACGAGGTCGGCGTCTATGTGAAGCTGCTTGTTTGCGATAAGGTCGGATGCCTGAACCTTAAGCACGTCGCCCTCGGGCGAGACCTTACCAACCATTCCTTTAATATAATGTACACCGTATTCCTCGACGGCGCGGCGGTAGAACTCGTCAAAATTCTTACCAGGTGTACGAACGTCGATATAGAATACGTAGACCTCAACGTCGGGATATTTATCGCGGATGAGCATTGCGTGCTTTGCGGTATACATACAGCATATCTTGGAGCAGTATTCCTTGCCCTTTTCTGCCGCGGCACAACGAGAGCCAACACACTGCACGAAAACGACGGTGTGGGGATGCTTGCCGTCCGAGGGGCGCAGAAGCTTTCCGGCGGTAGGACCTGCGGCGTTGGTCAGACGCTCAAACTCAAGAGAGGTGATAACGTCCTTCGACTGGCTGTAGGCGTACTCGTCGAACTTATCCATACTGATGGGATTGAAGCCCGTAGCGGCAACAATTGCGCCGTAACGCTCCGAGATTATCTCATCCTTCTGCTTGTAGTCGATAGCGCCCGCGGTGCAGACCTTGGAGCAGACTCCGCACTTGCCCGTTTTCAGCATAGTGCAGTAATCCGCGTCGATTGTAGCCACCTTCGGCACTGCCTGAGCAAACGGAATATAGATAGCACGGCGGTTATCCATACCCATATTAAACTCGTTGGGAACTTTCTTCTGCGGACATTTTTCGGTGCAAAGACCGCATCCCGTACAAAGCTCCTCTTTTACATATCTTGCTTTTCTTCTTATCTTAACGTCGAAATTTCCGACAAATCCCTTAACGTCCTCGACCTCGCTGTAGGAATATATCCTTATCTTATCGTTCTGCGCGGCATCGACCATTTTGGGCGTGAGGATACAAGCGGCGCAGTCGAGCGTGGGGAAGGTCTTGTCAAGCTGTGCCATCTTTCCGCCGATGGTGGGCTTTGCCTCAACTATATCTACGGGGAAGCCTGCGTCAGCAATATCAAGTGCTGTCTGAATTCCCGCAATACCGCCGCCGATAACGAGCGCGCGCTTGGTAACGGGGCTCTCGCCAGGGGTAAGGGGCGAGTTAAGATTGACCTTTGCTATCGCCGCTTTGGTAAGAATTATAGCCTTTTGCGTTCCCGTAAGCATATCCTTATGTACCCAAGAGCATTGCTCACGGATATTGGCTATCTCTACCATATAGGGGTTAAGTCCTGCCGCCGCCGCGGTCTTACGGAAGGTAGCCTCGTGCATACGGGGTGAGCAGGAGCAGACCACGATGCCCGTAAGGTTATACTTTCTGATAGCGTTTTTGATTATGTCCTGACCCGATTGGGAGCACATATATTGGTAGTTGGTGGAGAAAACCACGCCCTGCTCGTTTTTTACAGCCTCGGAAACCGTGCTGACGTCAACCGTGCCCGCGATATTACTACCGCACCAGCACACAAATACTCCAATTCTTGGCATTTAGCTCTCTCCTTTCTTATTTTGCGTATTTACGGAATGCGCTGACAAGCAGCTGCTGAGGAATATCCTCGTCAATTTTGGCGGGAACGTCGTCAGCTCTCAAGTGATTTGCTCCCTGCTCTCTTATGACCTCAAGCCTTATTGCCTCGACGAGCTTTGCGGGCTCAACGCCGCGAGGGCATCTGTCAACGCAAGCAAAGCAGGTAAGGCATTTGAAGATGGACGGTGAGTTCAGCAAAGGCTCAACGTCGCCGCTTTCTACCATATAAACGAATTGATGGGGATGATATTCCATCTCATCGTAGGAAGGACAGCTTGCACTGCATTTTCCGCATTTCATACAGCGGCGTGCATTGACTCCGCTTATGCGAAGCACGCGCTCTGTAACGTTGTCTTTATTGTGCATCTTCCGTCTCCTTAACTCCGAGCGCCTCTGCGAGAAGCTCGGTAAAATAAACCACGGGAATATCGCTCTTGCCGTTCTTTACAAGATTATATCTGCAAAGCGGACAAGCGGTAACGATGATGTCCGCTCCCGCCGCCGTTGCGCCGTCAAGAACCTTTTTGCTCTGCTTTGCGGCAGAGTCGGGGGAATCAATGGCAACGTAGCCGCCACAGCACTCGTTTCTGCTTGCGTAAATAACGGGCTCTGCGCCGAGCGCTCTTATAAGGTCCTCGATGATACGAGGATTTTCCACGTCATCCATTTGCATAGTCTTGCCGGGGCGAAGCAGGAGACAGCCGTAATATGCGGCGATCTTCTTGCCCTTGAGCGGATTTTTAACAGCCGCCGCGACCTTGTCAAAGCCGACCTCGTCGCGAAGAAGCTCAAGAAAATGCATAACGCGCGCCTCACCGTGATATTCGGTATAATCGTCGCTCTGCACTTTCATATAATTGTTTACGCGGAAGGCGAAATCCGCATTGGTCTGCATAGCGTGGTTGGTCTGCTTTATAACGTTGTGACACGCCGAGCAAACGCTGACGAGCGGTTGCTCCTTTGCATTTGCCTCAACGAGCGCGCGTATCGAAGAAAGCTTCGTTGCTATCTCGTCGCTTGCCGTCGTGAACACGCCGCCGCAGCACTGCCAATTTTCTATTTCCTCAAGGGTGACGCCAAGCGCCTCTGCCGAAGCGCGAGTATAAGCGTCAAGCTCCTTTGCCGTCGTTTTTAAGGTACAGCCGGGAAAATAGCTAACCTTCATTTGAGAATTCCTCCTTAAAATTTATACCATCTGCTCGGGATGGAATACCTCGTCAAACTTTTCTTCCGTCAAAAATCCAAGCTCTACGCAAGCCTGACGGATAGAGATATTATCCTTAAATGCCTTCTTTACGGTCTTTGCGGCGTTTTCGTAGCCGATGTAGGGGTTAAGCGCGGTAACGAGCATAAGAGAATTATGCAGGTTGTGGTGCATCTTTTCGCGGTTTGCCTTGATACCCGAAGCGCAGTTGTCGTTGAAGGAAACGATAGCCTCGGCAAGCAGACGCGCAGATTGCAGGAAGTTATAAGCACATACGGGCATGAACACGTTAAGCTCGAAGTTGCCCTGAGAAGCCGCCATACCGACGGCAACGTCGTTGCCCATTACCTGAACCGCTACCATAGTAAGTGCCTCGCACTGCGTGGGGTTGACCTTACCGGGCATAATGGACGAGCCGGGCTCGTTTTCGGGAATGAATATCTCGCCAAGTCCGTCGCGGGGACCCGATGCGAGCCATCTTACGTCGTTTGCTATCTTCATAAGGTCGCAGGCAAGTGCCTTTATCGCGCCGTGAGCAAAAACTATCTCGTCCTTGGAGGTAAGCGCGTGGAACTTGTTTCCCGCGGTAACGAAATCCTTACCCGTGAGGGCGGAGACCTTGCTTGCTACAAGCTCTGCGAAGCCCTTGGGTGCGTTGAGTCCCGTTCCTACGGCAGTTCCGCCGAGGGCAAGCTCCTTAAGGGGCTTAAGGGAAAGCTTCAAAAGTTCGATATCACGCTCAAGGCTGCTTCTCCATCCCGAAATCTCCTGCGGGAAGGTGATGGGGGTCGCATCCTGAAGGTGAGTACGTCCGCTCTTTACCACGCCCTCGTTTTCAGCTTCAAGTCTTTTGAAGGTAGCGATAAGCGTCTCTGCGGCGGGAATGAGCTTATCCTCGATAGCAATAACGGCGGAAATGTGCATTGCCGTGGGGAAGGTATCGTTTGAGGACTGGCTCATATTTATATCGTCATTGGGGTGAAGCAGCTTCTTGCCCGCAAGCTGATTGCCGCGGTTGGCAATGACCTCGTTGGAGTTCATATTGGACTGCGTTCCCGAACCCGTCTGCCATACTACGAGGGGGAAATGTGAGAGAAGCTCACCCGAAATAACCTCGTCGCACGCCTTTTCGATGACGGCGAGCTTTTCGTCGGTCATTTTTTCGGGCTTCAGAGCGTTGTTAGCCTGTGCGGCGGCTTTTTTAAGAATGCCGAAGGCGTGAACTATCTCTGCGGGCATAGTTTCAATGCCCACTCCTATCTTGAAGTTTTCGCGGCTACGCTGTGTCTGCGCCGCCCAAAGTCTGTCGGCGGGGACTTTCATCTCACCCATAGAGTCGTGTTCAATGCGGTATTCCATATTTGACCTCCAAAAGTTTTTTATATTTCAAGCGCCGCTATAGTCTCTTTGAGAACTGCGGCACTGTTGCGGAGCTTTGCTATCTCCTCGTCGTTGAGCGGTGCTAACATTTTTGAATGTGCGCCCGCAGTACCGATGACGTTCAGCACGCTGAGGCAAACGTCCTCGATGCCGTACTCTCCGTTCATCATGGTCGATACCGTGGTTATGGTATCCGTTCCGCCAAGCAAGCATCTGCACAGATGCACGACCGAGGCGGAAACTGCAAAAAACGTCGCGCCCTTGCGCTCGATAACTCTTGCGCCCGATTTTCTTACGTAGTCCTCGATCTCGGCATAATTCGGCTCGGGGACGAGCTCGCCGCCGATTGCGATGGATTTGTGGCATTCGTGGATCGGAACGTTTGAAATATTGGCAAGCGACCACGGAATGAACGCAGAATCTCCGTGCTCACCCATAACGTACGCGTGGACGTTTTTCTGATTTATCGAGTAGTATTCCGACAGCCTTGCGCGAAGGCGGGAGGTATCAAGGATAGTTCCCGAGCCGATTATGCGTCTGTTAGGAAGGTCCGAGAGCTTGCAGAAGGTGTACGTCAGAATGTCTACGGGATTGCTTACGATAAGGTATTTCGCCTTGGGGGCGTATTTCGTTATCTGCGGAATTATGCTTTTGAGAATGTTTACGTTAGTCTGCGCAAGATCAAGCCTTGTCTGTCCCGGCTTTCTGGCTACGCCGCAGGTGAAAATAACGATGTTTGAATCAACCGCGTCGCGATAACTGCCCGCGTAGATGGAGCAGGACGAGAGGAAGGGCGTTCCCTGCCTGATGTCAAGTGCTTCTCCAAGCGCTCTTTCGTGATTGACGTCGATCATAATTATCTCGGACGCTATGCCCGTAAGAGCGATAGTGTACGCAATAGTCGAGCCGACGTTGCCTGTGCCGATAATGGTAATTTTGTTCATTAAGCAGACCTCATTTTTTAATTTTTATAAAGCTGTGAACTGACAGAATACTTCCATCGAGTGACTTACGCGTGAAAACGGCACCGTTTAACACCATATAGCTTTCAACGCTTCCCTCCTTGGGAATGGAAACGGATCCGGGGTTTAAAATGGTGACACCGTCCTTCTGCTCAAAGCACGGAACGTGAGTGTGTCCGTGGATCAGGATGTCGCCGCGCTTGAGCGGCGGAAGCTTTGACGCGTTGAAAAGGTGACCGTGAGTTGCGAAGATAAGACTTCCGCCGAGTGCCTCCTCGGATATCAGCGCGTAATCAGCAAGCACTGGGAAATCAAGCACCATAGCGTCAACCTCGCTCTCGCAGTTACCCCTGACGCATACTATCTCGGACGCAAGAGGATTGAGCATCGCTATGACCGCCTTGGGATCGTAATCCCTCGGAAGATCGTTGCGCGGACCGTGATAAAGCACGTCGCCAAGCAAGAGCAGGCGGTCGGCTTCCTCGCGCTTATACGCTTCAATGAGCTTTTTACACCAATATGCCGAACCGTGTACGTCCGACGCAATAAGCCACTTCATATTGAGTCTCCTACAAAATAATTATAATAGTAGAGGATAAAATTTGTCTATTACATTATACTACACGATTGTTAAAATTTCAACAAAGATTTTATAGAAATATATATAAATTTTTCCAAAAAACTTTTCCGATATTAGTCAAAATGACAAAAAATGCCCCACAGAATACTTCCGTGGGGCAAATTATTAAATTCAGAATGCCCAGTTTCCGTTTCTGAACACGGGAACGACGCGTCCGTCGCGGCAGATAGCATCGATATTAAGGTCCTCTGAGCCTATCATAAAGTCAACGTGTATCATGGAATCGTTGACCCCCATTTCCCTGCACTCCTCAAGGGTGTACTTTTCGTAATCCTTAACGCAATTTACGAATCCCATTCCGAGAGCGAGGTGACAGCACGCGTTTTCGTCAAAGAGCGTGTTATAGAAGGTCAGCTCCGAGTTGCGAATGGGCGAATCGTACGGCACGAGTGCGACCTCACCGAGATACGCCGCGCCGTCGTCCATTGATATCATCTGCTTTAAGAGGTCGCAGTTCTTCTTTGCGGTGACCTCGACAGCCTTACCGCCCTCAAAACGCACGGTAAAGTCCTCGATAAGCTCGCCGCGATAAGAAAGAGGCTTCGTTGCCACGACGAGTCCGTCGGCGCATCCGCGTTTGGGAGTGGAAAAGACCTCCTCGGTCGGAATGTTGGGGTTGAAATATATGCCTGAACCGAGTGCGTTTTCGCCGCCCCCGAGGAAGGTCGAGCACTCCATCATACCGACGGTAAGGTCAGTACCGTTTGCAGACGTATAATGAAGCTTTTCAATGCCGAGACCGTTCAGATACTCGCTTCTTGCGGCGAGGTCGGCGTTGTGCGCGTCCCACGCGGCAACGGGATCGTCGCCGTCGGCGCGAGAGGTGTAAAGTATAGCGTTCCAAAGCTTTTCGACGGCTTGGTTCTTCTTTTCGGTGGGGAACATCTTTTTTGCCCATTTTTCACCGGGAACAGCGGCGATACACCACTGATATCTATTCTCCATTCTATCGCGGAAGGGCTTGATTATCTTATACTTGCTCTGCTGTGCCGAGGCGATCTTTTTCTGGTCAACGCCCGAAAGTCCGTCGGGATCGTCGGACTCTATATATATCATTACAGGTAGCTTTTGCGCGCGATGTTCAAGTCTCTCCACCTCCCATTTTTCAAGCGTGGACAAGACCTTGAGGCTACGGTGGCGGTAGTGAAGCTTCGTGAGCGCTTGATCGCTCCATTCAACGATGACCTTTGCCGCTCCCGCGCGATAGCACTCGTCAACGAGCATTCTGACGAATTCGGGCTGCTCGACGGACGCCATGACCATGACCTCCTGCCCCTTTTGCACGTTTGCGCCCTTGCGTGCGATAAGGCGCGCGTATTTTTTAAGAACTGTTTTTTTCATTTTCGATCCTTTCGTGGTTTTTACAAGATAGATTATAGCACGGATGAAGGACAAATGCAAGAAAAACCTTAAATTTGCAAGCCTTTTCTATTGACAGGCGCGGGTAAATATATTAAAATATTATTGTAAGCACAACGTGCAAAAAAGGAGGTAATAAAAATGGCAAAGCATATAACGAGTGCAACTTTTGACCAGATAGAAAACAGCGACAAGCTGTGTGTAATAGACTTTTGGGCGCCCTGGTGCGGCCCTTGCAGAATGCTCGCTCCCACCATTGACGCATTAGCCGAGTCAAGCGCGGCGGACATATATAAATGCAACGTCGACGAGGAGAGCGCGCTTGCGATAAAATTCCGTATAAGCCTTATTCCTACGCTTCTTTTCGTCAAGGGCGGAGTTGAGGTACACCGCACGACGGGCGTGCTTTCAAAGGAAGAGATAGAAGCACTTATTGCGAGGTTTTCGTAATGGTAAGACTTAACGAGGACAAGGAAATCGTCAAGCTCATCAAGGAAGGTCTTAAAGCAAGGGGCGGATATTGCCCTTGCCGTTTTGAAATGACGGATGACAATAAATGTCTTTGCAAGGAATTCAGAGAGCAGATAGCAGACCCGAATTTTGAGGGCTACTGCCACTGCAAGCTATACTATAAGGATAACAAATAAGGAGCAGTATTATGCTGACGTACGTTGCAACGTGTATGTTTGGGCTTGAAAAGCTTCTCGGCGAGGAGATAGACGCGCTCGGACTCAAAAGAATAATGACTATGGACGGGCGAGTGCTGTTTTCGGGCGAGCCCTGCGACTGCGCAAGGGCAAACGTCAATCTGCGCGTAGCGGAGCGTGTTTACGTTCTTGTCGGCGAGGCATTCCCTGCCCCGACCTTTGACGCGCTTTTTGAGGGCTGCCGCGCTCTGCCGTGGGAGAACTACATCGGCGTAAACAACGCCTTTCCCGTTTCGGGACACTCGATAAAGAGTCAGCTTACGTCAATTCCCGATTGTCAAAAGATACTTAAAAAATCTATCGCGACCCGTCTTGGCGAGAAATACCGTTTGAGCGTTCTTCCCGAAACGGATGCGGTGATGAAAATCGAATTTTTCATCTTCAAGGACGAGGCGTATCTTATGATAGACACATCGGGCGTTGCTCTGCACAAGCGCGGATACCGCCCCGTAGCCAACGCCGCGCCGCTTCGCGAAACGCTTGCCGCGGCGATCTGCCTGACCTCGCGCGTACGCGAGGACGTTATGCTGTGGGATCCCTGCTGTGGTTCGGGAACGATAGTCATTGAGGGCGCGATGATAGCAACGCACCGCGCACCCGGACTTGATCGCTCGTTTGCGGGCGAAACCTTTGGCTTTTTGCCACACGAACTTTGGGAAAACGCGCGCGAGGAGGCTCGCTGTGCGATCATCAACGATTCGCGCTTTATGGCGCGCGGAAGTGATATCAACCCCGACTGCATCACGCTGACGAAGGAAAACGCACGTCGAGCAGGTGTTTCCGCTCACATTGAGCTTGCGCACGGAGATATGCGCAAGATACGCAAGCCCGTACCTGATCGCAAGGGTACGATAATATGCAACCCGCCCTACGGCGAGCGAATGCTGTCGATGCGCGACGCAGAGCGACTTTACCGCGATATGGGAACGGCGTTCCGCGCCATGGAGCCGTGGCAAGTATACGTGCTGACTTCGTGCGAGTATTTCGAAAAGCTGTACGGCAGACGCGCCGACAAGGTGCGAAAGCTTTATAACGGAACTATCCCCGCTTATTTGTATCAATTTTTCAAACCGCAAAGATAAAAGACAAAAGCTCTCGGCGACACAAAACGTCGCCGAGTGCTTTTTGGTGGGTAAAAATGAAAAACAATGAAAAATGAATAATACAAACAAAAATCCGTTCTCTTTTGAGAACGGATTTTTGTTTGTCTCTCGTGTCCAAAAAGAACTGGTCGAAAACCAAGGAGTTTCTTTATTTTTTCTTTTGGTTTTTGTTCTTTTTTATCAAATAAACAATACACCAAATAAACCAAAATGCAATTACAAATAAACCGGTAATTCCAATACCATCTCTTAACCAATCAGGATATATAGTCGGACAAATTTCAAATAAAAAACAATTAATAAAAACAAAGGCTAATAAAACATACTTTATTACTTTTAAGATTTTTTGTTTTGTCCACCAACTCATATCATCACCGCCTAGTTTATTTATTGTTTTCTTTTGCCGTGTTTATAGAAGCAATTAAAATTCGCTTTATTTCCAAGCAATCCTCAAGCAACGACTCGCTCATTTTATCATCAATGTATTCAGCTACATGGAGCAATTTTATCCAATACTCCGTTTCAGCAGTTTCTTTTAGGGCGATGTGCATTTTGGAAATAAAATCCGCGATGCTTTGCCCGTAATTAGCTTCATTTATGTTCGCGCCTATGCTTGTTCCGCTACGAATCACTTGCTTCGCTATTGTTAATCCTCTTTTATTTTTTATTAGAAAATCATGCAATTTAACAATTCTTGCTGCAAAAGCGATTGATTTATCAATTAAGATATTTTCTTTCATTGAATCACATCCTTTTAAATCAAATTATTCATTATTCATCAGCCGAAGGCGACTTCATTATTCATTATTCATTCAAAAATCCGTTCTTTAATGAATAATGAATGATGAATAATGAAAAATGAATAATACAAACAAAAATCCGTTCTCAAAAGAGAACGAATTTTTGTTTGGAGCTGCTAATCAGAGTCGAACTGATGACCTCATGCTTACCAAGCATGTGCTCTA
>JAZQXT010000061.1:0-3763 GCA_045633005.1 Eubacteriales bacterium | reverse complement strand
TTCCAAGCTTGCCGCAATGAAGAACGAGCTGTCGGAGACCTATGCAAACGTTGGCGTTGTATCCGTTGGTGACTTTGTGCAGGGCGGAACACTTGGCGCAGTATCCAAGGGCGAGCACATTGTGAAGTTGATGAACAAGGACGGCTACGACGCTATCGCGCTTGGCAACCACGAGTTTGACTACAAGCTCCCCCGTCTTGACGAGCTGAACGCTATGTCGGACACGAAATTCATTTCCTGCAACTTCCAAAAGATAGGCGAGGACAAGTCTTATTTCGAGCCTTACACCATCGTCTCATACGGAAGCGTGGACGTTGCGTATGTCGCCATTACCACGCCCGAAACCCTTACCTCCTCGTCCCCCGCGCAGTTCAAGAACGAGAACGGAGAGCTTCTTTACACCTTCAACGCAGAAAAGCTTTACGATGTAGTTCAGGAAAACGTCGACGCGGCGAAATCGGCGGGAGCTGAATACGTAATAGCTCTTTCTCACATTGGCTACGACGAGTTTGGCGTCTTGACCGACATTACGGATCTTATTGAAAACACCGACGGTTTTGACGCGGTGCTGGATGCTCACTCTCACTCGGTCATTGAAGAAAAAACGGTCAAGGACAAGAGCGGCGACGACGTTCTGCTCTCCTCCACGGGTACAAAGTTTGCCTACGTCGGCAAGCTCACTATCAAGGATGGCGCGCTTGACACCGAGCTTGTAGCGGTCGATAGCTATACCAAGACCGATCCGACGGTCGATGCGTACATAAAAGAGATCAACGAGAGCTACTCACAGCTTGGCGACCGCAAGATAGGTGAGAGCAAGGTCGAGCTTATCACGCACGATAAGGACGGCAACCGTTTGGTAAGAAACGCAGAGACAAATCTCGGCGATTTTTGCTCGGATGCTCTGCGCGTGATGACCGACGCGGATATAGCGTTCGTCAACGGCGGCGGACTTCGCGCGCCGATCGCGGCAGGAGACGTTACCTTTAACGATATTTTCTCGGTTTTCCCGTTCAACAATCAGATGGTTACCGCAGAAATTTCAGGACAGATACTTATTGATTATCTCGAAACGGCTACGATGAAGTATCCCGAGGAGGACGGCACGTTCCCGCATATGTCGGGCGTTACCTTCTCGCTAAACAGATCCATTCCCTCGTCCGTTAAGATGGATGAGAACGGTTTTTTTGAAAAGGTTGACGGCGAGTACCGCGTGTATGACGTTAAGGTTCTTGACAAGGCGAGCGGCGAATATAAACCGCTTGACACTAACGGCAAGTACGTTATTGCGGGCTTTAACTATTACCTTACCGACTTTGGCGGCGGTATGGCAATGTTCAAGGATGCGAAGATACTTGATGCCGAGGGAGGGCTTGACGTGGAGATGCTTGAGAACTATATCGTCGAGCATCTTGGCGGCGTTATCGGCGAGGAATACGCCGAGGTAAAACCCAACGTCACCTTCACCGACGGTATGGTTACGGATGATCCTTCATTGCCTGATACCGCTGATAATTCCCGCATTGTCGCGTGCGGTCTTATAGCGCTCATAAGTATTTCGTGCCTTTGTGCAACTTATCCCAGAAAAGAAGAATAATAAAAAGCAAGCACAGATTTTTTAAGTCTGTGCTTGCTTTTTATTGTCAAAACGTCAAGTCGAGCTTAACTATCTCGCAAATGCTTCCCACGCGAAGCGGCGGTCCCCAAGTACCGACGCCCGAGCTTACCACCGTCTGCATACCGTCCTCGGCGCGATAATAGCCGTAATCCACCGTATACATAGCGCCCGTAATCAGCGAGCCTGGGAAAACCTGCCCTTTATGCGTGTGGCCCGAAAGCACAAGGTCGACCTCGCCGTGATACTCGTCCGCATTTGCGGGATTGTGGTCCATCACCACCACGGGAAGCGATGGGTCTACGCCCTTTAAAACACTCGCAATATTTCCTCTTTTAAGCGCTCCCGCGTTGCCGATGGGACGAGGATCCAAGCGCCCCGCGCACGAGCCGCCCGTCTATAACGACGCATTCATCCTTCAAAAGCCTTATTCCCGCTCGAACCAAGAAATCCTCCATACTCGCAAATGTTGCGCCCGCATCGTGATTTCCGAGACACGCGTACACGCCGTAGGTGGCGTTTATCTGCTTTAATGCGTCGATAGCGGCTTGCGGATCGGCGATAGATGAGAAGTTTGAGTCGAATATATCACCCGCGATGCAGACGATATCGGGCTTTAGCGCGTTTATCTCCTCCACTATACTCGGAAGCTTTGATTCAGACCCCAGCGCACCGAGATGCACGTCGCTGATAAGCGCAACGCAAAGGCGGGTCGTCGGCGCGGCAGAAAGCTCTATATCGTATTCCACCGTGCGAATGCGCCGCGCGTTGAAAATACCGTAAGCCGACACCGTGAGCGCAAGCGCCGTCGCGCTGATGCCCGCAACAAGGCGAAGCCTTGCCATTGCGGACTCGGATAACGCTTGAAACAGCCCTACGATGAGAACCGCAAGGTCCGAAAGCAAAAAGAATATCAAAAAATATATGATGGCTCCCATCCATACGTTTCCAACGAAGGATATACAGCGTTGCAGTACCCCCGAAAACGGCTTTATGAAGCTCAAAACCATAAACACCGCCATAACGGCGAAAAACGCAAGCGGCACGGCGATGGAAAGCTTGGGGACGAGGCAACGAACCCACGACCATACGCGATGAGCCAAATAATAATTCGCACCGCCAATGAGCGCGATCAGTAAGAGAATAACGAAATAAAACACGTTTTACTCCTTTTATTATATAACATTAACACGTATACCGTTTATTATTATAGTACATCCCGATAAGCTTGTCAATGACGTTTGAGTGGGTTGTGATTTGGTGGCAAAAAAGGCAACTACGAGCGTTGCCTTTTTGTTTAGATGAAATCAACGTGCCTTTGCGCTTGATCTGTTTTTTATTACGTTCATCAGAACATACGCCGCGACGAGAAGCACCACCGTGCCGCCAAGCACCGCGTACATAGCTCCAACGCTTACGTCATTCCCGAAAAAGCTGATATTGCAGTCCACAGTCTTTCGCATAGCGTCGACCGCATCGGGCGGAAAGCCGCTACTCTCCATTTCGGCAAAAACACCGCGCATCGAGTGGTTTCTTACAAGGGCAGTGCCGTAAGTACCGGGGAGAAGCATTACAACCTTTTGAAGCCCTTCGGAAAACTGCGATATCGGCATATACGCGCCGCAAATAAAGCCGTAGCAGGAGCTGATGATAGTTCCGACGGCGGATATCTGACCCTGACTCGAAAGGAAAAAGCCGATAACGCTTGAAAGCGCCGTGCCGAACATTACAAGTAAAAACACGTCAAGAATAAGGAGCAAAACATCAGAAACGGCGAGATACCAGCCCACGTACCAAACGTAGAGAAGGCAGACGGCGGTTGCAGTAAAGCAGATAACGAGCGTACTGATAAGGGTTGAAAAATAGTAGCTCAGCGCAAGCGTGGAGCTTTTCACGGGAGATACCGTGATATCCTTTATCGAGCCGTTTGCCCTATCCTGAACCATAAGCATATTGGAGCAAAACGCCACGGTCACGCACGAAACGGCGAGGATGGAGGACATAAGCTGTGCGCCAACGCAACCGTCTATCAGCTCCTCGGCAAAGGAAAGTCCCTCGGGCAGAGCCATCATAAACGAATCCTTATACACCTCGGAAAGAAAGGTCGCGTAAAGCACGAGAAGGATAGCGGGTGTGATAAGGGAGGTT
>JAZQXT010000060.1:0-24820 GCA_045633005.1 Eubacteriales bacterium | reverse complement strand
TATGAAACGGCTGTGCGAGGAAACGCTTTGATGACGGCGGAGAAAAGAGAGACGCGCGTTTTTTCGGGCGTTGGCGTTGGTGCGCTTTGCGCATCGGGCGTTTTACATTTTTGGAAAAAGCAAAGGCGCGAGCCGCCGTCGTACCGCGGCGCGCGTGCGGAAAAGCAGGCGTTTTCCGACGCGCTCCTGCGTGCGCGTGAGCGCACGGCGGTGCTTGCCCGCCGCACCGAGGACGCCGCGGGCGAGGATGCGGCGGAGATATTCGAGATACACGATATGCTCCTTGCCGACGCGGATTTTTCCGAGGGGGTCAGCCGCAAAATAGACGGCGGCAAGACCGCCGCCGAGGCGGTGGAGGCGGTAGCCGAGGAGATGGCGGCGGTCTTTGAGGCTATGGCGGACGAGTATTTTGCCGCCCGCGCCGCCGATATGCGCGACGTTGGCTCGCGCGTGGTGGACGAGCTTTTAGGCGGCGGCGGTGAGCTTCCCGACGCTCGCGTTATAATCGTAGCCGACGAGCTGACACCGAGCGACACGGTGGCGTTTGACAGCGACAAGGTGCTGGGATTCGTCACCTTTGGCGGCTCGGTCAACTCGCACACCGCCATTCTCGCGCGTGCGCTATCCATTCCCGCGCTTGTGCGCGTGGGGGAGATCGGCGACGAGTACGACGGCGCGGAGGCGTTGCTTGACGCGGAAAACGGCACGCTTACGCTCTTTCCCACGCCCGATATGCTCTTAAAATTTGCAACGGCGGAGTCGGCGCGAAGGGCGGAGGAGCAAAGGCTCCGCGCGCTCATTTCACTACCGTGCGTTACGCGCTCGGGCAAAAAGATAGGGCTTTTTGCCAACATCGGCGGCATATCGGGCGCGGAGGAGGCGTACCGCGCGGGTGCTGACGGAATAGGGCTTTTTAGGAGCGAATTTCTCTTTCTCGGCAGAGATACGCTTCCGAGCGAGGAGGAGCAATATCAGGCGTACAGCCGCGCCGCGCGGATAATGAAGGACAGGGACGGTCCCGTAGTCGTGCGAATGCTTGACGCGGGCTCGGACAAGGTGGTATCGGCGCTTGCGGGTGAGAAAGAGGAAAACCCCGCCCTCGGAGTCAGGGGAATACGGCTTTTGCTTTCGCACCCCGACGTGCTTCGAACGCAGCTTCGTGCGCTGTGCCGCGCCTCGGCGCACGGAAAGATAGCCGTTATGCTTCCGATGGTGGTCAGCGTTAAGGAGATCTTACAGGTGCGCGGGATTTTCGAGGCGGTGCGAGGTGAGCTTGCCGCCGAGGGCGTGCCGATGGCGGAGCGCATTCCGCTCGGCGTGATGATAGAAACGCCCGCCGCCGCGGTGATGGCGCGTGAGCTTGCCGCCGAGGCGGATTTTTTCTCGGTCGGCACGAACGACCTTTGCCAATACACCCTCGCCGCCGACAGACAAAACAGCGCGCTCGCGTATCTTTCGGAAACAGAAGCAGACCTTGAGTGCGTTTTCAGGCTGATAAAAAACGCCGCCGACGCTATCCACTCGGTCGGGGACGGCAAGTGGATAGGCATTTGCGGCGAGCTTGCGGCGGATACCGCGCTGACGGCACGGTTTTTGGAGTGCGGCGCGGACGAGCTTTCAGTTTCACCGCCGTTTTTGCTAAAGCTAAAGGAAAAAATTCGACTTACCGATTAGGAGAAATAAAATGAGTATTTTTTCAACTTCAACACAAAGACTGCTCAGCGTGGCTGACGGCGAAGTCATACCGCTTTCAATGGTGAACGACGAGGCGTTTTCGTCGGGAATGCTCGGCGCGGGCTTTGCCGTAAAGCCTGCAAACGGCGTGGTCTACAGCCCCGTGGACGGCAAGGTCATGGGCGTTTCGGAGGCAAAGCACGCATACAGTATTTTTTCGGACGGCGGACTTGAGATACTTGTCCACATAGGACTTGACACCGTCCACCTCGGCGGGCGGAGCTTTACGCCCACGGTCAAGGCGGGGGACGAGGTGCGCGCGGGCGACGTTATCGCCCACGTCGACCTTGCCGAGATAAAAAAAGAGGGTTACGACACCGTCATTCCCGTACTGATGTCAAATATCGACGGAAGCGCCAAGCTTTCGCCGCGCCTCGGCTACGCCGAGGGCGGACGGACTGCGGTGCTTAAGCTTAACGGCGGAAAGGAAGTAAAATGAGCAGCACGGCAACACTTGACAAGCCGAAGCGCGATTCGCGCCTTTTCGGCGTACTGCAAAGGGTGGGACGCGCGTTTATGCTTCCCATCGCGCTCTTGCCGATAGCGGGGCTTTTCCTCGGCATCGGAGCGTCGCTTACCAACCCCGCGATGATAGAGGCGTACGGTCTTTCGTCCATTCTCGGCGAGGGAACGGTGCTGAATTCGATACTGACGATAATTTCGGGCGTTGGCTCGATAATCTTTTCAAATCTGCCGATAATTTTCGCTATGGGCGTAGCTCTCGGTATGGCGGAGGCGGAAAAGGGCACGGCAACGCTGTCGGCGGCAATTGCGTTTTTCGTTATGCACGAGACTATCCACACCCTGCTTTTGCTCACGGGCAGGCTTGAGGCGGGCGTGATGCACGAGGGAACTATCGCCTCCGTCGTCGGCATAACCTCGCTTGAAATGGGCGTTTTCGGCGGAATTATAGTCGGGCTTGGCGTTGCCGCGCTTCATAATCGCTTTTACAAGATAAAGCTGCCCACGGTCATCTCGTTTTTCGGAGGAACGCGCTTCGTGCCGATAATCTCGACCTTCGCGTACACGCTCGTCGGCGTGCTTATGTTCTTTATCTGGCCCTATATTCAATCGGGAATATACGCGCTCGGCGGACTCGTTACGGGTTCGGGCTACGTCGGCACGCTTGTGTACGGATTTATTGAGCGAATCCTCATTCCCTTCGGTCTGCACCACGTTTTCTATCTGCCGTTCTGGCAAACGGGACTTGGCGGCACAGCCGTTATCGACGGCGTGACCGTTATGGGCGCGCAAAACATCTTCTTTGCGGAGCTTGCTTCGCCCGCGACCGAGGTGTTCTCCGTTGAGGCGACGCGCTTTATGGCGGGTAAATTCCCGTTTATGATTTTCGGTCTTGCGGGGGCGGCGCTTGCTATGTATACGACGGCAAGGCGCGATAAAAGGCGCGTGGTCGGCGGAATTCTGCTTTCCGCCGCGCTCACCGCGATGCTTACTGGAATTACCGAGCCTATTGAGTTCACTTTCCTTTTCGTCGCGCCCGTTATGTATTTCTTCCATTCGCTTCTTGCGGGCGTTTCGTATATGCTGATGCACGTTTTGAACGTCGGCGTGGGAATGACGTTTTCGGGCGGTATAATCGACCTTACGCTGTTCGGAATTTTGCAGGGCACGGCAAAGACCAATTGGCTGATGATACCCCTTGTAGGAGTGGTGTATTTCGTCATATACTACGCGCTTTTCAGCTTTATGATAAAGCGGTTCGACTATCTCACCCCTGGCAGAGAGGCGGACGGCGAGGCACGCCTTTACACTCGCGCGGATTATAACGCGAAGCGGGCAACGGCGGGTGCGCCCGAGGTCGCGCACGACCCCGACCTTTCGGATGCCGCCGTGGGCGCGGAGTCTACCTCGTCCGTGATTTTGCGCGGACTCGGCGGCAAGGATAATATCGTAAATCTCGATGCCTGCGCCACGCGCCTTCGCGTGACGGTCAAAGACAGCTCCCTTGTCACCGACGCGGTGTTAAAGAGTAGCGGCGCGGCGGGCGTTATACGCCGCGGCAACGGCATTCAGGTGGTATACGGCCCGCAGGTCAGCGTGATTAAGAGCGAGCTTGAGGAGTATATGAAAACGCTTTAAGCGTTTTCAAATGAAGTTGCGCCTATGGCGCAGTGAAGCGCGCTCCGCGCGTGAAGCACGCCTGCGGCGTATGAAGTGTTTGCCTATCGGCAAACGTTAAGGAAGCTTTTTGCTACGCAAAAAGCGATTTATAAAAATAAAATCGGTCAAAGCCGTGTGGCTTTGTCCTATTTTTTCCTTAACTTTGCACTTTGCACTTTGCACTTTGCACTTACAAAAACGCTGTGCGTTTTCATGCTTTCACAAAGCTTTTAATATAGCTGTCGATGGAGTCCTGAATTATCTTTTTCGCCTCGTCGGGGCCGAAAAGCTCGCGGACGGCGGTCTGCTTGTTTTCAAGCTGCTTGTAAACGGTGAAAAAGTGCATTATTTCATCGAAAATGTGCGACGGCAGCTCGTCAATGGTCTTGATATTATTGTAGTTCGGGTCGGACGTAGCTACGGCGATGATCTTGTCGTCAAGCTTTCCGCCGTCGATCATTCGCATAACGCCGATGGGGTAGACCTGAACGAGCGTCATGGGCAGTATCGCTTCCGAGCCGATGATGAGTACGTCAAGCGGGTCGCCGTCGTCGGCGTACGTTCTCGGAATAAAGCCGTAGTTTGCGGGGTAGTGCGTAGAGGTGTAAAGCACCCTGTCAAGGCGCAAAAGCCCCGTGCCCTTGTCAAGCTCGTATTTGCAGTTGCTACCCTTCGATATCTCCACCAGAGCCGAAAAATCCTCGGGTGTGATGAGGGCGGGATCGATATCGTGCCAAATGTTCATGTGAAACCTCTTTTTTATTTAGATTATTTGCACCTTGCCGTATATTTAATCACTTGACGTAATCAAATTCGAAATCGTAAATGGAAACCGTGTGTCCCTCGTCGCATCCCTTTGCCTCAAGCGCCTCGAAAACGCCGCTCTTGCGCAGTACCTTCTGGAAGAAGTTAAGGGATTCGTAATCGGAGAAGTTTATCTGTCCGCAAAGGTTAAACAGCCACTCGCCCTCGACGTAGAAGGTATCGTTCTCGCGGCGGATGGTGGTCTCCTTGCCTACGCTGACGTATGCATCCTCGGCGGTGTACTCCGCTTCGTATATTTTGATTTCGGGTAGCTCCAAAAGACACTCGCCCACTCGCTTTACGAGTGCGCCAAGGCCCTCGCCCGTCGCCGCGCTGACGTAGAACAGCTCTCTGCCAAGCGACTTTACGTGCTTTTCAAACGCGTCAACGTCCACGTACTCGCGCACGAGCGCGTCGACCTTGTTCGCCACCACGATCTGCGGGCGCGTTGCAAGCTCTGGGGAATATCTTTCAAGCTCGCGGTCGATTATCTTCATATCCTCAACGGGGTCTCTGCCCTCGGTGGAGGCAACGTCCACGACGTGAAGGAGCAGTCTGCAACGGTCAACGTGGCGCAGAAATTCGTGTCCGAGTCCCGCGCCGTCTGATGCGCCCTCGATAAGCCCCGGAATATCCGCCGCAACGAAGCCCTTGCCGTCCTCGCCCGTCGAAACAACGCCGAGATTGGGGGAAAGGGTGGTGAAGTGGTAGTCGGCGATCTTCGGCTTTGCCGCGCTTATGCGCGAAAGGAGCGAGGATTTTCCAACGCTCGGAAAGCCGATAAGTCCCACGTCCGCAAGCATTTTCAGCTCAAGGATAAGCTCCTTTTCCTCGCCGCGCATACCGTTTTTGGCAAACATAGGTACTTGTCGCGTTGCGGTTGCGAAGTGTCGGTTGCCCCATCCGCCGCGACCGCCGCGGCAAACGGTAAAGTTTCTGCCCTCGTCGTCGGACATATCGTGTATTATCTTGCCCGTGGCGGCGTCGCGGATAAGCGTTCCAGGAGGCACGTCGATAACTACGTCGGGTGCTGTCGCGCCGTGGCACTTGTGTCCCATACCGTTTCCGCCGGGCTCTGCTATGAATTTACGCTTGTAGCGGAAGGCGAGCAGGGTGTTTGAGCCCTCGTCAACGCGGAAAACTATGTTTCCACCGTTGCCGCCGTCGCCGCCGTCAGGGCCGCCGTGGGAAACGTACTTCTCGCGGCGGAAGGAAACCGCGCCGTTACCGCCGTTTCCCGCCTTAACAAAAATTTGTATTCTGTCTATAAACATTTTTATTCCTCTTGCGCCGTGCGCTTATTTCTTGTCCTCGTCTCGCTCGCGGATGATGAGCCTTATCGGCGTGCCCTTAAATCCAAAGGTGTCGCGCAGACAGTTTTCAATATAACGCTGATACGAGAAATGGAAAAGCTCTGCATTGTTGCAGAAGATAACGAAGGTCGGGGGAGCTACGGAGATCTGCGTCATATAGTATATCTTCAGCCTCTTGCCCTTGTCGGACGGGGGCTGTACGCGGATGGTAGCGTCGTGCAGTACGTCGTTGAGCATACCCGTGGATATTCTCGTTACGCTCTGATTGTAAACGTAGTTTATCTGCTCGAAAATATTGGTCACGCGCTGACCTGTGAGCGCGGAAACGTAAAGGATGGGCGCGTAGGGCATATACGCAAGGGCGGTGCGTATCTTCGCATTGTAATCGTTTACGGTGGAATTATCCTTGTCGGCAATGCTGTCCCACTTGTTTACGACGATTATGGACGCGCGGCCCGCCTCGTGAGCGATGCCCGCTATCTTCTCGTCCTGCTCGGTTATTCCCTCGGCGGCGTCTATCATAATAAGGCAGACGTCGGCGCGGTCGACCGCGGTGTGCGCGCGAAGCACCGAGTAATGCTCAACGCTGTCCTTTATCTTCGCACTGCGGCGAATGCCCGCCGTGTCGATGAAGGTGTACTCGCCGTACGCATTGGTGACCTTGGTGTCTATCGCGTCGCGCGTGGTGCCGGGGATGTTTGAAACGATCAGGCGTTTTTCGCCTACTATTCGGTTGATTATGGAGGACTTGCCCGCATTAGGCTTGCCGATAACGGCAACCTTTATGCCCGCCTCCTCGTTCTCGCTCTCGCTCTGTTCGGGGAGCGCGGCAAGAACGGCGTCAAGCAGGTCTCCGCTTCCCGTTCCGTGAATGGATGAAACGGGGATGGGGTCGGTATCAAAGCCGAGCTCGTAGAATTCGTAGAATTCATACGGCGTCTGACCTACCTTGTCGCATTTGTTTACGACGGGGATTATCGGCTTTCCGCTTTTTTTCAGCATTACTGCGATCTCGCGGTCGTCGGCAACAAGCCCTGCGCGCACGTCGCACATAAAGACGATAACGTCCGCGCTTTCTATGGCAATTTCCGCCTGAACGCGCATCTGCGCAAGTATTATATCGTCGGTTTTAGGCTCTATACCGCCCGTGTCGATGACGACAAGGGGTCTGCCGCACCATTCGGTCTCGCCGTAGATGCGGTCGCGCGTAACGCCCGGGGTGTCCTCGACGATGGCGCGTCGCTCGCCTATGAGCTTATTGAAAAGAGTGGACTTGCCTACGTTCGGGCGTCCTACTATTGCTATTACGGGTTTTGACATTTTTTATTCCTTTTATCGTTATTTCGTCGGACTGACGTTGAGATATGCGTTTACCTTGTCAAGCGGAACGGAGAACTCGGCGTAGTAGCCCGACATCGCGTTCAGCTCGATTATAAGCACGAGGGTGGTGGGGGTAAAATAGCTGTCGGGGTAGGTGGAGTAGAGCTTGTAGTTTTTGTACTGCTCCATCATTTCGGAAAGGCTTACGGTGCTTGTGATATTATTTTCACCGCTTATCTGCGTAAATTCGCCCGATTTAAAGAGATTCATCACAGCGCCGAAATCGGAGTAAAGCTTTGCCATCGACACGGTCTTGCCCGTGCTGAGATTGAAAAGATAGCTGTATGCGAACTCGCTGTCACCGCTTCCGCTTGAGTATTTTACTTTAGCGCTTGAGCGCACGGACAGGAGATTGTTGCCAAGGTAAGTTACCGTGGTGTCCGTGACCTCGTATTTTACGGTGATTCCCGCCGCTATATCCTCCTCGACGTTGGTGACCTTCGCGTCAAACTCGATGTCGGCAAGGGAGGCAAGGGAGTCGTTTATCTTTTCCTGCATATCGGCGTTTGAAAGTCCCGTCAGCTTCGGGTATCGCAGGGTGCGCGTGCTTTTTGACGAGCCGCCCGAGCCGAGGTTTTCGGTGACGGTCACGACCTCAAATTCGTAAGTGATTATATCGACGTGCGCCGTGGTCTCATCGGGCGCGGTGGTTACTACGGGGGGAGCGGTGGTCACGTCCGTGTCGGGGCTTACCGTGGTCTCGTCAGTCGGCGGTGTGTCGGGTGCGGTGGTGTCGCTTGAAAGCACGCTCGCCGTCGTGTCGTAGGGAATGGGCGGGCGCGTTTCTCCCGCGTGGAGCGTGTTCATTACGCGGTCGCCGTCTGCAAGCAGGGCGCAGGACGAAAGCGAGAGCGCGAGCGCGGCAAGGCAGAGCCACGCGGAGATTTTTTTAGTTATTAAGTTTTTCTTCATATTACACCGTCCTTTTTTAGTTTTCGCAAAGCAGGGCGCTGACGAATTCTCCGCCGTCGCACGCGGTGGTCGCCACGGGGATGCCGATCTTTTCGGAAAGCTCGTCGGGGGAGATGCCGTCAAGGAAAAGGTCGCCGTCGGCGCGAAGCGCGTTGCGCGGAAACAGGAGCATTTCGCCAAGTTCCGTGCCGCTGTTTCTTGCCTCGCAGACCTGCGCGGCGATGTCGCCGCCCGTAAGAAGTCCCGAAACGGTAACGCTCTCACCGAAAAAGTCGTTTCTTATGCGCAGAACGTTTATTTTAAGTCCCTCGCATACTTCCTCGGCGCGGCGGCAAACGCGGCATATCATATCGTACGCGGCGTAGCCCGTCACTACGGTGAGCGTCGCGCGGCGCACGGGCTTGTCCTCGGCGGCAAAATCAAGCTCGGCGTTTGCTTCCGCCTCGAAAAGCGGTAGCATTCCAACGCCGTTTTCAAGCTGTGAAAAGTCCTCGTAATATTCCTCGGGCGGCAGGGCAACTCCGCCGCGAACGTAAAACTCGTCGGAGCACCAGAAAAGGCGCGAGCCGTAAAACGATTGGCAAGCGTCGCCGAAGGCGGTGACCTGCCCGATGACGGCGCGGCATTCCTCAGGGGTGAAAAGGGAGAGGGGATAAAGCCCGTCGCGGTGCTTGGTAAGTCCCGCGGGTACTATCGAAACGCTGTCAAGCGCGGGGTGGAGCGCGGCAAGGTCGTGCATCGTGCGCTCAAGCTCCGCGCCGTCGTTTACACCGCGGCAAAGAACTATCTGCGCGCATATCTTAATGCCCGCGTCGGCAAAGCGGCGCAGGTACGAAAGCGCCTCGCCCGCAAAGCGATTGTTCAGCATTTTGCAACGCAATTCGGGATTCGTGGTATGCACCGAAACGTTCAGCGGCGAGATGTGCATTTCGATAATGCGCTCTATCTCGTGCTCGGAGAGGTTCGTCATAGTGATGTAGTTTCCGTGCAGGAACGAAAGGCGCGAGTCGTCGTCCTTGAAATAGCAGGACTCACGCATTCCCTTGGGGTTCTGGTCGATAAAGCAGAAAATGCACTTGTTGCGGCAGGACTGCTTTTTATCCATCAGGGGCGTGTCAAATTCAAGCCCGATATCGTCGTCCTCGTCTTTTTTTATCTTGACGGTAACGGCGTTGCCGTCGCGCAAAAGCGCGAGGGTGATCTTGCTCTCGCAAAGGCGGAAGCGGTAGTCAAGAACGTCGGCTATCTCCTTGCCGTTGATGCTTACGAGAACGTCGCCCGCGCGAACGCCCACTTTTTCGGCAAGTGATTTTTTCTCGATTCCGATTATTTTGACCATTTTTGCGCCTCCTTTGCATAGTGATACACAGTAAGTATAACACAAAATGCCGCGTGTGTCAATCTCGCGCTTGACATTTTTATATTATTAAGTTATAATTCTATAAAAAGAAAAGAGGTGTGAGCGTGGAGATACAGGAGATCGCAAGGATAAGGACGGATTTTCCCGAAAAATTCGGCATACCGCGCCAAAGCGGTAGGGTTGCCGAGCTTCGCGGGGAGATAGTGTTTTTGCCCGAATACCAAAGCCGCGAGGCGCTTCGAGGGCTTGAAGGATATTCGCATATATGGCTCGTTTGGGGCTTTTCGGCTAACTCGCACGATGCGTGGTCGCCGACCGTCCGCCCGCCGAGGCTCGGCGGAAACCGTCGCGTCGGCGTGTTTGCCACGCGCTCGCCTTACCGCCCGAATCCCTTGGGACTCAGCGTGGTAAAACTTGAAAAAATCGAGCTTGAAGGCAAGGACGCGCCGCGCCTCGTGGTGAGCGGTGCCGATCTTATGGACGGCACGCCCATTTACGATATCAAGCCGTATCTGCCACACGCCGACGCTATTGAGGGCGCGCGCGGCGGCTTTTCGG
The DNA here is from genome assembly GCA_045633005.1 of Eubacteriales bacterium. Classification (GTDB taxonomy): domain Bacteria; phylum Bacillota; class Clostridia; order Oscillospirales; family CAG-272; genus CAG-390. The sequence goes on along the minus strand of JAZQXT010000060.1, from coordinate 14,638 downwards.
CGGATTTCGTTGACTATGCTTTGAGGGTGGAATTTCCCGACGAATTGCTTTCGCTTCTGCCCGAGGACAAGCGCGCCGCCGCCGTTGCGGTGCTTGCCGAGGACCCGCGCCCGTCGTATCAGGACGACCCCGCGCGTGAGTACGGAATGTCCTTTGGCGGCTTTGAGATATATTTTAAGGTCGCGGACGGCACTCTCACCGTAGTGAGAGTGGAGAAAACGCCGTAGGCGTTTTCTCAGTGAAATCCATTCCTTGCGGAATGGGTGAAATACGGCTTCGCCGTGTGAAATATTTGCCCAAGGGCAAATGTGAAATATTTCGCTACGCGAAATGTTAAGGTAGCTTTTTGCGGTGCAAAAAGCAATTTATAAAAGAAAAAGTGGTTGAAGCCTCACGGCTTCAACCACTTTTTTTCCTTAATATTTGCCGCAAGGCAAATATATCATTCATCATGCGCGAAGCGCGCATCATTTTTGCCGCAAGGCAAATACATCATTGTAAAAACGCCTCGCGTTTTTACTTCACGCTGAACAGTATATCTCCGTAGGTCGGGAAGGGCCAGAAGTCCGATGCGGTGAGCGTTTCAGCCTCGTCAACGGCGGCGCGGAGCGCTTCCATCGCGGGGATGACCTCGTCGCGCATAGCGGCGGACGCGGTTGCGGCATCCTTGCTTACCTTGGCGCTCTTCAAAGCCGCGTCAAGCGTGTTCGCGTTGTCCGCAATACTGTCGGCAAGCGCGGAAAGGCGCTTTAAGAGGTCTGCCTCGTAGTCCGCGCGGATGCCCGCACAGCCCGATGCAAGCACGCTCTTCTTTGCGAGATACGCATCGGCAAGCGCGTTTTCAAAGCGGCTGACGGCGGGAAGGATGTCCTTCTTCGTCATATCGAGCATCGTCAGAGCCTCGATGGAGATGAGCTTTGAGTAATTGTCAAGAAGTATCTCACAGCGCGAGCGAGCCTCTGCCTCGGTGTAGACCTTGTGGCGCTCAAAGAGAGCGAGATTCTTCTCGGCGGTGAGGTAGGGAACGCAATCGGGCGTGGTAGCAAGATTGAGAAGCCCGCGCTCCTCGGTCGCTTCCTTTATCCACGCCTCGTCGTAGCTGTTTCCGCTGAAAACGATGCGCTTGTGGCGGATAATAACGTTCCTTATAAGGTCGTGGAGTGCGCTGTTGAAGTCCTCCGCGCCCTCAAGCGCGTCTGCGTAAAGGCGGAGGGACTCGGCAACGGCGGTGTTTATCATAATATTGATGTTTGCGATGTTAGCGGACGAGCCGGGCGTGCGGAACTCGAACTTGTTGCCCGTAAACGCGATGGGCGAGGTGCGGTTTCTGTCGGTCGTGTCGCGCGGAAGCTTCGGAAGCACGTGTACGCCGAGGCGCAACGCTTGCTTTTCGGCGGCGTTGTAGCCGATATCCTTTTCGATAGCCTCAAGCACCGCTTCAAGCTCGTCGCCGAGGAATACGGAAACTACCGCAGGGGGAGCTTCCGATGCGCCGAGTCGGTGGTCGTTGCCCGCCGATGCGATGGAAAGGCGCAGAAGGTCCTGATAATCGTCGACCGCTTGCAGAACCGCGCAAAGGAACAGTAAGAACTGCGCGTTTTCATGGGGCGTGTCGCCCGGGGTAAAGAGGTTTACGCCCGTGTTCGTTGCGATTGACCAGTTATTGTGCTTGCCCGAGCCGCTAACGCCCTTGAAGGGTTTTTCGTGGAGCAGGCATACCATTCCGTGCTTTTTTGCCACCTTCTGCATAAGCTCCATAGTGAGCTGGTTGTGGTCGGCGGCGATGTTGGTGGTGGAGAATATGGGGGCAAGCTCGTGCTGTGCGGGTGCGCCCTCGTTGTGCTCGGTCTTTGCAAGCACGCCGAGCTTCCACAGCTCCTCGTCAAGCTCGCGCATAAAGTCGGCAACGCGGGTCTTTATCGTGCCGTAGTAGTGGTCGGCAAGCTCCTGACCGCGCGGCGGCTTTGCGCCGAACAGCGTTCTGCCCGTGTAAATAAGGTCGCGGCGGCGTTCAAACATATCGCGGTCGATAAGAAAATATTCCTGCTCGGGACCGACGGTGGTCTTGACGGACGTGACGTTTTCGTTTCCGAAAAGACGAAGCACGCGCATAGCTTGCTTTGCAAGCGCCTCCATAGAGCGCAAAAGGGGAGTTTTGGTATCAAGCGCCTCGCCACTGTAGGAGGCGAAGGCGGTGGGAATGCAAAGGGTGTTTTCCTTTATAAAGGCGTAGGAGGTGGGGTCCCACGCGGTGTATCCGCGTGCCTCAAAGGTCGCGCGCAGACCGCCCGACGGGAAAGAGGACGCGTCCGACTCGCCCTTTATCAGCTCCTTGCCCGAAAACTCCATTATAACCTTGCCGTTGGCGGTAGGAACGATGAAGGCGTCGTGCTTTTCGGCGGTGATGCCCGTCATAGGCTGGAACCAGTGTGTAAAGTGAGTTGCGCCGCGCTCGATAGCCCAGCTCTTCATAGCCTCGGCAACTGCGTTAGCTATGCTTATATCAAGGGAGCGACCGTCGTCGATGGTGCGCTTCATTGCGTCGTATACGCTCTGCGGCAGACGGGATTTCATTGCGCTGTCGTCAAATACCATAGAGCCAAAAATTTCGGGAAGCTTCATTAAACCTTTCCCCTTTCAAATAGATAATAAAAGTATACAACAATAAGAGGCAAGTGTCAAGAAAAACTTATCTTTTCGTGTTTTTTTATAAAAAAATCGTTGAAAAACGTTGATTTTTCGTCTTTTTTACAAAAACTATTGCTTTGTTCGAATTTTTATGCTAAAATAATATATTATCAAAAAGGAGAGGGGCAACGCCCCGAAATGATAGATGCAAGTGATCACAGCTTTTTTTGATCTGTTGCGCGGAGTTGATGCTCTGGGTGTGGCGACAAGGCTCACCCTCGCCGTGATATTTGGCGGTATTATAGGCATCGAGCGCGGAAGGAAGCGCCGCCCTGCGGGATTCAGAACGTACATTCTCGTATGTCTCGGCGCGGCTCTTGCTATGTGCACGGGTCAGTATCTTTTCATCGAGCTTGGACAGACGACCGACGTTTCTCGCCTCGGTGCGCAGGTAATAAACGGCATCGGTTTTCTCGGTGCGGGCACGATAATAGTCACCACGCGCCAGCAGGTCAAGGGACTTACCACCGCCGCTGGTCTTTGGGCATCCGCGTGTATGGGACTTTCCATCGGCGCGGGATATTACGAATGCGCGATAATGGCGTTTTTGACCATTATGGCAACCATTACCGTTCTCAACTATCTTGAACGTGCGCTTATCTCAAGAACGTACAATATGAACGTCAACGTCATAATCACCGAAACGGCGTGTCTGCCGCGAATGCTTGACAAGCTGCGTGAGATGAAGATAAAGATATACGACGTGGAGGTAACGAACGTCAGGGAATTCAAGGAGCAATCCCCCAACGTAGCTATTGAGATGCGCCTGCCGCAGCGCCGTCCGCATATCGAGATAATCACCACCATTGCGGCAATCGACGGCGTAATATCCGTTGAAGAAACTTAAAGGGAGGGCAGAAATATGACTTTTTCTGAAATTATTGAAATAGCCAAGGGCGTAGGCATTGTCGGTATATGCGTGCGTATGTTTCTTGCCGTTCTTTGCGGAGGTATCATCGGTATCGAGCGCGAGTATAAGCACCGCCCCGCGGGCTTCCGCACGCACACGCTCATCACCATCGGCGCGACGCTGACCACGCTGACGAGCCAATTCCTCGTAAAGCAGGGGCTTGCAACCGACCCCGCGCGTCTCGGTGCGCAGGTTATCGCGGGTATGGGCTTTATCGGCGCGGGCGCGATAATCGTAACCGCTCGCCGTCAGGTAAAGGGACTTACCACCGCCGCGGGACTTTGGACCTCCGCTATCATCGGTCTTGCCATCGGCGCGGGCTTCTATATGGGTGCGCTTATGACCGTCGTTCTCGTTATAGTTGCCGAGGTGCTTCTCTCGAAGATCGAATATTCCGTTATCGCCAACGCGCGTTCGATGAATATCTATATGGAGTTCACGAGTGCAAAGGACCTTGACTTCATCGTTGAGGAGATGGCGAAGCACAATATGGTCATCACCGAGATAGAATACACGAAATCCGCAGCCGCCGACGGCGTGCATCTTTCCGCCGTTTTCTCCATTCGCTTCAAAAAGAAGGTGGCGCACGAAAACGTTATGGCGATGCTTTCTCAGATACCGGGCGTCGTGTCGGTCGAGGAGCTGTAAAATACGGCTGTAAACGCTATTGCGGCAAAAAGAAGAATAATACCTGCTATAAGCAGGTGCAGGGGGCTGTCCTTTCGGGCAGCCTCCTCTTTTTTTCGGGCGCGGTATTCGCCAAAGGCTTCGTGCCGCGCGGCGCGGGAGAGGGAATAGGCGAGCGTGTCGAAAAAGCCGCCTCGGCTGATTTTTGTAAGTGCGAATATCGACAGAAAAAGCGTTGCGGCAAGGGTCAGAGTGTCGGATGCAAGCAGGGCGGGCGGCGCGCCAGCGCCGCGCCGCCATAGGCACAGCGCGGCACACGCACCGACGGTAAGGAGCGGAAAAAATATTTTTGATGTGAATTTGCGTAAAATCTTCATTTGTGGGATATTGCTCCACTTTGCGGTAAAAATTTGATTTATTTGTAGCGAGTGGTGCGCTATTTCACCATTTTTCTGTATTTTTGCGCCTCTGCATCCGTGCATAGAACCTCGCGCGTGGGGCTTATTTTGTGCATTTTTGAAGGCTCGTCGGAGTCCGAGGGCGTGTAGGTGAAATGCCGCCGTTCTCTTTCGGCGCGTGGGTCGGGAATCGGCACGGCGGAGAGCAGGGCGCGCGTGTACGGGTGGAGCGGAAGCTCAAAAAGCTCGCGCGACGGCGCGGTCTCCACTATTTTTCCTCGGTACATCACGGCTATCCTATCGCAAAAATAGCGTACTACCGCAAGGTCGTGCGCGATGAAGATAACCGTAAGTCCGAGCCTTTGCCGCAGGGAGTCGAGCAGGTCGACTATCTGCGATTGCACCGACACGTCAAGGGCTGACACGGGCTCGTCGGCAATTATCATCTTGGGGCTTGTCAGTATCGCGCGCGCTATGCCGATGCGCTGGCGCTGACCGCCTGAAAATTCGTGCGGATATCGGCTTGCAAAATCGGGGGAAAGACCGACGAGCGTGAGCGCCTCCGCCACCCTTTCGCGCAGTTCCTTTTTTGTAAGCGTTCTCCGCACGGCAAGCCCCTCGCCCACGCTTTCGCCCACCGTCATTCGCGGATTGAGCGACGAGGTCGGGTCTTGGAAGATCATTTGGATATCGCCGCTATCACGCCGCTCCGTCAGCCTTTTGCCGTCGAAAAAAATCTCGCCCTCGGGCTTGTAAAGCCCTATCACGCTTCGTCCGAGCGTTGTCTTTCCGCATCCTGATTCACCGACGAGTCCGAATATCTCGCCCGAGTTTACCGAAAGACTTACGCCGTCAACGGCGTAAAAACGTTTTTTGCCTTTGCCAAAGCCTTGGCGCAGGTCATTTATGCGTAAAAGCGGGGCGTTCATCGGCTTCTCCTTTTTTCGATTCTTCTTTTAAGCACGTTGGGCATCTCGGTGGGCGGAGCATAGGGGTGCAGAGTCCAGCTTGCCGCAAAATGCGTAGGTGAGAGCTGAAAATACGGCGGAAAACGCTCGTTATCTATCAGCATAGCGTCGGGATTTCGCGCGGCAAACGGGTCGCCTGCGGGCGGGCGGCGCATATCGGGCGGTGCGCCCTCTATGGCACGGGGGCGCTCGTCGCCGTCGGGGTCGGGAACGGACGCGAGCAGGGCGCGTGTGTAGGGGTGCGCGGGGGTGTAGAAAATCTCCTCGCTTTTGCCGTATTCAAGTATTTTTCCCGCGTACATTACGGCTATGCTGTCCGCGACTCGCGCCACTACGCCGAGGTCGTGGGAGATAAAGAGCATTGAAAGGTCGCGTTCCTTTTTTAGACTTTCAAGGAGGTCGAGCAGTCTTGCTTGCACGGACACGTCAAGCGCCGTCGTCGGCTCGTCGCAGATGAGTAGTTGCGGTGCGGCGGCAAGTGCCATGGCTATAACTATGCGTTGGCGCATACCGCCCGAAAACTCAAAGGGATAGCGGTCGTATCGCTCGTCGGGGTCTGGAATGCCCACCTCGCCCATCAGCGCGACGGCGCGCCGCCGCGCTTCTGCCGCGCCCACGCGCTTGTCAAGGCGCACGACCTCGCTTATCTGCCGCCCGACCTTTACTATGGGGTCAAGGGCGGAGGTGGGGTCTTGGAATATCATTGCCATCTGCCGTCCGCGCAGGGCGCACAGCTCCTTTTCCGAAGCGCCGATAAGCTCCTTGCCGCAAAATTTCACGCTTCCGCCGTCAACGCGGGCGTTTTTTGGAAGTATTCCAAGCACAGCGCGTGAGGTCACGCTCTTGCCCGATCCCGATTCTCCGACGAGCGCGAGCGTTTCTCCGCGGCGAAGCGACAGACTCACGCTGCGCAGGGCGTGAAGCCTTTCGCCGCCTACGGAAAACGAAACGGCAAGGTCTTTTATTTCAAGTATATTTTCGTTCATCTCTTACCTCACTTACTCACGCGCCGAGGGGTCAAATGCATCGCGCAAGCCGTTACCGAAAAGGTTAAAGGATATCATAAGCACGGATATTATCGCCGCGGGAAAGAGCATCAGGTGCGGATACGTCGTCCATATACCCGCCGCCTCGGAAAGGAGCGTGCCGAGCGAGGTGACGGACGCGCCGCCGAGGTTCACGATACCGAGAAAGGACAGCATACTTTCGCTGAATATGACGGACGGGATTATAAGCACCGACGAGGTGATGAGCGTGCCGAGCGCGTTGGGAAAAATATGGCGCAGTATTATACGCGCGTCAGATGCGCCGAGCGTCCGCGCCGCAAGGACGTATTCCTGATTTTTATAGCGGTAGAACTGCGCGCGCACGCGCCCCGCCGTCGGTATCCAGCCTGTCAGCACGAAGGCGAAAAGCAGACTCGGTATTGCCCCGACCTTTTTTGCAAGGTGTATCTGAAACAGCGTTGCCACGACGATGAAGGGGATGCCCGACAGTATCTCCGTAAGCCTTTGCATAAGCGTGTCCGTGCCGCCGCCGTAATAGCCCGATATCGCGCCGTACGCCGCACCGAGCAAGAGGTTTATAAGCGACACGCAAACGGCTATTCCAAGCGAGAGGCGAATGCCGCCCGCAAGGCGCAGGGCAAGGTCGTAGCCCTGCGCGTCCGTGCCGAGCACGTAGCGCGGCGCAAAGCCGTTTTTGTAGATATAATAGTTGTAGTAAAGCACGCGCACGCGGTACTCGCCCTCGCCGCCCGACGAAACGGCGTACACGGGTGCGCCGCCCTCACTTCGCATATAGTTTTCCGAAAGCGTCATACCATCCGAGTAGGGAATGCGCTCGCCTTGCTCGTCGACGGGGTTCAAGCGGCGGTCGGTTTTGTACCATAGGTTTGCGTTTGCCGCGTCTGCGCAAAACTCGTTTTGCGCGACGAGCGGATACAGCACGGCGCGACCGCTTGAGCGTTCAAACGCGCGTATGGCTTCCATTTCCTCGCCGCTTATCTGCATATAGACAAATCCTACCTCAAGGTAGCGGTCGATTCGCGCACTAAAGGCTGTGCCGTCCCTTTTTATCTCGCCCCTTACGGGGTCGTATTCCTCGTTTATCTCGGAAAATGGAACGGACGTGCCGTTCTGCGCCGACGCGCCCGCGCCTATGGCAAGCGTGGCGATAATACCGCGCTCGGTAAGCTCCGCCCGCGTGCCGCCAAGCGTAAGTCGGGGCGGCTTTTTTGCGTAATATGCGTCAAGGGTGTCGGGCGTTCTGCCGCCTACGGCGAGGGGAGTGAGCAAGCTGAAAAGCACCACGGCAAGTATCAGCACCGCCGCCGTTATCGCGGCGCGGTTTTTGGCAAATCGCCGCATAGCGTCGGAAAAATAGCTTGCGCTCGCGTGCGTAGCGGTGTTTTCTTCCGTGGGGCGCGGCGCACGCTCAAATTTTGAGCGCGGAACATCGGGATAGCTCATTTTACCTCTCTCCTATCCGTATACGCGGATCGATAAGACCGTAGCATACGTCGATAACTATCTGTGCGCTAAGACCGATAAAGGTGTAGAATATCGAGTCCGCCATAAAAACGTCGTAGTCAAGCAGCTTTACGGAATTGACGTAGAGCTGACCGATACCGGGGATGGAAAAGATCTGCTCGATTATCACCGAGCCCTCAAGCACGCCGACGAAGCTTGCCACGATGATGGGAAGGATGGGCACCATCGCGTTTTTCAGCGCGTGGCGCACGGTCGCGCCGTAGGGCGAAAGCCCTTTGGCGCGTGCAAGGAGCATATAGTCGCTTCTTAGTGCCTCGCCAAGCTCCGCACGAGTGTAGCGGCAAAGCGAGGCTATCTCGCCAAAGGACAGCGCAAGCACGGGAAGCACCATGCTGTGAAGCATTCGCGGCGAGAACCACGAGCCGCCCGCATCCGCGAGCGAGTACATCACCTGCGGAAACCAGCCGAGCTTGAAATAGAAGATATATTGAAGCAAAAATGCGTAAACGTAGCTCGGCACGGAGACGAAAAGCATTATTCCCGTGCTTACGGCGTGGTCGGCGGCGCGGTTTTTGAATATCGCCGCGAAAACGCCGAGCAGTATTCCAAGCGGCGCGGAGATAAGGAGCGAGTATACGTTTATAAGCACGGTGGGCAAAAGCCTGTCCGCCAAAAGCTCCGACACCTGCGTCCCCGGTGCGATATACCACGAAGTGCCGAGGTCGAAGTGCAAAAATAAATTTTTAAGGTAGAGAAAATATTGAACGAGCAAGGGCTTGTTTAAGCCTTGCGCCTCCTCGCGCTCGGCTACGATAGCCGCAAGTGCCTTGTCCGTCGGAAGCTCGCGCGGCAGAAGGCGTATCAGCATAAAGCATATCGTGGTTATTATAAATAACGTAAGAAGCATAAGCAAAATACGCTTCAATATATATTTGGTTTTGCTCAAAGCCTATGCCTCCTTGGAAAATTTATTTGTAGTCCACGCCGTCGCGCACCGCGCTTGCCCATTCGCCGTCGTTATAGCGGTAGGAAAGAAGCCGCAAGCCGCCAAAGCCGTACATGATATTGTATTCGTCCGTGTAGTAATCGCATTGGTGGGAAAGCAGCGTGGCTTCCGTGCTGGAATAAAGCGGGATTCGGTAGTAGGTCGAAAGGAAGGCTTCCTCAAGACGGGCGCAGACCTCAAGCTTTTTGCTGACGGGAGCGGCGGCGTATCTGCCGCTTCCGAGCATGGAGCGCGACCACTCCTGCCACGTCATACTGACGCTTTCTCCGCCGACGGAGAGGGTGAGGACGTCTTTTTTCGGGTCGTAGCACGCCGCCTCGTTTACGGAGTATTTGTCGGGGTCCATATAAAGCTCAAAATGGCGGAAGGGGTAGAACGCCGCGCCGCCCCACGCGCCGTAGCCCACGGCGTACTCGCCGCTTGGAACGGCACTATAGCGGTTTTCGACGTTTCCGACGGCTTCAAGCGTTATCGTGCCAAAGCCGCTATTCTCGGCGGCGGCGTTCAGGTATTTGTTGAGGAGCGATATCAGCTTGTTATCGTCGGACGACAGCGCACCCGCGGAGAACGCCACGCGCACGCGCACCTCTTCGCCCTTCTTGTAAACGCCGCCGCTTGAAAGCTCGTCGGCGGCTTTTTTCATAAGCGCCCTTGCCGCGCCGAGGTCGTAACCCGTTATCGAGGCGTACGCCTCGTCAAGCGTTTTATATCTTGCGCCCTCGCCGTATTTTACGCCGTAGAGTCTGCATATCGCCTCCATAGCCGCGGTGCTGTTTCTGTAATTCGTTTCGTAGCCCGCGATGCCGTCGGTCTTGTCCTCGTCGAAAATATCGTAGTAGTAAAGTGAATTCATCAGCGTATACGCGCTTTTGTAGCCCGCCGTCGCGCCGACAAGCTCGCGGCGGTCGATGCAAAGGCTCATTGCCTTGCGAAAGTCTTTGTTTGAGAGGACGATGCTGTTTTTATTTCCTCGGCTTTCGTCCATTTTGCGAAGCGCGTCGGCGTTCGTGTTAAAGAAAAACGACATAGTGAAGGTCGTGTCCGAGCGGTAGAGCCTGTCCGAGTAGCCGTAGGCGGAAAGCTCGTCCGCCGTCGGAGTCCACACCGACAGCTCACCGCGAAGGAACGCCTGCTTTGCCGAGGGGGCGTCAAGCACGTCTATCACTATTTTTTGCGTTTTGTATTGCTCGCGTCGCTCGCCGTCAACGAGAAAGGGCGTGTAGGAAACGAGCCGTCCTTCCTCATCCGTGAAGCCGTACCAGCTTTCATTTTGAACGAGCACCATTTGCTTTTGGTCTTGGAGCGAGTCAAGGCGGTAAACGCCAAAGCTCACGGTGGTTTCGGGCGACGTGCCGTAGGTGGTGGTGACGAGCGTGCCCGTGGTCTGCTTTAAGCTATCGTAAAGCGGGGTATACACGAGCCACGTTGAGCCGCACGCGGATAGGAAGTAGTTCAGCGAGATATAGTCGCGCGTAACGTAGTGCAGGGTATAATCGTCCGTGGCGTAAAGTCCCACGGATGAAAAGTCGGTCTTGCCGTTATAATAATCCTCAGCCCCCGCAAGCGCGCTCTCGCCCGTGCAGTAGAGGTTTGCGCGGTAGTTTTTCATTTCGGGCGCGAGCAGTCGCTTCATCGACTCGATATAGTCCGTAGCGGTTATATCCTCTCCGTTTTCCCATTTTGCGCTTTCGTTCAGCTTTATTTCAAAAACGTAGCCCTCGTCCGCGTCGGTCCGCGAGCAACCGTAGCGCACAAGGTCGGCGCGGTTCTCGGCGGTCACGTCGCTTACCGACTTTGCCGCCTCGTATACCCATTGGTATTCCCCTTTTTTCGAGTCAAGCACGGACACGTCAACGAGGGGCGAGGTCAGGTATCCGACTATCTCCGAGTCGGCGTTCGTCTCCCAAGTGTGCGGATTCCAGTTCGTCGCAAGGCTCGACGTATAGCTTTTATAGGTGTATCCCTCCTCGCTTTTGCCGCCGCACGCCGTCAAAGCAAGGGGAAGGCTTGCGGCGAGAAGCACCGCAAGGATGAATGAAACGCTTTTTTTCAAGTTTACCTCCGAAAAAGTTCTTCTTTTTTTATTCTTTGCAGATAAATGCGAAAAAAACAAAAAATTTTTGCATTTTACGTCAAAATGAAGAAAGCGCGGGCGGCAAAAGATAAATGTTGACAATGCGCGGGTTTTATGGTATCATATAAAATGTAAAAAAATGCGCTTAATTTAAAAAAGCAAGAAAAAGGAGAAAAAAATGAAAAGAAGCTTAAGGCTCATCGCCCTTCTTCTCGCGCTCTTGACGGCTATCGCCTGCCTTGCCGCTTGCGGCGGTAACGGGGACGGCGAAACCACCACGACGGGCGCAGGAGACGGCACGACCGCATCTCCCGACAATCAGAACAAGTCTACTTATAACGTTGAGGTAAAGACCGCGGGCGGTCTTGCGCTTTCGGGCGTTACCGTCAGCGTTTACGCCGACGCGACTCTCGCGGATATGAAGGCGTTTGGCGACACCAACGAGTACGGAAAGGTCAGCTTCCAGCTTGAACCCTCGTCGAATTACGCCGTGGTCATTTCGGAAGCCCCCAAGGGCTACGTTCTCGCGGATAAGTACGCCTTTACGGGCAATACCGCGCTTATCACGCTTACGTCCACGCTTATTGCGGGCGACATTTCCGCGGTTACCAAGCCCCTCGTGGCAGGTGATATAATGTATGATTTCACCGTCACCGATCCCGAAGGAAATAAGATAACCGTTTCCGAGCTTCTCAAGGAGAAAAAGCTCGTAATGCTCAACTTCTGGTACGAGGACTGCCCCAACTGTCTGCTTGAGTTCCCCTTTATGCAGTCGGCGTACGAGCAGTACAAGGACGATATAGCCATCATCGCTCTCAACCCCATTGACGGCGTTGCTCAGATAAAGAGCTTCAAGGAGCGCTACGGCTACACCTTCGATATGGTAAGCTGTCCCTCCTATATGCCCGACGTGTTTGCCGTTTCGGGCTACCCCACCTCCGTATTTATCGACCGCTACGGTATGATATCTCTTATTGAGGTAGGTGCTATCACCAGCGAGCGTCCCTTCACCTGCGCGTTTACTCACTTCACCGAGCAAAACTACAGACCTATGGTCTGCAAGAGCATTGGCGACCTCGTTCCCACCGTTAAGCCCACCTACACTATGGACACCTCCGAGAATATCGGCGCAGTGCTCAACAAGGGTGATATAAACGTTACCTACCACCCCGAAACCAAGGACGATAGCAGTGAATATTCTTGGCCCTTCATCCTTACCGAGAAGAACGGTGTTCAGTGCTTCAAGGCGTCCAATCAGGCTGTTGAAAGCTCCTTTGCTATAATTTACGCTGACGTAAAGCTTGAGGCAGGTCAGGCTATCTGCTTTGATTACCTCGTTTCCTCCGAGCTTTATAACGACGTTCTCTACGTTATCGTTGACGGCGAGGATATTTATCAGATATCGGGTGTTTCCACGCCTGAGGAGTGGAAGGCGTGCTATCCCTTCGTTGCCGTTGAGGCGGGTACTTACGAGCTTGCGCTCTGCTACCTCAAGGACGGCGACGGAAATAGCGGTGACGATACGGTATATATCAAGGATATGAGAGTTCTCTCCGCTTCCGATATATCCGCTCCCACCTACATTCCCAGATACCCCGCAACCAGCAAGGACGGCTTTGCTTATACCTACGCCGATATCTTCTATAACGAGGCTGACGGCTACTATCACGTCGGCTCTGTAAACGGACCGCTTCTTCTCGTTGATCTTCTCGGTACTACCGATTTTACCGAGGAAGATTCCATCAACAACCTCGGATACGACGGAAATCTCGTTCTTAACGGACACGATTATTACACCGAGCTTGTAAAATACTGCAACTACGCATCCAACTCCGCACTTTCGGGCATCTGCACCGTAAACCGCACGCTTTACGATCTTCTCGTTAAGGTCGACGAGATAGTCGGCTTTGACGCCGCCGACAAGATGGAGTGGCTCAAGGCTTGTAAGTACTACGAGGCTTACGGCACGAACGGCGAGCAGCTCGTTGACCCCATAAAGGGTATCGCCCTCTTCGCCGCGTACGAAGCAACGCTCGGCAAGGGTGTTCCCACCAATATTTTCGAGTACAACAGAGTTATCCTCCCCCGCGGAATGTACGCGAAATTCGTTCCCGAGGTATCGGGCGTATATCGCATTACCTCAATAAGCGACGGTGCTGACACCGTTGAGGCGTGGATGTTCAACGAAAACGGCGAGATCATTCTCACCTACGAGCACGACGAGAGAATGTACGAGGACAGCAATAACTGCTCTATGGTAATCTACCTTAAGGCAGGAACGCCCTACTACATCGACATCGCGTTCTGGGATATTTACTCTGTCGGCTCGATAAGATACGATATTGAGTTCCTCGGCGCAACGTACGATCACTTCCGCCTTGCATCCCCCGGTACGTTCACCTACGATATGAACGCTACGGGCGACGCGGTATACGATATTATCGCGGGCGGTATCGACGTTATCGTCGGTGCTGACGGCTACTACTATCACGATCTTGGCAAGGATGCAAACGGAAATCAGCTTTACGGAAGCAAGATCTACGCTGATTTTTCGGGTATCACCGCTATCTTTGACAAGCCCATCGTTTCGGGCTACATCTACGATGAGAACGGAAATATCAAGTACGATCCCGTTCTTGGCACTCCCCTTACGGTTACGGGACTTATCGAGCGCGGCGCTTTCGATTTCTCCCGCAGCGAGAGTGACGACGAGATACTCGTTTACCTTAAGAAGTTCAATAACGACGTTAAGGCTACCGACGATTACCTGCGCAACGTAGTATGGGGCGAGGAGTACGACGAGTACGCGGCGCTCTATATGCTTGAGGAGATCTACGACGGTATCTACCACGGAAAGGGACAGAACCTTACTGCCCTTGCTAACAAATACGCCGCCGAGATGATAAAGGATGCCGCGCATCCCGAGATCGACGGTTGCGTTGCCGTCAACGAGGAGCTTGCAACGCTTCTTTGGACGCTTATGGATAAGTACACCTTCGAGGGCGTTGAAAACTCCTGGCTGAAGCTCTGCTACTACTACGATTATATGGGTAGATGATATGAGAGCAAATAGTGTTTTAAGATTTTCGGCACTCGTGCTTTGTCTTGCTATGCTGGCGGTGAGCCTTCTCACCGCCTGCGGCGGCAACGAGGGCGGCGCGGGAAATACCGACAGCACCACCCCCACGGTGCAGACCACGGGCGCGGATGCCGCGCATACCATAGTCGTAAAGAACGAAAACGGTCTTGCTCTTGAGGGCATCCGCGTTGCCGTGTACGCCGACAGCGAAAAGACCGAGCTTATGACCTTCGCCAATACGAATGCCGAGGGTAAGGTAAGCTTTACTGCCGCACTTGGCGGCACGTATTACGTTTCTCTTGACAAGGTACCGTCGGGATACACCGTTTCCGAGGTATACACCGTTACGGCGGTAAATACCGAGATATCCCTTGCCACCGAGATAAGCGATAACGT
>JAZQXT010000059.1:0-1313 GCA_045633005.1 Eubacteriales bacterium | reverse complement strand
TATCAAGTCCTATGACGATGCCATCCATGCAAACAACGATACAACGCTTGAAAACGGCGCGTCCCCCCTCGGCAACGTGACGGTAAACGGTGGCAATATCACCGCTTACTCCAACGATGACGGACTTCACGCAGACGGTACGCTTTCCATCAAGGCGGGTACGGTCAGCGTAACCAATGCTTACGAGGGACTTGAAGGAACGCAGGTCAATATTTCGGGCGGCTACGTTTCGGTCAATTCCAAGGATGACGGCATCAATGCCACCACCACCTCGGGAACGGCAATCGCCATCAGCGGAGGAACGGTGTATATCTATTGCACCGGCGACGGCATCGACTCCAACAGTAGAACCGCTGACGTTGGTATCGTCTTTTCGGGCGGTAAAACCGTGGTGATTTCAAATTCGGGTATGAACTCCGCCATCGACACCGAAAACGGCTACACCTATACGGCAGGCTCGGTGATTGCCATTATGCCTCGCGGCGGAATGTCAAGCGAGGCAACCCATTGCGACAACTTTACAAGTGTCGGTAAATCTACTCAAATGTCGCTGACAAACGGCGGATATCTTGTAGTAGGAATCGGAGATATGAGGGCAACCGTCAAAATGCCCGTTTCGCTTTCGGCTGTTGTGATCGTGCTTGGCGACAATTCTCCGAGTATAAACACCGAGTCCTCAACCGCCGAGGCACTTGACGAAAACGGCGTGGCTTGGAACTGAAGTTAACAATATCACCTTGAAAAAAGCCGCAAAAAATGATATACTATATGTAAAATAAAACGAAAGGAGGCGCAAATATGCGGATATTGATCGCAGAGGACGATCCTAAATTGCTCAAAAGTCTGGT
The DNA here is from genome assembly GCA_045633005.1 of Eubacteriales bacterium. Lineage (GTDB taxonomy): Bacteria > Bacillota > Clostridia > Oscillospirales > CAG-272 > CAG-390. The sequence continues at coordinate 465 of JAZQXT010000059.1, read as the reverse complement.
GCATATATTTGAACTGAATCACTACGCGGTGGACGGCGTGGATAACGGCGTGGATGCCTTTGACTTTGCCTCCTCGGGAGAATACGACGGACTTGTGCTTGACATTATGATGCCCGGTATGGATGGCGTGACGTTGCTGAAAAAGCTCCGTGCAAAAGGTATTACAACGCCTGCGCTCTTTCTGTCGGCAAGAACCGAAATTGATCAGCGTATCGAAGGTCTTGATGCAGGTGCTGACGATTATCTTCCCAAGCCATTTTCTACGGGCGAGCTTTTAGCCCGTGTCCGCGCGATGCTTCGCAGAAAGGATAACTTCACCCCCGATATGCTTACCTTCGGCGCGTTATCTCTCAACCGTTCCACATACGAGCTGATATGTGGCGGAAAAAGCCAAGCCTTAAGCGGTAAGGAGTTTCAGGTGATGGAGATGCTGATGTGGAATCCGAATGAAGTCGGATCGTAGCC
>JAZQXT010000058.1:0-11381 GCA_045633005.1 Eubacteriales bacterium | reverse complement strand
GGAGAGTGCGCTATTCCGTTTTCAATAGGAATGATATTTGCCTTTTGGCAAAAAGCTTCCTTCATTTGCGGCAACGCCGCAACATCATTGGGCGCAAGCCCACATCATTTGCCGAAGGCAACATCATTACGGCGTAGCCGTACATCATTTGCGGCGAAGCCGCAAAGTCAAGATAAAACGCCTGCGCCGTTTTATCTTGACTTTTTCCCTTTTTTATGCTATTCTGTATAAGGAAAAGTTTTCATCGCAAATACATCCTCGGAGGTAGCTATGCAAAAGCCTGTATATTCTGATTTTCTCTGCCGCGCCGACGCTTTCGTGTCGCGCTGTATGGGCGAGTACCGCCCCGTGCGCTTCTCGCAAAGCAAGGTCATACACGATTGCGTGTGGGGTACGGTCATGTTTTACCCGTGGGAGCTGACCGTCATCGACTCTCCCCTGCTCCAACGCCTGCGCCGCATAAATCAGCTCGGTCTTGCCATGCTCACCTACCCCTCGGCGCACCACAGCCGCTTTGAGCATACGCTCGGCGTGGTCGCCGTCGTCTCGCAGATGATATCGAGCGTCAACCGCGAGGATAACGCGCTCGGCACGGACACGAAAGCCCCGCTTTCGCCCGCCGACGTGCGCAGACTGCGCCTCGCCGCCCTACTTCACGACGTGGGACATTGCTTTTTCTCGCATCTTTCCGAGTCCATTTACGGCGCGTACCCCGAAACCGCCGCGCTTAAAGCCGAGATCGAGGATTTTTCGGGCGCACAGCCGCACGAAATGTTCGCGTACATAATCATAAACACCCCCACCTTCCGCCGCTTTTTTGCCGAATCGGGCTATCCCTTTGACGGCGAAGACCCCGACCTCATCCTTTCCGACGTGGCGAAAATGATAGTCGGTGCGCCCATCGAGGTGCGCGGCGGCATCCGCCCCGCATACCTTACCGAGATGATAAACGGTCAGTTTGACGCGGACGCGCTTGACTACCTGCGCCGCGACAGCTACGCCACGGGACTTGCCCTGACGTACCACATCGACCGCTTCCTTTATAAGCTCCGAATTGCCGACCGCGTGGGCGAGGACGGCATTCCCGAACGCCACCTGACCGTACCCGTTTCGGGCATTTCCACGGTCGAGGAAATGGTTTTCTCAAAGCTGATGCTCACGCGCTACATTTATCAGCACCAAAAAGTGCTTGCAGTTGAGTCGATGATGGGCGACCTCGTTGACGGTATGCGCCGCGGCGGCAAGCTCTCGCACCCTTGCGATTTCCTTGAATTTACCGACAACGACATATTCTCCCTCGGCACGCCGCACGACAGCGCAATGCGCCCCGCCGCCGCCGAGTGGAAGGTCTCCGAGCACTCAAACGTCACCGTCGGCGACCTTGCGCGCAGTATAAGCCTTCGCCGCGTGCCGAAAAAGGCTATCGTCCTTAACATCGGCAACGTCGAGATGATCGACGGCGAGCGCACCTTCAGCGCCGCCGCGCTTGCCGCAAAACTGCGCTCCATTGAGGGCTTGCGCGAAAAAATAAGCGCCGAGGCGGCACGCCTTGCCGAAAAAGCGGGGCTTCCCGTGCCCGAGCTTTACGATATCTGCATCGCCGTGCCGAAGGTCAATATGGCAAAGAATTTCTCGCGCACGCCCGTGCTGACCTACGACGGAAGCTTCATTCCGATGTCGGATGCCGTCGACCTTAACGATTGGGCGGCTTCGTTTGGCGCAAATTCCTACAACGCCTACGTTTTCGCGCGCCCCGAAATGCTCCCCGCCGTCAGCCTTGCCGCGATTTCCGTGCTTGAACGCTGCGGAATAGTCTGTCTGCGCGATAGAATTTTTTCAGGCCTTAAGGAATCCGCCGTCATTGAGGAAACGGCGAAAAGGCTTGGCATCAAGTTTAACGAGATAAGGAACTACATCTGATGAGAAACACGCCGCTTGCCGAGCTTATCCGCCCGCAAAGCTTTGCCGATATGGTAGGTCAGCCCCACCTTTTCGGTGAGCGCGGCGCACTGCGCCGCCTTTGCGAGTCGGGCAGAATAACGAATATGATATTCTTCGGTGCGCCGGGTACGGGCAAGACCACCGCCGCCGCGCTCGTCGCAAAATACTCCGATATGAGCTTTTACCGCCTGAACGCCACCACCGCCACGCTTTCCGACGTCAAAGAGGTGCTTTCCGACACCGCAAATGTGTTCGGTCAGCGCGGGATACTCTTGTATCTTGACGAGATACAGTATTTCAACCGCAAGCAGCAGCAATCTCTGCTTGAATACATCGAGGACGGCAGAGTTACGCTCATCGCCTCAACCACCGAAAACCCGCATTTTTGTCTGCACAACGCGCTCATCTCGCGCTCCACGCTCTTTGAGTTCAAAAGCGTCGCGCCCGAGGAGATAGCACGCGCTTTGCGCCGTGCGCTCGCGTATTTGAATAACGAAACCAACCGCCAAAAGACCGTGGACGATGCCCTGCTCGTGCAGATAGGCAAGCGCACGGGCGGCGACGTGCGCCGCGCGGTACTGCTTTTTGAAAATGCGTACTACAACGCCGAGGGCGACGAGATAACCGAGGGCGACGTAACGCCGTTTGATAGCGGAATTTCCAATTATTCGGACGACTCGCACTACGACCTGCTCTCCGCGCTTCAAAAATCCATTCGCGGCTCTGACCCCGACGCGACGGCGTTTTATCTGTGCCGTCTGCTTGAAGCGGGCGAGCTTCTGTCCGTCTGCCGTCGATTGCAGGTAATAGCGTCGGAGGACGTGGGGCTTGCATACCCACTCGCGGCGACGGTAACGCACTCCTGCTGTGAGTCGGCGCGTCAGCTCGGAATGCCCGAGGCGCGTATCCCGCTTGTGAACGCCGCCATCCTCCTTGCCACCGCGCCGAAATCGAACTCGGCGTACTCGGCGTACGCCGCCGCCCTTGCGGACGTGGAAAAGGGGCTCGGTCACACGCCGCCCACGCACCTGCAAGCGCCGCTTTACAAGGGATACAAATATCCGCACGAATACAAAAACCACTACTTGAAGCAACAATATCTGCCCGACGATATAGCAAGCCGCGTGTACTACGAATTCGGCGAGAACAAGACCGAAGCCGCCGCACGCGCCTACGCCGAGGCGATAGGGAGCTATAAGGGTAAGAAATAAATAGGAAACCAAAATGAACAAGAAAACACAGCTCGCCGTCATCGGCGGCGGCCACGCGGGCATCGAAGCGGCTCTCGCCGCCGCCCGTATGGGAATTTCCACCACTTTATTCACTTTATCGCTTGATACGGTGGCAAATATGCCGTGCAATCCCTCCATTGGGGGAACTGCAAAGGGACATCTCGTTTACGAAATAGACGCTCTCGGCGGCGAAATGGGGCGCGCGGCGGATGCCGTAACGCTTCAATCGCGCACGCTGAACCTCGGAAAAGGCGCGGCGGTGCATTCAAAGCGAATTCAAGCCGACAGAGTGAAATACAGCGCACATATCAAGCATATTCTTGAAAAAACCGAGAATTTACGCCCATTACAAGCGGAAATTGTGGAAATTCTCACCACTGATATGGGAAATGGCGAACAAAGGATAAGTGGAGTCGTCACCTCGCTCGGCGAGGTGTTTGAGTGCGACGCCGCCATAATCGCAAGCGGAACTTACCTTGAGGGCAGAATTTTCGTCGGTGACCGCACCGCCGAGGCGGGCCCTGACGGTATGCTTCCCTCGCGCGGACTTTCCGCCTCTCTTGCGGCGGCGGGGCTGTCGATGCGCCGATTCAAGACGGGAACTCCGCCGCGAATCTTGCGCTCGTCCGTTGATTTTTCACGCCTTGAGGAGCAAGCGGGCGAGCCCTCGCCCATTCCCTTCTCGGCTGACACCGACGAGGCGGCAATGGCAGACCGCGAGCAGATCCCCTGCCACATCGTCTACACGAATGCCGAAACTCACCGAATAATCAAGGAAAATATCTCGCGTTCCGCGCTGTTTTCGGGGCTGATTTCGGGCGTTGGGCCGCGTTATTGCCCCTCTATCGAGGATAAAATATACCGTTTTGCCGACAAGGAACGCCATCAGCTCTTCCTTGAGCCGATGGGAGAAGCCACCGACGAGATGTATCTGCAGGGATTTTCGACCTCTCTCCCCCCCGACGTGCAGGAGGAGATGCTCCACACGCTGACGGGCTTCGAGCAGGCGGTCATCAGCCGCTACGCGTACGCCATCGAGTACGATTGCGTCGACCCCACCGAGCTTTATCCCACGCTGGAGCATAAAAAAATACGCTATCTCTACGGCGCGGGGCAGTTTAACGGCACTTCGGGCTACGAGGAAGCCGCCGCGCAGGGACTTGTTGCGGGCATAAACGCCGCCTTGAAGCTGAAGGGTGAAGAACCGCTCGTGCTCAAGCGCTCCGACGGCTACGTCGGCACGCTCATCGACGACCTTGTGACCAAGGGCACGAACGAGCCGTACAGAATGATGACCTCGCGCTCCGAATACCGACTTTTGCTCCGTCAGGACAACGCGGACGAGCGGCTTACGCCTCACGGCAGGCGCGTAGGGCTGATTTCCGACGACAGATGGGAGCGTTTTTGCGCAAAACGCGCCGAAATTACCGCCGAAAAAGCCCGACTTGAAGCAACTCTCGTCGATGCGCCGACGCTGCGAGCCTTTTTCGAGGCACACGGCTTGCCCGCGGTGACGGGACTTCACCTTGCAGACCTCTTGCGCCGCCCCGAATTTGACTATGAGGACATCGCGGAGCTTGACCGAGAGCGCCCCGCGCTCTCGGCGCGCGTGCGCTTGAGCGCACAGTGCGACGTGAAATACGCGGGTTACGTCAAGCGCCAGCTTTCCGAGGTCAACCGCCAAAAGCGGCTTGAGGAGCTACGCCTTCCCGAAAGCATCGACTACGCCGAGGTGCGCGGACTTCGCATAGAGGCGAGACAAAAGCTCTCCGCCATCCGCCCCGTAACGCTCGGTCAGGCATCGAGAATAAGCGGAGTCAGCCCCGCCGACATCAGCGTGCTTCTTATCTGGCTTGGACTTAAAAAATAATTATTTACATTACTTACATTTATTGGTATTATTATGATAAATTCCAAAAACGAATATATGAACGAAGCGGATTTTTCCGCACTGCTTGCCGACGTATTCAAGCAAAACGGCATTGAAAAGTACGCAACAAAGGAAAATCTGCATAAATTCTATCAGTTTGCTTGTATTTTGCGCGAAGAAAACGCAAAATACAATCTGACCTCGATTCTTTCCGACGAGGGCGTGGCTCTGCTCCACTTTGCGGACTCACTCGCGGCGGCAGACCTCATACCGACAGGGGCAAGTATGCTTGACGTTGGCGCAGGTCCGGGCTTCCCTTCTCTGCCCATTGCAATAGTCCGCCCCGACGTTTCGGTGTGTGCGCTTGACGCAACGAAGAAAAAGACCGATTTTATCGCCGCGACCGCTCAAAAACTTGGACTTGATAACGTAAAGGTCATAAATGACCGCGCTGAGTCCGAAAAAATGCGCGAATTGCGCGAAAGCTTTGACTTTGTTACCGCGCGTGCGGTCGCAGGGCTTGGCGTGATATGCGAGCTTGCCCTTCCCTACGCGAAAGTCGGCGGCAGATTTGCCGCACTCAAGGGCGAAAACGCCGACGAGGAGCTAAAGGGCGCGGCAAACGGCGCAAAAAAGCTCTCGGCGCGTATTATTGGTGATGAAAAATCACAGCTCGTTTATAAAACGGCAAACGGCGCAACATCTAACACGCGGCGCATCATAGTTTTTGAAAAGCTCTCCCCCACTCCGAGCGCATACCCCCGCGCCTACGCGAAAATCAAACGCTCTCCCCTATTTTGATGTTCCACGTGGAACATCAAAACAACTCAACTCGGCAACGTTCCACGTGGAACGTTGAAAAAAGCGGCTTGCGCCGCTTTTTTCTTTCCCCTGAGTTGTTCCACGTGGAACAATTCGTTGATAAAATGTAAATTTTTGATTATTTCGCATACGCTATTGAAAAACGCGCAAGAAAATGCTATAATTAAAATGCTACATTATATATAATACATTCACATTCTCTCGGAGGAATTCAGATGGGCAAGATAATCGCATTCGCAAACCAAAAAGGCGGCGTCGGAAAGACCACCTCTGCCGTAAACGTGGCGGCATCCCTCGGCATTCTCGGCAAAAGAACCCTACTCGTAGACCTTGACCCTCAGGGCAACACCACGAGCGGTGTCGGCGTGCAGAAAAAAGGTCTGAAATCGACCGTCAAGGACTTGCTCGTTCACGATGACGAAACGCCGCTTGACGAGCTTGTAAAAAGCACCGTCGTTAAGACCAAATACGCTAATCTTTCCGTAATTCCCGCGACGATCTCGCTTGCGGGCGCGGAATTTGACCTGTTTTCCTCGGAGAACCGCGAATTTTGCCTTAAAAACGCGCTTGAAACGCTCAAGGACGATTTCGATTATATGATCATCGACTGTCCGCCCTCGCTCGGAATGCTCACGATCAACGGACTTTGCGCCGCAGACGGCGTTATCGTGCCTATGCAGTGCGAATTTTACGCGCTTGAGGGACTTTCGCAGCTTATGATAACCATTTCGCGCATAAAATCAGCATATAACCCCGACCTCAGCGTCACGGGAATACTTATAACGATGTTCAACGGCAGACTCGTTCTGTCAAATCAAGTGCTTAACGAGCTTAAAAAGCACTATTACGACAAGCTCTTTGCGACCGCCATATCGCGCGGCGTGCGCCTTTCGGAAGCGCCGTCCTTCGGAATGCCCGTATATTATCACGATAAGCATTCCAAGGGTAGCTCGGAATACCTTGAGGTAGCCGAGGAGCTTATTCAGAGAATTTAACCACGGAGGAACGAAAAATGGCAGCAAAGCTTAAAAAATCGGGGCTCGGCAGAGATTTTAACTCGCTTTTCGAGGATAATATGATAGAAAAGGCGCGCGGAGCCGCCGAAATGCTCCGAATTTCCGACATTGAGCCTAACAGAGCACAGCCGAGAAAGTATTTTGACGAGAGTGAGCTTGCGTCACTTGCGGCTTCCATCGCCACTTTCGGTCTGCTACAGCCTATTGTGGTCACGGAAAACGAACAGCTTGCGGGCACTTACCGCATAATTGCGGGTGAACGCCGCTGGAGAGCGTCGAGAATTGCGGGACTTACCGAAATTCCCGCCGTTATCGTGACGAGCGACGGAATAACCGCCGCCGAGATGGCACTCGTCGAGAACATTCAGCGCAGTGACCTTTCACCCGTCGAGGAAGCTATGGGCTACCGCGACCTCATAAACACCTTCGGTCTTACGCAGGAGCAGGTCGCAGACAAGGTAGGGAAGAGCCGTTCGGCAGTTACAAACGCGCTCCGTCTGCTTGATCTGCCCGAGGAAACGCTTGAAATGCTTGCCGACGGCAGAATTTCGCAAGGTCACGCCAAGGTTTTGCTCGGTCTTAACGATAAAAGCCTCATAAACGGCGCGGCAGAGCAGATAATTGCCGAGGATCTGTCCGTCAGAGCGACGGAAAAGCTCGTAAAAATGCTGAATACGCCCGTAAAGGAGAAAAAAACTCCCCCGAAGGCAGACGAGCAACGGACGGTATACCTTGCAGAGCTTGAGCGCCGCGCGCAGAACGAGCTTGGCAGAAGGATTCGCATCCGCGACCTCGGTGAAGGGAAGAGCAAGCTTGAGATAGACTATCAAAGCTCCGAGGACCTTGAGGAGCTTCTCCGTAAGCTCTGCGGCGACTCCATTTTCGATAACTGATATTTACACTATTTCCATATTTTAGGATTTTAATATGTTAATTAACCAAATTCCCGTATTTCTTACCTCGGGGAGCGGCGATACTCTCTGGGGGCTTATAAAAGAGGTGCTTGACGATTTCTTTTCGCTCGACCTCGGAAATTACGAAAATCTCGGTCTTTCGTCCGTTACGCTTTCGGGGCTTCGCGGTGCGATAATCGCGCTTTACGTCGGCGTTATACTCGCGTCCTTTGCCGCCGTCTTTAACAAAAAGGCGCACGGCGGCTTCATCCGCGCGCTTCTTGAGTGCGATTGCACCTCGGCAGAGAAGGCAAAAACGCTCTCGGAGCTTGGCTATGAGCGAAGCGCGGTGGTGAGATCCGCCGTCAAGAGCAAAAGCGTCTATCGCGGTATGCTTTGTTGCGTGGAAAAAGAGGAATACGATAAAAGCGTGACCTTCGGGCGCAGTATTCACGCGCTCCGCGCCGCCGAATCGGGCGAAAAACGCGCACCGTACGCACCCGCGGAGTACAAATACGATTTTTCCACGGCGCATTTCTACGTACCCGAAAGGCTTCGCTACGATGCGGAGTTCAGATTTGAGAAAAAGGGCTCGGGACTTGGCGCCGCCATCCTCGTTGCGATATCGTCGGTGGTGCTGATGTGGGCAACTCTTAAAATAATGCCCGACATTTTGCAGTTTTTCGACAATCTCGCAGGTAGAATTTAACGCAAAACACGAAGGAAAAGGTCAAAAATGGCAAATTACAAGAAATATCACCGCCCGATACCCTTTGCAAAGAAGCTCGGAATAGGTGCGCTTGCCGCCGTTATCGCGTTTTTTCTGATAATTTTGATCATAAAAATGCTCGGCTTCCGCTACGTTGAGATAACGCGCGAGGACGGAAGCATCGTGAAATTCACGGGCAAGGTGAGCGAGACGGGCGCACCCGCGTCGGGAACGCTGTATTTTTCGGACGGCGTGACGGCTGACGTCATCGACGGCGGCGCAACACTCGTTTACTCGGACGGCGTTAAGTACACGGGGCAGCTTTCCACGGCGTACCGCCGCCACGGGCAGGGAACTATCACCCTTGCAAGCGGCGACACCTACACGGGCGCGTTCGTCAACGACGCGATTACGGGCTACGGCGTTTACACCTTTGCAAACGGCGACGTTTACACGGGAAATCTCTTTGAGGGACTAAAGCACGGTCACGGCGTTTACGCCTACGCAAACGGCGACGAATACGTTGGCAATTTCTACTACGATTACCGCGACGGCGAGGGCAAATTCACCTGGGCTGACGGCTCGTGCTTCGAGGGAATCTACTCGGGCGGACTCAAAACGGGCTACGGCGTTTACAAATACGCAAACGGCGACCTCTACGAGGGCAATTTCGAGCTTGATATGCGCCAAGGTCAGGGAAAATACGTCTGGGCGAGCGGCGAGAGCTACGAGGGCGAGTTTTATAACAACACCTTCCACGGTCTTGGCACTTACGTCTGGAACGGCGCGAGCGGCAGGGCATCCTACACGGGATATTTTGCCGACGGACAGATAAAAATCGTTGAAAAGAAGTAAAAGTACGCAGATTTAATAAATTTTTAATAATTTGTTCTCACTTTGTTGATGTTTTTTTGCCATTCGGATGATATAATATTTTCAGTAATCATTACTGATTTCGGAGGCAAAATGACAAAGCAGAGAAAGCTGATACTTGAAATTCTCGGCTCGACCTACCTCCATCCCACAGCGCAGACCATATACGAGGAGGCGCGCAAGGCAATGCCGAGCATCTCGCTCGGAACGGTCTATCGCAACCTTGGGGTCCTCGTGGAGGAGGGAAGCATCGTGCGGCTGTCCGCTCCGGGACTTCCCGACCGCTTTGACCTGCCGCGCAGTCTGCATTGGCACGTCATTTGCGACAATTGCGGAACGGTCAAGGACGTACCCGTTGACAGCGAGCTGATAAACCGCATAAATTCCGACTCGGGCGAGGAGATAACCTCGTACCTGCTCACCGCGCATTGCGTGTGCCGCGAATGTCGGAAAACGGCGGATGATTAAAATCACCAAAAAAAGCAAATAATAAAAAAACAATATAAACGGAGGAATTTACAATGGAACTTAAGGGTTCAAGAACCGAAGCAAATCTTATGGCGGCTTTCGCCGGAGAGTCTCAGGCAAGAAACAAGTACACCTACTACGCATCCAAGGCTAAGAAGGAGGGCTTCGTACAGATCGCAGAGATCTTCGAGGAGACCGCAAACAACGAGAAGGAGCACGCTAAGATCTGGTTCAAGCTGCTTCACGACGGCGATATTCCCACCACCGCCGCTAACCTTCTTGACGCTGCAGAGGGTGAGAACTACGAGTGGACCGATATGTACGCAGAGTTTGCAAAGGTTGCAAAGGAAGAGGGCTTTGACCGCATCGCATACCTCTTTGACGCTGTTGGTAAGATCGAGAAGGAGCATGAGGAGAGATACCGCAAGCTGCTTTCCAACGTTGAGGGTGACCTCGTATTCTCCCGCGACGGCGACTGCATCTGGCAGTGCGCTAACTGCGGACACATCCACGTTGGCAAGAAGGCTCCCGAAATGTGCCCCGTTTGCGCACATCCCAAGGCATACTTCAAGCTTCTCGCAAAGAACTATTAATAAAAAAAGCGGCGAAAGCCGCTTTTTTTAAATGAAGTTGCGGCTTCGCCGCAATGAAGCGCGCTTCGCGCGTGAAGCACGGCTTCGCCGCGTGAAGTGTTTGCCGTTGGCAAACGTGAAGGAAGCTTTTTGCCGAAAGGCAAAAAGCATTCCTATTGAAAAGGGAATAGCGCAATTTTAGCGTCATTCCGAAGCTCCGACGAGCTACTTCGAGGAGGAGCGAGCGAATCTCGCCGTTTTTCCGCAGAAAAACGGCGCTTGATGTTCGCACCCAACTGATTTATTGGGAATAGCACTAAAAAATACGGCTACGAACTATTAAAAGGCGATTGCACATAGAGGCTCCCTTGTGCAAAGGGAGCTGTCACCGAAGGTGACTGAGGGATTGTTTTTAACCCCAAATATAGCTTTTTTCGACAATCCCTCCGTCATTTTCTTACGAAAATGCCACCTCCCTTTACACAAGGGAGGCAAATTGAAGGCGCAAACATTCAGCACATCCAAAGCACACGGCGGGAAAACGCTTCGCGCTTTCAATGAAATCCATTCCTGCGGAATGGGTGAAATCCGACTTCGTCGGATGAAATATTTCGCTTTGCGAAATGTGAAATATTTTGCTTCGCAAAATGTTAAGGAAGGTTTTTGCTTCGCAAAAAGCCACCGAAATATTCATTATTCATTAAACACCCCAAAAAGGACAACCGATGAAAATTTTATTTATGGGAACTCCCGATTTCGCGGCGATACATCTTCGCGCGCTGTGCGACTACGCCGCCGAGTGCGGTGACGAGATAGTTGGCGCGATAACGCAAGAGGACAAGCCGCGCGGACGCGGCTACAAGCTGACTCCGCCGCCCGTAAAGGTCGCGGCTATGGAGCGCGGCATCCCCGTTTATCAGCCCGCGACGCTCAAAGACGAGAGCTTCGCAGAGCTGCTCTCCGCACTCGCGCCCGACCTTATAGC
>JAZQXT010000057.1:0-56319 GCA_045633005.1 Eubacteriales bacterium | reverse complement strand
TTTTTCTGGGAAAAAACGGGGAGATTCGCCCGCCGGGGCGCGGAACAACGCGCCGCGACTTCGGAATGACGCAGAGAAAACGCTTCGCGTTTTCAGTGATATTTGCCTTGCGGCGAGTGATATTCAGCCTTACGGCTGAGTAATATTGCGCCTTACGGCGCAGTGATATATTCCGCTGCGCGAAATGTTAAGGAAAAAAGGTGGCAAAGCTCGGCTTTGACCGCTTTTGTTTTTATAAATTGCTTTTTGCGCCGCAAAAGCTACCTTAATTTGCCGAAGGCAACATCATTGGGCGCAAGCCCACATCATTTGCAACTTGTTGCAACATCATTTGCGCCCACGGCGCAACATCATTACGGCGAAGCCGTATTTCACCCGATGGAGTCGGATTTCACCGAAAATATCTTTGGATATTTTCTCGCCACGGCGTTTACGATAAAGTAGGCGGCTACGGCGTAAAGAACGCCGAGGAGCGCGCCAACTAGCACGTCCGTGAAATAATGTACGTAGAGATAAAGCCTTGAAAAGCCTATCAGCACCGCCAAGCCAAGCGCCGCCGCGCCCCATTTTTTGTTAAAGAGGAACACTCCCATCGCGCCCTCAAACGCGGCAAGCGTATGTCCCGACGGGAACGACGCGTCGTGCACCGACACAAGCGGCTCGCGCACGGCGATAAGCGCCGCGTAAAGCTCGTTCGCAAACGGTCTTACGCGCCCGACGAGCGGCTTTATGCCGAGGTTTACGGTCACAAGCCCGATGATAAGCGCAACGGCTACGACCGCGCCCATTTTGCGCGTTCTCTTAAAGCACAAAAACACCACGGCAAGCGCTATCCACATCCAGCCCGCGTCGCACAGATGCGTTATAAACGACAAAAAGCCGTCAAGAAAGCCACAGCGTATGCTCTGAATGCCGTTCAGCACGGCGTAGTCAAATTCATATATAGCATTCATTTTTTCCTCCTCGGTGCAAATACCCATTCTCGTTGAATGCGGAAGTTGATGAAATAAAGCACCGTATCAACTACCATCTTGATGAGCGTTGCAAGCGCGGGGGCTTGCACGCCGAGCGTGTCGGAAAGAAGGCTTACCGTGCCCGCCGAAACGAGCAGTACGGGGATGGCGAGGGCGTAGTATTTAAGGCAAGTACGCGCCACGGACTCGCCCGACTTGAACACCGCCTTGCGATTTATGGTGAAATTCGTTGCCGAAGACACCACGCGCGCAATAGCCGTGGGGATGAGCACGGGAAGCACGGGAAGCACGGGCGACAAAAACTTTTTGAGCAGATAGAACAAAAGCAGGTCCACCACCGCGGATATGCCCGAACTGCAAACGAATTTCAGTATAAGCGCGTAAATTCTTATGGAATCTATAACGGGGCGGAAATGTGAGGTCTGATTCTCGTCGATATAGACAGTTTCTATCTTCTGCTCAAGCCACGAAGCGCCAAGCCGCTTCATTTCAAGGAGCATATTCGTTTCGTATTCGTACCTGTCGCCGTCGACCTGACAAAGCTCGCCAAGATAGCTTGCGGGTATCGCGCGAAGTCCCGTTTGCGTGTCGGAAATTTTAAGTCCGCAAAGCAGTAAAAAGACCGTAGAGGTTATTTTATTGCCCATTCGGCTCTTTGCGGGGACGTGCTCAAGGTCAAAATTGCGCACGCCAAGCACGGGCGCGCCCTTCTCGACCATAAGGCGCGAGCAAGCCGCAACGTCCGCCGCGCGATGTTGTGCGTCGCCGTCGGCGGTGACTACGCCCGCACGGTCGGGGCGGTTGGCAAGGAAATATTCAAACGCCGTTTTCAGCGCCGCGCCCTTGCCGCGATTGACCTCGTGCTCAAGCAGAGTTACCGCAGGATGCTCCTTGGGGTCGGGGAAAAACGCTTTTTTTTCGGGCGACGAGCCGTCGTTTATCACGATTATATCGTCAAAGCCCTCCGATTCCAGCTCTGCGACGATTCGGCACAGCTTTTCGTCGGGCTGGTAGGACGGCACGACCACCGTAACGCGTTGTGTAAAGCTCTTTTCTGTCATTTTATGACCGTTCCTTTATATCATTCCTGCAAAATTTTTCATAAAAATATACCACAAAAATACAACTGCGGCAAAAACGGCAAGCCAAAAGACCGTATGCTTCCAACCGCCGCCGTTGGGTAATCCGTTATTCATAATACACTACCCCCTATTTTATGTTATTATTATATCACAACGCGCAAAAAAGTCAAGTTTTACTTGAACATTCTCGCCTTTGGTTGTATAATGTAATCAGAATAAAAAAGGGGGCGAGCGAGTGGAAAAGCTGAAAATTGAAATTATTTCGGGCGGCGAGCGGCTTACGCTTTTTGCCGAGCGTGGCAAGACCGTCCGCCAAGCGCTTGCATCCGCAGGGGTTTTCGTCGGCGTTTGCGGCGGCGGAAATTGCGGAAAATGCCGCGTGCGCGTGCTTTCGGGTAAAACGAGTGAATGCGGCGATGCCGACGGATGCGTGCTTTCGTGCAAGGCTGAAATCCTCTCCGACCTCGTTATTGCCGAGGTCGCGTCCTGCCCCATTCGCCGCGCGAAGAGCGAGGGTAAGAGCCGCGCCGCCACGGGCGGGCTTGGCGTTGCCGTTGATATCGGCACGACCACCGTTGCCGTTTCGGCATACGAGCTTGACACTCACGCCCACGTCGGCACGCTGACGGCAAAGAATCCCCAAGCCGCCTTCGGCGCGGACGTAATTTCGCGCATTTCCGCATCGGAAACGCATCTTTCCTCGCTTTCAAGCTGTATCCGCGCGTCTCTTGCGGATATGACGGGCAAGCTTTGCGCGGATGGCAGCATAAAACGCGCCGTTATCGCGGCAAACACCGTAATGAGCGAGCTGCTTCTCGGCAACGACCCCCAATATCTCGCGGACGCGCACGCAAATCTTGCGCACCGCCGCGCCGTAAGGCTGTACGGTGCGGATTGCGCGGCACTGACGGGCATTTCCGCCGATGAGGTAACGCTGTTTCCGCATATCTCCCCCTTCGTCGGCGGAGATATCACCGCGGGAATATTCAGCCTTTTCCCCGCTCCGTCAGGCGAGCCCGCCCTGCTTTGCGACCTCGGCACGAACGGCGAGGTCGCCCTGATGCACGGCGAAAAAATCGTTTGCTCAAGCGCCGCCGCGGGTCCCGCGTTTGAGGGTGGCGGCATAGAATGCGGAATGGAATACGCCGCGGGCGCGATAGCGCACGTCAGCGGCGGCGAAAACACGCTGAATATTGACGTTGTGGGCAAAAAAACGCCCGTGGGCATTTGCGGAAGCGGCATTTGCGACGCGCTTGCCTTTATGCTCCGCCGCGGCATCATCAGGCGTGACGGAAGCCTTGCGCCGCGCGGCGAGCTACCCGCCGCCTTTGCAACGAGGGTGCGCGGCGGCAGATTTTACCTGACGGGAAGCGTTTATATTTCCCAAGAGGACGTGCGCGCGTTTCAGCTTGCGCGGGCGGCGGTAAAATGCGCCGTTGACGCGGTTTGCGCAAGGCTTGGCATAGCTCCCGCCACCGTTTTCGTTTCTGGCGGCTTCGGAAGCGCGGCAGACCCCGACGCGTTAAGAACGCTCGGAATTCTTCCCCAAGGTGCAAAAGCCGTGGCGGTCGGATGCTCCGCGCTCGACGGCGCAAAAAAGCTCCTACTCTCCCCCGATCTTTTATCACGCGCCGAGGATATCGCCGCCCGTGCCGTAAATATCCCCCTCGCACTCTCGGAGAGCTTTGAGCAAGATTTTATAAGCCGAATTGATTTTTGACAAAAAAGCTTCGCTGACGCGTGCGCCTGCGAAGCTTTTTATTTTACTTATGCAACGGTCGTTTCGGGAGCTACGGGAGCTTCGGGAGCTTCGGGAGCTACAGGAGCTACGGGAGCTTCGGGAGCTTCGGGAGCTACAGGAGCTACGGGAGCTTCGGGAGCTTCGGGAGCTTCGGGAACTTCAGGAGCTTCGGGAGCTTCGGGAGCTTCGGGAGCTACGGGAGCTTCGGGAGCTTCGGGAGCTACAGGAGCTTCGGGCTTGCGGTGATCGCCATCTTCGCAGCGGTCATCGTCAAAATCCTTGTCGTCGTCAAAATCCTTGTCACATTCCTTATCGTCGCGGTCGAATTCGGGTGCTTTATCGTCCTCAACCTCGCTTCTCTCGGCAAGGATAGCCGCGCTTACGGCATCAACAACGTACTTGTACTCCGCATCAGCGGTCTCAAGCTCTACCTCGTATACCCAAGACTCGCCCTTGCGCTCAAGCTCGCAATCCTTTTCGACTACCTGCTCTGCGGTAAGACCTGCGGCGGTAAGCGCGGCATTGATAGCGGCTTCCTCGCCTATGAGGTTTTCGGGAAGTGCGGGAGCGGGGTGCTTTTCATCCTCGTCCTTATCGCCCTTATCGTGATCCTTATCGTTATCATCCTCGCTTCTCTCTGCAAGGATAGCCGCGCTTACGGCATCAACGATATACTTGTACTCCTTATCGGCAGTCTCAAGCTCTACCTCGTATACCCAAGACTCGCCCTTGTGCTCAAGCTCGCAATCCTTCTTGACTATCTGCTCTGCGCTAATACCTGCGGCGGTGATAGCGGCGTTGATAGCGGCTTCCTCGCCTATAAGGTTTTCGGGAAGTGCGGGAGCGGGGTGCTTTTCATCCTCGTCCTTATCGCCCTTATCGTGGTCGTCACGGTCATCGTCAAAATCCTTGTCGTCGCCGTGATCGTGATCCTTATCGTCGTCAGCCTCAACTCTGCTGTCAAGAACTGCCGCGCTGACGGCGTCGATGCGGTATTCGTACTCGTTTGCCTCTACCTCAAACTCGATCTCGTAGAACCAAGCGCCGCCCTTGCACTCAAGGTCGCACTCGATCTCGCCCGCCTGCTCGGAGGTAAATCCTGCGGCGGTAAGTGCGGCGTTAACTGCTGCTTCCTTACCGATAAGGTTTTCGGGGCGCTCGACCTTCGCGGGCTTGTCGCCCTCGGGGCGCTCTGCCTTGTGGTCGTCATCGTCGTCATCGTCCTTATCGTCGTCTGTATCGACCTTGCTCTTAAGGATCTCTCCCGTAGCCGCGTCGATCTTGTATTCATACTCGGTAGCATCCGACTCGAACTCTACCTCGTATATCATTGCGCCCTTCTTGTAATCAAGCTCGACCTCAACGCCCGTAACCTGCTCGGCGGTAAGACCTGCCGCGCTGAGCGCGATGGCGAGAACGGCATCCTTGCCGATATAAGCGGAGTCACTTGCGCTTCCGCTGCCCGTTACGTCGTCGGGAGTAGTTCCCGTTGCGTCAAGCAGGAGTGCAAGCTCGTTTACGGTAAGAGCCTTAAGCTCGTCAAAGGTGTGCGCGCCGCCGCGGGTAACAAGCTCGCAAATGAGTCTTGCCTTGCCCTGCGACATCTGATTTTCCTTTGCAAGTGCCTTTACGGCATCGTCGACCTCGTCGGTGATTATCTGCGTCATAACTGCGGCGTCAATGCTCTGCGCCTTAAGAAGCTCGGTAACGCTGTCGGTGAGGTGCTTGCGAAGCTCCTCGCCCTCGCCGCTCTTGGTGTCGACGGTGATGAGAACGGAGTTCGCATCGGTGCTGATGTATCCCGCCTTGAGCATTTCGCCGATGATGGCGGAAACGGCGGTGTCAACGTCAACGTCCGTAAGCTTGAGTCCCTCAAGGATACGCGCGCCGTCGTCATTGGTGGCAACTGCCTTTTTAACGGTATCGTTTTTACCGATAGAAAGCTCGATGCCTGGGTTTACGTCGATGGAAACTACGGAGGTGATGGCATCCGAGCCCGTCTGCATTCCTATAACTGCGCCAATCATTATTACCAGCGCCAGAACCGCGGCTATGGCGGAAGCCCATTTTACGGGGTTAAATCTCTTTTTCATTGTAAGTACCTTTCCCTTTCTCTCAACAGACCCACAAGCAGAAAGGACCTTTTCATAATTATTCGGTGTCACAGCCTCTATCTCGGCGGACAGCTTCTTTTCAATTTCGTTGTTTCTCATAAGTCGTCTCCCTGTAATCTGTTTCTGAGTTTTTTCATTGCCCTGCTGTATTTTGAAAGCACCGTGGGCAGCGGCATTCCCATTACCTCGGCTATCTGCCTGTGTTTCATATCCGAAAGCGCGTGGAGCACTACTATCTGTCTTTCCTCCTCGGAAAGCACCGTCATAGCCTCGCGCAGTACTAAACTGTCAAGCAGATTTTCACTCTCTGCCGCCGTGTCTGCGTGTCTGTCCCAATCCTCCTCGTTTTCGAGAATTCTTGAGGTATGCCGCAAGCGGTGCAAGCAGAGGTTGCGCGTGATGGTCAGTATCCACGCCAACGGCTTTCCCTGCGGTTGGTACCTGTCCGCTTCGGAAAAGACCTTGACGAAGGCGTCCTGCATCACGTCCTCGGCATCGTGAGAATTTTTAAGTATCGAAAGTGCAAAGCCGTAGACCGAGACCCTGCAATTGTCGTATATCACGGCAAGTGCGTCGTTTTCCCCGCTTGCAAGCCGCAAAAGCGCGTCTTCAAGCGCGAGGACCTTATCGGCATCAGGCTTTTTAGCTGATGTCTTGTTCTTCATGGTCGGCTTACTCCTTTCATATAGTTAATACGGAAATCGGCACTTTTATTGCAACGAATCGAAAAATTTTCCTTGCCAAATGTCATTTTCATACATTTTCTTGTCGATATCGTTTATCACAGCCGTTTTTTGACGGCTCCAAAGGGGTGCGACGAGGTCCTCGGCAAGACCGTCACCCGTAAGGCGACCTATCACCGTGTCGGGCGGCAGATAGGTAAGCGCCTCGGCAACGAGGCTTACGTATTCGTCCCTTTCAAGCGGACGGTACGCGCCTTCATTATATATATCGCACATCGGCGTACCGCGAAGGACGTGCAAAAGGTGAATCTTGACCTGCTCGGGCGCAAGCACGGCAACGTCGCGCACGGTGCGCATCATATCCACGCGGCTCTCGTTAGGCAGACCGAAAATGATATGCACGCATATCTCGGCGCGCGGCGCGAGAGAACGAAGGCGTTGATAGCCCTCGCAAAACTGCGAAAAGCTATGTCCGCGTCCGATAGCGGCGGCGGTAGCGTCCGAGGAGCTTTGAAGCCCCAGCTCCACCGTAAGCACCGTGCGCTCCGAGACCTCGGCAAGCAGACGGCAGACCTCCTCGGAAAGGCAGTCGGCGCGCGTGGCTATATTAAAGCCCAAAACGCCATCGAACGAAAGTATCTCGTCGTAGGTGCGGCGAAGCACCTCGACGGGCGCGTAGGTGTTGGTGTGCGCCTGAAGATACGCAATACAGCGCGAGGTATCCCATTTCTTACCGAGCGAGGTGCGCCCCGCCTCGTACTGCTCGCGCAGCGTAAGTCCGCACGGAATACTGTCGCCGCTTCCGCGCCCCGAACAATATATACAGCCGCCGCCCGCGTCGATATTCGGGCAGGAAAAGCCCGCGTCGAGCGGAATTTTGGCGCATTTCGCACCAAAGCGTCGGCGCAGGTAATATTCATAGGTATAATACCGCTTGTTAGTATCGCTGTTGCGGTAGGGATTGGTTTGTGCTTGTGTTTTTTTCATATTCTCTTTAGAAAAAATCGAGACTGAAATCAGCCTCGATTTTTATGTTAATTTTCAAGTAACTTTTCAATAGCCGCCATCCTTGCGCAGAGCGTAAGCACGCGCATAGCCTCGGTAAGCTCGGAATACGAGGGGTAGGTGGGGGCAATACGGATGTTGGAGTCGTCGGGGTCTACGCCGTAGGGGTAGCTTGCGCCCGCGCCCGTCAGCTTAACGCCCGCGCCAAGACAGAGCTGGTAGGTGCGCTTCGCGCATCCCTTTGCAACGAAAAGGCTGATAAAATAACCGCCGCGCGGCTCGGTCCAACGAGCTACGCCCGTGCCGTCAAGGTCCTCGTGAAGAATGTCTATAACAGCCTCGAACTTCGGGCGAATGAGTCCTGCAAGCATTTTCATATGCTCGCGGATATTCTCCGCGCTTCCGAAATACTTGACGTGGCGCATCTGATTTATCTTATCGTGTCCTATGGTCTGAATGCTCATAATGGGCTTGATATGCGCCATATTGCTATCGGATGCGGCAAAAACAGCCACGCCCGCGCCTGGGTAGGATATCTTTGAGGTGGATGCAAAATAGAAAACTCTATCCTCGTTTCCAAATTCCTCGCAAGCCTTGAAGACGTCAAGAAGCTCGGGCGCATCATCGTAAAGGTCGTGAACGACGTAAGCGTTATCCCAGAATATCCTGAAATCCTTCGCGGCGCACTTGAGTGCGGCAAGGCGGCGAACTACACTGTCGGAGTAAGTAATGCCGTCGGGATTGGAAAATCTCGGACAGCACCAAATGCCCTTTATCGACGCGTCGGACGCAACGAGGCTTTCGACCATATCCATATCGGGACCGTCCGCAAGCATCGGAACGTTTATCATCTTGATGCCGAGCGACTGGCAGATAGCAAAATGTCTGTCGTAACCCGGAACGGGGCAAAGGAACTTGACCTCACCCTGCTTTACCCAAGGCTCACAGCCGTCCGACGTGCCGTAGAGCATACAACGCGCAACGGTGTCGTACATAAGGTTGAGCGAGGAGTTTCCCGCTACGATAAGGTTCTTTTCGGGGATGTTAAGAAGGTCCGAAAAGAGCTTTTTAGCCTCGGGAATACCGTCAAGCACGCCGTAGTTACGGTAGTCAAAGCCGCTTGCCGAGAAGCAATCCTCTGCCTCGGTCACGGCGGTGAGCATACCCGTAAGCTTGTCAAGCTGTTCCTTGGCGGGCTTACCGCGCGACAGGTCAAGACTCAAATTTTTCGCCTTTACAGCGGAGTATTCTTCATTTAATTTTGAATAAAGCTCGCGCAGCTCCTGTGCGCTCATCTGGGAATAAAGCATAATTTCTCCTTTATCCGCACATCAACGAAGATCAGAAATCAGCGCAGCCCGTGGTTCTGGGGAACGCCTCCACGTCTCTGATGTTGGTGATGCCGGTAATATACATTATCATTCTTTCAAAGCCGAGACCGAAGCCTGCGTGCTTCGTGCCGCCGTAGCGGCGAAGGTCGCAATACCATGAATAATCCGCAGGGTCAAGACCGAAGCGAAGGATAGCCTCCTCCAGCTTATCAAGTCTTTCCTCGCGCTGTGAGCCGCCTATCAGCTCACCGACTCCGGGAACGAGCATATCTGCGGCGGCAACGGTCTTGCCGTCGTCGTTCTGGCGCATATAGAACGCCTTTATATCGCGGGGATAGTCGGTAACGAATACGGGCTTTTTGAATATCTGCTCGGTGAGATATCTTTCGTGCTCGGTCTGAAGGTCGATACCCCACTCTACAGGATATTCAAACTTCTGTCCGCTTGACTTAAGCATCTCGACAGCCTCGGTATAGCTTACTCTGCCGAAATCAGCGTCGCAAAGCGCCGTCATTCTCTCGATAAGGGTGTTGTCGAAGAACTTGTTGAAGAACTCAAGCTCGGCAGGGCACTCGCGCATAACGAACCTGATAACGTACTTCACCATAGCCTCGGCGGTGTCCATATAATCGTTAAGGTCGGCAAACGCCATTTCGGGCTCTACCATCCAGAACTCTGCGGCGTGGCGCTGTGTGTAGGAGCGCTCGGCGCGGAAGGTAGGACCGAAGGTGTAAACGTTGGCAAACGCCATAGCAAAGGTCTCGACGTTGAGCTGTCCCGAAACGGTAAGTCCCGTCTTTTTGCCGAAGAAGTCCTGCGAGTAGTCTATCTCGCCGTCCTCGGTTCTGGGGGGATTATTAAGGTCAAGAGTCGTGACCTGGAACATCTCGCCCGCGCCCTCACAGTCAGAGCCTGTGATAAGGGGGGTGTGAACGTATACGAAGCCGCGCTCAAAGAAGAAGCTGTGAAGCGCGTAAGCAACCACAGAGCGCACGCGGAAAACGGCGTTGAAGGTGTTTGCGCGGGGGCGCAGATGCGCGATAGTGCGCAGATACTCCATACTGTGACGCTTTTTCTGAAGCGGGAAATCGGGGGTGGACGCACCCTCAAGCTCGACCTTCTCCGCCTTCATCTCAAAGGGCTGGGGAGCGTTGGGGGTAAGCTCTATCGTACCCGTGCAAACGAAGGACGCGCCTACGTTCTGCTTGACCGTCTCTTTATAATTGGTAAGCTTTTCGCTTTCAAGCACTACCTGAAGATTTTTGAAATACGAGCCGTCGTTAAGCTCGATAAAGCCGAACACGTTGCTGGAGCGGATGGTTCTTGCCCAACCTGCAACGGTGATGCTCTTGCCCGCGTAAGCGGCGGGGTCGCTGTAAAGCTGTTTTACTGTGATTCGTTCCATTTTTCAGTTTCCTCTCTTTATTGATGGGCATCAATTAAAAAGTGCAACTTTTTTTGCCGAGGTTGCAATATTTTCCTCAACCATAGGTCACATTATAACACATAATGCCCGAATATGCAAGCAAAAAATAAAATTTTTGCAATTTTTTATTGAAAAAAATTCATTTTTTCCAAAATTCCATCAGTTGTGCCTGCAAGTCGCGCAGTTCGGGGATGAATTTTATCCCTTCCCAATGCGGCGGCATCAGCGCACGGTATTTTTCCGTGGCGTATCTGTCGTCCACAAGCACGACCACTCCGCGGTCGGTATCCCGACGGATGACTCTGCCCGCCGCCTGCAAGATCCCGTTCATTCCGGGGTAGGTGTAGGCGTAATCGTAGCCGCTCTCGCTCTTGGTCTCGTAATAATCGCGGATGATATTTCGCTCCGCCGACAATCCGGGAAGTCCGACTCCCACGACCACCGTACCGATAAGGCGGCTACCGGGGAGGTCCATTCCCTCGGAAAAGCTGCCGCCGAGCACGCAAAAGCCTACGCGAAGCTTTCCCTCGTCCTCGCGGAAGAACGAGATGAACTCATCCCTCTCGTTTCTTGTCATTCCGCGCTTTTGCACCGCTATCGAAACGTGCGGATACTTCTTTTTGAAGATATCAAGCACGCCGTCCATATATTTATAGGACGGAAAATAAACGATGTAGTTGCCCGCGCGCGCGGAACAGGTAGCGGCGATAACGGCGGAAATGCGCTTATAGCTCTTTTCCCTGTCCTCGTACCGCGTGCTGACGGCGGTGACGGCGCAAAGAAAGAGGTTTTCGCGCGGAAACGGCGAGGGGAGCGAAATTGCCCTATGGTCTCTGCCGCCGCCGAGAATGTCGGAAAAATACTCCGACGGCGAAAGCGTCGCCGAAAAGAACACCGAGGCGTGCGCCGCGCCGAGCGCGTCGTCGAGCCGCCCCGCAGGATCAAGGCAATATAGCTTTGCGGACATTTTTCCGCAGTTCATTTCAATATAGGTGCGATATCTGCCGTCGTAGGCATCGGACGCATCCTGCCACTTGCGGCACAGCCGCAAGAACGCGGCGGCGGCTGACGCTACGGGGATATCGTCCTTGTGCGCGTGGTAAAATTTCTCAACGGCGTCCGCCGCGTGCGCCACCGCACGCTCAAGCCCCTCTATCGGCTCGCGGTTGAAGTAATACCCGAACTCCCTGCCCTCGTCGTCGCAAAAGCGGTTGTCCTCGCAAAGCTTTGCGGTTGCGCAAAGTGCGCCCTGAAGCTCCTCAAGCGCGCCGTCCGCCTTCGGAAACGCCGCAGTATACGCCCGAAGCGTCGCTATATCGTCCTCGGTAAGGCACGCCGAGTATATATCCCTTGCCCTTTCGGGAAGGTTGTGCGCCTCGTCGATAAGAAAAACGCAATCGCCGTCGCCACCCGCAAAATATCTTTGCAGCTTTACCTGTGGGTCAAAGGCGTAATTGTAATCGCAGATTATAACGTCGCAGTATTCGGAAAGGTCGAGTGAAAGCTCGTACGGACATAGCCCGTGTGCCGAGGCACAGCGCAGTATCTCGCGCGCGGGGTATCCGTGGTACGCACCGAGAAGCTCGCCTATCGCCTCGGAGCGCTTTTGCATATATCCGCTCATATACGGACAGCTCTCGGCGTTGCAAACGAAGCCCTCGCCGCCGCGCATCGCGCGGATGGGACACATCTGCTCCTTTGCCGTGAGCACCACCGTGCGCAGCGGTGCGCCCGCGGCGCATATCCTGCCCGCGGCGGCGTAAGCCTCGCGCCGCGTGCTTGCCTTGGCGGTGAGATAAAATATCCTGCGAAAGCCGCCCTCGCTCCACGCCCTGACCGCTCCGTAAAGCACGGACACCGTCTTTCCGATGCCCGTAGGCGCTGATGCAAAGAGGCGTTTTCCGCTTTTACAAGCCGAGTAGACCGAGGATATCAGCTCGCGCTGACCTGCGCGGAACGAGCCGTGCGGAAAGCGCAGCTTTTTCGCCGCGGGCATAACGCACGTCACCCTCTCGCGCTCGTTTTCGGCTCTGCGCTTTATGAGCGAGAGCGTCATAGCAAGCATTCCGTCAAGGTCTGAAAAATCCGCCACGCTCTCGCTGTGCTTTTCGCCGTCGGTGATGGATATCCGTATTTTGTCAAGCCCCAGCCCACGGCACGCGAGTGCGCCGAAAAGCCCAAGCCGCATATTTTGCACTCTTTTGTTTCCCTCGGCGAAAAGGGTATATAGCCCCGCTCCGTTTGGCGCTTCAAGCTCCACGCCGCCGCTGATGATATAATCCATCCCGCCAGCCGACACGCGCTCGCATACGGCGTATCCGCCGCTCGCTCCGAGGTCGGAAAAGCCGTAGGCGGCGGCGCAAAGCTCGTCCACCGTGATAAGAACGGCGGTTTTTTCAGCGTCGTATATCATTTCACAGCCCTCCCACAAAAGCATATATATAGTATAATAACATAATTCTTTATATAAGTCAATATTAAAGAAATCTGCACTTAAAAATAAATTTACATAAAAGACTCTATCAAGGATTGACAAGACTCCACTTTATACAGTATAATAGATTAATAATACCCTGACGGCGACGGTGCGTTTTTTGCGCCGCACGCTGTATACATTTTTCAAAAAAGGACTTTACGCATGAAAAACAAAAGCCCAATATTATATATAAGCCACACGCCGATACGGCGCATCGTGGGCTTTGTGCTTTTCGCGCTGTGCATTTTTATTCTTCCCGTTTTTGCCAATGCAGCCGAGGACACCACGCCACCTATCGTCATAGTTCCGCCCGCCGAGGTAAGCTCCGTCGAAATGAGCGCTCTGCCCAAAAAGACCGAGTATTTCGAGGGAGATAAGCTATCCCTTGACGGCGCAAAAATAAAAATAACCTATTCCGACGGCGAAAGCGAGACCGTAACGCTCAACTCCGCGTGGGTGAGCGCAGACCTGTCCACCGCGGGCGAAAAGACCGTTACCGTGACCTATCAGGAGCACAGCACCACCTTTACCGTAACCGTAAAGGCGATAGAGGTCATCTCCATTAAAATAACCAAAAAACCCCCAAAGACCGAATACTTCGTCGGCGAGCCGATAGACACCGACGGACTTGAGGTCACCGCATACTACAACAACGGCGATAAAAAGGTAGTGACCCCCGAAATAATCCTGACGGGGCTTGATTCCGCCACGGCGGGTGAAAAGACCGTCAGCGTATCTTACGGAGAATTTACCGACTCGTTTGCACTGAACATCCTTGAACCGTCCGTATCGGAGATATCGTTCATCACCCTGCCCAAGACAGAATATTTCGATGGCGAGGAATTCTCCCCCGAGGGCTGTACCGTTCTTGCCGTTTACAACAGCGGCGAGCGCGAGGAGGTCAGCGAGGGCTTTACCTTTTCGGGCTTTAACTCCGCCGTGCTTGGCGAGCAGGAGGTAACGCTTCACTACGGCGGACTTACCCTGACCTTCAAGGTAACCGTCGCGCTCTCCCCGTACCACGCACACACGCCCCTCCCCACGGAGCATATAACGCTCCCCACCTGCACGGAGGTCGGCTTTGACAGAGTAACTTGCGCCGTCTGCCACGAGGTAGTAAGCGAGCATTCCGTTGCCCCCCTCGGACACAGCTTTGGCGAATTTACCCTTATCACTCCCCCCACCGCCGAGGTCGAGGGCAAGCACGCGCACACCTGCACGGTCTGCTCGCACGTCGAGGAGCTTCCGATAGAAAAGCTGACGGGCGTTCTTACAAGCGGCGATTTTACCCTTGAACTGCTTGGCGAGGGATGCGTTTTCCCCTACCTTGCAACGCTCAAGGCGGAGGAGATAATACAAACGCTCACGCAGAAAAACGTCGACGACCTTAACGCACAGCTTTCGGGACTCGTACCCGAGGCAAAGCTCATATACGTTATAAACGCAAGCGTCGTCGTGCCAAACGGCGAAAAATTCACCCCCGAATGCGACGTAAGGCTGACCTATAACGCCGACGGCGGCGAGTACGCAAAGCTCTACACGATAGTGGGCGCAAAACTTGTCGAGCTTGAGCGAGACGGCAACGCCATAAGCCTTACCGACTCAAAAACGGGGCAATTTCTCATCTTCACCTCTACCGCGCCCGAGACCACCGTGGCGGAAACCACCGCGGCAAACGGCAGCTCCGACACGGGCAACGCATCGCCCGCTATCATACTCGTAGCCGCTATCGCCGTGGTGATAGTGATGATAGTCGTCGCGTACGTTTACGTTATTAAGAAGTTTTATTACTGATATTGCAAATTTTCTCATTTTGCAAGTTGTTTCAGAGCTTTTTGAGGTAAAATAATAATAAACGAAAACAAGGAAGCTAAAAATGATATATCTTTTTCTTGCCAACGGCTTTGAGGAATGCGAGGCGCTTTGCCCGCTTGACCTTATGCGCCGCGCGAAAATCGAAGTGACCACCGTCGGTGTCGGCGGAAAATATATCGAGGGTGCGCACGGTATAACCGTTTGCGCCGACATAACCGACGCGGAGCTTTGCGACGACGCGCCCGACGGCGTTATACTGCCCGGCGGTATGCCGGGAACGCTCAACCTTGACGCTTGCGCCGCCGTTCACAAGGCACTTGACGCGGCAGAAAAGCGCGGTGCGCTTATCTGCGCCATCTGCGCCGCCCCCTCGGTGCTTGGCAAGCGCGGAATGCTCCGCGGCAAGCGCGCGGTGTGCTTCCCCGGCTTTGAGAGCTACCTTGAGGGCTATATCCCCTCTGATGCGCGTGCGATAAGGGACGGCAACGTCATCACCGCCGTCGGAATGGGCGCGGCGTTTGAGTTCGGCATTCTGATAGTTGCCGCGCTGAAGGGCGACGAAGTCGCCGCCTCGCTTGCGGCATCGGCACTTTTGCCCGATAGTTCAAAATGAAAAAGCTTGCACATAAACGAAGCATAACCGCGCCGCTTGCGGTGCTTGCGGTGTTTCTGCTTTTGTTTCTCACGCGGTTTTTAGAGGGCGAGCTTCTGACGCGCGAAAACGAGTACGTTGCAATAATAGTGCTTCAATTACTGATATTTATGCTCCCCGCAACGATATATATAAAGCTTACGTCGGGGAATGCGAGCGAGATGCGCTTGTCCCCCTTCGGACTCGGACATCTGCTCTTGATAATTTCGGCGATAGTGACCATCAGCACGGCTTCGCTCCTGATACGCTACTATACCGCAGGGTACAGCGCGCTGTCCGAAAACTACGACCTGTACGGCGTTTTCATCTCCAAAAACGACGGCGGCGTGGGTGACACGCTCTACTTGATACTTGCGTACGCCGCGCTCCCCGCAATTTGCGAGGAAACGGTGTTCAGAGGTCTGCTTTGCGCCGAATATCAGCACAGGAGCAGTTTTTCCGCTATCTTTATGTCCTCGCTCTTTTTTGCGATGATACATTTTGATACCGAAAACTTCCTCTCGCTCTTTTTCGCGGGTGTGGTGCTTGCCCTGACGCTTTACGCCACGCGCTCGCTCCTTGCGCCCATCGTGGTGCATTTTTGCCAAAACCTTTTGTCCGTGTTCGGCAGACCCGTGATACAGACGGTTTACGACCTTGGCGGAGAAAAGCTGTTCATCTTCATCGTAACGGCGCTCGCGCTCCTCTTTGCATTCATATTCTGCTCCGAGGCGGCAAGGCTTTATCGGAGCTACGCAAGGCAAAATCTGCCGTCCGATTACCGCGAGCTTGACGTTGAGGAAAGCTCTGCCCCCCTTTCGCAATGGGATGAATTCGCAAAGCGCTTTCCGCGCGTTTCGGCAACTCTCGGCGCTCTCTTCTCCCCCACCGCCCTGCTTTGCTACGTTACCTACGCGGTAGCACTTTTTATAAAAATCTAACCCCAAGAGGTACTTAAATGTCTAAGGATTTCAAGGAAAAAACGCCCCGTGACGAAACACCCGTCACCGAGGACGCAAATATCCCCTCCGACGGTCTTTCGACCTCGCCGAGCGAGGAGTCCGCACCACAAGCGGCGCACAAGAAAGGCGACGAGGTCATTTGCGGATATACGAGACAACAGTATGAGGAAGCAATAACCGAGCTTGACGAGCCCGTGGCGGACGAGCCCTTTATAGGCAGGACCGTGACAGAGTCGCAAAGCACGGTAATGGCGATAATAAAGGCGGTGGTCTACGTTGCCTTTATCGTATCTATGGCTGTTATGATATCATACTTCGGTCTTAGCTGTGCAAACGACGTTTTCGCCTTCGTAAAGGAGGACGACGAGATCGAGGTGACCATCCCCGAATACGCCACCTCTACCGAGCTTTCCGAGATACTCGGAGATGCGGGCGCTATCGAGCATCCGTGGCTTTTCCGCCTTTACGCACAGCTCAAGGGAATCGACTCTAACCCCAAATACACCTTCGTCGCGGGCGACTACACTATATCGCCAAATATGAACTACGACGAGATGTTCCTTGCCTTCGTAAAGACCTCAAGCACCGAGGTCATAAGAATAACCATTCCCGAGGGTTATACGGTTGACGAGATCATCGCGCTGTTCGTATCAAAGGGCATAGGAACGAAGGAAGGCTTTATCGACACTATAAATAACTATAATTTCGAGGGCTACGATTTCCTTGCCGATATAGATATGACGGACCGCATATACCGCCTTGAAGGTTATCTCTACCCCGACACCTACGAGTTTTATATGGGCAAAAGCGAGGCATACTATATATACAAGCTCCTTGACCGCTTTGACCAGATAATGAACGACGAGCTTCGCGCGTACGCGAAGGAGCGCGGCATTACGATCGACGAGGCGCTTGCCATCGCCTCCATTATAGAAAAGGAAGCGTATTTCAAGAACGACTACGATATAGTTTCCTCCGTCATTTGGAACAGACTTGAAAGCAAAAACTACCCGAACCTTGAGTGTGACTCCACGCTGGTATACTACCTGTCCCACCTGCGCGGCAAGCGCGTAACGGAGCTTACCAAGGAGGAGCTGGCAATGGACCACCCCTACAACTCCTATGAGCGCGAGGGATTGCCGCCCAGCCCCATATGCAGCCCCAGCTTTACGGCTATCACCTGTGCGCTGTACCCCGAGACCACGCAATATTACTTCTTCGTTTCCGACAAGGAAATGAATATGTATTATGCAAAGACTCTTGCAGAGCATAATAAAAACATCGCGCAGATCAAAAAACAAGAAGCAGAATGACACTAAAAGACAGCGGATGCGAAAAATACGCGCATCCGCTGCCTTTTTTCAATAAAGGTTGACAAAATCCGTCTTTTGTTATATAATACATTATATATAGCTTGTATAACTGTAAGTTCTTTATCATCAAACGCTAAGGAGCATTAAAATGTTTAGATCAGTAGCCAGATTTTGGCACAATCACATACGAATAATTCTGTCGATTTTTTTAGACTGCACCGTTGTATTCGTGCTTTTGTCTGCTTGCTATTTAGTTTGCAGCCTTGATATGTACGATATCGGCGACGCTATGACCTACTGGAAGCTCGTGGCAATAGCCATTCCCACCTATCTTGGCGTTTTTACCGCCATGGGACTTTATAAGAGCCTTTGGAGCTACGCCCAGCCGCGCGAATATCTCATATGCAACCTCGCCTCCATCGTGGCAGGTACGCTGTTTTACCTCATAGTACGCCTTGTAGATATCGGAAACACGCCCGTTTTCGCATTTTTCGCCTTCAATATGTTCGCAGTATCCGTGGGAACGGTAAGCGTGCGCCTTTTCTACCGCGCGTTCAAATCCGCGCGTAAGGCAAAGCACAACCCCGAATGCAAAAGAGTTATGGTCGTGGGCTGCGGCGCGGCTTGCTCCACGCTGCTTAACGAAATAGCCGTAACGAAGGATTGCGACCTTTTGCCCGTAGTCGGAATTGACGACGACGAGAGCAAGAAGGGCTGTACCATTTGCGGAATGCCCATCGAGGGCGGCAACGAGGACATCGTTCGCCTTGCCAAAAAGCACAGCGTCGACCTGATACTCGTCGCTATCCCCTCGGCTGACAACGCTCACCGCGCGCGCATCCTTGATTTCTGTCAGGGCTCGGGCTGTGAGATAAAGATGCTCCCGCGCCTTCACGATTTCCACGACGACGATGCAAGCTGTATCCAAAAGCTGCGCGATATCACGCCCGAGGAGCTTCTCGGACGCGAGCCGATAAACATCAATAACACAAGCCTTGCTGGCTATATCGCAGGCAAGATCGTTATGGTCACGGGCGGCGGCGGCTCGATTGGCTCGGAGCTTTGCCGTCAGGTCGCACGCTTCAACCCCCAAAAGCTGATAATAGTTGATATTTACGAAAACAACGCGTATGAAATACAGCAGGAGCTGGTACGCGCCTACGGACACAGCCTTGACCTTGAGGTACACATCGCGTCCGTGCGCGACAAGGAGCACCTTGCGGCTCTTATGCGCCGTCTGCGCCCCCAGCTCGTTATCCACGCCGCCGCGCACAAGCACGTTCCTCTTATGGAGGACTCGCCCACCGAGGCTGTAAAGAACAATATAATCGGCACTCTTAACGCCGCAGAGGCGGCTATCGCCGCGGACGTTGAGCGCTTTATTATGATATCCACCGACAAGGCGGTAAACCCCACGAACGTTATGGGTGCATCCAAGCGCGTTTGTGAGCTTATCGTTGAGTCGATGGACGGATGCGGCACGGACTTCTGCGCCGTGCGCTTCGGCAACGTGCTCGGCTCCAACGGCTCCGTAATTCCTCTTTTCAAAAATCAGATAGCGGCGGGCGGCCCCGTTACGGTCACCCACCCCGAAATAACGCGCTTCTTTATGACCATCCCCGAAGCCGTTCAGCTCGTTCTTGCCGCAGGCTCTATGGCAAAGGGCGGCGAGATATTCGTGCTGAATATGGGTGAGCCCGTAAAGATCGCCGACCTTGCGGCAAAGATGATACGCCTTTCGGGATACGAGCCCGACAAGGACATCGACATCGAATACACGGGACTGCGCCCCGGTGAAAAGCTCTACGAGGAGCTTCTCACGCGCGAGGAAGGACTTTCCGCTACCGAAAACGAAAAGATATTTATCGGCAGACCCACGCACATCGACACGGCTCTGCTCTACTCCACCATAGCGGAGCTTCGCTCCATCGCGCTTGACGAAACGCTCACGCACGAGGAGCAGGACAGCGGAATCGAGGAGCTTTTGCTTCGCATAGTTCCCGAATTCAAGCGATTTGACCCCAAAAAGTCGTAAAATATGAAAAAAACCAACGGCAACAACGCAAAAACGAAAAAAATAATTCTGATATCCGTAATCGTCATCTCCTCGCTCGCGGCGCTTATTGCAACGGCGTTTTTCATCGTAACGCGATATTACTACGGCTTACTGAATTTCGACCCGCTTGACGGCGGCTACGTGCCGATCACCACGATCGACTACGACCCATACGCGCCGCCAACGGATGCGCCGAGCGAAACCACGCCCGCGCCCGAAACGTCGCTTCCGAGTGATACCACTACCCCCGACACAACTGCACCCGATTCTACGGAATCCACCACCGCGCCCACACCGTCCGACACCGACGTGCCGCACGTCCTCCCCCCCGATATGCCACAGCCGCCCGTGCTTACACCCGACGGCGACGACGTAAAGCATATTTTGCTTATCGGCGCGGACTACGTAAGCGACAACGGACTTTCGGACATTATGGTAATAGCGTCCATAAACAATACCGAAAAAACGATAACCTGCACCTCGCTTATGCGCGACACCTACGCCTACGTCCCCATTGAAGGCGGACTCAGGACGAAGCTGAACGCCGCGCACCAAAAGGGCGGAATAAAGCTGCTTATCGACACCATCGAGCTTAATTTCGGAATAAAGCTTGACAATTATATGAAGCTCGACTTCGAAAAAGCCGTTGACGTATTCGACCGCCTTGGCGGACTTGAAATAAAAATCGACAAGGCAGAGGCAGAGTTTATCAGAAAATGGGAGCCGTCAAGCAAGCTTGAATTCGACTCCTCAAAGGCTGATGCCGACGGCTACGCTACCGTGCATCTCAACGGTGCGGAGCTTCGTGCGCACGCGCGAAATCGCTCCACGGGCGGAGGCGTGGACTTCAACCGCACAAGACGCCAAAGGGACATCCTTACCGCCGCATTTGAAAAGGCAAAAACTATGAGCTTTTCACAGCTTTTGACCTTCCTTGACGGCGTTTTTCCCCTCGTTACCACCGACATCAATTATTTGGAATTCGTGGGATATATCCTCAACGCTCCCTCTTATTCGTCATACGATTTTCAGACCTTCCGTATACCGTCCGCAAACTGTTGGAAATATTGGAGCTACTACATCCTTATTACCGACCCAGACAGGACCATGCGGGAATGGTACGACTTGGTGTATAATTAAAAAGGACTGTCTCAGTTAGATGCAGAAGACGTGATTTTGCCGTCGTCGGCGTACAGGGGTACGCCAGAGGGCAAAAGCGCGGCTAAAAAACACATATAAAAATCGAAATCCGCAAGGATTTCTACCTAAAAAAGACCGCTTTCTTCATCTTTTCGGATGAGAAAACGGTCTTTTCTTTATTTGCTTATTTTTGTGTTTTTGTTCTGCGCTAAATGAGGCAGTCCATTATCAGCCAAAAAAGTCGCGAAGCCACTTCACAGCCAGCTCCACCCAGCACGCGCAATGCGGCACGGGCTTGACGTTTGCGCCCGTCAGATCGTTTGACAGCGCAAGTCCGTGCGGCCCCTGAGGGAAGATGTGAAGCTCGAAGGGAACGTTCTTCTCGCGCAGAGCGGACGCGTACATAAGCGAGTTCTGAACGGGAACCACCTTGTCCTCGAAGGTGTGCCAGAGGAATGCGGGGGGCGTGTCGGTGTCAACGTGATTTTCAAGCGAGAATTTATAAATATCCTCCTCGGTAAGCTCCGACTTGTCCGCTCTGCCCGCAAGGCGGCAGATGGAATTCTTGTGCGCGAACTCACCGCCCGTGATAACGGGGTAAGAAAGGATGGTCGCGGTGGGACGGGCGATGTCGATGGGGCTGTCGCCAAGCTCCGCTCTTACCGCAGGGTGCTTCCAGAAAACGCCCGAGCTTGCGGCAAGGTGTCCGCCCGCGGAAAATCCGCAGGTGAAAACGCGGCCGGGGTCAACGTTGTATTTCTCGGCGTTGTCGCGGATATACTTGATAGCAAGCGCGACCTCGATTGCGGGCGCGTAATCAGCAGCCCCCGCGCCCACGCTGTACATAAGCACGAAAACGTTGTAGCCCTCCTTCAAAAACTGAATGGCAATGGGCTCAGCCTCGCGGCTCGAAAGAAACGAATATCCTCCACCGGGGCAGACGAGAACGGTGGGAAGCGGCGGATAGCGAAGCTCGTCGTCGCTCGTCAGGACATAAGAGGTAAGCGTTGCCTCGGGATGCTTATCCCAAATTTTAACTGTTTCGTAAAGCATAGTATTCCCCTTTATTTGATGAGACTGTCAAGTTCTTTTACCGTTTCTTCAAAAAGCTTCATCGCGTCCGCAACGGCATCGGGGCGCGTCAGGTCAACGCCTGCGACCTTAAGCTCCTCAAGCGGATAATCCGAGCCGCCGAGCGTAAGGAATTTCTTGTATCCCGAAATATCGCCGCCCTCGGCTATCTTGCCCGCGATAGCGACCGCACTGCAAAAGCCCGTGGCGTACTGATAAACGTAGAACGCGCGGTAGAAATGCGGAACGTACGACCACTCGTAGCGCATAATATCGTTTATGCTCGCGCCCTCGTAATAATCGGAAACAAGACCGTGATAAAGCTCGGAGAGCGTGTCCGCGGTAAGCGGCTGACCGCCCTCGTACATCTGGTGCGCGCGAAGCTCGAACTCCGCAAAGAGCGTCTGACGGAATACGGTGGTGCGGAAGCCCTCAAGGAAGCGGTTGAGGATATACGCGCGGCGCTTTTCGTCCGTCTCCTTTTTCAGAAGATGCTTGATAAGAAGCACCTCGTTGACGGTGGACGCAACCTCGGCAACCATTATGCGATAATCGTGGTTGGGGTAGTCCTGCGCCTTGTCGGAATAGTACGAATGCATCGAATGTCCAAGCTCGTGGGCGAGGACGAAGGCATCGTCAAGCGTGTCGGTGTAGTTGAGAAGCACGAAGGGGTGAACGCCGTAAACGCCGCAGGAGAATGCGCCCGAGCTTTTGCCCTTGTTTTCGTAAACGTCTATCCAACCCTCGTTGTACGCTCTGTCAAGAAGCGCGGCGTAGTCCTCGCCAAGCGGGGCAAGTGCCTCCTTGACAAGCTCCTTTGCGCTCTCGTAGGGCATAGGATACTCAACGCCGTCCACCATAGGAACGTAGAGGTCGAAAAGGTCGATCTGCTCCTTGCCCATCACACGCGCTCTGAGGTCGAGGTACTTTCGCATCGTGGGCAGCGCGCCGCGCACGGCGGCGATGAGCGAATCGTAGACCGATATCGGCACGTTTCCGCCCGAAAGCGCGGCGTGGCACGCGGAGTCAAAGCCCCTCGTCTTTGCCTCAAAGCAATCGAACTTCACCGAGCCCGCGTAGGTCGCGGCAAGGGTGTTTTTAAATCTCTTATATTCGCCAAAATACTTGTTGAACGCATCCTCGCGCACGGCGCGGCACTTGCTCTCGCGGTAAACGCCAAACGTTCCCGCCGTAAGCGGAAGCTCCTCGCCGTTCTCGCCCGTGACGGCGGGGAACTCAAGGTCAACGTCCGAAAGCATCGTAAAGCAATCGTTGGGGGCTTGCGCCGCCTCGCCGAGAGATGCGAGAAGAGCCTCCCTGCCCTCGTCGAGAATATGCTCCGAGGAGCGGATAAGGTCCTCTATCTTAAATTTATAAGTTGCAAGGCGAGCCTCGTCAGCAAGATACGCGCGCAGAGTGTCCGCGCCCGCCGCGAGCATTTCGGGGTCGGCAAACGCCACCGCCGTGCTGAACTTGACGTAGAGCGACATCGCCCTGCCCTGCATCACCTGATATTCCGAAGCGGAATTATCGCTCTCCTTGTGGAGCATAGCGTAAAGATAAACGCGATTGACCTTCTCGGCGGCGGCGTAAATTGCGTCAAGTCCGTCGGCAAGTGCGCTCGCGGACGAGGCAAGAGTGCCGCGCAACGAAGAAAGCGCGTCCACCATAGCCTCGGCGGCACTCATATCCGCCTCCCACGCCGCGCCGTCGGAATATATATCCTCAAGCCGCCACATAAACTGCGGGTCCATTTCTTTTCTTGTTTTCATAATAACCTCTTTTAATTTAGTATACTACAAATTGGGGCTGTATCAGTTAGATGCAGAAGACGTGATTTTGCCGTCGTCGGCGTACGAGGGTACGCCAGAGGGCAAAAGCGCGGCTAAAAAATACGTATAAAAATTGAAATCCGTCAGGATTTCTACCTTAAAAGACCGCTTTCTACATCTTTTCAGACGAAAAAACGGTCTTTTTTCTTTACTTATTTTTGTATTTTTGTTCTGCGCTAAATGAGACAGCCCCATTATATATAAATCAGTAAAGCCTGCCACGTCGCATCGCCCACGCCTCGATAAAAATTGCGACCATTATGAGCAGTACGGAAAGCTCGGGCAGAAAAGCAATAAAGTCTGTGGGGGGCGAGAGAAAGATATCCTGCACGAAAACGTGGAACAGAAACGGCAGAGCGCACATAAGCATAAGCGGTATGCGGCTACCGAGAATACCGTGAACCGTCAGGATATAAACGAGCGCGAACGCGGCGTAAAGCGACATACAGAAAACGCAATGCCACAGGGAAAAATCAAGCGATTTAAGCATAAAAAACATCACGCCGAAAAGCATTGGCCACACCGTCGGCACAAGGCTGTTTTTTCTTGACATAAGCATAATTCCCATCACCGCGCAACAGCCGATAGGGAGCAAAAGATGTATCAGAACGGTCGGCACGTCAAGCGTCACGCCTGAAATTAAAAAATATATTCCACGAATTATCGCCGATGCAAACAGCAAAAGCGCTGCGGCGTAAGCAAACGGCGAGTCATGCGATAGAGTCCTTCTGTTGTATGACATATTATCCACCCAATAATATAGTATAACACAATATATTGTACACTAATCGCAATAATTTGTCAACATATAGTTTCCATTTTTGGCATTATGCAAAAAAAATTTGGTACGGTTGCACAAGTGCAACCGTACCTTTTTTTAATATTTAGAGGTGGAATTTACCGCCTCGCCCTTGATGACTCTGAGAGCATCAGCGGCTATCTTGTCCGTGAAGCTGCGAAGAACGTAGAACTCACCGTCGCCGCCGTTTATGGTTATCAAAGCGCGGCGCTCGGAATACGGATAAAATCTGTATTCCATTTTAACGCCCTTGTAGCTCGTTTCCACCGTGAGCTTCATCGAGTAGCCCTCGTCGGGAGTTGCAAGGATGTCGGCTATCTGCTCCTCGGTAAGTGCGAAATCGCCCTCTCTGACCGAGCCCTCGATGGTGGCGTGGAGTATCGAAACATAAAAGCGTCTGAATATCTCCGTACCGTAGCGCAGATATACGTTCGATTTGCCCG
Source organism: Eubacteriales bacterium (assembly GCA_045633005.1). Taxonomy (GTDB): domain Bacteria; phylum Bacillota; class Clostridia; order Oscillospirales; family CAG-272; genus CAG-390. The sequence continues at coordinate 31,425 of JAZQXT010000057.1, read as the reverse complement.
ACGGCTCAACGATAGTCAGCGTGTTCGCGCCGACGGACACGAGCGTGCCGTCCTTGCCCTCTATCTGACCGAGAAGCACCACCACGCCCTCGCCGATGGCGTTTTGGTCAAGATATCCGTCGTTGACTATCTCAACGGCGTTACCGTTTGCATCCTTTACGCTTATCGTGTCCTCGTCGATGGTCCAGACGTAGCCGTTCTTGTCCGTAACGGTGTAGCTTGTGATGCTTGACATTTTATTGCCCTTGCTGTCGTAAGCATACACCTTGAGCTTATCGGATGAAATGGTATTCTCCTTCTTCGCGCTCTCGGAGCAATTCGGGTTGGTGATGGAATCGGACGCGGAGTTATCAAGCACGAAGGTGAACACGTCATCGGGAGTTTGGAGCGTTATCTTGTTTATCCACGCGATATTGTAATCGAAATATTCCTCGGTTATCCAATCCACAAGGCTGTATTCGAGGAACAAAAGCTCGCCTCGGCTGACCTCAAGCACCATATCGTACATCGAGGATATGATGTAGTACGTTCCCGCCTCGGTAAGCTTTGAAACGAAAACGTAATGCTCAACGTCACCATACTCAAAATAAATGAGATATTCGGGGTCGGAAAGACCGTATTTATCGTCATCCTTCTCGCTGTATTTAAGATCCACCACACGCAAGAATTTCATATTGTAGATGGACGAAAGCGCAGTCTTTACCGCCGCGTCGCTGACGTTATACCCCTTCGGATAATGGAGCTTGTAGGCGTAGCTGCTGTAAAGCGTGCCCTGACGGTCAGCCATATCCCAGAACGAGAAGCTGACGAGCGGCATAGCGTCGTCCACGTTCGAATCCGTGCCGTCCTTGAGTGCTTCGCCCTCAAAAATTGCAAAATTCTCGACCTTGACGTAGGAATACATATCAAGCGGAACGGTTATCGAGGGGCTTATATAACGCTCGACGGGACAAGCTATAAGATTGTCCTCTGTATCTATCTTCTCAAACGTCGGCTCGTAGTAACCGACAAGCCCCGTATCGTTTTCATTAAGCTCGTAGTTCATAATGTAAACGCTGTCGCGCTCGGCGTACTTTGCGTAGTAGCCCGAGCCGTCGGGGGCGGCGTCGCCCACGTAAACGGTATAGAGGTTGCCCTTTGAGTCGGTGATGCGATACCACATCGGCTTGTGCAGGTACTCGTTACCGTTCTCGTCCACGCGAGTCTGCTCGGTAAGACCGTACTCGGCGTATGCGCCGTTTGCATCCTTGATGGGATTTGAGACCTTGTATCTTGTAAGGGAATAGCCGCAGTTACCCGCAACGCACTCAAAAAGCGCATTGGAGACGGGGAAATCCTCGTATCCCCTTATCTGCACCTTATTATCTTTGTTACGGTAAAACTCAAACTGACCGCTATCGTTGCATATCGTAAGCTCTTGTATATCGTCGTTTTTGATATACTCAAACATCTGAAAGCGTCCGTTCGAAGCCGTGTATATCTCCTCGGCATCGTCCGTGTCAACTATAGCCACGGTCTTGCACGCGCCCGATTTTTCATCGACCTCGACGAGCGTTCCCGCATCGGTGCTGAAATATCCGTCGGGCGTGACGGGGAGCGTGTAGCCGTCGCCGTCGCAGAGGACGAACTCGCCGTCCTTTTCCTTAACGTAATACTTTGCTCCGTCAACCTCGTCGGTATACACTATCCTGCCGACGAAATAGCTGACGACTCCAAGCGTTATGGCAAGAAGCACCGTGAGCGCGCCGATAACTATTATCGCGCGTTTTTGTGTGCGAAGCGTGGAACGGCGGCGGCGCTTGCGGCTGACGCTTGCGTTTACCGAAGCATCGTATGAATATTTGCTGTTATTATCCATTACGCGTTCTTTCTCCTAACAAGCACGAAAATGCCACAGCCCAGCGCAAATACCGCGGGGATAACGATAAGGACGGCGGTGTATCTGTTTGCGGCAGCCGCAGTAATGCTTGAAATTTCAAGGCTCGCAAACGGCTTGTGGTCGATATCCACCACTACAAGCTCGTGCCCCATGGAGCGGAACGCGCCAAGCATAACGTCCGAGTTTGCGTATGCGTTATTGTATATGACCTCGGGGGACAAGAACTCGGTCGAGCCGCACGCGATAACGTGCGTATGCTCAAAGCTATCGCCTACGCCGTGGCTCTCGCGCGTGACCGTCATAAGATTATAAAGCGAGTTGGAATTTGCATATCCCACCTCGTTGCCGCCAACTACGACGCTTGCGTTCTCGCTTGAGGTAAAGACGTTGTAGATGGAACGGCTGATGCCGTTAGCCTCGTAGCTTCCGTAGATGTAGTTCTTGTACTTATCGTAGGAGGGATCGTCCTCGACAGTACCGAAGCGCACGGGATCGTAGGTGAAGTTTATCGGCATAACGTTGCGGAAAACGGCAAGGGGATATACCTCGTTCTTGCGAAGAACGGAGTGCATCGACGCGCCGACGCCCATCTCGGCGTATTTCGCAACGACGGAGAAGCCGTCGCCCGTAAGGGAGTTTTCAAGCGGCTCCTTGACTGTAGTGCCGCTGACGAGTCCGTCGGGAGCTTTGAAACGGTCAAACTCTATTCCCCACTCCACGAGATATTCCTCGAAATGCGGAAGCACGGGGGTGGTGGGGTCAACGAAAAGCATGAGCGCGTTTGCGCCGTCAAGAAATTTGTCGAGCTTTTCTATCTCGGACACCTCCGAGATGTTGTCGCGCACGAGAAAATCCTCCTGCGGATCGTAAACGACGAGCATTCGGCAATCGGCAGGTATCTCCTCGGTCGCAAGGTTGAGAAGCTGAACCTCGTATCCCGCATCGTAAAGCAGGTTTCCGAGCGGAGTTGCAAGGAGCGCCTCCTTGGTAGTAAACGGCTCGCCGTGGTTGTTGGTAACGCACGCGATGGGCGCTTTTGCCATAGTTACGGCAAGCATACCCGTGATGAGCTTATTTTCACCGTTGTACGTCCACGGCGTGGTGCTGGTATCGTTGTAGCCGTACATAGCCTCGTAGGAGTATATTCTGTACTCCGTGCCCGAATAAACTATGATGTTGGTGGTGTAGATGTTGGATTTCGACGTGGTCTTGAATCTGTTGACCGCGGTGGGATTGCGCAATATATTTACCGTTTCAACGTGGATGTTCGCGTTAAGCTCGGCAAGATTGCGCGCGGTATTGTAAACGTAGAAAAGATAATCGTTCTCCGCAAGGTTGTCGGGGTCGTCGCAGAAAAGAACCGTAACGTCCGTCTTTATCTCCTTAACAGCCTCTATCGCGCTGTCGGAGAGCGTGTATATCTCCTCGGGCGTGAGGTCGGTATACCACATAAATTTCGCCGCGAGTGCGGAGAAAACGGAGTTAAACAGTATCACCGCCGCAATAACGAAAACGGTGAGAACTGTCGATATCGCGCCGTGCTTAAAACGGCGGGAGGAAAGTCCGCTATTCATTTTTCACGCCCCCTTTCACGCCCAACGGCGACGCTCGTAAATGCGCACCGTAAGGAAAAGGAATACGAAAACGAGCGAGCAATAATAAAGCATCGCAGACCAATCAAGATATCCCGCGCGGAAATAATCGTACCTTGAAACGACGCTTATCCAATCTATAACGTATCTTACGGCGTAGTTGTTTATAAGGCGCGTACCCGCCTCCTCGCTTCCGATGGAGTTGAGCACGTTAAGCACGAGCATCATCGCAAGCACGCCGATGGTGATAACTGCGGCGGAAAGCTGATTTTCCGTAAGCGCGGAAACGAAAACGCCAATGGCGATAAATACCGCACCAATGAAAAGCACGCCCAAAAATTGACCGATTATTTCGGGAGTGGACGGACCTACGGGAATGGACGACTCCTCAAGCGCTCTGTCACGCGCGCCCTGAATGTAAAGGGGGATGAGGTTTATGCAAGAGGCAAGAAGCGCTCCGCCAAAGAGAGAGAGCGCGGCAAGGAACTTGCCCACGACCATACCCGTGATGGAAATGGGCGCGGTCAGAAGCATCTGCTCCGTGCGCATTTTACGCTCCTCGGCAAACGTGCGCATGGTGAGAAGCGGAATGATGATTATCATAGTAAGTATCATCAGATAAAAATACGATGCCGTCTCGTACGAACGACTCTGCAACGTGGTGTAGGTGCAAAGTCCCGCCGCAATGGTCAGGAAAACGCCGAGAAAAACGTATCCTACGGGGTTGATAAAATAGGAACGCATCTCCTTTTTGAATATAGCAAGCACAGCGTTATCCTCCTTCCTTATTCCTTATCGCCGCCGTCCGCGCGGAAGCTGTCGGATGCGGGCGTATAGTCCTCGTAATATTTGCCCTCGGGAGCGGACTCGTCCGCATCGGGTGCATTCTCTGCCTCGCGGGCAGTTTTTTCGATTATCTGCTCTGCCATTTCGCGCTCTGCGGCGGCACGGCCCGAATCGACGGAGCGTACCCTCTTGCGCTCGGCAGTACGGCTCTCGCCGCCCGCGCTCTTATCCACGACGGCAATAAAGATGTCCTCGATACTCATACCGAGTGCCTCCATACCTATCATGGGCCACTTCTTCTCCGCGAGCGTGAAGAACAGCTTCTTGCGGATATCAACGCCGACGTCGCTCTCTATCATATAGGTGTAAGCGTCGCCGTCGCGTGCGGCAAGCACCTCGGCGTAGCAGATGCCCGACATATTGCGAAGCATTGCAAGCACCTCGCGCTGTGGGCCGCTTATCTTGACGTTGAAGCGGCGCGTGTTCTCCACCGCGCGCGAAATATTCTCGGTAAGCTCGTCCGCAACTATCTTGCCCTTGTTGATTATAACTATCCTGTCGCAGACCGCCTGAACCTCGCCGAGAATGTGCGTCGAGAGAATGACGGTATGCTCCTTGCCAAGCGTTCTGATAAGGTTTCTTATCTCGATTATCTGCTTGGGGTCAAGACCTATGGTCGGCTCGTCAAAAATAATGACGGGCGGGTTTCCAACAAGCGCCTGCGCAATGCCGACGCGCTGTTTATATCCCTTTGAAAGATTTTTAAGCAGCCTTTTTTGCACGTCGCCTATCTTTACCACGTCGCATATCTCGCCGAGATGCTTTGCGCGGTCGAGCTTACAGCCCTTAAGGTCGTATGCAAAATTAAGATATTCCTCGACCGTCATATCGGGATAAAGCGGGGGCTGTTCGGGCAGATAGCCTATAAGGCGCTTTGCGTTGAGCGGGTCGTCAAGCACGTCCACGCCGCCGACCTTGATGCTTCCCGCAGTTGAGGACAGATATCCCGTCAGCATATTCATCGTCGTGCTTTTTCCCGCGCCGTTAGGGCCGAGGAAGCCGACTATCTCGCCCTTTGCGACCTCGAAGCTTATGTCGTCAACGGCACAAAACGAGCCGTAATTCTTTACCAGATGTGATATTTTTATCATTTTCGGTTCCTTTCCCGTACACATCATAATTATACATAGTACATTATAGCACAGATATGTAAACGATTTATGAACAAGGCGCGCTTAAAATAAATCTTCTGTGATTTTTGCGTGCCGCCTTGACTTTTTTCGGCGCGGGTTGTATAATTGAGTTGATAAAAACCAAGCACCAAGGGAGTTTTTTGAAAAATGAGTGAAAGAAAAGCATATAAAATGACCATCGCGGGCTGTGAGCGCGCGCTTCCCCTTTGTCCCCTCAACGACGAGTTGCAGATCGGTGCGTTCGTCATCTTCGGCGACCCCGAGCTGACCACCGCCTGCTCACGCGCGCTTCTTGACAAAGCGCCCGAATACGATTATCTTATCTCCGCCGAGGCGAAGGGCATTCCGCTCGTTCACGAGATGGCACGCCTTGCGGGAAATCAGAAATACTTTCTCGCACGCAAAGCGCCGAAGCTCTATATGACGGGCGTTTTCGAGGTGAAGGTGCGCTCCATCACCACCGACAAACAGCAGACGCTTTATCTTGACACCGCCGACGCGGAGCTGATGCGCGGCAAGCGCATTCTCATAGTTGACGACGTTATCTCCACGGGCGAGTCGCTTCGCGCCGTCGAGGAGCTCGTTCGTCAGGCGGGCGGCATCTGTTGCGGAAAAATGGCAATTCTCGCCGAGGGCGAGGCGGCAGACCGCGACGACCTTATCTATCTTGAAAAGCTCCCGCTTTTTGATAAGGACGGAAAGGCGTTGAATTAAAAACACATTTGGTGTTTTTAATTCAATGAAATCTGTTCCTTTGGAACAGATGAAATACGGCTCCGCCGTATGAAATATTTCGCTACGCGAAATGTGAAATATTTGCCTTGCGGCAAATGTTAAGGAAAAAATCGGTCAAAGCACAGCTTTGACCGATTTTATTTTATAAAATCCAAAGCGGAAGAAACTTGCGTTTCTTCCGCTTTTTTCTTAATATTTGCCGTTAGGCAAATATATCATTTTCTAAACGCGTCAGCGTTTAAAATCATCAGTCTTCCTTCTTGCGAAGAGTAAGTGCAACGCAGCCGATGGAAGCAAGTGCGACTATTGCGAATACGGCAATAGTGGAGCTGTCGCCGGTGTCGGGAGCGGGGTTGAATGCGATACCAATAAGTGCTTGGTCTTTAATAGCCATAGACTCAAAAATCTCAAGCTCGCCGCCGTTTACAGTAATCACTGCATCATCAGCGAAAACGTATCCGTCGTTAGCTCGAATGCCGATGAGTGCACCGTACGTCTTGGTGGAATCGAATACGTGATCGTCAGCAAGAACCTCCGTGGAAACAGCGGTCATGGTTTCGGGATCAAGCTCGATCCACGCCATTATAGCAAAGGTGTAGTTAGCGCCATCGGGAAGAACGGGAACGAAGCTTGCCTTGTAGTCAGCAACGGTCTTGCCGTACTCGGGAGCAGTAACGCCCGAAATCTCGATCTTGTCGATCTCAACGGGTTTGGTATCAGGGTTGAATGCGATAGCAATGACTGCTTGGTTTTCTATAGGCATAAACTTGAAAACCTCAAGATCGCCGCCGTTTATAGTAATCACTGCGTCATCGGCGAAAACGTATCCGTCGTTAGCTTTAATGGCGATCATAGCGCTGTAGATCTTGGAGGCATCAAATACGTGATCGTCAGCAAGCATCTCCGTGGAAACAGCGGCCATGGTTTCGGGATTAAGCTCGGCCCACTCGATTATATCAAAGGTGTAGTTAGCGCCCTCGGGAAGCACGGGAACGAAGCTTGCCTTGTAGTCGGCAACGGTCTTGCCGTACTCGGGAGCGGTAATGCCCGAAATCTCGATCTTGTCGATCTCTGTCTTTTCGCCAGGCTCGTCGCCACCCTCAGAGGGAAGCTCGGTGATAAGGGAATAGTAGTAGAGGTCGTAGTCAGTTTCCTCGTTGCCGCTGCCGGAATATTGGCTATCAACAAGGGCGGCATTGCCATTTAACTGCTCGGTCCACTCTGCGGCAAGAACGTAGCCGTCTGCAAGCTTGATCTCTACGCAGAGGCTGTAGCTGTAGCCTGCAACGAAGGTCTCTTCATATGCGGTGTCTTCGAGCGTATCGTTATACCAGTGAGCATTGACAATGCTGTAGGGAGCATCAGCGGGAACGGAGAGACCTGCAAGGTTGTCAGCAATGTTTGCACCTGCAGTGGGAGCTCCGTAGCCGTTAACGTTGATGGTGTCAATGACGATGGGCTCGTCGCTGCCCTCGTCGGGGGTGAAGGCAACAGCCACGCCCGCCTTGTCTCCATCGCTCAAAGTCATTATAGGCTCATACTCTCCGCCGTTTGCAGTAATTACTGCATCGGTAGCGAATACGTATCCGTCGCCAGCTTCAACCAGAATGCCAACAGAGTATGTTTTGGAGGAATCGAATACGTCGCCGTCTGCAAGCATATCGATGATTCCCAAGGTTTCGGGGTTGATCTCTGTAATGGTAATACTGGTAACAGAGTAGTTAGCACCCTCGGGAAGCACGAGAGTGAGGCTTGCCTTGTAGTCGGCAACGGTCTGACCGTGCGTGGGAGCGGTAATGCCCGAAATGTCGACACTGTCGATCTCTATCTTTTCGGTGGGCTCGGTAGGAGTATCGCCGCCCTCAGAGGGAAGCTCGGTGCTAACGGAGTAGTAGAAGAAGTCAAAACCAAATTCATCGCCGGCGCCGGATGCGAGCTGATTTACGAGGGTGGAGTCGCCGTTGAGCTGGAAAGTGGGGGCCTCAGCAAGAGCGTAACCGTCAGCGAGATTGAATGCTACGCCGAGGCTGTAGATGTGACCTGCGAGGAAGGTTCCTTCGGTCAGCATTTCGTTGGTCGTCTCGTCAAGCCAATGAAGCTCTGCAATGGAGTAGGGAGCGTCCGAGGGAACGGAAAGTCCCGCAAGGCTGTCGGCAATGTCAGCGCCTACGGTAGGAGCTACGTAGCCGTTAAAGTTGACGAGGTCAACGGGGGTGGGCTCGGTGGGAGTATCGCCGCCCTCCTCTCCGCCTTCAGCGGAAAGCTCGGTAGCAACGGAATAGAGATAAGCAGAACCCGCATCAGAATAGCAGTAGCCGAAGTCGCGATCAACAAGACTTGCGTCGCCGTTGAACTGCATAACAAGATAATCGGCAAAAATGTAGCCGGAATCTACGTAAATATCAACGTTAAGTCGATAGGTGTAGCCTGCAATAAAGGTTCCTTCCGTACAGAAACTATCAAGCGTTTCGTTATACCAATAAGGATTGATGCTGTAGGGCGCGCCATCGGGAGCGGTAAGCCCCGCAAGGTTCTCGGCAATGTCAGCGCCTACGGTAGGAGCTATGTAACCGTTTACGTTGACGGTGTCAACAGTGATAAGTTCGCCCTCAAGCCGGGTGTCGACGGAGAAGAGACGGACATATGCCTTACCGAAACGGCTGTTGCCGAGATCAACAAGACTTGCATCGCCGTTGAGTTGCATAACGATATCATCAGCAAAAACGCAGCCGGAAGCAACGTCGATTCTAACGCGGAGGCGATAGGTGTAGCCTGCAATAAAGGTTCCATACCTCTCGTTACGGTCAAGCGTTTCGTTATACCAATAAGGCTCGGAGATACTATATGGCGCGCCTTCGGGAACACTAAGACCCGCAAGGTTTTCGGCAATGTCAGCGCCTGCGGTAGGAGCTACGTAACCGTTTGCGTTGACGGTGTCAACAGTGATAAGTTCGCCCTCAAGCTGGGTAGCAACGGAATAGAGATAAGCATACTCCGCATCAGCATAGCAGTAGTAGAAGTCGCGATCAACAAGACTTGCGTCGCCGTTGAACTGCATAACAAGATCATCGGCAAAAATGTAGCCGGAATCTACGAAAATATCAACGTTAAGTCGATAGGTGTAACCTGCAATAAAGCTTCCATCCATACAGAAATTATCAAGCGTTTCGTTATACCAACAAGCACTTGAGATGCTGTAGTGTGCTCCTTCGGGAACGGTAAGACCCGCAAGGTTTTCGGCAATGTCACCGCCTACGGTAGGAGCTACGTAGCCAAACACATCGACAGAATCGATGGTATCGGATATTGTGAGCTCTGAAGCAAGCTGAGCGGTAGATTCAGCGGACGCAAATATGCCCACAGGCACAAGCATCGCCAACATCGCTATAGCTAAAACGATGGATAAAATTCTTTTTTTCATTTTTTACTCCTTATGTTATTGATTTGTAATAATATACCACTTGGAATGTTTCATTATATCACAATAGTATACTGATGTCAATAATATTCTACGAAAAAAGGAACTGACGAAAAAAACGGTCAAAGCCGTGGCTTTGACCGTTTTTGTTTTTATTTCAGCGAATCAAGATATCTGCACGCCGATACTGCGGCGACTGCGCCGTCGGCGGTGGCTGTGGATATCTGGCGCACCGATTTGGTACGGCAATCTCCAACGGCGAAAACGCCGTCCGTGCCCGTCGCACAGCTCTCGCCCGCCTCGATATATCCGCGCGCGTCGATCGCGCCGACCTTGCTAAAGGGCGCATTCGCAGGGGCAAGTCCTATTGCGATAAACACGCCGTCAACTATAAGCTCGCTTCTCTCCCCCGCCGCATTTTTAAGCGCAAGTCCCGAAAACGCGCCGTCCTTTACGATATACGATTCGACCACGGTGTCGCAAATGACCTCTACGTTATCGTGCGCAAGAAGCGCGTCTACCGCCGCCGATTCTGCCGTGAGCGCAGAAAGATTTTGCACCACTACGACCTTTTTCGACGTTTCGGCAAGCAAGCTTGCCTCGACTACCGCGGAATTTCCGCCGCCTATAACGGCAACGGTCTGACCCGCGTAAAACGCGCCGTCGCACACGGCGCAAAACGAAACGCCGTTACCGATAAGGTCATCCTCGCCCTCAAGTCCGAGCCTTCTGTGCTCCGCGCCGGCGGCGATTATGACCGACGCGGCGCTGTGCTCGCCGTCGGTAGTGGTGACGGTGAAATCGCCCTCGCCGTTCTTAACCACGGACACTACCTCCTCAAGCTCGATCTCCGCGCCGAGCGAAAGCGCTTGAGTTACCATTTTGTCGGCAAGCTCGATGCCCGAAATAGCTTCAAATGCGGGGTAATTTTCGATCTTCGGAGAATACGTCATCTGTCCGCCGAAGGTCGATTTTTCAATTATCTTTACACTTTTTCCCGCGCGGCGCGCGTATATCGCCGCCGTAAGTCCCGCGGGACCCGCGCCGATTATAATAATATCTGTTTTCATCTTTTCCTCTATCACGAAGCTGTCGCGCCTATCGGCGCGACTGCTTCGTTTTTTTATTTATGCGGTTGCCATTACCTTAATAAATTCCTTAACGCCCGTTATATCGGGGAAGGTGGTCACGTCGTCGCCAACGATGTAAAGTAGCGTGGGGGCTTGCTTCGTGCCGTACATTACGGCAAAGCTGGGATCATCCTCGTGATATACCTTATCGTACGCGATTCCTGCCTGCTCAAGCAGAGATGCCGCGACCTTGCACTTGGGGCAGGTCTTGGTTGCAAAAAGCACCACTCTGCCGCCGTCGGAAACTGCGGTCTCTGCCGCCGAAGCGGCACTTACAGTGTTGTGAGCCTTGGAGTCAAAGCTCTCCATCGAAGCGGGAATATCGTATTCAAGTCTTTCCTTGTACTCCTGAGACTTACCGTCGTTCCAGTTCTGAACGGGGCGGTAGTAGCCCGTGATACGGCTGTATACCTCGGCGCGCTTGCCGCAGGTGGGGCAGGTGAAATGCTCACCCGCGATGTAGCCGTGATCGGTACATACGGAATAGGTGGGAGAAAGCGTGTAGTAAGGCAGGCGGTAGTTCTCTGCTATCTTGCGAACGAGCGCGGCAGCCGCCTTCCAATCGGGAAGCTTCTCACCAAGGAAGGTGTGGAATACGGTACCCGAGGTGTAAAGGGTCTGAAGATCGTCCTGAACGTCAAGCGCGGAGAATACGTCGTCGGTGTAACCAACGGGCAGGTGAGAGCTGTTGGTGTAGTAGGGAGTCTCGGCGTCGGAAGCCGCGATAATGTTGGGATAACGCTTCTTATCGTGCTTTGCGAGACGGTAGGAGGTGGACTCGGCGGGAGTTGCCTCAAGGTTGTAGAGGTCGCCGTACTTCTCCTGATAGTCGGAAAGTCTCTCTCTCATATGGTTGAGAACGTCCTGCGTAAACTTCTGCGCCTTCTTGCCCGTCATATCCTCGCGGATCCAGCTTGCGTTAAGGCAAGCCTCGTTCATACCGACAAGACCGATGGTGGAGAAGTGGTTGTTGAACGTGCCAAGATAGCGTCTGGTGTAGGGGTAAAGTCCCTCGTCAAGAAGCTTTGTGATGATGTCGCGCTTGATCTTGAGCGATCTTGCGGCGATATCCATCATGTGGTCAAGGCGGCGGTAGAAGTCCTCCTCGTTCTCGGCAAGGTAGCCAAGACGGGGCATATTGATGGTAACTACGCCGACGGAGCCCGTGCTCTCGCCCGAGCCGAAGTATCCGCCCGACTTCTTGCGAAGCTCGCGCAGGTCAAGGCGCAGTCTGCAGCACATGGAACGAACGTCGCTCGGCTCCATATCGCTGTTGATATAGTTGGAGAAATAGGGAGTTCCGTACTTCGAGGTCATCTCAAAGAGCAGACGGTTGTTCTCCGTCTCGGACCAATCGAAATCGCGGGTGATGGAGTAGGTGGGGATGGGGTACTGGAAGCCGCGGCCGTTTGCATCGCCCTCGATCATTATCTCGATGAACGCGCGGTTGACCATATCCATTTCCTTCTTACACTCGCCGTAGGTGAAGTCAGCCTCCTTGCCGCCGATGACGGCAGGGCGGTTCTCAAGGTCGGGGGGGCATACCCAGTCAAGCGTGATGTTGGAGAAGGGCGCCTGAGTTCCCCAACGGGAAGGAGTGTTAACGCCGTAAACGAAGGACTCAATGCACTTCTTTACCTGATCGTAGCTGAGGTTATCAGCCTTTACGAAGGATGCAAGATAGGTGTCGAAGGAGGAGAAGGCCTGCGCGCCCGCCCACTCGTTCTGCATGATTCCGAGGAAGTTTACCATCTGGTTGCAAAGCGTTGCAAGATGCTTTGCGGGGGCAGAGGTGATCTTACCGGGGATGCCGCCAAGTCCCTCCTTGATGAGCTGACCGAGCGACCAGCCTGCGCAATAACCCGTCAGCATGGAAAGGTCGTGCAGGTGAAGGTCTGCGTTACGGTGAGCCGTTGCTATCTCGTCGTCGTAGATCTCGGAGAGCCAGTAGTTCGCCGTGATCGCGCCCGAGTTCGAAAGGATAAGTCCGCCGACCGAGTAGGTAACGGTGGAGTTTTCCTTAACTCGCCAGTCGATGTTCTTAACGTAGGAGTCAACAGTGTCCTTGTAGTCAAGGATGGTGGACTTCATGTTGCGGAGCTTCTCTCTCTGGCGGCGGTAGAGGATGTACGCCTTAGCAACGTCCTCGTAACCCGCCTGAGCGAGAACAGACTCAACGCTGTCCTGAATGTCCTCAACGGCGACCTTGCCGTCCGCGATCTTCGCCTCAAAGTGCGAGGTCACGCGAAGCGCGATAAGGTCGATGACGTTGGGGTTGTATTGTTTCTCACAAGCCTCGAATGCCTGAGTGATTGCACGTGTTATCTTGGAAATGTCAAACTCTACGACCTTTCCGTTTCTCTTTACTACCTGATACATTTATTTTTCCATCCTTTTTTAGTTTTGTTTGCTTGCTCATTATACTATATATTGTGGTCGTTGTCAAGAATGAAAAACTATATATTGTGTTTTTTCTAAAAAATTAGCACAATATATAGTTTTGCACCTCTTTTTTTGTGTATTTTGCCAATGGCGTGTATCAGATGCCGCGAAGCTCGACGCTTTCGACGCTATCTCTTACGATATCGGCAAAACGCTGCATTTGATGCTCATCAAATCCGCTCATTCCCTCGCCGATAAGCGCGCCCGAATCGACAAAATTCTGGATGAAATATCTCCTTGCGCCGCGGATGAAATCGGCGATCTCAAAAAACGCCTCATCGCTGTGAAGCGGATGCACGGCGGTGGTGCGGAATTCGTAATCTACGCGCCCTTCGAGCAAGAGCGCGACCGAGGCGCGCACGCCCGACACGTCGAAGCCCGAAATTCCCACGGTTTCGGGATAGCGTGCGGGAGAATTTTTTATATCCATCGCAACGTAATCGCAAAGCCCCTTGTCGATTATTGCACGAAGCCTGTCGGGATGAGTGCCGTTGGTGTCGAGCTTTATCGCATACGCACCAAGCTCGCGCACGCGGGCGAGAAAATCCTCCGCATCCTGCCAAAGCAGAGGCTCGCCGCCCGTCAGCACGACTCCGTCGAGAATTCCCTTTCTTTTATTAAGGAAGGAAAAAATTTCGTCAAGCTCTACGGGCGTGGCGTTTGGCGTAAGAACGAGCGAGGAATTATGACAAAAAGGACAGCGCAGGTCACACCCGCCCGTAAAGATCGTGCAAGCGACCTTCCCCGGAAAGTCAAGCAGAGTCATTTTGTTGAAGCCTTGAATATTCATTTGCCGTCTCCTTTTGTGATGTAAGAATATTATACCCCGAAACGCGCGGCGTGTCAACACCTTTTTTGAAAGTTTTTGTTCCTTTTTCGGAATTTTATCAGTATTACCTTTTTGGTTTTTGCATTTTGTGAAAATATTTTTCCGTTTTCGGAAAATTTCTTTCAAAAAACTATTGACAAGTCGCCGCCGCGGTTGTATAATGTAGTCAACACGCTACGAAAACTTAAAATTGATTATATTAAAAAGGAAAAAAGATATGAAAGCTACGAAAAAGACCGCGGCAGTAACCCCCGCCGCTGATGCCTCCGAAAAGAAAAAAGCACTCGCCACCGCGCTCTCGCAGATACAGCGCGACTTCGGCACGGGCGCGGTAATGCGCCTTGGCGAGAACGCGCAGATGGAGGTGCAGGCGGTTCACACGGGCTCGATCTCACTTGACCTTGCCCTCGGAATCGGCGGACTTCCCCGCGGACGAATCGTGGAGATATTTGGCCCTGAATCTTCGGGTAAGACTACCGTTGCCTTGCACGTTGTGGCAGAGGTGCAAAAAATAGGAGGAGAGGCCGCTTTCATCGACGCAGAGCACGCGCTTGACCCCGTTTACGCGAAGGCTCTCGGCGTTAATATCGACGATCTTCTCGTTTCCCAGCCCGACTGCGGCGAGGATGCGCTTGACATAACCGAGTCGCTCGTGCGCTCGGGTGCGGTCGACATTATTGTAATCGACTCCGTTGCCGCGCTCGTTCCCCGTCAGGAGATCGAGGGCGATATGGGCTCGTCGCAGGTCGGCGTTCAGGCACGCCTTATGTCGCAGGCGATGCGTAAGCTCTCCGCCGCTATTTCAAAATCCAACTGCATCGTTATCTTTATAAACCAGCTTCGCGAAAAGGTCGGCGTAATGTACGGAAACCCAGAGGTAACTACGGGCGGACGTGCGCTGAAATTCTACTCCTCGGTGCGTATCGACGTGCGCAAGTCCGAGCAGCTTAAAAACGGAAACGACATCTACGGAAACCGCGTAAAGTGCAAGGTCGTCAAGAACAAGGTCGCACCTCCCTTCCGCACCGCAGAGTTCGACATCCTTTACGGCAAGGGAATCTCCCGCGCGGGCGAGCTCGTTGACATGGGCGCGGCGCTCGGCGTTATCAACAAGAGCGGCTCGTGGTTCTCCTACAACGGAGAGCGCATCGGTCAGGGACGCGACAACGCGAGAAAGGCGCTTGAGCAGGACGAGGCACTCTTTGCCGAGATAGATGAAAAGATCCGCGCCATGAGCGACAGCCTTGGCGACGCCGACGTTGACGACGGCGATTTCGACCTTGACGACGATCTTGACATCGACCTTCTCGACGAATAAATGATAGAAATAAAAAGCTTCAGAGCCGCCGACGGCGGCTCCCTGATCCTTTGCGAGATAAAAATATGCGACGAGGACTGCAACGAAAAGCGCACCTACCGCCTGCTCCCTGAACAATACAAGGAGCTTCGGCTTAAAAAGGGTGAGATAAGCGAGGGCGTTCTTGCCGAAATTCTGGATGCGGACGAGCTGTGCCGCGCTCTGCGAAGCGGTCGCTCCTCGCTTGCGCACTCCGCAAGCTCGGAAGCGGCGCTAAAGCAAAAACTGCGAATGAAAGGTTTTTCGGCACGAAGTGCCGAAAGGGCAGTAGAAATACTCGTTGGGGAGGACGCGATGACCGAGGAAGACGATGCCGCGCGCGAGGTGGAACGATGCCTTAAAAAGCTGTGGGGCAAGAACCGCATCGCAGCGCATCTTCGCTCAAAGGGCTACCGCCGCGAGTCCGTTGACCGCGCGCTTCTCTCCATTGAGGACACCGATTTTTCCGTCCTCTGCCACAGAGCGATAGAAAAAAAGTGGGGCGCTCTGCCGAAAAATACGGAAGAAGAACCCACGGCACGCGACCGCGCCGTAGCCGCACTTTTGCGCCTCGGATTTACGATGAGCGAGATAAACCAAGCGGCAAGGCAGTAAAAATATGAGCACCAAATGCAAAATGCATTTGGTGCTCTTGTTTTTAGGAGTTAAGCTCCTGCGATTTGAGTATGCGCGAGCTGTTTATCAGCACCGCAAACGCACCCGCGTTGTGAAGCACAGAGCCCGCAAGCGCACTTATCACGCCGAAGGCGGACAGCGCGATCATCACAAGGCTGATGCTCATTGAAAGCGCGATGTTCTGATATATTATCTTGCGCGTCTGCTTTGCAAGCTTTATAGCAAACGGAATATTCATCAGATTGTTATTCATAAGAGCGATATCCGCCGACTGAATAGCAAGGTCCGAGCCCATAGCGCCCATCGCGATTCCCACGCTCGCCTCGCGGAGCGCCAGCGCATCGTTGATGCCGTCGCCCACCGCAAGAACGCGATGCTCGTCGCCGCCGAGCTTTTGCATATGCGCAAGCTTATCCTGCGGCAAAAGCTTCGCGTGAAGCTCGTCGATACCGACGGTCTCGCACACACTCTTTGCCGCTTCCTCACGGTCGCCCGTGAGCATAACGGTACGCTCAACGCCGATCTCCTTAAGTGCCGCGATGCTCTGTGCCGCATTTTCGCGCGGCGTGTCGCCAAAGCACAGATATCCGAGAAGCTGTGCGTTACGGGTAACGAAGCTGACGCTTCCCGCCTCGCCCTTGCCCATCTCGGCAGGGATCTTATATCCAAGCGAGGAAAGCCACTCGCGGTTACCAAACCTTACGGTAAGCTCGCCGTTTTCACCCTCCATACCGCCGCCCGATATTTCGCGGACGCTCATATCCGTGCGGTATTTGAGCTTTCCGTCCTTCTCGCACGCCGCGATAACGGCGCGTGAAACGGGGTGAGTAGACGCGGACGCGACGGATGCCGCCGCCTCAAGCAGTTCGCGCTCGCCGATGCCGTCAACGGGGCACGCGCTAACGAGAGCAAGCTCGCCGACGGTGACCGTTCCCGTTTTGTCAAACACGACGGTATCTATCTCGGTAAGCTCCTCAATAAATTTCGAGTTTTTGATAAGCACGCCGCGCTTGGTCGCCACGGAGAGCGACGCTATCATCGGCGCGGATGAAACGAGCATCTGTCCGCAGGGGCAGGACACGACGAGAATGGCGATAGCCTTCGACACGTCGGCGCTGACGAGCGCCGCGCCCGCCGCGATTGCAAGCGCGAAGGGGATGTAGTACGCCATAAAGCGGTCGATTATTCGCGTTTCGGGAATGGAAATTCCCTCGGACTCCTCCAGAAGTCGAAGTATCTTTGAAAACGAGGTGTCAACGTATTCCTTCGTCACCTCGACGACGATGCGACCGTCAAGATTGACCGTACCCGCATAGACCTGCTCGCCTTTGCTTACAAAAAACGGTTGCGGCTCGCCCGTAAGCGATTTCTGGTCAACGTGGCTCTCGCCCGAAACAACAACTCCGTCGATAGCGATACCGCTACCGGGCTTTATCACGATTTTCTGTCCGAGCTTCAGCTCGCGCGCGTCAATAACGCTTTCCGTGCCGTCAGCCGCAAGGAGAATTGCGGTGGTCTGCTGCATCTTTTTAAGTCCGTCGATAACGTCGCGGCCGCCCATAATGCTTCTTTCCTCAAGCAGATGCACCGCGTTGAGTATCAGCGGAATGAGCAGAGCAAGGATGAGGTCCTGATTGAAAACGCAGGCGATTATCGCAATAGCGACGAGTATCTCCATCGCGTTTTTGAGGTCGCGGGAGAAAATGCCCTTGATCGCCGTTATCATAACGGGAACGCCCTCGATAAGAAAGCCGAGGAAGTACAAAAGCTGGGGAACGATGGTGTACGCGCCCTTGTAGACGTAAGTGTAGATAAGTCCTACGCCGAGGCACGAAAGCGATATCAGGGCGCAGACTATCTCGACGGCAAGCTTTTTCTTGCTTCGCTCGTTAAGATTGTCGCGCGACAGAGCCTCAAGGCTCTTTTTTCCTATATTATCTATATTTTCCATACTGCCTCCTTACGCCAAGGGCTTGAGGAATATCTTCATCTCGCCGTCCTCGACCACGCGAACGTAGGCAAGGCGTTTAAGGAACGAGGTGAGCTTGTCGCTGTAGATACGCGCCTTTACGACCTCGGGGTTCGCCTCGTATTCCTCAAGAACGCCCCAGAATTCGTAAAGCTCGGAATTTGCATTCGCGCTCTTTTCAGCGAGAGTGACCTTAGCCGAGGCTATTTCGTTGTTTGCGCTGGTGTTTGCGCTGGCAATGACCTTGGTGCGGTACTGCGCCGCCTCCTGAAGCATGGTCGCCGCCTGAACGGTGGACGAGTTTACCTGCTCGTAGATGCCCTTGACCTCGGCGGGCATGGAGACCTGCGTAAGCTCAAGAGTGCTTATGGTAACGCCGATATCCGCCGCCTTGAGCTTTGCCGCGGCGGTGTTGAGAACGGAAGAATTAAAATCGTCCTTACCGTCGGTAAGCAGGCTGTCAACGCCGAGCGTTGCCGCCTCGGTTATCATAGCGTTGCTGACGCTCGCATTGATGATGGAGCTTACGTCCGCAACGTGCAGAGCGTACGAAACGGGGTCGGAGATAACGTACTTGACCGACGCCGATATTACGGCAATGTTCTGGTCGCCCGTTATAACGTAGCCGCCGCTACTGCCCGACATAATATTTCCGTCGGTATAGTGGGTGGTAACGAGCTGTTCGATAACGCTGTCGGTGGGGATCATCACCACCTCGTCGATTATGTAGGGGAATGCGAGCAAAAGTCCGGGCTTGTGGACCTGCTCCTCGTAGCTGTCGCCGACTATCTCGCCAAAGCGCAGTATGACAGCCACGTTGCCGCTGTCGACTATTTTAAGTCCCGACAGGGCGATACATATCACGACCACGACGACGAGAATAATAAAATACTTCGTCAGCGTGCCGAGTATGTCGGCAAAAAGAGTCTTTTTCTTTTTCATATCAGCTCTCTCCTGCGGCTATTTCGGGAATCTCCACCTTTGCCGCCTCGGTGATAAGCTCACCAACTGCGGACACGAGCGCCTTCTTATCCTTTTCGGGAAGCTGGGACAGAATGTAGCTGAGATCGTAGATAACGCTCTCCTCGCCGCCCGACGTCATACTGTCGGAGTATTTTTCGAGAACGTTGAAGGGGTATTCGTTCATCTTGACGATGAGGACGGTACGCTGATCCACAGCACCGATAACGGTGTCAAGCTCCTTCAAGAACTTATAAAGGTCAAGGTTTGCGGACTGCGCGGCGGCGTATATTTTTGCAACCTCGGTCTCCGCCTCGGCAAGTATCTTTGCCGCCTCGGTAGTACCCTGCGCGACGATCTCCGCCGCCTCGCGGTCTGCCTCGGTGGTTATGTTGCTTGCCTCAAGACGGGCGGCGGCAAGGATAACGTCGATGTCGGTCTGACGCTCCTGACGCATCTGGTCAAATACGCTCTCAAGGTTGGTGTCGGGCAAGGACAGACGGAGAATGCTTACGTCGGTAATGCTGACACCGTAGTTTTTCAGGCAGTTTTCCTTGACTCGCGCAAAGATCTCGTCCTGAATCTGATTTATCTTTATCTGCTCCTTGTCAAGAGAAACGATGGAGGTAAGATCGTATCCGCCAAGCACGCTATTGGTCGCGCTGAACACCTGATCCCTGATATTGGTAGCGATAGAGCCGCGCGCACCCACGCTGTTGTGGTAGAACACGGGGTCCTCGATCTCCCAGAGGACGTAGGACTGAATGATGATGTTTCTCTTGTCCTTCGTGGTCGTTTCAAGGCGGTTGGACTCAAGATACTGAAGTCTTGCGTCGTAGGTGACTACGCTCTCGAAGGGCCACGGAAGCTTGAAGTAGAGTCCTGCCTCGGTTATTTCCTCGCGGACCGCGCCGAAGCGGAGAATGACGGCACAATCGCCCTCTCTGACCTGCGTGGTGAAGCCGAACCAAACGAGAACGGCAACTACCGCAAGCGCGATAACGTATTTCATAACGGTAACGCCGACGGAAGAGCCTTCCTTTTTAGCCTTTACCTTGGGTTCTTTTATTTTCTTGCTCATTTTATATTCCTTTCACGCGGGTCATTCTGCCGCGACGTAATCATTTGCGGATGTAAAGTAGATGTTTGAGGTGTCAATTCCTTCGCCCACCAGAACGAGATCCGCATTCTTGTACGCGGTGGTGAGTGCGTTGAGGTATTTGTAGTAGCGGTAATTGCCGGGGTACGCCTTATCCGCCGAAACGCTTGCCATAAACTCGGCAACCTCGGAGTTGGCGGCGGCAATTTTTTGCAGCTTCATCGCCTTGTTTGCGTTGACGGTCTTGAGATATTCCCTTCTCGCCTCGGACTTGCGCACCTCGGCGGTCGCCTGCGCCGCAAGGATTATCTCCTGCGCCTGAATCTCGGCGCTTATCATCTGCTGATATATGTCGGCAACGTCAACGGGGGGGTGTATGCTTTCAAGCACGACTCCAACGACGGAAAGTCCCGTGCCGCACGCCGCCATCTCTGCCGTAAGCTCCTCGTGGAAGCTTGCCGAGAACGCCTGACGGTCGGTCGAAAGTATCGTGTTGAGGTCGGTGTTTATCGTTCTTTCGGTAATGAGCTCGTACGCCTTTGCGCTTAGTATCGACGCGGGCGAGGCGGAGCTTGCAAGGTACTGCCTGAGGTCTGCTATCTTGTATTCGATGCGGAGGTTTATCGCAACGACCTCGTTTCCGCTTCCGAGCAGGAGCTTGTACTCCTCGCTGTTATGTCCCTCGGTCCAGAGGTTGTCCGCGGTAGTGACCGAGTCGTAGCCGACGGTTATCTTGTTGACCGTTTCGGTATCGTATATCTCGACCTTATCAAAGGGCCACGGCAGAGTGAAGTGAAGTCCCGCGTCAAGCGTTTCCTCGCGCAGATGTCCGAGGCGGTAGACCGCACCCTGCTGATTTGCCTCGACCATCACGATGCCCGTCGCGCCCCAGAAGATTAGCGCACAGCAGATTATCGCGGCGGGAACGAGCGCCTTGATGAACTTGATGCTCCACAGCGAGCGCATGGTCATTCCCGTGTTTTCCTCAAGGTAGTCCATAACGCCGACGCCGCTTTCCTCGCTCGCCATATTGAACATGGGAACTGAAACGTCGGGAACTTCGCTGAACTCGCGGCGAATGAGCCTCGTTGCCATCGTTATCAGCATAAAGGCGGAGTGATAAATTATCTCGACCGCGGCGGCAATTGCGAGCCACGAGGTAAGGTCGAAAAATCCGAGAAGCTTTAACGTCATCGTAAGCGCGGAAAGCACGAGCGCTATGCGGCAAACGCCGATAGCCGTGCGTATATTCCTTATTATCGCGGCGCTGTAGCGGCTTGCGCCCTCGGCGGTATGCTTGCACCATTTATCAATGATGATGAACAGCACGAAGAACACGACCTCGACAACGGGAAGCACGGCGCTGAGCGTGTATACCTCGCTCACGCTTTGGTACGACGTCCAGAACCAGATATTCGCGCCCGCGGTTAGCGCCACCGTGAATATCGTGGCGACCTTTGCGTGATAGATATTTGAAAGTCCTATCATATCAAGTATGCGCCAAAGCACGCCGAGGACGGCGTTGCGCGGCGGCTCGCCCGTCTTTTCCTTCTTCGGCAGTCTGTCGCAAAGCAGTATCAGCAACAGATTGACCGCCGCGGGAAGAAGCTGGCAGATGCCAAGCAAGAGAAGCGGCAGATATTTTGAATATGCGTAAAGCGCGATATGCGCCGCGGCAGACACGGCAAGGAACAGCGTGGAGACCACGGCTGCTGCCGATATTGCCTTTTTTTGTTTGATCTTTTTCATTTTCAGGGTTTACCTTTCTTTTGAGAGGGTTATCTGTTCGCGCCGCCGCGATAAACGACGAGCGCTTCTTCGGCGAAGCTATTGTTTCCTGCGGCGACGTCCAAGCGAGTGAACTCAACGTCCGTGCCGTAATAAGTCACCACCGCAAGCTCGGGGCAGGAGGAAAACGCGTTTTGTCGGATCTGCACGAGCGTGTTCGGAACGATCGCCTCCTCCATCAGCACGCAGTTCTTGAATGCGTCCTCCCCGATCATCACAAGGCTGTCGCCAAGGTCAATACAGATCATCTTATTACAGACGGCAAACGCTTCCTTGCCGACCGTAAGCACGGAGCCAAGCTCCACGTTCTTCATCTGACGCGAGGTGAACGCGCCGCCCGCAATATGCCTTACGCCGTCGGGAATCTTGACGTGCGGCGAGCTTCCGTTATATTTTATAAGCACTCCGTTGCCGACTACCGCAAACTCGTCCGTCAGCGTGTCAAGCCACGGCGTACCGTAAAAGGCGTTAAGCCCAACCGACCAGACCGACTTGCCAAACTCCACGCTTGCAAGTGCGCTACAGCCCGAAAACGCGCCGTCACCGATAATTTCAAGGCTGTCGGGGAGCTTTACTGACGTTATATCCTCCCTGCCCTCGAAAAGCGAGGCGGCAAGCTCCACGACGGGCATTCCGTCAAGCTCGTTTGGAATATCTATATCTCCCGTGCCGCCGTGGTCGATAACGATAACGCTTCCGTCGTCGTATTTTCGGTATCCTATATCCGTGCCGAAGCGTTGGTCGCTTATAAGCGTGCGCGATTTTAGCACAAACGCCTCGCGCGGAGCTTCACAGCCCGAAAAAAGCAAAAGTGCGGCAAAAATCACGGTAAGAAGCTTGATCTTCTTCATCATCACACCTCCTACGGTCTTGCGCCGTACGCGATAGGCGCGCCCGTCATATGCGTGTTTCCGAGAGCTATATCTATCTTTGCAAAATCGTCGGCACTCCCCGCGTATTTCACGGAGGTCAGGATAAGACACGCGCCAAACGCGCTGTCGCCTATCTCCTCAAGCGAGTCGGGAAGATATATCGTGCGAAGCCGACTGCACGACATAAACGCGCACTCGCCGATAAGGCTTACGTCGGCGGAGATAACTACGCTTTCAAGCTTGCGGCAGGCGTAAAATGCGTTAGTGCCTATCACCGTTGCCTTGCCCGATATCTCAACGCCCGTTATCTCGTTGTTTTCCGCAAACGCGTCCGAAACGTACTTAACGCCGCGCGGTATCTTGACGCTGCCGCCGCTTCCGTTGTATTTTACAAGCACGCCGTCGCCCACGGTCACAAACTCGTCCGTCTGCGCGTCAAGCCACGGAGTACCGTAAAACGCGGCACTTCCCACCGCCTCAAGCGTTGAGTCCTCCTCAACTGCATACAGCGAGGCACAGCCGTAAAAGGCGCGGTCGCCGACGGACGTTACTTTGCTAAGGTCAACGCCCGTTACGGACGTGCAATTGTAAAACGCCTCGGCGGGTATTTCACGAAGTCCGCCAAGCTCCACGCCGCAAAGCGAGATGCAGTTGTAAAACGCCTGCGAGCCTATAACGATATCGCCGTCGGGCAAGTCTACGGCACAAAGACTCGAACAGCCGTAAAACGCGCACGCGCCGATCTCCGTCAGGGTTTCGGGTAGGTCTATGGTGCAAAGCGCGGGACACGCCCAAAACGCCGAATCGAATATTTTAACGAGTCCCGTCGCGCCGTTCACGCTCGAAAGTATCGAGCAACCGTAAAAGGCGAAAAATCCTATGGTTTTAAGCGCCGCGGTAGCGTCCACGCGGACAAGCTCGGTACAGCCGTAAAACGCATTTTCGCCGATGGTGCGCAGATTTGCGCCGAGCCTTACGTACACGAGATATCCGTCAACGGCAAACGCCTCGTTTCCGATGGCGGTGACGGGGTGAGAGTCGATCTCGTCGGGCACGATAAGCGCGCGTGTGCCGTCGCGCCGACCCGTTATCGTAACCTCGCCGTTATCGTACACGTCGTAAAAAAGTCCCTCGGGTGAAACGAGCCCCGCCGAGACGAGCTTTGCCTCGGTCGTGTCCTCGCCCTCGCTTGGCGCGGGCATACAGCCGACGAGCGAAAGCGCAAGCAACGCCGAAAGCGCAAAGATGATTACCTTTATTTTTTTATGCTTCATTATTAACAGCCTTATTTGGACATATTTATTTAGAATATTATATCATTTTAATCCTTTTTTGTCAATATTATATAATAAAAAGCGGCGCTCGCGCGCCGCTTTTTATTTGGTAATTTATACAGTTTCTGCCTCTGATGCTTCTTCCTCAAGCTCCATATCAGCCTTCAACGTTTTGTTACAGGTAACGTTTATGAAAAGAACTCTCTGGAACTCGGTCTCGGTAACGGTGATGTCAAGCTCCTCGAAGCTGAAGGTGTCTCCGACCTCGGGTATCTTTCCGAGCGCCTCCATCACCCAGCCGCCGACGGAGATATTATCACTCTCGACGCTTATCTCGAAATTCTCGCAGAAATCGTCAAGGTTCATCGTGCAATCTATGCGATAATTATTGTCCTCAAGCTTTTCAAGCTCGTTTTCGACCTCGTCGTGCTCATCCCAAATGTCGCCGACAAGCTCCTCAAGAATATCCTCCATCGTAACGATACCGAACGTTCCGCCGTACTCGTCAAGCACTACGGCGATGTGGGATTTGTTCTTCTGCAAAAGCCTTAAAAGGTTATCTATCTTCTCGTTCTTTTGCGTGAACACGGGAGGAGTGATTATATCGTTAAGGTCGCCCTCGTATATTCCGCTCGCGGTGTAAAAATCCTTCTGATGTATTACGCCCGTGATATTATCAATTGACTCGTCGTATACGACAAGGCGCGAAAATCTGGTCGCCTGAAAGACGGATGCTATCTTTTCCTTCGTTGCCTCACGGCTTACACCCTCGATATCCACGCGGTGGGTAAGGATATCCTCCGCCTTACGCTCGGTAAACTCGATGGCGTTCTGGAGCAGAGTGCTTTCCTCCTCGTCGATGCTTCCCTCCTGCTGTATCTCCT
This sequence comes from Eubacteriales bacterium, assembly GCA_045633005.1. GTDB lineage: Bacteria > Bacillota > Clostridia > Oscillospirales > CAG-272 > CAG-390. The sequence goes on along the minus strand of JAZQXT010000057.1, from coordinate 6,603 downwards.
CAACGAGCATAAGAAGCTCCTCCTGCGACATCTTGGACTCCTCCTCCGCCTTGAATATCTTCAAAACGAGCTTGCGCCACAGAGAAAAGAGGAAGTTAAAGGGTGTAAGCAGGAATATCAGCGCATTGATAATAGGGGCTGAAAACATAGCGAATTTTTCGGGGCGGTCCTTTGCCACGCTTTTAGGCGTAATTTCGCCAAAGATGAGGACCGCAACGGTCGTAACGACCGTGGAAAGCGTAGTTCCGAGGTCGGTGCTCTGCGCAATATCAATAAAGAACGCCGTACATACTGCGGTAAGAAGGATATTTACCAGATTGTTTCCGATGAGGATGGTGGAAAGAAGATTGTCGTAGTTCTCCGACAGATGCATAGCAAGCGCCGCGCGCTTATTGCCCTTCTCTGCCAAGGTCTTCATTCTGGTCTTGTTGAAGGTGGACATTGCCGTTTCCGTCGCGGAAAAATACGCCGACATGATAAGGCAGAAGAACATGATCAACAACGAGGGTAAATGGTCCATAATAGGTTTTTTATCTCCTTAATTTATAGCGGAAGTCCGCTTATTTTGTAATTTAAGCGCAAAAAAGCATACCTGCAACGCCACGCGTTCAGATATGCCTCACATATGAAAATTGTCGATTATGTAATTGCAACTGTCGTTACAACAACTGTCGCCGTCCATAGTCTTATCTTTTCTCCGTTTGCTTAAATTTTACCGTTTTATCGGTAATTACTATACATTATAGCAGAATATATCGAATAAGTCAATACTTTTTTCAAAAAAATACGGGTGCGCTCGGCGCACCCGTATTTTTAAGTAGCAATTAGTCCTTCTTGCGAGCGATCGCTACAGCGCCAACGGCTGCTACAGCAACGATTGCAAGGGAGATGCTGGAGCCGCATCCGCTCGACTCTGCCGCGGTGGTAACCGTGGGAGCGGGAGTGGTTGCGGGAGCGGTAGCAGGGGTGGTGTCAGCCTTAGCAGTGGTCTCGTCGCCACCTGCGGTAGTCTCGTCGCTACCTGCGGTGGTCTCGTCACCTGCGTCCTCGGTGGTATCCTCGCTCTCGGGAGCGGTGGTGCCGGGAACGTCGTAGGGCTTGCCGAAATCAGCCATGATAGCCGCAACGCCTGCGTCGATAGCAACCTGATCGGTGTACTCAAAGCCCGTAGCGGTCTCGGAAGCGGTGTAAGCGGTAGAGCCTGCTATTACGGGGTTGTGGAGGATCTTTACGTTCTCAAGGGTGAAAAGTCCCGTGGATGCGTACTGGCAGATGGGGTCTGCGCCTGCGGTAGCAAGAACCTCGCCCGTGGTCTCGTCAACGGTCTTTGCGGGAGCGTATGTGCCGCTTACAAAGCTGTCGTAGATGCTGGTGGTGCTGGTACCGGTGGTACGGGAAACAAGACCCGCAACGCCGTACTTTTCAGCCGCTCTTTCGGTGGTGCTGATGTTACCCGTGTTTGCGCACTTGTACATAATAACGTTTGCCTTACCGCCGAGAATACGGGAGATAAGACCGCCTGCAACCTCACGAGCGGTAATGTCACCCGTGTTGATGCAACGAACCATAAGGAAATCGCAGTGCTGGTTAACGTTACCAACGATACCTGCGGCATAGTGGATGGTGGTGGTGATGTCACCGTTGTTTACGCAGTCGATAAAGGATGCGTAGAGGTAACCCGAAGCAAGGTCAGCGTTACCGATGATACCGCCTGCCTGCTCATTGGAGATGATGTTACCGTTGTTTACGCAGTTCTTGAAGGTGATGTGGTTCTCGTTATCGGTAGAACCGACGATACCTGCAACGCGGTTGGTGTTGCCCGAAGCGTCAACGTTTACGTTGTTGGTGATGTTCTCAAGAAGTACGGGAGCATCCTCAAAGCTTCCGTTGATAGCGAGAATGATGGGGCATACGCCGATAGCCTCGGTGTTTACGGTGGTGAAGTTGGCGATGATAGCGCCGCCTCCTACGTCCATAAACATGGTGTTCTTAACGGTAATGGTGTGGCCGTTACCGTCAAAGGTGCCGAAGAAGCCCTCAACGGAGGTCTCGCATACGGAGTCGCTCATAAGCTTGAAGTTACCCTCGCCGTAGTTTTCGTTAGCCTTCTGTGCGAATTCTTCCCAGTCCTTACACTCTACGGGAGCATCAGCGGATGCGCCGATAGCGGTAGCTGCGAGAAGAGCTGCAAGCATGGTGATCGTGATGATCACGGAAATAATTTTCTTCATAAGTTCCGTTCCTTTCTGGATTTTGTGATTTGTGGGCACTTGCCTAACTATATTTTACCATCCATAAATAATTATGTCAACACTTTTTATTTTGGCAAGTTGCACAAAAAAAGCGGACTTGGTCGCACAAACAACCAAGTCCGTTTATTGTAATTAATAATATCAGAGAGAACCGGAAGAGCCGAGAACGTTTGCGATCTTGTGCTGAACCATCTTCTTGACCTCTGCGCGAGCTACGGTCAGGTAGGTTCTGGGGTCGAATACTTCGGGCTGCTCGGTCATAACGCGGCGGATGCCTGCGGTCATAGCAAGGCGGATGTCGGAGTCGATGTTGATCTTACATACTGCCATGCCTGCTGCCTTGCGGAGCTGCTCCACGGGGATACCAACTGCATCGGGGAGCTTGCCGCCGAGAGCGTTGATCTCCTTAACGTACTCCTGAGGAACGGAGGATGCGCCGTGAAGAACGATGGGGAATTCGGGAAGTCTCTTCTCGATCTCGGCAAGGATGTCGAAACGGAGAGGCGGGGGAACGAGGATGCCCTCCTCGTTTCTGGTGCACTGCGCGGGAGTGAACTTGTACGCGCCGTGAGAAGTACCGATAGAGATAGCGAGGGAGTCAACGCCCGTGCGGTTTACGAACTCCTCAACCTCCTCGGGACGGGTGTAAGAGGAATGCTCTGCAACAACGTCGTCCTCAACGCCTGCGAGAACGCCAAGCTCACCCTCAACTACTACGCCGCGTGCGTGAGCGTACTCAACGACCTTGCGGGTGAGAGCGATATTGTCCTCGAAGGAGTGGTGAGAACCGTCGATCATAACGGAGGTGAAGCCGCCGTCGATGCAGGACTTGCAGATCTCGAAATCTGCGCCGTGGTCAAGGTGAAGTGCGAGGTCAACGCCGCTGTCAGCGATAGCAGCCTTTGCAAGAGCCATAAGATACTCGTGCTTTGCATACTTGCGCGCGCCTGCAGATACCTGAAGGATGACGGGGGACTTTTCAGCCGCAGCCGCCTCGGTGATCGCCTGAACGATCTCCATATTGTTTATGTTGAAAGCACCGATAGCGTAGCCGCCGGCGTATGCCTTCTTAAACATTTCCTTGGTTGTAACAAGTGCCATTTTAATTTCTCCTTGTGTATATTTTTTTACCAAAGTATATTTTACACTTTTTTGCGAGAAAAATCAAGTGAAATATAGCACAAAAGCAAACTTTTTTGCACTTTTTTTGAAAAAAAACGCATTTTTCTTCATTTATCCTATCGCCGAGCCGTCCGTAGCGGCGCTTGCGGCGGGCAAAGAGGTCTGTGCCGCGGCAACTCCGAGCCCGAAGCTCACCGCGATGGCGGCGTTCACCTCGTTCATCAGCCCCTCGTCGAGATGCCCCATCTTCTCCTTGAGGCGGCGCTTGTCAAGCGTTCTTATCTGCTCCAGCAGTATCACCGAGTCGCGCGCAAGCCCTGCCCTTTCGGCGTATATGTCGATATGTGTGGGCAGGCGCGTTTTCCCCATTCTTGATGTAATCGCGGCGGCAATGACGGTGGGGCTGTATTTGTTGCCAACGTCGTTTTGTATTATCAGCACGGGGCGCAGTCCCCCCTGCTCCGAGCCGACCACGGGCGAGAGGTCGGCGTAAAATATATCTCCTCTTTTTATGCTTTGCATATTCATTTTCTGCTCCTTGCGGGTTTTGCTTACGTTCATATTTTTACCGCCCGCCGCCCGTCTTAAACAGACGCACGGAATTTTGCGGTAAGGAATTTTTAACCTACAACAGCAGTATATGTGAAATACGCCTGCGGCGTTTTTCACAATGAAATCCATTCCTTGCGGAATGGGTGAAATCCGACTTTGTCGGATGAAATATTTGCCTTGCGGCAAATATGAAATATTTTGCTTCGCAAAATGTTAAGGAAGCTTTTTGCAAAGCAAAAAGCTTTCAATAAAATTAAAAGCGTAAGAAACGCGTGCGTTTCTTACGCTTTTTTCCTTAATATTTGCCCAAAGGGCAAATATTTCACATTTTGCGGAGCAAAATATTTCATCCACCGAAGGTGGATTTCACCCGTTCCGACGGAACGGATTTCACTGTGAAAACACCAACGGTGTTTTCACTCCATTAGCGCCACGTATTCCTCAAGGCAGAGTCCGTTTTCGTGCATAACCGCCGCGTGATACTGCCCCACGAAGCGCCAATGGTAAGGCTCAAAGCCCATTCCCGTTATCTTTTCCTTATCCTTGGGATAACGCTGGATAAAGCCGAATTTGTGCGCGTTTTCAAGAAGCCACGCGTACGCCTCCTCCTGCGCAAACTTCACCGAGGTCGAGGAGAGATTGTGCATATCGCAGGAAAAGCCCGTCTGGTGGTCTCCCGTGCCAGGGGCGGCGGAATACGACCTGACGACGCGCTCGGCGTCATCCTTCGTCAACGTGGTCTTTCCCTTTGAGATATATTTTTCCTTGATATAGCTCTCGCCAAGGACTTCGTACGCATCGTCGCTGAACCATTTGCCCGTCGTTTCAAAATGCGTGCGGTAATAATATCTTTCGTTGTAAACGTAGGTGTTGAATTGCTTTTCCTGCGCCTCATACGAGCGATACGCCATAGTTACAACCACGTCGGTGTAGCCCGCGGCGTACATCTCTATGAAAAGCGCCTCAAGCGCTTTTTCCGCGTAAAGCGACATCGTGTAATTCTTGCCCTTTTTGACGTTCAGAACGTTCGTAAGCTCGGGCGGCTCGTACGTCGCATCAAAGGGATGCGACGGGTTGATAAGTAGCAAAAACGCGTCGCGGTCGGCGGGGTCCATATACTTATAATATGAAGTAAGGTCCTTGGTAAACTCGTATCTCGGAGTATCGCTCGGTAATATCACCACCGAGGGCGGAAGCTTGTCCACGGTGGGCGTGTCAAGCGGAGATTCGTTTTTAAGAAGGAACGAGCATTCCTCGCCGATCTCCACCGTCAACGTCTTTTTATCCTCCGAAACGGTAACGCTGACACCGCTGACGTACCTGTCTGCAAAATCGGCGCTCACCCACAGCGAGCCGTCGCGCAAAAAGCACGGTGCGCCCATATTGACGCTTGCGCCGTTTACGAGGGCGTAGCCCGCGCCGACGGTGAATATCGCCTTTTCATTCGGGGGCGCGGAGAATATCATAGTCGCGCTGTCGCCGCTTGCAGTAAATCCTACGCGAGCGGCGATATCGCTCATATTAACGAAGTATTTTCCGTTTATATATACCGACGAATACGGCACGGTGGTCTTATCCTTGCCCATATAGCAAACGAGCTTGTCGGGCAACGGCTCCGCCTCGTCGTGCGAGGTCAGCCCAAAGAGAAAAACGCTGGCGGCAATACCGCAGATGATGAGCAGAATACATATAAATACGCCGAAATATCCCATTACCGCGTGCCTTATAGCAAGCACGGTATTCTTTTTTTCTTCCTTTTTCTTTGCTTTTTCGGCATCCTCGCGCTTACGCCTTTCCTCCTCGGCGGCGCGGCGTGCGGCGGCGGCGCGAGCCGCCTCGGGATTTATCGCCGCACTATCGCGGCGCGGAGCTTTTTTAGGTGCCTTGCGTGCGCTTTGCGCCTTCGGCGCGGGGCGCTGTGCGGCGCTTGGAGCTTTGCTCGGCGCACCTTGCGCCTGCGTTTGCGGTCTTGGCGGTTGCTCCGACTGTTGTTGCGGGGGCGCGGCACGGCGGTTGTTTTCAAGATGCGTAAAAAGCGCAGGGTCAACTATCGGCTCCTTTGCCTCTATCCTCGCCTTTCTCTGCTTATCCTCGTATTCCTTGCGGTTTGCCTCGTGCTGTGCCTTGAGGTCGGCGACCATCCTGTCCTTTCCCGTCATTTTTGCGCCTCCTTTCCTTAATATTTATATTATACTTGACTTATTTTTTCGCCTTCGTCTCGATAAGGAAAAAATACGGAGACGTGGGCGAATTTACTATTTTTATTTTGGTAATGCAGAGCTTAAAGCGCGACAGCGAGGAAAAATATTCCTCTATCATCTTGCCCTCGGCATCACCTTCGGGGTGACCCGGATAGACCGCGACGGTCAGCACCGCGTCATCACCGAGAAGCGATATTGCCGCCTCTATTGCGGGCATCGTGGTCTCGCGCATCGTGGTGATGCTCTTGTCGCCGCCCGGTAGCCAACCGAGGTTGAACATTCCCGCCTTTATCGGCTCGGTAATGTATTTGGCGGCGTTGTGGTGGGAGTCGAGGATCAGCGTGTAGTTGTCGGGACAGCCGACCTCACGAAGACGTGCGCGCGTGGACTCCACCGCCTGCGCTTGAACGTCAAAGGCGTAGACCTTGCCGCGCTCGCCGACGGTCTTTGAGAGAAATTCGGTATCGTAGCCGTTC
>JAZQXT010000056.1:0-12362 GCA_045633005.1 Eubacteriales bacterium | reverse complement strand
GGAAATGTATCAGCGGCACGCCGCGATAAAATAGAGAAAAGAAAATGAGTAAAAAGACGACACGGTTTGTCCGTGTCGGGTTTTTACAATGATGCATTTGCCTTACGGCAAATATGATATACGCTTCGCGTATGATGAATGATGTATTTTGCTTCGCAAAATATGAAGGTAGCTTTTTGCAAAGCAAAAAGCAATTTAAAAAATAAAAGTGGTTGAAGCTTTGGCTTCAACCACTTTTTTCCTTAACGTTTGCCGATAGGCAAACACTTCACACGGCGAAGCCGTGCTTCACGCGCGAAGCGCGCTTCATTGCGCCAACGGCGCAACTTCACTGCAAAAACACATCGTGTTTTTGCACATCAATCCCCCGCCGAGCCGTGTAACCGCCTGTGGGAAACCCTGCTATGCAAGGTGGGCCTCTATCATTGGCATCACTGCTCCCAACGTCCCAACGGAAGCCGAGACAAGTCAATCGTTGCATCCGTCGGGGAGGTCTGCAAAACAGCCTCCGAACCCTTATTTCGAGTCCCTTAAATTAAATGTAGGTTCCTCTATGTGCGATTATCACGAACTAAGCAGGTTAAATTAAAATTCAAGCGGGGCTTATTCCTCGTCGTAGTCGTACTCGGCGTCAAAAGCGTCGTCGAATATCGCCGCGATGCGCTCAAACTCGGCATCGTCCTCGATCTCAACAAGCTCCTCGCCGTTCTCGCCCTCGACGCTCTTTAAGATGATGTACTCGTCAAAGCCGCCGTCCTCGTCTGCGCTTCCCACGGGGATGAGTGCAAAATACTGCACGCCGCGGTCGGTGTAGCCGCCGATAAGCTCAAACTGTATCTCGTTGTCGTTTTCGTCAAGCAGGGTTATGATCTCTGCCTCTTCGCCCTCGATGGGGAGCATCTTTTCGTCACTCATTTTGTTTACCTCACTATGTTATGTTATTATTTTATACCAAAATCGGTCTTTTGTCAATGGTAAATTATTCTTCGTCAAGTCCGAGCACGTCGGAGAGGATGTAATTCGACACGAACATTCCCTGAGAGGTGAAGCGGTAGCCGCGCTCGTCCTTCTCCACGAAGCCCTCGTCGACGTAATCGTCAAGGATAGCGCCGTATTTTTCGTTGAAATCAATGCCGAATTTCGCATTGAAGTCCGCAACGTTCACACCCTCGGACAAGCGCATTGCAAGCATAACGTAGTCGTCGGCAAGCGCTTCGCCCTTTACTGCGACCTTGGAGTCGATTACGTTGATATCGTTGTTGACTATTTCAAGTCCGTCGATGAAATCTCTGATATTTCGCGTGGTGGAGATGCGCTCGCCGTCAAGGAAGGAGTGCGCGGCGGCACCGAGACCGAAATATTCCTCGCAATGCCAGTATTTCAGGTTGTGCGCCGAGTATTTCTTTCCGCGTGCGAAGTTGGATATCTCGTAACGCTCAAAGCCGCGGGAGGCAAGGTATTCCACGCCGTTCATATACATCGAATACTGCGTGTCCTCGTCGGGAAGAACGAGCGAGTCCTTGCGGCGCGCGAAGGGCGTGCCGTCCTCTATCTTCAGCGCGTACATCGAAATGTGGTCGGGCTCAAGCGCGGTAACGGTGGACAGCGTCTGGGCAAAGCTCTTTTCCGTCTGTTCGGGAATGCCGTACATTAGGTCAAGGCTCACGTTGTCAAAGCCCGCGGTGCGAGCCGCCTCGTAGGTGTCGCGGAGATCCGCAAAGGTATGTATCCTGCCGAGCGCACGAAGCTCGTTGTCGTGTACGCTCTGCAGACCCATACTGAGGCGGTTTACGCCGAGCTTGCGCAGGCGGCGAAGGGATTTAAGGTCGCAGGTGGCGGGGTTCGCCTCAATGGTAAATTCCGCCTTTTTTGCGATCTTGAAATTGCGGTAGATGTTTTCAATTATCCTCGTAAGGCGCTTTTCGTCAAGCGAGGTGGGCGTGCCACCGCCGATGTAGACGGTGTCGATAAGGTAGGGGCGCAGCCTTGCGCTGTAGTCCTCCATTTGAAGAATAAGCGCGTCGGTGTAGTGCTCGACGACGGAATTGCTGTTCGGAACTATCGAGCAGAAATCGCAATAATCGCATTTACTGCGGCAAAACGGAACGTGTACGTACAGTCCGAGCGGTTTTTTCTGTTTCATTTTTACCTCGTTTCCTCGGCTTAATCGTCGCCGAGCTTTAGTACAGCCATAAAGGCTTCGGGGGATATCTGCACCGAGCCGAGCTTGCGCATCTTCTTCTTACCCTCTTTTTGCTTTTCAAGCAGCTTCTTCTTTCGGGTGATGTCGCCGCCGTAGCACTTTGCAAGCACGTCCTTGCGCAGAGCCTTGACGGTCTCGCGTGCGATTATGCGCGAGCCGATAGCCGCTTGGATCGGTATCTCGAAGAGCTGGCGCGGTATGTTTTCTTTAAGTCTCTCTGCAAGCTTACGCGCTCTGGCGTACGCCTTTTCCTCGTGAACGATGAAGGAAAGTGCGTCCACCTGCTCGGCGTTGAGCAGGAAGTCAAGCTTGCACAGCTTCGACGTGCGGTACTCGGAAAGCTCGTAGTCGAGCGAGGCGTAGCCGCGCGAACGGCTCTTGAGCGCGTCGAAGAAATCGTAGATTATCTCGTTTAAGGGAAGCTCGTAGTGAAGCTCAACGCGGATAGCGTCAAGGTATTTCATATCAATAAACGTGCCGCGTCTGTCCTGACAAAGATCCATAAGTCCGCCGACGTACTCGACGGGCGTGATGATGCTCGCCTTGACGATGGGCTCGTAGGCGGTCTCTATCTCGTCGGGCGCGGGGTAGCTTGAGGGGTTGTCGATCTTTACGCGCTCGCCGCTTTTAAGCTGTACCTCGTAGATAACGCTCGGCGCGGTGGTGATAAGGTCAAGGTTGAATTCGCGCTCAAGTCGCTCCTCGATTATCTCCATATGGAGAAGTCCGAGGAAGCCGCAACGGAAGCCGAAGCCGAGCGCCGTCGAGGTCTCAGGCTCAAAGGTCAGCGCCGCATCGTTGAGCTGGAGCTTTTCAAGCGCGTCGCGCAGATCTCCGTAGCGCGCGCCGTCCTCGGGGTAGATTCCCGCGTACACCATTGGGTGAACGGCTTGGAAGCCCGGTAGTGGCTCGCTTGCGGGCGCGTCGGCAAGGGTGACGGTGTCACCCACGCGCGTGTCGGAAACGTTCTTTATCGAGGCGGTGAGATATCCGACCTCGCCCGCGCGGAGAACGCCGCGGTTTTTAAGTCCGAACGCCTCCATTGAGCCGACGGCGGTAACGTCGAAGGTCGCGCCGTTGCTCATCAGGCGTATCTTGTCGCCCTGACGGAGCGTGCCGTCGATAATGCGGATGTAGACCACGACGCCGAGGTAGGAGTCGTAGTAGGAGTCGAATATCAGCGCGCGAAGCGGCGCGTCGGGGTCGCCATCGGGCGCGGGTATGCTGTGAACGACAGCTTCAAGCACGTCGGGGATGTTAAGTCCCGTCTTTGCCGAGACTGCGGGGCAATCCTCGGCGGGAATGCCGATAATGTCCTCGACCTCACCTCTGCAACGGTCGATGTCGGCGGAGGGCAGGTCTATTTTGTTTATGACGGGGACTATCTCAAGGTTTGCGTCAACGGCAAGGTATGCGTTTGCAAGCGTTTGCGCCTCGATGCCCTGCGTCGCGTCAACGACGAGGAGCGCACCCTCGCACGCGTTGAGCGAGCGCGAGACCTCGTAGTTAAAGTCCACGTGACCGGGGGTGTCGATGAGGTTGAAAACGTAGCTGTTTCCGTCGGGCGAGGCGTAGTCAAGCCTTACCGCGCGCGCCTTGATGGTTATTCCGCGCTCACGCTCAAGGTCCATATTGTCGAGGAGCTGTTCCTCCATATCGCGGTGAGCCACCGCGCCCGTCGCTTCAAGCAGACGGTCGGCAAGGGTGGATTTGCCGTGGTCGATATGTGCGATGATGGAAAAATTGCGTATTTTCGCGCGATCGTAATTCATTTCATTAGCCATATATTTTACATATCCTTTTTGCACATTAATACAGTATATATTATAGCGCAAAAATGGCGTTTATACAAGCCAAAAAAACAAAAAAACCTAAACTTTTTTTCAACAATGATTTGACAAATGCTAAATAAAATGGTATAATATGTATATAAATTATTAACAACTGGGAAAGAGGTGGACGAATGTTTTCTGTCGGTGAGCTTTTGATATACGGAACGAGTGGAGTGTGCCGCGTGGACGAGATATGCAGCTCCCCTTTCGACGCCGCGGACACGCGCCTTTTTTACAAGCTGACGCCCACCCCCGACAGAGCGAATCTCGTCATTTACACCCCCATTGATAACGAAAAGGTCATTATACGCCCCCTGATGTCCGAATGTGAGGCAAGGGAGCTGCTTGACTCACTTTCCGAGATAGGTATCATTGAAGTACCGCTTGAGAAAAAGCGCCGCGACATCTACCGCGAGCTTGTGGCTACCGCCGAGCCGAGGACATACGTCAGTATTATCAAGACCGTGGCACACCGCCGCGAGGAATTCAAGCGCACGCGCCGCCGTCTGCCCGATATAGATAACGATGCCGAGCATACTGCAAAGAGCAGCCTTTACGGCGAGCTTGCCGCCGTGCTTGGACTCTCGCGCGAGGAGATACACAATATGATAACGGAGAAAACGCTGTAAGCGTTTTATAAAAACAAAAGTGGTTGAAGCGCGGCTTCAACCACTTTTTTCCTTCATGTTTGCCGCAAGGCAAACGCATCATTTATCACGCGCAAAGCGCGCATCATATTTGCCCGAAGGGCAAATACATCATTTGAAAACGCAAAGCGTTTTCAATGAAATCCACCTTCGGTGGGTGAAAAAACCTGCGGTGTTTTCACAATGATGTTGCGCCTGCGGCACAAACAATGTTGCCTGCGGCAAATGATGTGGGCTTCGCCCAATGATGTTGCGCCGAGGCGCAAATGAAGGTAGCTTTTTGCGTAGCAAAAAGCATTTATAAAAACAAAAGTGGTTGAAGCGCGGCTTCAACGACTTTTTTCCTTCATGTTTGCCGCAAGGCGAACGCATCATTTATCACGCGCAAAGCGCGCATCATATTTGCCGTAAGGCAAATACATCATAAAAGAAAAGTGGGGCAAGCCCCACTTTTCTTTTTATGTTTTAATTAGTTGAATCTCTTCTTGGAAGCAACAACGGTGCCGCCGAGAGCAACTACTGCGATGATTGCAAGGAATACAACGGCGCTGTTATCTCCGGTGGGAGGTGCAGGGTAGCCGGTGGTCTTGCCGGTAGTTACGTACTCGTAAAGAACGGCTGCGGGAGCGCTCTTTTCGTCGATGAGAACTGCCTGTCTCTTGGTGTTTTCAACTACCATGGGAGCGAGCTTAACAGCAGTAAGTCCCTTATCCATAGCGTTGGTGCCTGCGCCGAGAACAACGTCGAAGTCGCCTGCGTTGGTAAGCTCAACGAGCTTCTCTACGCCAAGGCCGCCGTCAGCACAAAGGTCGGTCCAAGTGATCTTTACTCTGGATACGTCGTAGCCTGCATCGGCAAGAACCTTCTTAAAGCTTTCCTTGAGCTTTGCAACCTGCTCAGCATTGAGCTTGTTTGCATCGGATACGCCGCCAACGTTGGTCCAAAGAGCAACGTTAAGCTTGAAAACGGGGTGAGCGGGCTTGGGATCTGCCTCGGGAGCATCCTCGGGAATCTCGATGCCGATACCCTTGTAGATGGAAACGTTCTTTACGCTGAGGGTCATATCCTCGTTAAAGAGTCTGGTTACGAATGCGAGGTCGGTGCTGTCGCCGTTAACTGCAGCAGCAACGTCGGTGAAGTCGTGCCAGCCAAGCCAATTGCCGTTGAAGGAGATGTTCATCTTGTAGCCGTCGATCTCGATAACGATATCGTACCAATCGCCAGCGCCAGCCTTCATGTCAGCCTTGAACTCGTCGGAAAGGTTGCCGGTAAGGTTATTGATGGTAGAACCGTCTCTGAGGATTACGTGGTAACGCATATCGGTTGCGCCGTTGGACTTGTAGGGGTGACCCCACCAGCCGTAAGCACCGGTGTGACCGTCGGTTCTGTCGGGGATGTTGGTGATGGTTCTGCCAAGAGCATCGGTGTAGGTCTCTACGCCGGAGTTGAGGCAGAAGTAGAAGCCGCTGTGCTTGCTGTCGCAGTTAGCGTCCTGGAATCTTGCCTGGAAAGCGTAGGTGTACTTGTAGGTGTTGCCGTTAGCATCCTTACCTGCCTTGAGGCCGTCGATCTTGCCGCCGTACTGGAGGTTACCGCACTGGTCGCCCTCAGCGTCGAGGTCGTCGTTTACCATGGTCATGGTAGCGCCGTCCTTGGATACGTCGATGTGGGGGTTAGCGGTGTTGTAGCAAGCGTGCTTGTGAGCACTTGCTTCGCCGTTACCAAACATGTGGGGCTGGTAAGCGCCGCTCTTCTGACCGAAGAGAAGGTCGATGAGCTTGTCGCCGTCCTTAGCGTCAGCATAGGACTTGATAAGGGTGTTTGCGCTTGCAGCAGATGCGGAAATGGTCATGGGAATGAGCATAGCGCAGAGCATGGTGAGCGCAAGAACGATAGAAAGAATCTTTTTCATCTTTTTGTTCCTTTCGTAAAATTAGATTGGTAATTATATTATAACAAAAATCAAATAAATGTCAATAACTTTTTGGTTGATTTGTTAATTTTTCGGTAATAAATCGTAATTATCGAAAAAAAGCGGCGGGAAAACCCGCCGCTTTAAGTATTTTTGTTAAATATTAGTTGAAGCTCTTCTTCTTGGAAGCAACAACGGTGCCGCCGAGAGCAACTACTGCGATGATTACGAAGAATACAGCAGTGTTAGCGTCGCCGGTCTTGGGGATCTCGATGCCGATACCCTTGTAGATGGAAACGTTTCTTACACCGAGGGTCATATCCTCGTTGAAGAGTCTGGTTACGAATGCGAGGTCGGTGCTGTCGCCGTTAACTGCAGTAGCAACTTCGGTGAAGTCCCACCAACCGAGCCAAGTGCCGTTGAAGGAGATGTTCATCTTGTAGCCGTCGATCTCGATAACGATATCGTACCAGTTTTCGATGCCCTGCTTAACAGCGTTCTTGAAGTCTTCGGAAAGGGAGCTGGTAAGGTTCTTGATGGTGGAGCCGTCCTTGAGAATTACGTGGTAACGCATCTCGGTGTTACCGTCGGACTTGAGGGGGTGACCCCACCAGCCGTAAGCACCGGTGTGACCGTCGGTTCTGCCGGGGATGTTGGTGATGGTTCTGCCGAGGTTATCGGTGTAGGTAGCAACGTTTTCGTTGAGGCAGAAGTAGAAGCCGCTGTGCTTGCTCGCAGAGTTCTCAGCCTGGAACTTAGCCTGGAAAGCGTAGGTGTACTTGTAGGCAGTACCGTCAGCATCCTTACCAGCCTTGAGGCCGTCGATCTTGCCGCCGTACTGGAGGTTACCGCACTGGTCGCCCTCAGCGTCGAGGTCGTCGTTTACCATGGTCATGGTAGCGCCGCCCTTGGTTACGTCGATGTGGGGGTTAGCGGTGTTGTAGCAAGCATCATCGTGAACGTTTGCTTCGCCGTTACCAAACATGTGGGGCTGGTAAGCGCCGCTCTTCTGACCGAAGAGAAGGTCGATGAGCTTGTCGCCGTCCTTAGCATCAGCATAGGAGGAGAGAAGGGTGTTTGCGCTTGCAGCAGATGCGGAAATGGTCATAGGAATGAGCATAGCGCAGAGCATGGTGAGCGCAAGAACGATAGAAAGAATCTTTTTCATTTTGATGTTTCCTTTCATAAATTTAGATTGGTAATTATATTATAGCAAAAATCAGGTAAATGTCAATAAGTTTTTGGTAGATTTGTAAACTTTTTTGTTTAAAAGAATGAATTTATTAGTTAAATTGCTTTCTGCTTGCGAGGAACGCACCGCCAAGCGAGATGAGCGCGATAAGCGCGATAGCAAGCGTCATAGAGGTGTCGGCGGTGTTGGGGATATCACCGTCCGCCGCGCCGCCCTCGGCTGCGAAAAGCTCGCACTCGTAGGGTCTGTAGGAGCTGCTGCCCTCGGCAAGGTCGGTGGTTACGGCAAAGCGCACGTACTCGATGGTAACGGCGTTAAACTTGCCCGTGGCGTATGCCGCGCCGTCTGCGGTCTTGGTGTTCTGGATGTTGGCGTCGCCCGATGACCAAAGGAGAGTGTACTCGACCGTGCCGTCTGCGCCGCGCTTGCCGCCGTAAACGTCAACGCCCGTGATGAGCGCGGGCTTCTCGCTGTTCTTGGCGGATGCGTAGAACGCAAACTCGTCAACGGTAACGGCTTGCTTGAAGCAGTAGCCGAATGCGTGGTCGTAGGTCTTTTCGCCCATGGTAAGGCTGCCCTTGTCGAAGGAGTGCGATGCGCCGCCCTCGTTCTTTACGCCGTCGCACATGGATGCAGTGCCCGAGCCCGAGTACTTGGGAAGGCGGAGCTTGTATGCTTCACCGGGGTCGTTGCCTGCGATAAGGGTCTTGCCTGCGGCAACTGCGGCGTGGTAGTCGTAGTAGAATACGTTGCCCGAGCCTGCCTGCTGCCACTTGGCGACGTTCATTCCCGACTCTGCAAAGCCCTCGTCGTCGGTGCAAAGGAGAACGTTCTCCTTTTCTGCCGCAACTGCGCTAAAGCCTGCCATAAGCGAGAGGAGCATTATAGCGGAGAGGAAAAGTGTAATAAATTTTTTCATGGTGATCATCCTTTCGTGGAAAATTAGCCCGATCGCTATATTAACTATATTCATTATAGCATTTTTTCCCGCGCGTGTCAATAATTGAAAAAGGTTCTTGGAAAACCAAGAACCTTTTTATAGCTTAATTAGCCAAGCTTAGCCTGGTTGATCTTAACGCCAGGGCCCATCGTAGCGGCGATCACGCAGCTCTTGATGTACTGACCCTTGGAAGCAGCGGGCTTAGCCTTGATAACTGCACCAACGAGAGCGTCAAAGTTGTCCTGAAGCTTCTCTGCACCGAAGGAAACCTTACCGATGGGGCAGTGGATGATGTTGGTCTTATCAAGTCTGTACTCGATCTTACCTGCCTTAGCCTCGGTAACTCCACGGGCAACGTCGGGGGTAACGGTACCGTTCTTGGGGGAGGGCATAAGTCCCTTAGGACCGAGCACCTTACCGAGACGACCGATAACGCCCATCATGTCGGGGGTAGCGATAACTACGTCGAAGTCGAACCAGTTTTCCTTGGTGATCTTCTCAACGTACTCCATACCGCCTGCGTACTCGGAACCTGCATCAAGAGCAGCCTGAACCTTGTCGTCCTTTGCGAATACGAGGGTCTTTACCTTCTTACCGGTACCGTGGGGCAGAACAACTGCACCACGAACCTGCTGGTCAGCGTGACGGGAGTCAACGCCCAGACGGATGTGGATCTCGACGGTCTCGTCGAACTTAGCCTTTGCAGTCTGGCAAACGAGGGCAAGAGCCTCTGCGGTGTCGTACTGCTTGCTTCTGTCGAACAGCTTTACGCTGTCAGCATATTTCTTTCCAATCTTAGCCATTGTTAGTACCTCCCATTAGTCTTCTACGGTGATACCCATAGAGCGGGCAGTACCGGCGATCATGCTCATAGCGGTGTCGATGTTAGCCGCGTTGAGGTCGGGCATCTTGGTCTCAGCGATCTTTCTGCACTGCTCACGGGTGAGCTTAGCGACCTTGTTCTTGTTGGGCTTGTCAGAACCCTTTTCGATTCCGCACGCCTTAAGGATAAGAACGGGAGCGGGGGGAGTCTTGGTAATAAAGGTGAAGGAACGGTCAGCATATACCGTGATAACTACGGGGATGATAAGACCGATGTCGTTTTTAGTTCTTTCGTTGAACTCCTTAGTGAATACCGGAATAGCAACGCCGTACTGACCGAGGGCAGGACCTACGGGGGGCTGGGGGGTTGCTTTGCCGGCGGGAAGCTGAAGCTTGATATAGCCTAAAACTTTCTTTGCCATTTTAAAAATACCTCCATGTGGTTTTTGGCGGAAGAATTAAGAATTTTTCTTCCTCCCACTTAATTTATACCGATTTTACGTGCTCAACGTCAAGCTCTACCGGTATATCGCGGCGGCCACGCTTGACCAAAACCGTGATCTTCTTTTTGTCGTCTGATACCGACTGTACCGTACCGGAATATCCGTTAAACAGTCCGTCGGTTATGGTTACCTCGTCTCCGACGTTGAATGCGAGACGAACCTCTTTCTTTTCTTCGATCATAAGATCCTCGACCTCTTTTTCAGTAAGAGGCGTGGGGCGCGAGCCGGGGCCGACGAAGCCCGTAACACCCGTGATATTTCTTACCACGTGCCAGCTTTCGTCCGTCATTATCATCTTGACGAGAACGTAGCCGGGGAAGATCTTGTACTCGACAACCTTGGTCACGTCACCTTTTTTCTCCTCGACCATTTCAACGGGGACTTTTATGTCGAAGATGAGATCTCCGAGTCCGCGGTTTTCAACGATCTTGCGGATGCTGTCCATGACCTTGTTTTCATAACCGGAATACGTATGCACCACATACCAGCGTATTCCAACGTTCATATCGTTTATATCACTCATTACGTCCTATTGATTAAAAGAGAGACGAGAGCGCGCTTATCGACTTAGCGAATACGAAGTCGAGCAGACCGATAGCGGCAGCTGCAGCGGCGACGATGATGATAACGAGAACGGTGTTGCGCTTAACGTCGCGCCAAGGCGACCAAGTTACGTTTTTGAGCTCACTCTTGATCTCGCGGCACTTCTTGTTAGTCCACGCGCGGAAACGGGGCACTGCGAAGTAAACAACCAGAAGAGCAACTATTGCAACTCCAAGCACGCAAAGGGTGATGATAAGGTCCCAGTTGGGTCCTGCATTCTCCGTAGAGTCGCCCGCCGTAGTAGAGGGGGCGGTGGTGCTTGCAGCGGTAGTGGAAGCCGCGGTAGTGTCAGCCACGGTGGTATCTGCCACGGTGGTGTCGGCTACGGTGGTTTCGGTTGCTGCCGTAGTAACGTCAGCATCGGTTGCATAGATCGCGGTGGTCAGGAGCGTGAGCATCAGTGCGACTGCCGTAAGGACAGTGAAGAGCTTTGAAAATTTAACTGATGTCATAATTCCCTCCATCACTTGGTTTCTCTGTGAACAGTGTGCTTGCGGCAGAACTTGCAGTACTTGCTGAGCTCAAGTCTGTCGGGCGTGTTCTTTTTGTTCTTCTTTGTGTCGTAGTTTCTCTGCTTGCATTCGGTGCAGGCGAGAGTAACCTTGACTCTTTGTTCGTTAGCCATTAGTGGTACCTCCTGTTTTTAGTTATTTGGCGGATATCCGCCGACGTACCTCCCTCAGAGCCTTGGGGGGCGACTGTGGTGTATCGCATTTTTCGCAAAAAGCGCGCGAAAAAAAGCCCTCTCAGCAGAGGTAGAATTATTATACACCGTAAAGGAGGGCTTGTCAAGTATTTTTTTGAAAAAATATGGTCGCAAATTCCGCCGACGCGTATATTTTGGGGCGTTTTGAGTAAAATAAGTCACGAAAGAGCCGCGCTTGCGGCAAATGAAAGGATATAAAAGGAAGAAAATGAGAAAAACATCGTTTACTACCGCTATCGCGGTTATTTTACTTGCGGCGCTGACGCTCGGCACTACGTTTTGCGCCCTGTCGCTTACGGCTTTTGCTTCGGGAACGGGTAATGGCGGCGTTATCGGAGACGTAACGGGTGCCGTTGATAGCGTCGTTGACGACGTTACGGGCGCGATAGAGGACGTAGTTGACGGTACGGGCGGCGGCGCGGGACACGTCGGCGAGGATGACGGCGACCGCGACGGTGACGGAGTGGTCGAGGGTACGCGCCCCGACGGCACGAGCGCGCCCTCTACGACCGTCCCCTCCACGACCGCGCCCGACACCACTATGGCGGACGGCGAGGGCGGCTCGATGGGCATTATTGCCGCGATAATCGCCGTAGCCGTCGTTGCGGTCATTATCGTCGTAGTCGTTGCGGTAATGCCGAAGAAGAAGTAAAAACGGCAGAGCCGTTTTTACAGTGAAATACGCCTGCGGCGTGTGAAATATTTCGCTACGCGAAATGTGAAATATTTTGCTTCGCAAAATGTTAAGGAAAAAAGCGGAAGAAACGCGCGTTTCTTCCGCTTTTATTTATGCTTTTTGCGAAAGCAAAAAGCTACCTCAACTTTGCACTTTGCACCAAAAACGCCTTTGGCGTTTTTTCTGCGTCATCCCGCAGGCGCGGCGCATTGTTCTGCGACGCGGCAAGTGGATCTCGCAAAAATTCCGCAGAATTTTTGCGCTTGATGTTAGAACCAGACTTTCCCTTTCGGACTCTCGCCGTGTGCTTTGGCTGTGATGAATGT
>JAZQXT010000055.1:0-30854 GCA_045633005.1 Eubacteriales bacterium | reverse complement strand
CTTGGCCCCCGCCTTAGCGAGCGTAGCGACCCCACGAGCGCCAGCGAGTCGCGCCCCCGTGCCGTGAGGTGGATTGCACCGAACGGCGATCAGACACCCCGTTGTGTTCGCATTTGCCTTACTTGATTAACAGGACAGAATGTCATCAAATGACCGAAAATCTTTTACATGTTTCGGAGTCTTTGCTCCGCTACAAAGTACGCGCGAAATACTACCCCCAACCCGATGGGAGTTACAGACTTTCCACCATACAAGCCTTTGACAAGCCGTTCTTCCGCCCTGCGGGGTGGGAGCTTGATAAAGCCGACAAGGGCGGCTTTATCAGCGACCACGCAGACGAGGACGAGGACGACGACAGCCGCAAGCTCGGCAACGCCGAGCGAGCGCGGCGGCGTGCGAGGATCGCAACATTTGACCTCGTGATGAGTAACCCACAGCTTGATACCTTCATCACCTTGACCTATGCCCCCGACATGGTAGAGGATAAGGCAGATTATTCTGCGTGCTATCGTAAGCTACGCCCCTTCCTGAGTAACGCCGTCCAACGGCGAGGGCTTTGCTATGTCGGAGTGCCTGAACTGACCAAAAAAGGTGATGTGCATTTCCATTTTTTGGCAAATAGTTCCGCCCTCGACTTGGAACGAGCGTTCTCAGCGAGGACGGGGCGACCGTTGACTCATAACGGTGCGCCGATATACAACTTGCCCCGTTGGGGCGTAGGTTTTTCCACAGCGCAGCTTGTGGAAAACCGAAGCGAGGGCGATGCACGCGCCGCTTGCGTGAAGTATGTGCTGAAGTACATAAACAAGCAGGATGACATCATAGGCGGCAGATATTACCTGAGCGGCGGCGTGCTTGCCCGCCCCGTGTACCGATACGGCGACGCTCCAGAGGAGTTCTTCGATGGGCAGGAATGCACCTACGACAAAGCCGCCAAGATAACCACAGAGGGCGGCGAGATGGCGTATACCTTGTGGAGCTATACCTAAAACAGAACAAGTGTTCGATATTCCGCAGATGCTGAATATTTGACACTTTAGGAGTGTAAAAATGCTTGCACGATTTTTAGACGATAACACCCTTGAAAAGCTACGGCTTGCGATGCCGTCGGAGTATTGGCTTCCGCTCTGGGTGTCGCTTGAAACGGGACTGCGTGTGGGTGATGTGTGCGCCCTGCGCCGTGATCAGCTGGACGGCTGCCGCTTGAGCTACCTCGCCGCCAAGACGGGGAAGCAAGGCACAGCCGAGCTCTCGCCCGAGCTTGCCGCCGAGCTTCGCCGAAATTCGAGAGGGAGATACCTTTTCCCGAGTCCTCGGAGCTATAGGGAACACCTGACACGGCAAGCGATCTGGGCGAGGGTGAAGCGTGCCGCGCATAAGGCGGGGATACCGCCCGAGGGCGTGTCCCCGCACAGCTTGCGCAAGGTGTACGCGGTACGGCTGTATAGGCAGCGCGGATTGCGCGCGGCGCAAGAGGCACTGCAGCACGACCGAACGGAAACAACGGAGCTTTATGCGCTGTCGGACTACCTTGCGCCTGAGAACCTCGACAAGCCTATCAGACGGCGCGAACTTGGGATAGTGACCAAATTGGTCGCCGAGGAAATAAAAATAGCTCTTGACAAATCCTCGGGGGCGTGATATAGTGTTAGCACAGTTCACGGAAAGGACTGTCCCGACAAAAAAGGCAAAATAGGACTTGACACGCTAAAACGACTGTGCTATAATAGCGTTGTCGGGTTACTGATGTAACAAACACCACCCACTGTCCAAGAGCGCCCGCATAGCGTGCGGCCTCGCTCGGTGGTGTAGCTGCACAAGGGTGCGCCTTCGTTTACGGGGGACGCACCTTTTTTGCGTTATATCAGGGCCCGACGCTCCCCGGGGGGCGGGGGGGCGAATGAGCCGCAGCCACGGCAGGCACACGGCGCGGAACAGCGCAGGAACCGGCACAGCCGCCAAGGGCGAGGGGCGGCGCAGCGTGCGCGCCACCGCCCGACGGCGGAACCGCGCCCGCAGGCGCGGAACCCCCGCGACCCCTGCGAAGCACCGCACGAAAAAGAGCGCAGAAAGAACAGACGGCGCACATAGGCGGCTGTGCCGCAAGCGCGCAACTGCGCAAAACGAGGGTTTTGCGCAAGATGCCGACAGCACAAAGGAAAGAGGCACTTTTTGTATTAGGCATTTGCGCAAAATCAATATTTTGCGCAATTAAGGGAACGGGAAAAGGCAAATTTTGATTTGCCTTGGGTGATTTTACCATTTGTATTAAATAGGATGCTTAAATAAACTTAATTAGATGCTTGCGATGCGTTCTTATATCTAACGTATGTGCGCGGGCGCGGACAAATGACAAATCAAAGCTTTGCAATGTGCTTGCGACACAACGCGGCGTGATGTGTAAATGCGTTGGCATCCCACGCGCTTGACTAAGCCTACACTGCATATAATGAGACTTTTGACATTTTTGCACAAGGATAGTTTTGGTGATATTTTTTGTTCCCAATTGTTCTATTGGGCAAATTTAGTGATAACCGTTTCCCGATAAAAATTTTGCCAACGGACTCTCCGTCGTTTTAATAAAAAATATCAAGAGCGAATTTATCCCAAACGTGCATTCGAATTTGATTAGTTCGACTCGTCCGCGCTCGGCTTGAACTGGAGCTGCGCCCGTGGTTGGCAATCATTTGTGTTACCGTTTGTTTTAATACCTACGGCTCGTTTGCATTTTCGTACTTATATTCAAGCCTACGATAGCTAAAGAAAACGCGTTCAAGGCGGCTTTTTCTCTATCAAATTCCGCCATCAAAAAAAACGTGTGCTTATATAATTATAAGTAAAAAACTATTATTTTGTCAAATTATAAAGACCCCTATTTGTTAAAAAATTAACAAATAGGGCATAATTCCCCTTGTTTTTGAGGGATTATTTAGTGCTGTACGGAATAATTGCGTCGATTTTCACGTCGCCGTTTCTGTCGGTTATAATAAACATTTCGGGTTTCGCGCCGTCGCTTCCTACGTCGTTTCTGAACGTACCGTTGTTTTCTCTTATCCTGTATTCAAGCCAAAATTCATAGCTTTGATAGGTTTTTCCGTTTTCCTCGGTCGCGCTCAGGCGGATATTCGTGATGCAGATATCGTATATTTGCTGCATGGTGAACGCTTCTTTTGCATCGTACCCTGCGGCAAAATACGCATCGGAAAACAGCTTGTTCATTGCGGTGTGATTGCCGTTTATGGCGTATCTGACGTATTTACGAAGCAGTTCTACTCCCGCTTTGTAGTCCTGCGAGACGTCTGCCGAATTTTCATCGCTTATACTGATCTTTTCATTTCTGCGCGTATCGTAAAAATACACGTTTCTGTCAAGCGCAAGATATTTTTCGTCCTTCATAACGTCTTTTTCCCAATCCGCCATATAGAAAAATATCGGACGGCTGGGGGCGGTGTCGTCAGAATTCGAATTTACTATCGCGGTTATCGCAAAATAGGCGACCACGAAAACGATCGACACCATAATAGCAATTATGATAATGCGTTTTGAGCGCAATCTTTGCGCGGCGTACTTGTTTATTTGATTAGTATTTCTTCCTTGTGAATTCATAAGCCTTCCTCGCGTTTTGTTATATTTAAACTATATCACAATTATTTGATATTTTCAATATATTTTTTTATTTTATTGTTACATAATTGTAAAAGTAGACCTTGCTAAATCCAATAAAATGTGATATAATAGTATGAATTATTAATTTTTTTCATCATTTGGAGAAAAAATATGAAATACTTTATTCTTATTCCCGACGGCATGGCAGACGAAGCCATCTCCGTTCTTAACGGTTTAACTCCTATGGAGGCGGCTGATAAGCCCACCACCGACCTTCTCGCGAAGTGCGCAGAGATAGGAATGGTCCAGAACGTTCCCGCGGGCATGGTTCCCGAATCGGATACCGCAAATATGGCGATAATGTCATTTGACCCGAAGGTTTATTCCAAGGGCAGATCGCCACTTGAAGCTGTAAGCATGGGCATAGATATGTCGGACGATGACGTTGCGATACGATGCAACACCGTCACGCTTTCGGATGCCGAGCGTTACGAGGACCGAGTTATGCTTGATAACAGCGCGGGCGAGATAAGCACCGAGGAATCGGCGCAGCTTATGGAAGCGCTCAATCAGCATTTTGCCAACGCAGAGCGTAGATTTTACACGGGTGTTTCGTACAGACATTGTCTGATCTGGAAAAACGCTTACGATAAATACGATTTTGCACGTCCGCACGATATAGTGGGACAGCCCATCGGAAATTACATCCCCGCGGGTGAATACGGCGAGCCCTTCCGAAAGATGATGGAGGAAAGCATCCGCGTTCTTGAAAATCACCCCGTAAATATTGAAAGAGTCAAAAAAGGACTCAAGCCCGCCAACGCTATTTGGTTCTGGAGCCCCGGAAAGCGTCCCGCTCTTCCCTCCTTTAAGGAAAAGTTCGGACTTAACGCCGCCGTCGTTTCAGCGGTCGATCTTATCAAAGGCATCGGATATTGCGCGGGAATGCGCGTAATAAACGTCGAGGGTGCCACGGGCAACCTTCACACCAATTATTCGGGCAAGGCGCAAGCGGTAATTAACGCCTTCAAGTCGGGCGAGGATTGGGTATACTGCCACGTTGAAGCGCCCGACGAGTGTGGACATCAGCGCGATCCTATGGGAAAGGTCAAGTCTATCGAAAACATAGATAAAATGATATTGAATCCCGTTTACGAATACCTCCAAAGCACCAACGAGGACTTTGGAATAATGGTTCTACCCGACCATCCGACGTTTATCCGCACGGGCACGCACGCGCCCGATCCCGTCCCTTATATGATATATTCCTCAAAAATCGAGAAGGACGGCGCATCCCCCTTTACGGAAAAGAATGCCGCAGCTACGGGAATTTCCATTGCTGACGGCTCGACTTTGATGCAAAGATTTTTTGATATTTGTAACGAAAGGTAAAAAATGAATCCTAAAATTTCAAACGAGTACGAAGAACCCGTTGCTTCCCCGAATGGTGAGGGTACTCCTGAAAAAAAGAATCGCATTTTATCCGAGGTTTTCGATCAGATCGAAACCTTCCTTATAGCGATATGCTTCGTATTCCTTATGTTCAGTCTTGCGACACGCATATGCACGGTAGATGGTCGCTCTATGGAGGACACGCTTTATCACGAAGAGGTATTGCTTGTTTCCGACGTGCTTTACACCCCCACGCGCGGCGATATAATCGTTTTTCACCAGACGGGATCGTATAACGAGCCCATCGTAAAAAGAATCATTGCCACGGGCGGAGAATGGGTGGATATCAAGCCCGAAAACAATAAGCTCGTTATCACCGTATACGACAAAAACAAGGAAAATCCCATAGTGCTAAACGAGGATTACGCGGCGTATAAGGATTATTTCGTGTCCAACAGCGACCACAAATATCCCGTTCAAGTTCCCGAAGGAAAGCTGTTCGTGCTTGGAGATAACAGAAATCACTCGTCCGATAGCCGTTTCAGACCGATATCGTTCGTTGACGAGCGCAGAGTGCTTGGAAAGGTCATTTTGCGAGTATCTCCGTTTGATAAATTCGGGAGCGTAAACTAAAAGATTGGAGGCAATTATGCCATCACAGATAATACAGTGGTTTCCGGGGCATATGGCAAAAACACGCCGCCTTATTTCCGATAACCTAAAAAACGTTGACGCGGTTATTGAAATGCGCGACGCGAGAATACCTACAAGCTCAAAGAACCCCGAAATTGAGCGGCTTATTAACGGAAAGCCGAGAATAATACTGCTTAACAAAGCGTCCCTTGCAGACGAGGAGCAATCGAAATATTGGATAAATAAGCTTAACGATAAAAGCACCGTCTGTATTTTAACCGATTGCACGAGCGGACAAGGGCTTAACAGAATAGCTTCGGAGATACAAAAGCTGTGCGCAGAAAAGCTTGACCGCTACGCCGAAAAGGGCATGTCGGGCAGACGCTTGCGCGCAATGGTGCTTGGAATCCCAAACGTTGGAAAATCCTCGCTTATAAACAAGCTTTCGGGCAGTAAAAAGGCGAAGGTGGAGGATCGCCCCGGAGTTACCCGCGATAAGCAATGGGTGGCAACCTCGGTAGGCATTGATCTGCTTGATATGCCCGGTGTGCTTTGGCCGAAGTTTGACGACGTGGAGGTTGGCGAAAACCTTGCAGTTACGGGCGCTATCAAGGATGATATACTCGATACCGCAGAAATTTCAATTATGCTTCTTCGGAAGCTCGTGCGTCTCTACCCCGATATGCTTTGCGCAAGATACAAGCTCGGTACACCTGCGGATATAGAAGATCTTCAGATGTTTGAGTTGTTCGAGCTTATCGGCAGAAAGCGCGGATTTCTCGTTCGCGGCGGAGAGATAGACCCCGACAGAACGGCGTCCGTCATTCTTGATGAATTCCGCGAG
The DNA here is from genome assembly GCA_045633005.1 of Eubacteriales bacterium. Lineage (GTDB taxonomy): Bacteria > Bacillota > Clostridia > Oscillospirales > CAG-272 > CAG-390. Next base: position 24,379 of record JAZQXT010000055.1, on the reverse strand, counting down.
GGCATCATCGGGCGCATAACTCTTGATCGCGCGGAGGCACAATAATGGCAAGAGCTAAAAAAACGGCAGAGCCGCTTGAATTCACTATCGAAAACGAAGCTGTGGCAAACGGATATGCGCGAGTCTGCGGCATTGATGAGGCAGGGCGCGGTCCGCTTTGCGGGCCTGTGGTCGCCGCCGCGTGCGTTCTTCCGCTTGGAGTTGAGATCGAAGGACTTAACGATTCCAAAAAACTCAACGAGCGTGCAAGAGAGTTGCTTTTTGATAAAATAACGAGCGTTGCGCTTGATTATTCCATCGCTTCGGCAAGCGTTGCGGAGATCGACGAGATGAATATCCTCGAAGCCACGCTCCTTGCTATGCGCAGAGCCGTAGCGGGGCTTAAAGAGCCGCCCGACTACCTGCTTGTAGACGGCAACGTTTTCAGAGGCTTTGACACCGATGGGCGTTTCGTAATAGGCGGGGATGCAAAATCTCCATCCATTGCCGCCGCATCCATTCTTGCAAAGGTAACGCGTGATAGGCTATGCGACGAGCTTGACGAGCTTTATCCGCAATACGGCATAGCCGCGCACAAGGGCTACGGCACCAAGGCGCATATCGCGGCGTTGCGGGAATATGGACCTGCGGATATACACAGAAAAAAATTCATACGGTTTTTGGAAAATGATTCTTGATTTTTTCAAAAGAAAAAAGAAGTCCGTGACTTCTCCCCCACCCGATCCTCACGAGAGAATACATCCCAATCAGCTTGGCGACGTTGGGCGATACGGCGAGGACAAAGCGGCGGAGTATTTATTCCTGCACGGATACAAGATAATTGAAAGAAACATAAAATACGGAAAGCTTGAGATAGATATAATTGCGGAAAACGAAAGATATCTCGTCTTTGTCGAGGTCAAGACCAGAACCTTTTATTCCGACGACAGCAAGTACGGTCCACCGTCAGCCGCGGTCAACGCAAAAAAGAAGAACAACGTAAGAAGTGCCGCAAGAGCTTATCTTAACGAGCGCGGATATGACAAAAAACCACGGCTTGATATAATCGAAATCTACCTTAATAAAAGCCCCGATGGGTATTCTTTGAAATCTATAAATCACATCGAGGGCGCGTTTGGCGGACAGATATTTCCGTCGCAACCGCGAAACTACAGAAAATAAAATTTTATATATTATATGGAGAAAACCATGAAATTCATCAGCACCAGAAGCACGAAGGATGATATGCCGATAAGCTCGGCTATGGCTATCAAGCAGGGACTTGCGCCCGACGGCGGACTTTACGTTCCCGAATGCATCCCCATCGTTGATCAGAGCTTTATCTCCTCGCTCATTGACAAGGAATACTCCGAAAGAGCGTTTGACATCCTCTCGCTTTTCCTTGACGATTATTCCACCGACGAGTTAAGGGAATACTGCAACGCCGCATACTGCGAAAAATCCTTCCCCGGAGGAGCCGCTCCCCTCGTACACGTAAACGAAAACATTTACTCCCTTGAGCTTTGGCACGGTCCTACGTCCGCGTTTAAGGATATGGCACTTCAAATAATGCCTCGTCTGCTTTCGGGCGCGCTCAAGAAAACGGGCGAGACCCGCACGGCACTCATTCTTACCGCCACGTCGGGCGACACGGGCAAGGCGGCGCTTGAGGGACACAAGGACGTCCCCGGCGTAAAGATAAAGGTCTTTTATCCCGTGGACGGCGTAAGCCGCGTCCAGAAGCTTCAGATGATAACCCAAACGGGCAGTAACGTTGACGTTTGCGCTATCCGCGGAAACTTCGATAACGCACAGACGGGCGTAAAGCGCATATTCTCTGACCCTGAAGCCGCCGAAAAGCTCAACGAGATGGGATATTTCCTCTCAAGTGCCAACTCAATAAACTGGGGCAGACTTTCCCCCCAGATAGTTTACTATTTTTCGGGCTATTGCGATCTTGTTAAGATGGGCAAGATCAAGGTTGGAGACGAAATTAACGTTTGCGTACCCACGGGTAACTTCGGCAACATTTTTGCCGCTTATCTTGCTAAACGTATGGGACTTCCCATCAAAAAGCTGATATGCGCATCAAACTCCAATAATGTTCTTACCGACTTCATTGCCGACGGCAAATACGACAGAAACCGCAAGTTCTACACTACCGCATCCCCCTCGATGGACATACTCATTTCAAGTAATCTTGAGCGTCTTTTGTACTTCTGCGCAGGAAGCGACAAAACGCGCGAGTATATGAAGGAGCTTAACGAAAACGGCGAATATCAGGTCGATGCTGATATTCTTGCAAAGATTCGTGATAATTTCTGCGGCTATTTTGCAGATGAGAATGCAACTGCTTCAACGCTCCGCAAGTTCTACGATAATTACGGATATCTTTGCGACACTCATACCGCCGTTGGCTTTAATTGCGCCGAGCAGTATATTGAGGAAACGGGCGATGCGCTCCCCGTCATCACAGCATCCACCGCAAGCCCCTACAAGTTCGCAGGAAGCGTTTATCAAGCGCTTACAGACTGCAAGGCGGCTGACGGCTACGCCGCTCTTGAGGAGCTGTCAACGCTTACGGGCGTTGCAATTCCTGCGCCCCTTGCAGGACTTGATTCCCGCAAGATCCGCTTTGAGCGCGTTTGCGATCCCGAGGATATGCTTAACGACGTTTTTGAAAATCTGTAAAATCAAAAAAGGGTTGTCGCATTGCGACAACCCCGTAAGGATGCTTACTCCGCCTTGGGCTTGAAGGTAACGCAAGCGGTATCGCCGCTATGCTGAGCGTTGGAAGGACCAACGAGGATCTCCTTCGCGGTGCAATGGGTATCACAATCGTGATACTTGCAATTCTTAACGTCGCAAACGATGCCCTTAATGTGCTCGCCGCTGCACGCCATACCCGCAGAATTCTTTTCGGTACTGCAATCTCTCATAATTCAAAATCTCCTTTCAAGTGATTTCAATATAATTATGTCACTTGTTGCGCCCGTATATTCAATCGAAATATTTGAGGTAAAAATATGTCATTGTTCGTTATAGCCGACCTTCATCTTCCCGGTGCGGAGGGTGAGCGCAAGTCCATGTCCTGCTTTGGCAGACGTTGGATAGGCGCCGAGGAAAAGCTGATAAAAAATTGGAATGCCATTATCACCGAGGCTGATTCGGTGGTCATACCGGGAGATATTTCGTGGGCTATGACGCTTGAGGAAGCCAAGGCGGATTTTGAACTGATAAACTCTCTCCCGGGCACGAAATATATTGGCAAGGGCAATCACGACTTTTGGTGGACCACTGCATCAAAGATCACGGCGTTTTTTAAGGAAAACGGCATTTCCACCATAAAGCTCTTGCACAATAATTCCTATCTGCTCTCCGAGGGCGTTATATGCGGTACTCGCGGTTGGTTTCCCGACGAGGCTAATCAAAAGACCGTCGGCGAGGTCGATTGGAAAAAGATAGTAAACCGAGAAGCAGCGAGGCTTGAAATAAGCATTGAGTCAGGGAAGGATTTTCCCGACGATGCGGAAAGAATCGTTTTTTTGCACTTCCCTCCCGTTTGGAGCTCGATAGTATGCGAGGATATTATAAGCGTTTTAAAGAAGCATTCAATAAAGCGTTGCTATTACGGCCACATCCACGGTATATACACTTGCCCACCCTCGTTTGAATACGAAGGTATCGTTTTTGAGATGATTTCTGCCGATTATCTTGATTTCATCCCGAAAAAAATAGCAAATTCCCCCAAATCTCTTGACAGATAAAAAATTTATAGTAAAATATATAAGAATGTATGAAATTTGAAAGGACTAAAAAAATGACTATCAAAAAATCAGAGATCAAAGAAAACAATCAGGCACTTGTTGAATTCTCCTTTGATGCCGCTGCCGTAGAGGCTGAAAAGGCAAAGGTGTTCAAGAAGAAGTCCAACAGCTTTAACGTTCCCGGCTTCAGACGCGGCAAGGCTCCCCGCAACGTTATCGAGAAGATGTACGGCAAGGAGATCTTCCTTGAGGATGCTATCAACGAGCTTATCAGCTCTGCTTACGCAGAGGTAATGGGCGCAGTTGAAAAGACCGTAGTTTCCCGCCCTGAGTTTGACGTTGTTTCCTACGACGAAAACGAGCTCGTTCTCAGCGCAACCATGTTCGTAAAGCCCGACGTTACCATCGAGGGCTACAACGGACTTGAGGTAAGCGTAGTTCGTCCTCCCGTAACTGACGAGGAGATCGATCGCGAGATCCAGACCGTTCGCCAGAGAAACGCTCGCGAGATCGAGATCACCGATCGCGCAGCCGCTATGGGCGACACCGCCGTTATCGACTACGAGGGCTTCGTTGGAGACGTTGCTTTCGAGGGCGGCAAGGCTGAGGGACACCACCTCAAGCTCGGTTCGGGTCAGTTCATCCCCGGCTTTGAGGAGGGCATCGTTGGCAAGAACGTTGGCGAGTCCTTTGACGTTAACGTAACCTTCCCCACCGAGTACCACGCCGCTGATCTTGCAGGCAAGGAAGCTGTATTTAAGGTAAAGCTCAACGCTCTCACCTTCGACGAGCTGCCTGAGCTTGACGATGATTTTGCGCTTGACGTATCCGAATTTAACACTTTTGCCGAATATCGCGCCGACGTTGCGGCTAAAATTGAAAAGAGACACGAAACCGCCGCTGACAGAGAGCTTGGCGAAAAGCTTGAAGCCGCTATCTGCGAGAAGCTCGTTGGTGATATCCCCGAGTGCATGATCGACAACGAGGTCGAGGGTATGGTTCGTGACAGCGAGTCCCGCATGCAGATGCAGGGCATGGACTTCAACGTATACCTTAAGTACTTCGATATGACTCTTGACGCTTACAAGGCACAGATCCGTCCCGCCGCTACCAACCGCGTAAAGGCGGAGCTTGCTCTTGAGAAGATCGCAGAGCTTGAGAAGATCGAGATCACCGATGAGGCAATTGATGCTGAATATAACACCATTGCTTCCGCATACAATGTTGAGGTAGACTATGCAAAGGCTAATCTCCCCGCAGAGGAGATCCGCCACTCCCTCACCATCCGCGCCGCACTTGACGCTGTTAAGGCTACTGCAAAGGTAACCTATCTCGAAAGCGCACCCGTTGCTGAAAACGCAGACAACGAATAATTAAAAAACACCATTTCCGCATTGCAAAAGGAGGTCCCCCAATGAATGATTTTATCAAAAGAGACGAAAGACGCGCCGCACTCGTGCCGATGGTTATCGAGCAAACGGGCAGGGGCGAGCGTTCGTTTGACATTTTTTCCCGTCTTCTTAACGACCGCGTGATATTCCTCTCCGATGAAGTTAACGATGCTACTGCCTCCCTTGTAATCGCTCAAATGCTTTATCTTGAATCTGTCGATCCCGACAAGGACATTTCCTTTTATATAAATAGCCCCGGCGGTTCCGTAACCGCAGGTATGGCTATTTACGATACGATGCAGTTCGTAAAGTGCGACGTTACCACGATCTGCCTTGGTCTTGCGGCAAGCATGGGAGCATTCCTTCTTGCCGCGGGAACTAAGGGTAAGCGAATTGCCCTTCCCCATAGCGAGATCATGATACATCAGCCCCTCGGTCAAAGCTCAGGTCAGGTCTCTGACGTGCTTATCCGCACGGAGCTTCTCGTTCGCACTCGCCAGATGCTCAACGAGCTTCTTGCCAAGAACACGGGACGCTCTATCGAGGAGATCGCAAGGGATACCGAAAGAGATAACTTTATGACCGCACAGCAGGCTCTTGAATACGGTCTTATCGACCGCATTATCGAGCATCATTGATTTTTCGAAAGGCAATAATATGTCATCTTACAAAAAAACGGAGCTTCACGTCTGTTCGTTTTGCGGCAGAAACGAGGAAGAAGTCAATTTCCTTATCCCCTCCAACACGGGCGCTTTTATTTGCGACTTTTGCGTTGAATCCTGCGAGGAGCTTATCGAGGAAAGCATCAGATACGCTCAAAACGTGCAGGAGGCGGATAAGCTCACCCTTGAAACGCTCCCGAAGCCTATTGATATCAAGGCATCGCTCGATGAATACGTTATAGGTCAGGATAAGGCAAAGATCGCTCTTTCCGTTGCGGTCTATAACCATTACAAGCGAATCCTTACCAAAGAATCCGCTTCGCGCAAAAGACGCTCCCGCAAGTCCGAGAAGGTCGTTTCCGACGGAGTGGAGCTTCAAAAAAGCAACGTTTTGCTTCTCGGCTCTACGGGTGTTGGAAAAACCTACCTCGCGCAGACGCTTGCAAAATCCTTGAAGGTTCCCTTCGCCATCGCTGACGCTACAACTCTTACCGAGGCCGGATACGTCGGAGAGGACGTGGAGAACATACTTCTCCGCCTTATTCAAGCCGCTGATTATGATATCGAGCTCGCCGAAAGAGGAATCATCTATATCGACGAGATCGACAAGATATCAAGAAAGAGCGAGAACCGCTCGATAACGCGCGACGTTTCGGGTGAGGGCGTACAGCAGGCGCTTCTAAAGATTCTTGAGGGTACGGTATCAAACGTTCCCCCTCAGGGCGGCAGAAAGCATCCCAATCAGGAATTTATACAGATAAATACCGAGAATATTCTGTTCATTTGCGGCGGTGCTTTTGACGGCATCGACAAAATTATCGACAAGAGAGAGGGCTCTCAGGCAATCGGATTCTCCAGCGAGCTTAAAACAAGCTCCGTAAAGAAGAACAAATCGGATTACTCGGGTGTTGTTCCCCACGATATCGTAAAATACGGACTTATCCCCGAGCTTGTAGGAAGAATTCCCGTTATAGTAGCACTTGACGGTCTTGACAAGGATGCACTTGTAAGAATTATCAAGGAGCCTCGCAACGCACTCGTTAAGCAGTACGCCAAGCTCTTCGGGCTTGACGGCATCGAGCTTGTTTTCGACGACGGCGCAATAGGTGCAATAGCCGAGCTGGCAGTTGAGCGAAACACTGGCGCAAGAGGACTTCGCGCTATTTTTGAATCTGTTATGATGGAGCTTATGTTTGAGATGCCGTCAAGAACTGACGTTGCATCGGTAACCATAACCGAGGATTTTATCAAGAAGAACGCTTCCTCCCCTATCATTACACTAAAGGAATCCGTACAATAAAACAAGGGTGTTGTTGCTTGGCAACAACACCCTTGTTTATTTTATCAGTTACACCTATTTTTTTCACACTGAGTATTGCACGATATGGGTGGGTTAAACTCCTTTACGGGAAAAGCCATGCTCTTGAATATACTGCAAGGATTTTCCTCAGGAGGCGCGATACACTCCTTGTCGGGCACGGAATACTCAACTGCGTTAATAAGAAGCTGGGCGGGACGAACGAGCCTGATCACCGAGAAAATTCCCACGGAGATGGCAAGGAATCTGCCGCCGTCGGCATCGCAATCCGAAAGAGGTGCGCTAACCTTTTCAAGCACGCAATCGGGAACGTCGGACGAGCAACAGCAGCAGCAAACGGGAAGCGAGCTACGCTCAAGAACGTTCGCGCTGAGAATTATGGGGTCTATGACTTCAACGACGGCGGTGGGGGCTTTGTGCTCGCACTCTGCAAAATCGGGCTTGGGGCAAAGTCCTGTATTTTCGGGATCGGACTTGAATACGCTTACGTTGCTCTCGCCGCCAAAAAGCACTACTCTCTTGTCAATGGTGGCTATACCCTCAAACTCCTGCGGACGGTTTGAACCGATGCAAGCCTCGAAGGTTATCTTTATGAAAAAGCGTATATTCACCGTATAAAAGCCGCGGTTGAACCTTACGGGATCTACCCCGATGTAAGTCCACGCGATATACGCATCTTTTGCACGGATGTTGCCCGTTCTGCTTATGATCTCATTTCCGCAATCCGTCAGCGTTACTCTGACGTTTTCATAGCAATCTCTGTCGCGACAGCTATCGTATATCCTACCCGTATCAATACAGCAGGTATCGCGGGCGGTTGGGGGTGGTGTACAGCCACAGCCAAATCTGTTTTCTGCCATTATATAGTCCTCCTAAAACATCATATAAAGCATAAACAATGCTTTCAATAATATTTTATGCTATACAACAGAAATTGACATGATTTTTCCTAAATCTTTTATTTTTGCCCTATTTTGCTTGACTTGTTTATAATAATAATGTATAATTAATATGTATTTTTATGTCATTCGATCGCTTGATGTACGAGCTTCCTTTTCATCGGCGTATTTCTTCTTGGTTGCTTCCCCGCCCCTGATATGTCGCTCTAATTTATTTTTATCAAGCAGATCTGCAACCTTTGTATATAGCGCTTTATTTATCCCCTTTAGCACTTTGGTTACATCCTTGTGTACCGTGCTTTTACTGATCCCAAAGTGTGCGGCGGTGGCCCTGACCGTACTGCTGTTTTCTATCATGTAAAGCGCGAGAGTTTCACATCTTTCCTTGGTCTTGGAAACGTATATCATTGTATGACCTCTACAACTTATATTTGATATAATATATGAAGAGGCAAATAACGTTAATTCGTATTTTTGAAAATTTAGGTAATAATAAATGGACAAAATCATTTTTGAGGGTATGACCTCCGTTTCCGCGCTGATCAAAGCGGCACGTCAAAATACCCTGCGAAGAAAGATAGTCGCCGTATATTTTTCAGCCGATAAGCTCAAAAAAGAAAAGGCGCGCTTCTCTTTTTTGAAGCACGCTTCAGCCGAGCTTGGCTTCCCTCTCCACGTCATTTCCTCGGACGAGGTCGATAAAATGACAACGGGAAAAACGCACGGAGGAATATTCGCCGAGGTATCTGATGCCGAATATCTCCCTCTCCCTGCTAAAGAGAGCGTTTCAAAAAACGGCTTTGTAGTTGTCATTGAGGGAGTTGAAGATCCTTATAGTCTGGGGTACGCCGCAAGAGCTTTGTACGCTTGCGGAGCTGATACGTTGATAATCCCCGACCGTTTGCCCGCAGGTGCGGATTCGGTGCTTTGCAAGTCCTCCGCGGGTGCGTCTGAGCTTATTGATCTTCGGGTATCTGACAGCAAATCAGCAATAGAGCTATACAAAAGCGTCGGCTACTGCGTTGCATGCGCAGAAATAAGAGACGCCGCCCCGTGCAACGAGGCAAATCTTAAAAAACCCCTGCTCCTTGTCATAGGCGGCGAAAAACGCGGAATCTCTTCCTCGTTGCTATCGCTGTGCGATTTCAACGTAAAGATCCCGTATGGCATTGATTTTATGGGTTCTTTGCCCACCGCCTCCGCTACCGCTATTTTGGCTTACGAGGTATTAAGGCAAAATATAGAGTAATGGAAAATCTTTTATGCGCGTATATTTATAAAAACGCATAGGAGAATTATATTGAATATATCTATATTATCAAAAACAAAAAAAGCCGTAAGAACTTTACTTGATGAATATTCCGTCGCCGCAAGATACTTGTTTCTGCTTATCTGCGGTTTTGCGGCAAGCCTGATCTTTGGTGCGCTCGTGGGGTATTCTTACTCTGAAAAAACGACGAGCTTCGCGCTTTTTGCGATCACTTCACCATTTTCATCATATGCGGGACTGCACGATGCCTTCGGAAAACTACTGTCTTGTGCGGTTCTTGACACATCATTCATCGCACTTGCCTTCCTCTCGGGGCTTAGCTGCTTGTGCCGCTCGATCTTAAGCCTTTTGAATATAATTCGAGGATTCTTGCTCGGTATTTTGACTTGCATTTATTCATCGGGTGCGCTCGAAAACGTTATCAACGCGCCACTTGGCGTTTCTGCCGCAGTTGTTATTACGGAGCTTGTCGCCGCATCTGTCGTTTTAATATTTTTCTCCTCGATCGCCGAAGCAGCTTCGTTTCGTTTTATAGCTTCTGCGCAATCGGAAGCCCCCATATTACTCACAAAATCGTTTTTTTCGTATTTTTTATTATTTATGCTCTGCCTTGGAGCAATGCTTCTGCTTCGTATTTTTTCATCTGCAATATTGCAAATGTTGATAATAATATAACCTAATAACCAGAAAGGCAAAAAGATGTCTGAAAAACGCAAGAAAAAATTTAAATTATTCGACCTTAACAGAGACGGTCCGGGTGTTTCCAAGGATGAAAAGCCTCTTGTTCCCAATCTGAAAAATATGCCTAAATATTACCTGAGGCATTTTTCAAAGGTGCTTTCGGTAAATTTCCCGATGCTTCCCTTGTGGATCATTCCTCTTGTCGCGCTATATTTGTATATAACGGCTCCCACCACGCCGTCACAAGCGTCGCCTGCCTTTAGCACTCTGCTTGGTAGCTATATGCTTTCTGGAGATGCCACGCTTTCCTCGCTTTTTGGTGTATTCGGTCTGCAAATAAACCTTCCCGTCTTCACCCCTGCAAGAATTTGGGGATACATCGGCTTAGCAGTCTTGTTTGCTCTGCTTTGGGGCTTTATAAACGTTGGCTCGATATATTGCGCACGAAGCATGCTTCGCGGAGAGCCCGTGTTTGTTTGGAGTGATTTCCTGTATTCTGCAAAAAGGAATTTTAAGCAAGCACTTTTGATAGGCTTTGCCGACCTTCTCTGTGTTTTTATGCTCGTGTTCGATTTTATTTATTTCTCGCGCATGGGCGGATCGTTTATGCTCGACGTTTGCTTCTTCGGAATCTGTGCGCTTATTATAATATATCTTCTTATGCGTCCCTATATTTATCTTATGATAATCACGTTTGATATGAAGTTTAAGAAGATACTGAAAAACGCTTTGATATTCTCGATACTCGGAATAGGCAGAAATCTTATGGGATTTCTCGGCATTGCGGTACTCGTTGTCATCAACGTCGCACTCATCATCGCGCTGTGGCCGCTTGGCATCGTCGTTCCGTTGATACTCCCGCTATTCTATTTGCTTCCGAGTGTTCAGCTTTTTTCAGTATACGCCGCATATCCCGTTATTGAGAAATATATGATAGACCCCGTACTCGTTGAAAACGAAGAGGACGAGCCTTCCGAAGAAGAAGCGACGGATGACGAGGAGGAATAATTACCTCCTGTCATCTATCAGCTCCGAAACCGTGACGAAACGGTATCCGCGTTCCTTGAGCTTTGGCAAAATGTTTCTCAGCGCCTCCTCGGTGTGCGCTCTTCGGCTGACGTAATCGTGCATAAGAATGATGTCGCCATCCTTTACGTTTTCCAAAACGTTCTTTTCCATTTCCGCGGCTGACGTCCCTGCCCAATCGCGCGTGTCTATGCTCCACAATACAACGGTGTAATCGCGCAAGGCACAAAACTGCAAAACCGTGGTATCGTAATTTCCCCCCGGCGGTCGCAAAAGCCTTGTACTGTATTCGTCGTGATGATATATTGCGTCGTCGCAACCGTCAATTGCCTTGCACACCTCGTCCTTATCAAGCCCCGTCAAAAACGTATGGTGGTTCGTGTGGTTGCCGATCTCGTGCCCTTCAGCGATTATTCTATCGAACATATCAGGGTAATACTTCACGTTTTCACCAACCACAAAAAACGTAGCCTTTACGGATTCGCTTTTTAAAATATCAAGTATTCTTGCGGTACGATATGGGTGTGGTCCGTCGTCAAACGTTAGCGCGACTCTCAGCTCGTTTCCGCTTCCCGACGAATATATAACTCGCACGTTCTTTGCCTCGCAAGGAATTCTCGCTACGTTGATAACGAATACCAGCGCAACGCCTACCGCGCAAATGCGGTAAAGGTTATCTTTCAACCAATTCTTCAAGCGTTCCAAAACGATATCCCTCGCTTATCAATGTGTCGATAATATCTCCAAGTATTTCGGCGTTTGTGGATGAGGTAGGATGCAACAAAAGCACAGCTCCGTTGTGAACGTTATCAAGTATCTTTTTCTTTGCCGCATCAGCTGACGGCTGCTTCGTGTTGTCCCAATCAGCATAAGCAAAGCTCCAAAACACCGTTTTATAACCGTATTCGGATGCAATTTCAAGATTTCTTGCATTGAAACGTCCCTCGGGCGGACGATAAAATTTTTGGATATCCTTACCCGTCAGCTCCTTATACGCCACCTCAAGCGTGTGAAGCTCCGAGTAAAACTGCGTTTTATCGACTAACTTGCTCATATCCTTGTGATGCGCCGTGTGATTGCACACAAGATGTCCATCTTCTTCCATTCTTTGTATAAGCGCGGGGTTTTTCTTCAATAGATTTATAAGAACGAAGAACGCCGCCGAGACCTTTTTCTCACTTAAAGTATCGAGTATTTTTTCAATATTTCCGTTTTCGTACCCCGCGTCAAAGGTGAGATATACTACCTTTTCGTTCGCGTCACCTATCCAATACCCGTCTTTTTCTTTGATAAATGAAAACTCAGGCGGAAGCACGGGCTGTGCGTGATCTGCCGCACGCTTGCAATACCAAGAATAGCCGTCGCTCTCCTTTGCGCTTACAGAAAGACAGAGCATCACCGCCGCAAGAAAAAAGACAGCAAAACGGATACCCGATAACAATGTTTTTTTATAAAGCATTTCACACCTCGAAAAATTATTTTCAAAATTATTATAACTCAAAAAAACACGTTGACACAAAACAATTATTTCTATAAATTACAGCATACTGAAAACAGAGGATAGTTTTATGACAAAGCTGATTTTACGTTTGTTCGTTCGAAATAGCGAAAAAACCGATGACCCGACCGTCAGAAGTGCGATAGGCAAGCTTTCGGGCGCGGTTGGCATTTTTTCCAATATAATTTTGTTTGCATTAAAGCTTTTCGTCGGTATGATCACAGGCTCAATTGCAATTACCGCAGACGCTTTAAACAACCTTTCCGACGCATCGAGCTCCATAGTTATGCTCGTCGGATTTAAGCTTTCCGAAAAGCCCGCCGACAGCGAGCATCCGTACGGCCACGCGAGATTTGAATATCTTTCGGGGCTCGTCGTGGCGGCTATGACGCTTATAATCGGCTTTGAACTTGCCAAGACATCGATCGAAAAGATCATCTCCCCCTCTCCCGTTTCTTTTACCGTTCCCGCCGCTATAATACTCGTTGCGTCGGTCATAGTTAAGCTGTGGATGTTTTTATTCAATCGCAAGCTTGGAAAGCTCATCAATTCCTCCGCGCTCTCGGCAACCGCAATCGACAGCAGAAACGACGCGATATCCACAAGCGCGGTAATACTGTCCGCAATAATCGCGCTTTTGGCTGACGTTCAGCTTGACAGCTACATAGGTCTTGCAGTTGCGCTCTTTATTCTTTACAGCGGCGTAAAGCTTGCAAAGGAGACCATCAGCCCGCTTCTTGGCGAAAACGCTCCGCCTGAGCTTCGTCAGGCTATCATTGACATCCTAAAAAGCGAAGAAAAGGTTCTCGGCTACCACGACCTTATGGTACACGATTACGGCCCAGGTCAGCGCTTTGCCAGCCTACACGTCGAAATGGATTACAGAGAAGACCCCATGCTCTGTCACGAGCTTATAGATGACCTTGAGCGAAAATGCGAGGAAGAGCTTGGCGTTAAGCTCGTTATACACTACGACCCGATCGTAGTCGGTGACGAGGAGCTCGACCGCATAAAAGCCGTCGTTGTTTCTATATTAAAAAAGGAAGACGAGCGCATATCCATTCACGATTTCAGGTCTGTCAGAGGAACGGAGCACACGAATCTGATATTTGACGTTGCGCTGCCGCCCGAAAGATTTAACGATAAAAAGAAAATAAAGGATAGCCTTGATGCCGCGTTATCGGAATGCGAAAGCACGAAGTATTATACCGTCGTGACGTTTGATATGGCATCCTTCAATTAAACGCGAGGACTGTTGAAATGAAAAAATCCATACCTAATTACATCACTTGTTTCCGCATATTAGGTGCAATCGTTATGCTTTTCTTAAAACCTTTTTCCGTTGCATTCTTCGTTGCGTACAGCGTTTGCGGAGTCAGCGACCTGCTCGACGGCTATATTGCACGCTCCACCAAAACCACAAGCGACCTCGGCGCGAGACTTGACAGTATTGCCGATCTCACCTTTTACGCCGTTATGTTCTTAAAGATATTCCCTGCCCTTATAGCCACTCTCCCCATCTGGCTTTGGTGTATGGTTGGCGTAGTTCTTACTCTGCGCGGCTCGGCGTACTTGGTTGCAGCTATAAAATATAAAAGGTTTGCTTCCCTTCACACCGTAATGAACAAGCTGTCGGGACTTGCTGTATTTTGCATCCCATATATCATTCAGCTTTCCTTTGCGGTCCACTACTGCCTTGCGACCGCTATAATCACGGGAACCGCATCGTTTGAGGAATTGCTATTGCATATCACAAACAACGATTACGGCAAAGCCTCAAGCCTTAGAAAGAAATAATAAAAAGCTCGCCGCTGGCGAGCTTTTTATTTATACTTTATTAGTATGCGATATATTTTTCGATATAAGCCTCAAGCTCTTCGATGGGAACGCGAACCTGCTGCATGGTGTCTCTGTCGCGCACGGTTACGCACTTATCCTCAACGGAGTCGAAGTCGTAGGTGATGCAAAGAGGCGTTCCGATCTCATCCTGACGGCGATATCTCTTACCGATAGAGCCTGTTTCGTCAAAGTCTACGCTGAACTTCTTGGAAAGCATGGTGTAGACCTCATCAGCCTCCGCGCTGAGCTTCTTCGAAAGAGGAAGAACAGCAGCCTTGAAGGGGGCAAGAGCGGGATGGAGGTGAAGAACTACGCGGATATCATTCTTTTCGGCATCAATGACTTCCTCGTCGTAAGCGTCAACAAGGAATGCAAGAGCGACGCGGTCTGCACCGAGAGAGGGCTCGATGACGTAGGGAATGTACTTTTCGTTGGTCTCGGGATCGAAATACATCATATCCTTGCCCGAATGCTCAGCGTGCTGACCAAGATCGTAGTCGGTACGGTCCGCAACACCCCAAAGCTCGCCCCAACCAAACGGGAACAGGAACTCAAAGTCTGTAGTAGCCTTTGAATAGAAGCAAAGCTCCTCGGGGCTGTGATCGCGGAGTCTGAGGTTTTCGTCCTTCATACCAAGACCAAGCAGGAACTGATGGCAGTAGTTCTTCCAGAATGCGAACCACTCAAGGTCAGTACCCGGCTTGCAGAAGAATTCAAGCTCCATCTGCTCAAACTCGCGGGTTCTGAATACGAAGTTACCGGGGGTTATCTCGTTTCTGAAGGATTTACCTATCTGGCAAACGCCGAAGGGGAGCTTCTTTCTCGTAGAGCGCTGAACTGCGGGGAAATTAACGAAAATACCCTGCGCGGTTTCGGGACGGAGATAAAGCTCGGTGGTAGAATCCTCGGTAACGCCCTGATAAGTCTTGAACATCAGGTTGAACTTCTTAATATCGGTAAATTCCTTGCATCCGCAATCGGGGCAAGCAATTTCCTTTTCCTTGATGTAGGCTGCCATCTCGTCAAAGGTCCAGCCTGCGGGATTGTCGTCAAGTCCGTTTGCAAACGCATATTCCTCGATAAGCTTATCGGCTCTGTGACGAGTCTTGCACTCCTTGCAATCCATAAGAGGATCGGAGAAGCCGCCAACGTGACCCGATGCTACCCACGTTTCAGGATTCATTATGATAGCGCAGTCAAGACCTACGTTATACTTGCACTCCTGAACGAATTTCTTCCACCACGCCTTTTTTACGTTGTTCTTGAATTCAACGCCGAGAGGGCCGTAGTCCCAAGAGTTTGCAAGTCCGCCGTAAATTTCGGAGCCGGGGAAAATGA
Organism: Eubacteriales bacterium; assembly: GCA_045633005.1. GTDB lineage: Bacteria > Bacillota > Clostridia > Oscillospirales > CAG-272 > CAG-390. The sequence continues at coordinate 8,711 of JAZQXT010000055.1, read as the reverse complement.
AGCCGCGATTCTTACACAGAGCGACTATTTTGTCCATCGTTTTTGCTTTGTTGTCCATTTTTCAATATCCTTTTTAATTATATATTTTTCTGAAATTTGAAAATGCTCTTATCGCATCATCGTCGTTAATTATGGTGATAACCTTGTTTCCAACGCTCTTCTTTATGGTAGGAACGTTTATTTCGATCTGCGAGGTAGCGTACTTGAACATCATATCAACGTTATCAAGCAGCTTTTCCGCGGTAAGATCCGTATCGCAATTATCAATAAGCTTCGTAATGTTTTTGGGAGCGGATGCGTAGTTGATAATGTTTGTGTACTGGGAATAAAGCTCCCTGACGTATCTTATCGCAGTAGTTGATTGCGTGTTTATTGCATCGTTATACGCATCGAATACAAGAAGGTTTAAAGCTCCTGCACCGTCAAGCAGACGTCTTCCGATCGGGAGGCTGATATAGAGGTCACGAGCGGGATCGTTCAGATAGAGATTGGTGGGAACGGTACAGCTGACGCCGCCCGGTAAGAGAGCATCCTGAAGCTGCGGGAACGTCTCAAACGAGGTGAGGATATAGTTATCAATGCTTATTCCCGTCAACGCGTGGAGGCGGTCTATCAAGAAGCGCATTCCGTATTTGGCATAAACGTCAGCAAGCTGAACGTATCCGCCCTCAACGGTAACGTAGGCGTTTGTCGGGAAGACCGTAAAGCTCGTATGCCCTCGCTCCTTGTCGATACGCATAAGAATGATCGTAGTAGCGTTTATCTCGCGGTAAGGAACTTCGTAGAAGCCGTCCTTGAAGATAAGCGAGCCGTCGTCTGCGACGTAATAGCTTGAGTAGTCAACGGTCAGATCCGACAGTACGGAGAGCTTTGCGGGTCTTGCAAGGTCCTTGGGAACGGACGGAGCGGGTACTACGTTTTCTATTCCGTAAAGACGCTTTAACACCTCGGGGTCATAGTTCGAATACGTGGACGGTCGATAGTCGGTCAAGACCATCAGCACGTTAGTGGACGTGCCACCGTCACCGTAAAACGACGGAACTCCGGGTTGGTCGTTGTCGCCTTGCGGATCATCCGCAGAGGGTTTATTGGTTTCCCCACCTTCAACGTACGTTTCCGAAAGGTTAATAACGATAAAATGTGCTATGGGATAAGCGACGAAAATAAAAACAAAGATCGCAATAATAAAAGTCAGAAAGAAGTTTTTAACGGCAGAAATCATATCTATATCTCCTTTCCTAAAATTTCAACATGGATATTATATAACATAAATTATAAAATAGCAATAGAAATAAGTAAATTAGATATTAATTATCAGTTAACTGAACGTTCACCGAGAATATTTCTGTACTTGTTGTAAAATTCCTCGTATCTACCCTCGTCAAGAGCCTCGCGTATCTTTTCCATAAGCTCGTTATAGAAATAGAGATTGTGAAGCACCGCAAGGCGCATTCCGAGGTTTTCCTTGGCTTTCAGAAGGTGTCTGATATACGCACGGCTGTGATTGCGGCACGCGGGACATCCGCAATTTTCATCTATGGGGCGATCGTCAAGAGCGTATTTCTCGTTGAGAATATTTACCTTTCCGTGCCACGTAAAGAGGTTGCCGTGGCGAGCGTTGCGGCTTGGCATAACGCAATCAAAGAAGTCCACGCCGCGATATACGGCTTCAAGAAGATTGAGCGGAGTGCCAACGCCCATAAGGTATCTTGGCTTGTCCTTGGGCATATACGGCTCAACCGCGTCGATGATGCGGTACATATCCTCGGTAGCCTCACCGACGGCAAGACCGCCGATGGCGTATCCGTCAAGGTCGTATTCGGCAATCTGCTTCATATGCTCAATGCGAAGATCCTCGTATGTGCTTCCCTGATTTATGCCGAAAAGAAGCTGGTGGGGATTTATGGTATCGGGCAGAGACTTAAGCCTTGCCATTTCCGCCTTGCATCTGAGAAGCCAGCGGGAAGTTCTCTCGCAGGATTGCTTTACGTATTCGTAGGGGGCGGGATTTTCAATGCATTCATCAAACGCCATAGCGATGGTGGAAGCGAGGTTTGCTTGTATCTGCATACTTTCCTCGGGTCCCATAAAAATGCGCTTACCGTCGATGTGGGAGGCGAATTTAACGCCTTCCTCGGTTATTTTTCTGAGCTGTGAGAGCGAGAAGACCTGAAATCCGCCGCTATCCGTAAGGATCGGACCCTTCCAGTTCATAAACTTATGCAGACCGCCGAGATCGTGGATAAGCTTGTCACCGGGACGAATGTGCAGATGATAAGTATTGGAAAGCTCGACCTGACAGTTTACGTCAATAAGGTCAATAGCGGAAATACCGCCCTTTATCGCGGCACAAGTGCCAACGTTCATAAAAACGGGAGTTTGTATGTCTCCGTGTACCGTATGGAGAACGGCGCGTCTTGCGCGGCCCTCGGTTAAAATCAATTCAAACATTTTCAACTTCTCTTAAATCTATGATTTAGTTCGTTGCGGCTGATCTCAAACGCAACGGGTCTGCCGTGGGGGCAGTAAGTAATTTCGGGGTTTTCAAAAAGATCCTTTACGAGCTTTTCGATATATTCCTGCGGATAAGTGCGCCCCGCCTTTATGGATGCCTTGCACGATGCCTGATAAAGCGCCTTTTCAAACACCTCGTCGGCGTTTATCGTAACGCTTCCCGTGTTGTTCTTTATCGCATCAGCAAAGCCCTCAAACATCGAGGGAACGTCGTTTTGCGGTATTCCCGTGGGGATTTCACTTACGTAAACCGTGTTTTTAGTGGTTTTGAATTCAAAGCCCACACCCTCAATGCTTTGGCGGTACTCCTCTATCGCGGCGACCTCGTCGCTCATCAGCATTATCTCAATGGGAACTGCGATCTGCTGTGAGGTGCGCTCCGTGGAGTACAAAAGCTTTTTCATTTTCTCGAAATTGAGTCTTTCGTGCGCCGCGTGCTTGTCAATGACGAGCATCGAGGACTCCTTTTCGACGATAACGTACGAATTAAAAAGCTCACCCACTATTCTGTACGAAATATTGGGAATAACGGGCGCGACGGGTGGCTTTTCGGGTTCACACTTCGGCTCTTTTTCGACAATATTAACGCTTGCACGAAGCGGTGGAGCGTTTACCACGGGTGTGGTAGGAGCTTGTGCTCTCGATGCTACCGTCGGCGCAGGCTCGGCGTAAGCCTCCGTGATATTTATCTGCGCGTGCGGCTTTTGTGTGCCTTCAAGTCTTTTATCGCGAACGGGAACGAACGCCGTGCTTACCCTAAAGCTTGCACCGCTCGCAAAGTTCATTTTAGAGCTACTGCCAAGCTCAAGCTCGGGACGCTGTCGGTTTTCTTGGAGTGCCGACCTTACGGCGTGGTAAACACCGTCAAACACAGGTCTCTCGTTGGAAAACTTGACCTCAAGCTTTGATGGGTGAACGTTAACGTCAACGACACTTGGAGAAAGCGTTATGTTTAATATACAGCCGGGGAATTTATCGGGCGGTATATAAGAGGAATACGCTTGCTCGATGGCGGCAGTAGCCGTTTTGGTTTTGATGTATCGCCCGTTTATAAAGAAATTCTGATAATTTCTGTTTGCCCTCGGTGCATCGGGCGAGGTAATAAAGCCGCTTATGCTTATTCCATCTCTTGAATCCTCTACGGGTATGGTCTTGGCGGCAAAATCCTTGCCGTAAACAGACCTTATAACTCCCGCAAGCTTTCCGTCTCCCGCAGTTTCAAGCTTTACCGAGCCGTCGGAAATAAGCCTGAAGGATATTTCGGGATGTGAGAGGGCGATCTTTTCAACGACCGTTGAAACCGCCATTGCCTCGGTTTGATCTCTTTTTAAGAATTTCAGACGCGCAGGAACGTTGGCAAAAAGATTTTCAACTATTACGGTCGTTCCGTGCGTTGCGCCTCGCTCCGTTATCTCGCCCGTTCTTCCCGAATTTATTTCAAGCATCGCGCCAAGTGCGGCGTCCTTTGGCTTTGAAATAATTCTAACGTCGGCAACGGAGCAAATGGCGGCAAGCGCCTCACCGCGAAAGCCGAGGGTGATGATTCCGTCAAGGTCTTTGGCGGTTTTTATTTTGCTCGTCGCGTGTCTTTTGACGGCAACGGGCAAGTCTTCGGGCGACATACCGCAACCGTTGTCGGTAACGCGCATCAGCATAATACCGCCGCGCTGTATCTCAACGGTGATTCGGTCAGCACCCGAGTCTATGGAGTTTTCGACAAGCTCCTTAATTACGGAGGCGGGGCGGTCAACTACTTCGCCCGCGGCTATTAAATTGGCAACCTCGAAGCTTAAAATGTTTATCTTTCCCATTCCCCGACTCCTTTCAGTTTATTTTAGTCTCTTTTGAAGCTCGTAAAGCAGATTGAGTGCCTCGAACGGCGACATATTGTTAACGTCTGCGGCTCTTATATCGTCAATTATTCTATCGTTTATGCAATCGTCAAGCGTGATAAGCGTATCGTCCTCTTGCTTTTCGACAGCGCCGAGAACGTTTGCCGCTCTTGAGCGTGCCTCTACGTCTGCAAGAACCTCGCGAGCGCGCTTGATGACCTCCGTGGGTATTCCCGCAAGCTTTGCAACCTCGATACCGTAGCTGTCGTCGGTCGAGCCGGGGACTATCTTTCGCAGGAAAACGATGCCGTCGCCGCGTTTTCTTGCGGCTATGTTGTAATTAACTATACCCTCAAATTCATCGGCTATCGACGTAAGCTCGTGGTAGTGAGTTGCAAACATCGTTTTTGCACCTACCTTACGGCTCTGCGTATATTCAAGGATAGCCCGAGCTATGCTCATTCCGTCAAAGGTGGACGTTCCCCTGCCGACCTCATCGTAAATGATGAAGCTGTTTTTGGTGGCGGAACGAAGAATAGTTGCGACCTCTGACATTTCAAGCATAAACGTGGATTGTCCCGATGCGAGATCGTCCGACGCACCAACACGCGTAAATACGCGGTCAACTATGCACATATCCGCGGAGGCGGCGGGAACGAACGAGCCTATCTGCGTCATAATGATCATAAGCGCGACCTGACGCATATAGGTGGATTTACCCGCCATATTGGGACCCGTGATTATCATCACGCGGTTGTTTTTCATATCAAGATGCGTATCGTTGGGAACGAAATACGCGTCCTTGACGAATTTTTCGACAACGGGATGTCGTCCGTCCCTTATGTCGAACATATTTTTATCGTTGAGCGACGGGCAAACGTAGTTATTCTTTGCCGCAACGGATGCAAGCGAGCAATAAACGTCAAGCCTTGCAAGGCAAGCCGTGACCGTTCTTATTCTCGCCGCCGCATCTGCCGTAAGATTCCTTACGCCGCAAAAGATATCGTATTCAAGCGCGGAAAGCTTGTCCGAAGCTCCGAGAACGGTAGACTCAAGCTCCTTTAGCTCCTCCGTGATATATCGCTCACCGTTCGTAAGCGTTTGCTTTCTGATGTATCGGTCAGGCACCATATCAACGAAGCTCTTGCTGACCTCGATGTAATAGCCAAACACTCTGTTGTAGCCGACCTTGAGCGTTTTGATGCCCGTGGCTTCCTTTTCTCTGTCGGCTATTTTCTGTATCCAGCCCTTGCCTCCGCTTACTATCTCGCGGAGCCTATCAACTTCTTCGTTGTAGCCCGCGCGGATCATTCCACCCTCTCTTACGCTGAACGGAGGATTTTCATCCGTTATCGCCGCGTCGATGGCATCGCGCACGTCTGCAAGGGGATCAAGGCTTTCGCGAAGTGCCTTCAGCTCGTCTCCCTCGCACGCTGACAAAAGCTCTCTGATAGAAGGGATAAGGGAAAGCGTGGAACAAATCGAACGAAGGTCGCGCGCATTTGCGCTTCCGTAAATCACCTTGGTTACAAGTCTGTCCATATCAAGAACGCCCGACAAGAGATCCGTCAGGTCCTCTCTTAATATGTAATTATCGAAAAGCTCGCCCACGGCACTCTGCCGCCTCGTTATCATTGCGAGATTGAGAAGCGGACGCTCTATCCATTGACGGAGCATGCGCTTGCCCGGCGCGGTTTTCGTTTTATCAAGCACCCAAAGCAGACTTCCCTTTTTATCCTTTGAGCGCATGGTCTCGGTAAGTTCAAGATTGCGCCTTGTGGCAACGTCGAGCTGCATATACTGACCGCTTTCGTAAATATTAAGGTCGCGCATATACGAAATATCGGTCTTTTGGGTAAGAGCTATGTACTCAATAAGTCCGCCGAGCGCACAGATAAGCTCGCGCTTTTCCTTGTCGTTGCTTCTTATTGCATCGGCAAACTGAAGCTCCACGCGCGAGAGTGCCTCGGAATACTCAAAGCTCTCTCCTCTGCCGTCCTCAAGCATCGCGTTAAGCCTTGAACGGATAAACGCGGAAAGTTCGGGAACGCTTGAAGCGCTTACGTTTATAAGAACCTCGCTCGGTGAATACGTGGCAAGCTCGTTAAGAAGGTCTGCGGTGCAATCCGCACCGATAAAATCGGTGGCAAATATCTGCGCCGTTGAAATATCGGCAAAGCATATGCCGCTTCCGTGCTCGGAAATACATATAGAGCAAAGGTAGTTGTTCTTTGCTTCGTTGAGCATTTCAGCTTCTCTTACCGTGCCCGGTGTTATCAAGCGGATAACGTCACGCTTGACAAGAGTTTTAGTCTTTGACGGGTCCTCTATCTGCTCGCAAATGGCTACTTTATAGCCCTTTTCAATAAGCTTTGCAATATAGCCGTCCGCGCTGTGGAACGGAACTCCGCACATTGGTGCGCGCTCCTTTTCCCCGCAATCCCTGCCCGTAAGAGTAAGCTCCAGCTCTCTTGACGCCGTTATGGCATCATCAAAGAACATCTCGTAAAAATCTCCGAGACGGTAGAAAAGCAAACAGTCCTTATATTGATTTTTGATTTCAAAGTATTGCTCCATCATAGGAGTCATGGCATTGCCCTCCTTCCTCTCGGAAAATTAGTTTATTAGTGGCAGCCCGAGCAGGTGCTGCAATCGTGCGTGCAGCCGCCGTTTGGATCTTCGCCCGTTACGACCTGCATGATCTTGTTGTTTACCTCGGTAAGAAGTCCGCGTACCGCATCCTGCTTTTGAGAAAACTCAACGAAGGTCTCGTCAGCGGTGATGGTTTCGTAAAGAGCGTAAAGTCTTTTCTGAATGCTTTCGATAAGGAATTCGTTTACGGGAGTTTTTGCGGTCTCCTCAGCAAGGACCTGCTGCTGAATGGAATACTCGCGGATCTTGGTCTGGAGCGCCTCGTCGGTAGAATACTTCTTTTCAGCCTCCTCGTAAGCCTTCATGAGCTCGCTTTCCTTGATAGCCTCGCCGACCTTTTCGGCAAGAGCAATGATTTCTGTTCTTTCCATGGTTTTTATCTCCTAAATTTTTAATATTTTTCTCCGTACATCACGAATGGATGCGTTTCGGTGATTTTTACGTTTACGTATTTGCCCTCAAGAGCACTTTCGCCCTTGAAAAGCACTATTTTATTTCCTTCGGTTCTGCCCTCAAGCATACCGTCGTTGTTTTTGCTCGTGCCGTAGCAAAGAACTCTTTGCTCGGTGCCAAGCAGTTCGGCGTTCTTTTCCTCGGCGATCTGCGTTTGAAGTTCAAGCAGTCGGCGAAGCCGCTCGCCCTTTACGTCCTCGGGGATCTGATCCGCCATTTCTGCGGCGGGCGTGCCCGTGCGAGGCGAGTATATAAAGGAATACACCATATCGTATCTCACGCGACGCAAAACGTCAAGCGTTGCCTCAAAATCCTCCTCCGTCTCACCCGGAAAGCCGACGATTATATCGGACGTAAGCGTTACGTCGGGCATTTTTTCGCGGATATATCCTACGGTATCGAGATACTTTTCTACCGTATATCCTCGATTCATAGCTTTGAGGATGGTGTTGCTTCCCGATTGTAGCGGCAGATGGAACTGCTTTGCAATACGCTCCGACGATGCCATAACGTCAACAAGCTCGCGCGTGGCGTCCTTCGGGTGACTCGTCATAAAACGAAGCTTATAGTCTCCTTCGACAGACGAAAGACGGCGCAGAAGCTCTGCAAAATTACAATCAAAGGTACATTTCTGTCCGTAAGAATTAACGTTTTGTCCGAGCAGGGTTATATCGCGATAGCCGTCCTTTACGAGAGCGCGAAACTCATCCTCGATAACGCGCGGATCGCGGCTTCGCTCTCTGCCGCGGACGTAAGGAACTATACAATACGAGCAAAAGTTGTTGCATCCGTACATTACGCTGAGCCACGCGCGATAAGGCGAGGAACGCGAGGGCGCAATTCCCTCGGCGATCGGCGGCTCGTCCGTCGGAAGAAGAAAATCGCGTTTGCCGCCCTCCAGCCTTTTGACAAGAAGTTCGGGAAATTTATAAAGCTCCGACGTGCCGAAGGTGAAGTCGACATAGGGATATTTCATTTTTATCTCGTCGGCGCGGTGCTTTTGCGACACCATACAACCGCAAACGGCTATGACGAGCGAGGGCTTATTCTTTTTGCAATGTTTATACTGACCGACGACGGAAAGAGCCTTTTTCTCGGCGTGCTCGCGCACGGCGCAAGTGTTGACCACAATAAGATCGGCGGCTTCGGGGGACTCTGTAATAGAATACCCCATAAGCGCCGCCATACCCGCAACGCTCTCCGCATCCGCCTCATTTTGCTGACACCCAAACGTGTTTATAAATATTTTCAGCGCTTTAT
>JAZQXT010000054.1:0-14183 GCA_045633005.1 Eubacteriales bacterium | reverse complement strand
TATTATCCCCGTAATGCTTTACGATGAGCATAAGGCGGTCGAGATGGCAAAGAGAATGATGGATAAGGGCGTTTACGTCGTAGCGTTCTCGTATCCTGTCGTTCCTAAGGGCAAGGCAAGGATCAGAACTCAGCTCTCCGCGGCGCTTGAAAAAGAGGATATTCTTTATATCGCGAAGTGCTTTGCTGAGGTCAAAGCTGAAATGGGACTTTAATCCTTTCTGAAAAAGCATAAAAAAGCAGACACCGAACGGTGTCTGCTTTTGTTTTGGTGCGGGTAAAAGGACTTGAACCTTCACGAAGTTGCCCCCACTAGAACCTGAATCTAGCGCGTCTGCCAATTCCGCCATACCCGCTTAAATCTAAAACAAAACCGACCTTGCGGTCGGTTTTGCTTGGTGCGAGAAACGGGACTTGAACCCGTACGGTGTGAACCACACGCCCCTCAAACGTGCGCGTCTGCCAGTTCCGCCACTCTCGCATGTCGTTGTATCGACAACATTGATATTATACACCCTATTTTCTTGTTTGTCAATAGGTTTTTTGAAATTTTTTCAAGTTTTTTCAAATTTTTTTCAAGTTTTTTCTTATCTGAAAAAACTGTTCATTACAGCCTCCGAAATGCACTTCATTCCCGTGGCGTTGGGGTGAAGTCCATCGGGGAGCATATCAACGCGCAAGCCCGACTCTCTGAGATCCACGCACGGCACGCCGTAGTGCGCGCAGATGCGCTGTATTACGTCAACGAAGCTTGCAAGTCGCTCGTTGGGGTAATAGCTTTTCGTAAACGAAGGTGTCATAGCGTAAATTTTAGCGTTGGGATAAAAATGCTTCATTCTGAGTATCGCGCAAGCGTAAGAGTCGGCAAAGGAATCCCACTTTTTTGCCGTAAGATCAGCGCTTGTGGGGGCGTTTGCGGGATCAAATTCTCCGAGCGTGTAGTTTCTGCCCGCGTCGTTAGTTCCGCCGTAAAAGAGGATAACGTCGGGAGAGCCGTTAGCTCCGAGATTTTTGATTCTCGTGAGTGAAGCCATAGCGGCGTCCTCGCCAACGTCGCCCTGATTGCCGTCTATCTTGTTTCTGACGCAAGAGCCGGCCCAGCTGTCGTTTATGCCGAGCGTCGCGCCAAGCTCGTTTATGACGCGCATCCACCACGTTTCGTTTACGTCGGTCAGAAGCGTGTCCTGCGGATATCTTTTTCTGTGCTTGAGATTCACGCCGTCAGCCTCAGGGATGTATCCCTCAAAGGTCGATATACTGTCACCTAAAATCGAAATGATCATTTTAATTCTCCTTAAGAAAGGGGTGGCGAGCCACCCCTTCAAAAATTAGTTCTTCTTGATAGCGTCGAGAATGTTGCTGAGCAGCTTTTCCTGATTGATGAGCGATGCACGAAGTGCAGCATCCTCTGCAGCCTTTGCGGCAGCGGCTTCCTCGGCTGCCTTCTTGTCAGCCTCAGCCTTTTCAGCGGCAATTCTGTCAGCCTCAGCCTTTTCGGCAATTGCCTTGGCGTGCATCTTTTCAGACATCTTTGCGATGAGGCGTACCATTACGAAAATGCAGAACGCAACGATAAGGAAATCAATGATAGTCTGGATCCAAGTGCCCCAGAGGATAGCAACCTCCTTGGTAACGACCTCACCAGCCTCGTCAAGAACTTCGGGGGTAATTACGGTCTTGATCGTGTCAAGGCTGCCCGAACCCATAAAGATGCCGATGAAGGGGTTGATTATGTAGTTGACAAAGCCCGTAACGATCTTACCGAACGCGCCGCCGATTACAACACCGACTGCCATATCAACAACGTTGCCGCGAGTAATAAACTTTTTAAAATCGGCGATAAAGCCGCCGTCCTTTTTCTTAGCCATTATAAAAACCTCCGTGCTAATTTGTTGTATTTATTATAAATGTAAAGATAAAATAAGTCAAGAGAAAATGTATTTTTTGTCGAGAAAAAGATAAAATATTATCAGTTATCCTTTTGAGAAACGGTTTTTCCGTCGGAAACGAACACAAGTGAGCCAAGCTCATCCGTGCGGTACGACTTGATGCCGAATTTACTGAGTCTTTCGACTATCTCCGCGTGGGGATGTCCGTATTCGTTATCCTTGCCACAGCAAATGATGCCTATATCGGGGGCAAGCGCCTTGAGCCACTTTTCACCGCTTGACGATGACGAGCCGTGGTGTCCGAGCTTCAGGATGTTGCAGTTGATATTACTGTTTCCGAATTTTTTAAGAATATCGGTTTCCGCTTCAAGCTCGGCGTCGCCCGCGAGCATAACGCGCGTGCCGCCCCATTCGGCAAGGATGACGATGGAGTGGTCGTTTACCTCTTCATAGTCGTTTCTGACGGGACCGAGAACGTTCAGCACGAGCTCGCCGACGCGGTATTTATCGCCGCTGTGCGCCTCTTTGGTCGCAACGGCTTTCTGTGATATTGCCGTAAGCATATTGGTGTATGTTTTTGTGGTCGAGGGGCAGTTGGGCAAAATAACGTTTTTAATATCGTAATTTTTAATAACCATATCCGCGCCGCCTATGTGATCCTCGTGCGGATGGGTAAAGATGGCGTACTCTATGGTTTTTACGCCCTGCGATTTCAGATATAGATCGAGTGCTTCCTCGCTGCTGTTTTTGCCCGCATCTATCAGCACGTCGCCCGCGGGTGTTCTGATAAGCACGGCATCACCCTGACCGACGTCGATGAAATGAAATTCAGCAGAGTCAGTAACTGTTGTTGGCGTGTTATCGGTGCGGAAATGTTGATATGCCGCAAAGACGACTGCTATCGCAATGATTATCATCAAGACGGGTGCAGGGAGCTTTGAGAGCTTCTTGAGCGTTGATTTTTTCATATGTTCCTCACTTGATTTTTATTTAATTATAACACAAAACGAAGATTTATCAATACTGCGAGTTGATTTTTGGTAAAAAATATGTTAAAATATGTCGATACGTTTATTTAACAAAACAAAAATTAAGCACTTTTGCGCCCGCGGTGGCAACTTTGGTCAGGCGGTGAAGAAATACGCGCTCATTGTCGCGGGTTGCATTCCTTTCGCCGTTGGTGTGGCTTGCTTTTACGAGCCGTTACGGCTTGCCCCCGGAGGCGTTTCGGGAATCGCCTTGATCATACACGCAGTGTTCCCGCATTTGCCGATAGGCTTTTGGCTTTTCGTGATCAACGTGCCGCTTGTTTTTATAGGAGCTAAGGTCTTCGGGCGGCGCTTTTTCGTTGATACGCTGTTCGCCGTCGGCATCAGCGCACTTTTTACGGACATCCTTTCGTCGTACGCAAACGCTTTGACGCGTGATGCTGTTCTTGGTGCTACTGCGGGCGGCGCACTCGTCGCGTTGGGGCTTGGCATCGTATTAAGGTGCGGTGCGACCACGGGCGGCGCGGACGTTGCGGTCAAGCTCTTGAAGCTGAAGCTAAGGCACGTTAACACGGGTATCATTTTTCTCATCCTTGACGGAGCCGTCGTTTTGGCTTCGTGGATATTGCTCGGTGACGTTGATGCGGCTCTTTATTCGGTAATTGCGCTTACCGTGCAGACCGTAGTGCTTGATAAAATCCTTTACGGCGCGGACGGCGCGATGCTCGTTTATATCATAAGTGCGAATAGCGGACGCATTTCGGCGCGTGCCCGTGACGAGCTTGACGTTGGGGCGACCATGCTTTACGGTCAAGGTGAGCATACGGGCGAGAGTAGGGAAATATTGCTTATTGTCGTTCGCCCGCGCCGTCTTCCCGCAGTGCGCGATATTATAAAGGAAGAGGACGCGGCGGCGTTCGTTATAGTAACGAGATCCGTTGCCGTTTTTGGCAAGGGCTTTAAGGATCATTTCGTGGAGGAGCTTTAGGCTATGGACGTTTTCGGCGGTAGACCGATGCTTCAGGCAGGCGCGCTTGCCGCCGTTATGGCGGTCTGCGGTTACTGCTTCAATAAAACGGGCAAGCTCGTGCTTGCTCTTTTGTTGCTTGCAGGCTTGCTTGTGTGTTTGATTCTGCTCGTAAGAAAAAATATAACCCCATACCGCTTTTTTGCCAACACCGTAGTTTGCCTTATAGGCTTTGGCGTTTTGCTTGGATGCTTTGCTTATTATGACGTAGGATATCTCGGCTCACTTCGTTTTATCGGTGAGGAAAGGGAAGTAAGGTGCGAAATAACCGACGTTTGCGGCGCAGGCGCTTTTTACACGGATTACGAGATAAATATCAAAAGCGTAGACGGCGAGGAGTGCGACGTTAACGCGTTGCTTGAATGCAACTACGTCGCAGACCTTAAGCGTGGCGACGTTGCGGTGTTTCGCGGCGTAAGCCTTAAGGACGCGCTTGCCTTCGACGAGGGATACGCCAATCCGCTTTCCGAAGGCGTATTTCTTAAAATGATATCCGAGGAGAGCGAGGATTACGTTGCGGTCGGATCGGTGGGTGAGACCGTTTTCAGCAAAATGTCATCGCTCGGCGCAAGGTTTGCGTCAAGACTTGAAAATATCATAGACGGCGAGGCGGGCGTGCTTGCATCTGCTATGCTTTTGGGGGATACGGCGGGCGTTTCGTCCTCGGCACGCAGAGATTTTTCGCGTGCAGGAGTGTCGCATTTGTTTGCAATAAGCGGACTTCATCTTTCTATAATCGCCGCTGTCGTTGGAACGTTGCTGTTTTGGTTAGGGTTTGGCAAAGGGCCGCGCTCGGTTCTGCTCTTGGGCTTTATCGTTTTCTACCTATTTCTTATAGATTTCCCTATAAGCGCCGTGAGGGCTGCCATTATGCTCGGCATAACCTACGTCAGCTATCTTTTGGGAATGTCCGACGACAGCCTTTCATCCCTTGGTCTTGCCGCGTGGGTAATACTTATCATCTCGCCCGCGGCAATACTTGACCTCGGCTTTGTTCTTTCGTTCTGCGCAACGCTCGGAATACTTATAGTTATGCCGTTTCTGACCGAGGCGTTTACGAAAATTCTTCGCAAGAACCATTTCGAGATGCGTTTGGAGCTTGAGGCTGATCCGTCAAGGCGAGGGGAGCTTAACAAAAGGCGCAAACGCTTTATATCGTTTATAAACGCCGTAAATAAGGTAACGTCCGCCGTCGTGGTCGCCTTCGCCGTGTGGATGTTTATGCTCCTGCCCGTTTGCTACAGCGTTGGAACTCTGTCACTCGCTTCCGTTCCCGCTAACCTTTTGCTTTCTCCAGTTGCCGCCGCCTTTATCTTGCTTTCGCTTTTTGCGCTCGTGCTCGGTGGCGTTCCCCTCGTCGGAGCACTTGTCGCTTCAGGAGCGGAGGCAGTTGGAGAAATTATCCTTGACATCGCATCGGCGTTTTCAGAGATAGATCACGTTATGCTTTCCTTGCGCCACGATTTCGTCATTCCCGTGGTGATCGCGTCGACCGCACTTACCGTTCTTTTGGTCTCGCTAAAGTTGAGGCGGCGCTTGCTTGCGGTGCTGCCGTCGTATCTCGGACTTGCGACAGTCATCATCGGGGTATTGACGTATAACGCCACCGCAGACTCCGTGGGAGTGGAGCTGATCTCGGTTGGCAACAATGACGCGATAGTTATGACCAAGGGAGATGGTGCAGTTATTTGCGATATCACGAGCGGCTCGTCATCCACGCTGTACAGCGGGTTTGAAATTGCCGCCGCGCACGGCGCAACGGAGGTGGAAGCACTCCTTCTTACGCATTATCACGATAGGCACGTTGGTGCCGTCGGCTCGTTTATTCAGGCAAAGCGCGTGCGCCGCCTATATCTTCCCGAGCCCGAAAGCGTGGAGGATGCCGAGATAATGGCGCGGCTTTTCCGTCTTGCCGAGCGAGAGGGAGTGGTATGCTTTATGTACGGAGCAAGCGATACACTTACGGCTTTCGATAGTATAGAAATAAGCGCGTCGGGCATAAAAACGCCAAAGGGATTTTATCATCCGATCACGTCGATTTCCATAAAAGACGAAAATCAAAGCTTTGCTTACGCAAGCTCCTCGTGCATTGCGAAAGAGGAGGCGGTGGATGCGTTGGTGATAGGCTCGCACGGACCGCAACCGAAGCCTGACGGCGGTTTTCTTCTTCCGCGCGCAAAGGAGTTGTATATTGCCGAGAGGGAGCTGCTTGACAGCGTCGTGCGAAAAGGGAATATCGAGACATACGGCAGGGTATTCGTTGATTGTGATATCGTTTCGTTGGTTTTTGATTGATTTTTTGTAAAAATATACACTTGCAATTTCGGTTTTATTCTTGACAGTTTGAAGTTTTATTGTTATAATATGTACGTATGAAAATAGTTTTGTAAAAAACTGTTCATTTTTGTATTTTCGGCGCACAGCGCTGATTATAAATTTTTATCCATATGGAGGAAAACCATGAAAAAAGTTTTATCACTTATTATGGCGATCATTATGGTTGTCGCTCTCGCTTGTTCTTTTGTCGCTTGCTCCGATGCAGGCTCAGGCAATGGTGACGGCGATGGATCGGGCAACGGCACCGCAAAGTCGATCAAGGTAGGTTTCATCTTCTTGCACGATGAAAACTCCACCTACGACAAAAACTTTATCGATGCCGCAAATGCAGCAGCTGCTGCAATGGGTCTCTCTGAAAAGGATGTAATTATGAAGGTTAACATCCCCGAAGGCCCCGAGTGCTACGACGCCGCTTGTGAGCTTGTTGACGAAGGCTGCGACCTCATCTTCGCTGACTCCTTCGGTCACGAGGACTTTATGATTCAGGCAGCTAAAGAGTTCCCTGAAGTACAGTTCTGCCACGCTACGGGTACCAAGGCTCACACCGAAAAGCTCTCCAACTTCCACAACGCATTTGCTTCCATCTACGAGGGCAGATATCTTGCGGGTATCGCAGCAGGTATGAAGCTCAACGAGATGATCTCCAGCGGTAAGATCACTGCCGAGCAGGCTGTTATCGGTTACGTTGGCGCATGGCCCTACGCAGAGGTTAAGTCGGGTTACACCGCATTCTTCCTCGGCGCTCGCTCCGTTTGCCCCTCCGCTACCATGAAGGTTGAGTACACCAACTCTTGGTTCGATATCGCACTTGAGAAGACCGCTGCCGAGACTCTTATCGCCGCAGGTTGCGTACTCCTCAGCCAGCATGCTGACTCCGAGGGCGCTCCCAAGGCTTGCGAAGATGCAGGCGTTCCCAACGTTGCTTACAATATCAGCACCATCAGCATCGCTCCCAACACCGCTCTCATCTCCTCTAAGATCGACTGGACTCCTTATATGAAGCTCATCATCGAGAAGACCAGAGACGGCAAGGGTAGTGAGATTCCCTACGACTGGTGCGGCGGTATTCAGGAAGGCTCCGTTAAGCTCACCGAGCTCAACGCCGCTTGCGCAGCTCCCGGCACTCAGGAAGCTATCGACGCAGCTATGGCACAGTTCAAGGCTGGCACTCTGAAGGTATTTGACACCTCCAAGTTCACCGTTGGTGGCAAGACTCTTACCGAGTACCTCGCAGACGTTGATTCCGACGCCGCTTTCACTCCTGACACTAACGTCGTTCATGACGGATACTTTGATGAGTCCGCTGACGGCAAGCGTTCCGCTCCTTACTTTGATATCATTATCGACGGTATTGAGGCTAGCAAATAAGTTATAAAACCATTTGGGGATGCCGATTTCGGCATCCCCAGAGGTGTTTTTCATTATGAAAAGAGGACACAGCTTTGCGGTGCGTTTTCTTTTGATAACGGAAAAAACAGCTGAAAGGAATTAGAAATGAATCAGGTCGCCATTGAATTGCGCAACATTTCCAAACGCTTTGGTCGTATTCAGGCAAACAAGAACGTAAATCTTTCCGTGTACAACGGCGAGATACTTGCACTCCTCGGTGAAAACGGAAGTGGCAAGACCACGCTTATGAATATGATATCGGGCATTTATCATCCCGACGAGGGACAGATATTTATCGGCGGAAACGAGGTGTCTATCAACTCTCCGCATGATGCCTTTAACTTTAAGATAGGTATGATTCATCAGCATTTTAAGCTGGTGGACCTTTTTACCGCCGCAGAAAACATAGTTCTCGGGCTTAACGAGCGTGGTAAATTCGATCTTGCCGAGGTTTCGAAGCGAGTTAACGAAATAAGCGAAAAGTACGGGTTTGATATAGACCCCAACAAAAAGATATACGAAATGTCCGTTTCCGAAAAGCAGACCGTTGAGATAGTCAAGGTGCTTTACAGAGGCGCGGATATCCTCATTCTTGACGAGCCTACGGCTGTTCTTACTCCGCAGGAGGCGGGCAAGCTTTTCGACGTGGTTCGCCGTATGCGCAACGACGGAAAGGCGATAATTATCATCACTCACAAGCTCCACGAGGTTCTTGCTCTTTCGGACAAGGTTGCAGTTCTTCGCCACGGTGAGTACGTCGGCACGGTCAACACCTCGGAAACGAACGAGGAGGAGCTTACCGAGATGATGGTCGGTAAGAAGGTCGCACTCAATATTCAGCGCCCCGAGCCCATAAACGCCGAGGACAGAGTCGTTGTCGAGCACATAAATTGCCGCAATAGAGACGGCGTTAAGCTTCTTGACGACGTAAGCTTCGTTGCACGCTCGGGTGAGATACTTGGCATTGCGGGTATCGCGGGAAGCGGTCAGCGCGAGCTTCTTGAGGCTATCGCGGGACTTCAAAAGCTCGACGGCGGATCGATAATATACCACGATCCCAAAACGGGCAAGGCGGAAAATCTCAGGGACAAGACCCCGATTCAGATAAGAGAGCTTGGCGTGCGACTTTCCTTCGTTCCCGAGGACAGACTCGGTATGGGACTCGTTGGAGATATGGACATCGTCGATAATATGATGCTTCGCAGCTACCGTAGCGGACGCTCTATGTTCGTTCAAAGACAAGAGCCCGAGGCGCTTGCTGAGAGAATTATCGAGCAGCTTGGCGTTGTCACACCCGGAACCGACGTTGCCGTGCGTAAGCTGTCGGGCGGTAACGTGCAAAAGATCCTTATAGGACGCGAGATCGCATCTGCGCCCACCGTGCTTATGGCGGCGTATCCCGTAAGAGGACTTGACGTTAATTCCTCTTACCTGATATACGACCTTCTCAACGAGCAAAAGCAAAAAGGCGTTGCCGTTATTTTCGTTGGAGAGGATCTTGACGTTCTCGTTGAACTTTGCGACCGCATTATGGTTATAGGAAGCGGAAAGATCACGGGTATCGTTGACGGCAGAAGTGCCACCAAGAATGAAATAGGATATCTTATGACCAAAACCGTAGGAGAGGAGGGAAGCGGCGATGCAGAATGAAAAAGTAAAGGCCTCTGTTGCTGCGCAAAAGACTCACGAGCCTTTTATCCATATTACTAAGCGCAACGATATGCCGCGCCTTAAGGCTTGGGGAATAAGAGCCGCCGTGCTGCTTATTGCCATGCTTTTCTGCGCACTCCTCGTTATGCTTTTGACGGGTGAAAACCCTATAAACGTTTTCTCCTCGATGATCAACGGTAGCTTTGGCACGTCGCGTAAGCTGTGGAATCTTTTACAGTCCGCCGCGATCTTGCTCGGTATCTCTCTTGCCGTTACCCCCGCGTTCAAAATGCGTTTTTGGAACACGGGCGCAGAGGGACAGGTGCTTATCGGTATGCTTGCAAGCGTTGCTTGTATGTTCTATATAGGGGATGCGATTCCCTCGTGGCTTCTTATTGTCATTATGTTCTTTGCAAGCGTTATCGCGGGTGCTGTTTGGGCAGGAATTCCGGGTTTTTTCAAGGCAACGTGGAACACCAACGAGACCCTCTTTACGCTTATGATGAACTACGTTGCTATGCAGCTCGTTTCGTTCTTCATTATGATCTGGGTCCCCAGCGGCTCGATGATCCTTGGCGTTGTAAACTCCAACACTCAAAGCGGATGGTTTCCGTCAATAGCGGGTCAGAAGTACCTTCTTAACGTCATTATCGTTGCACTCATCACCGTCATCGTATACGTTTATCTTAAAAAGACCAAGCAGGGCTATGAGATCGCCGTTGTAGGTGAGAGCGAGAATACCGCAAGATATATAGGCATAAACGTAAAGAAGGTCATTCTTCGCACCGTGCTTATTTCAGGCGCGCTTTGCGGCGTTATGGGCTGGATACTTGCCGCAGGAACTGCACATTCCATCACCGCAAACTCCGTAGGAGGCAACGGTTTTACCGCTATTATGATTTCGTGGATGTCAAAATTCAACCCCGTAGTTATGGTGTTTTCATCCTTGCTCGTTTGCTTCCTGCAAAGAGGTGCGGGCGAGATAGCGTCCTCACTCCGTCTTAATTCGAGCGTGGGCGAAGTTCTTACGGGCGTTATAATTCTTTTCATCATCAGTAGCGAGTTCTTTATCAATTATAAGATCAATTTCCGTCATAAGAAGCAAAAGGAGGAGACGAAATGAGTGTATTTACCTCGATAATGGCATTCATCGCCGCCGCTATCATTCAAGGTACTCCCTTGCTTTTTGGTGCAACGGGTGAGATCATCACCGAAAAGAGCGGAAACCTCAACCTCGGAATTCCTGGTATTATGTATATCGGCGGTATTTCGGGTATAATCGGCGGCTATCTTTACGAGCACTTCTGCGCCGAGCCCATCCCCGTGCTTTGCGTTATTATTTCGCTTCTCGCGTCTCTTGCAGGCTCGACCTTTATCGCGCTCATCTATAGCTTCCTTACCATCACCCTGAAGGCAAATCAGAACGTCGTCGGTCTTGCTCTCACCACCCTTGGCGTAGGACTTGGCAATTTTTACGGCGGCTCGCTGCTTAAAATGTTTGGCGAAAGCGGCTCTATCTCGCTTCTCGTTACGGGAAATGCGTATAAAACGAAGATTCCGTTTTTGTCCGACCATCTCGGCATTATAGGCGAGACGTTCTTTTCCTTCGGCTTCCTCGTTTACCTTTCTATTTTTATCGCGCTCTTTGCACAATGGTTTCTCACCCGTACGCGAGTCGGACTCAACCTTCGCGCTGTTGGTGAAAACCCCGCAACTGCAGATGCCGCAGGTATCAACGTTTCAAAATATAAATACCTTGCAACCTGCATAGGCGGTGCTATAGCGGGTCTTGGCGGACTTTATTTCGTTATGGATTACACTACGGGTGCGTGGACGAATAACGGCTTTGGCGACCGCGGATGGCTCGCTATCGCTATCGTTATTTTCGCTCTGTGGA
Source organism: Eubacteriales bacterium (assembly GCA_045633005.1). Classification (GTDB taxonomy): domain Bacteria; phylum Bacillota; class Clostridia; order Oscillospirales; family CAG-272; genus CAG-390. The sequence continues at coordinate 3,006 of JAZQXT010000054.1, read as the reverse complement.
AGCCGCGTAGTGCAATATTCAGTTCCTACGTTTTCGGCGGACTTTATATCGCTTGTATCTTTATCCCCGGACTTTCTGGTAGCACCAAGGAGCTTATCAAGATGCTTCCTTACCTCGTTACCATAATCGTTCTTGTGTTTACAAGCTCAAGAAAGAAGAAGGAGCATCAGCCCCCCGCCGCGCTTGGTAAATCGTATTTCCGCGAGGAAAGATAATGCAAGTTTTTAAATACGAAAGTATTGATTCGACCTTTGTGGAGAGTGGGCGTATGATGCCCGCTCTCCGAAAGGGCGAATATTTGTTTTTAACCAAAGAGCAAACCGCAGGCAGAGGTCAGGGCGATCATAGCTTTTGCTCCCCGCGTGGTAACGGCATATACGCAACCTTGCTCGTTAAACGGGATTTTGACTTAAAAACGGAGTTCTCGCTTGTCAGACGTTTGACTCCGCTTGCCGCCGTTTGCGCAACTCGCGTGCTTTCCGAATATCGTGACGGACTTCGCATCAAATGGATAAACGATCTCCTTTACCAAGACAAAAAATACGGCGGAATACTCAGCGCCACGTCTATCGAAATGGATAAAATAACCGCATTTCGCATAGGCTTTGGTATAAATCTCGGTAGCGCTCCGCTTCCGCCTGAGCTGTGCGGAAATGCGGCAAGCCTCAATATCGAGTGCGACGGCGATACCGTGGCTCAAGCTATAGCCGAGCTTATAGTGCGCTCGCTTAACGACAATTTTCTTTTTGAATACCGCTCACTTTGTACTACGGTGGGGAAAAAAGTAATGCTTGAAAATGGCGGAATAGCACTTGCGCGAGAAATATGCGACGATTTTACCCTTAACGTTGAAACCCAAACGGGGAATATCGTAAATTTAAAAAATACGGCAGGAATAAAAATATTATGAAGCAGGCGGTAAAATCGTCTGCTTTTTTGTCGCAAAAGGGGGAGATGTGTCATAATATATAATAGGTGCTTTTTCAACTCTTGGCACGGGAGGCGGTAATGAAAAAAATCGAAAAAATTGCAGTTCTTGGAGGAGACGCGCGGCAGGCGGCGCTTGCGGCAATGCTTGCACAGGCGGGGTACGAAACGGCGACGTGGGCGGTGAACGGAAATATCGGCGGTGCGGTGCGTTGCGCTGAGTGGCGCTCGGCGCTTGTATCGGCTGATGCGATAATTCTTCCCATCGTGGCAGAGGACGGTGGGGGCAGGCTCAACGTTTCGCCAAGCTTTACGGAGGACGTTCCGCATCTTCGCGACATCCTTGACGCATCAAGCGGCGTTGTTTTGGGCGGGAAATTGCCCGATTCTTTTTTGAGCTACGCCAAAGAGCAAAGCAGGGAAGCTATCGACTACTTTTTGAGCGAGGAGCTTCAAATTTTGAACGCTTTGCCGACCGCCGAGGGGGCGGTCGCTATCGCTCTTGAAAATCTTGATCGCACGATATTTTCCTCAAAGATCCTTGTCGTTGGATACGGAAGAATCGGTAAGGCTCTCGCCTCGTTGCTTTGGCGCATGGGGGCGAGGGTGGACGTAGCCGCGCGCAAGGAGTCCGATCTTGCGCGGATAGAAATATCAGGGCTGTCTCCGAAAAGAATAATTGCCGACTCGCTGACAGCGCTTGTCGGTGGCGGCTACGACGTGGTTTTTAATACTGTGCCGTGCATACTTTTTGACAGTCACGTGCTTGAAGCCGCGTGCGCAGAAACACTCTACGTAGACCTTGCTTCAAGTCCGGGAGGCTTTGATTTTAGCTACGCCGAGACGTGTGGGATTAGAGTTTTAAGGGCGCTTTCGCTGCCGGGAAAGTATTTTCCGAAGACGGCGGGAATGATAATCGGTAAGACCATTCTTAATTATTTAAGTAATTTTTAAGAAAAACGGAGCAGACAAATATTGCTTCGCTGTTTATTCTATCTCTGTAAGTGGTGATGAAATGAAGATCGGATATGCTATGTGCGGTTCGTTTTGCACCCACAAAAAATCTCTCGAAATTCTAAGAAAACTAAAGGATAACGGATATGATATCCTTCCGATATTAAGCGAGATAACCGCTGTGTTAGACACGAGATTCGGCACGGCGAAGGAGCTTATTTCGGCGGTTGAGGATGTTTGCGAAAACAAGGCTATAAAGACAATTATTGCGGCAGAACCCTTGGGCCCGCGTGAGATACTTGACGCTCTCGTTATTTGCCCGTGTACGGGAAATACGCTTGCAAAGCTTGCTTTGGGTATTACCGACACTACCGTAACGATGGCGGCGAAGGCACATCTTCGAAGCGACAGACCGCTTGTAATTGCACTTGCCACAAATGACGCGCTTTCGGGAAATCTTAAAAACATCGCGACTCTTTATTCCCGTAAAAACGTGTATTTCGTTCCGCTTTTGCAGGACGATCCCGTAGCGAAGCCGCATTCCTTGGTGGCTGATTTTGACCTTGTTCCCGATGCGTTGCTCGCGGCTCTTTCGGGCAACGGACACCAAATGCGCAAGCTCTTCAACTGAATTTCCCCATTGTGCTCGTCACAATGGGGTTTTTGAATATATTTTACTTGACACGAAATCGGTTTTGTTGTATAATATATTAGATTATTATAATTATATTAATTAATGGTTGTCAAAAATGAATTATAGAAACAGAGTTATCAGCGCACAGGATGCGGCAAGGCGAGACGCTTGTATCGCCAAGGTACGTTCCTTGAATTCGAATAAAGCGCTGAAAATATTTATAAACACGTTTGGGTGTCAGCAAAACGAGGCTGATGCGGAGAGCGTTGCGGGTATGGCGGCGCTTATGGGATATTCTATTACAGAGTCCCCCGAAGCCGCCGATCTTATCGTAGTCAACACCTGCGCCGTGCGAGAGCACGCCGAGAAAAAGGCGCTTTCCGTCGTCGGTCAGTATAAGCATTGCAAAAAGAATAAGCCCTCGCTCGTCATAGCCGTTTGCGGTTGCATGGTTTCGCAAAAGCACCGCGCCGACGAGATAAAAATGAAAT
>JAZQXT010000053.1:0-12173 GCA_045633005.1 Eubacteriales bacterium | reverse complement strand
GCTTCGCCCCACGTGTGACCAAGAGCTTCGCCTTCGGTCACTCCGCAGTTTTTACAGGTCTTTGCTGTATCGCAGTCAGCCGCGGCAAAGTCGTGTGCTCCGACCTCTCTTGTTTCTTCACATTGATTGCAGATTGCGTCGCAAGCGTTATCATATGTATGCTCGCATTTTTTACCGCAAGCCGCCAACCCAATGGCAAGGGTGAATATCAAAAGGCAAATACCGACAATTGATATGATTGATTTTTTCATGATATATTACCTCCTTGGTGGTAATCAAAGTTGAATTGGTATGATGCGAAGCATCTTACCAAAGGGATATCCCTTTGCATTTTTTTACTATTATTTATATGTTCTGATCTTGGCGTTTTTCTAGATCTCGTCGAGAGCATTCTCGTTGGCTTCCGTTACGTATTGCTTGAAGTCCTCATAAACCTTTATGCCGATGGCTCGGTAGTCCATGGCAAGCACCTTGGCGATTTTTGCTTTGCGCAGTTCTTCGGGAACGTCGAAAAGCATCATGATCGCATTCAGAGCCCCTTCTATTCTACGCTCAATCGATACGGTATGCTCGGTTTGCATCAAGGTAGCATATTCAACACCTGAAATGATTATTTCGGTCTCAGTGAATTTTTCGTCATCCCAGTCCTGTGTATATGCCGCAAACACGTGCTTTATCTTATCAATGTCGTTGGCGCGGATGAGGTCAAGCGTCATGGAATGAGAATACGCGGCTACAAAGAAGTCCTGCATTTGCGGTATTTCTTCGCCAATGGCAACCAGTGTGGTCAGCTCCAGACAGTAGGCGAGAAGCGAGCTTGTGCCCTCGTCGGTTGCATTCTCCATCTCCTTCCATTGATAGTCGATCATCATTTGAACAAGTACGGCGAGCATATGCTCCTTGGTGGGAAAGTAATATGTGAGGTTACCCGTGCCGATGTCGGCTTTTTTGCAGACTTGACCGGGTGTTGTTTGAGTATAACCATTTTCAAAAAACAGTTCTGAAGCCACTTTTATGATAGCTGCTTTTAAAGGGGAAGGACTGCGTTTTCTTGCCATTTTCATGCTCCTTGTATTTTGATGCACTGTTGCTATTTTGGAACATACCAATTATAGCATATAATTGCATTTTTGTCAATAGATTTTGGAATATTCCAAATATTTTTTGAAGAAAAAAGGCGCCGGATCTCTCCGGTGCCTGATTTCTTATTCTTCGGTATCCGTTTGGATTTCAAGTGCAAGCCGCGCGCCGAGTCGGAAGGCATATTCGAAGATGGCTGCTTCGGCGAGGCTCATGTACTCGTTCCAACAATCGTGGAACTTTTCGAAGGTTTCCTTCTGCTCGTCCGTGAAGCTCTTTTCAAGATCCTCGTGATGCCGCGACATATAGCTGAGGAGTTCCTTCATTTCCGGCGAGTTGGTTCGGCTGTCCTCTTGCGGTATGATGTTTCCGTGCCATAGCTCGTTGATTATATTTTTCATAGGGTGTGCCTCCTTTTCTGTCAGCACAACAACATACCACAGAAGAGAGAGGAAGTCCAGACCTTTTCCGAAAATAAAACCAGCTTTTTCGAAAGGGCGTTTTCTTTGACTACAGCGATGCAAATATTTACTCATGAGGGTACTTGCCAAATTCTCTGTTTTATGCTATAATGGTGACAGCAAAAAATCCACCTCGGCAGGAGCTTTCGGCTCTTGTAAGGCGCAGTTGATATGTGGTTTAGGGGAGTTGACCACACCTTTGACCATCTACCGCTTCGGACTATGTGGACACAGTGCGAACGAGAGCATCCGAAAGCATTGTTTTCGGACTCAAGAACGCCCAAAATCATTAAAAAATCCTTATTTGACAAGGTTTTTACGCTTCGGGTACTGGAGGCCGCGAGTTCGAGTCCCGCCACTTCGACCAAAAAAGCAGACACGCTAAAAGCGTGTCCGCTTTTTTGATTGGAGTCGGCACGCCGACTCCAACTCGTCTTGCGTAGCAAGATGCGAGTTCGCATATCCCGCTCGAAGATCGACAAGCTTGCTTGTCAGGCGTAGAGCGTGGATATATTCGCCGCAGGCGAAAATCCCGCCACTTCGTCCCTAAAAGCGTGTCTGCTTTTTTGATTGGAGTCGGCACGCCGACTCCAACTCGTCTTGCGTAGCAAGAGCGAGTTCGCATTCCGAGCGAAGCCGTGGGGAGCTTGCTCACCAAAGGCGAGCGTTAGGAATATTCGCCGTAGGCGAAAATCCCGCCACTTTGGCAGCGTGATATGCGATTTCTTTGAATCGTCGTCAAGATGCTAAAAAAGCAATCCACAAACAATAGTTACACAAAATTTCTAAAAATCCCGAAAATAGCAAATAATACCGCCAACGAACAGATAGCAATCGGATGCGTTACTGCTTTACATGCTTTCCCGATTTTTGCATTGTCAAAAAATACCGACGCATTCCAGAGCACCAGAACAAAGAAGAGATAAAATATCAAAATGAATATAAATTGATTATATTCAAATGCCGTTAACAGATTTCCACTAAAAAAGCTATATACGCAGCGCGTAGCGCCGCAGGTCGGGCAAAGGAACCCGCGTAGATAGAAAACGCAAGTGGGAATATATGACATCATCAGCGTTGCAAAAAAGGGAGCGAGCAACGCCAAGGCGGCAATAAGCGCATCAACGCATAAAACTAAACGCTTTTTGTTTTTCATTTTCTATATTAAAATGCGATTGCGCAAGCGCAATCGCATTTTGCTTCTTTCATAAATTGTGTTTCTAGAGACTTATCGCATCAAAGACTCTAAAAAATCCAGGGCAGCTACGTATGCAAGAATGTAGAGGATCAGCATCACGCCAATGCCAATACAACCGCAAACAAGACCTGCTACGCCGAGGGAACTCTTTGCGCCTACCGACTTTGCCTTGTAAATGCCAACTGCTCCCAAAGAAACAGCGAGCACGCCAAGAATCAAGCAAAGCCACCAAATGCAGAAGGTCAAGATAGAAATAATTCCAAGAACCATACTCGCAATTGAGAGACCGGTGCCGGGAACGCTCGAGGATGCCTGAGCCGCAGGAGCGTTATAAATAGGCTGCTGTGCATTAGTCATCGAAGCACCGCAGTTAGGGCAAAACGCATTGCCTTCGGCTACATTAGTACCGCATTTTGAACAGAACATATCTGTTTTCTCCTTTCGGTGTATAAAATTCAAAATGTTTTAAAGATATTATACAATGATTAATAAATTTTGTCAATACAATTAACAAAATATTCGTCAAAATATTCGCTTTTATTTCCCCGCCCCCCCTTAAAATCCAATCCATTATCCCACCTCCAAAAAAACGACATATACTGTAATGGTGGTTTCACCAAATCTACAAAGGAGGTAATTTTTATGAGCAGACAAAATTCGTTTATCCCAAACGGCAACGAGTGTAATTGCAACGAATGTCAAGGCAACTTCAACAATCAGCATCACTGCTGTTGTGACGATAGGGACAAAAATCCTTGCGTAGTCTGTCCGCCGGGCCCTGAAGGGCCGCAGGGACCCGAAGGACCGCGCGGTCCTTCGGGTGTGAGAGGTCCGCAAGGTCCTACGGGTGCTACGGGTCCCGCCGGACCGCAAGGTGAGGCGGGGGCGCAAGGCGCAACAGGTCCGCAAGGTCCTGCAGGTCCGAGAGGACCTATCGGTCCTCAGGGTCCTACGGGTGCTACGGGTCCGCAAGGTCCGCAGGGTATAGCGGGCGGCGTTTTGAGCTACGCCGATTTCTACGCGCTGATGCCGCCCGACAACTCGGCAACGGTCGCCCCGGGCACGGACGTAAGCTTTCCGCAAAACGGCCCCATCGCCAACACCAACATCGGCAGACTTAGCCCATCGTCCTTCAACCTCGGCCCTATCGGAAGCTATCAGATACTGTTCCAAGTAAGCGTTGCCGAGGCGGGACAGCTAATCCTGACCCTGAACGGTGCGGATCTTGAATACACCGTCGCGGGACGCGCCACGGGAACTTCGCAGATCGTGGGAACGGCTGTGGTAACGACCACGGCGGTCAACTCGGTTCTAACCGTGCGCAACCCCGCGGGTAACGCCGCGGCGCTCACCATAACGCCCCTCGCGGGTGGAACTCGCCCCGTGTCCGCGCATCTTGTGATAACTCAGCTGTCTTGAATTTGATAGCAGGAAGTTAAAAGGGGGTGAGTCAAATGCATTTTTGCATTTGACTCACCCCGTCGTTTTTTTATTTTATCCACCTATTATCATCCGTCGCGGGGTTGTCTATAAGCTCACCGCGTCCGGTAAAGCGCGAGCCGTGGCAGGGGCAATCCCAAGAATGCTCGGCTCTATTGTATTTGAGTGCGCAACCGAGGTGCGGACACCGCGGCGCGGTGGGGGTGAGAAGCCCCACCGCTGACTCAAAAGCGTTCACGGCAAGCTGTGGGCGAAGCATAGTGCGCGAAGGATCGAAAACGGCGGCATACGGATTCGGCTTTCCCCTGACAAGATCGCAGAGAATATCCGCGGCGACCATCGCGTTTGTCATCCCCCACTTGTTAAATCCCGTAGCAACGAACGCGTCGGGCGTGGATTTAGCGTATTGCCCGATATAGGGAATATCATCGAGCGTCATACAGTCCTGAGTTGCCCACTTGCCGACGATCTCGGCGTTTTTGTAGTGCTTCATTGCGAAAGCCTCAAGCTCCTGCCAACAGCCGCCCCGCTTGCCCGTGCGGTGTCCGCCGCCGCCGAGGAGCAAAAGCTCGCCGTAATTGCGAAAGGACATTCCTTTGTCCGCTTCGTCAACGTACATTCCGTCCACGCGCCGCGCCCCCTTTAGCGCAATGACGTATGAACGGTGCTGATAGAGCTTCAAAGGATAAAGTCCGTGCTTATTCATTATCGGAAAATGCGTTGCGATAATCAGCTTTTTATAGCTGATATCACCGCGATTTGTCTTTGCCTTGCTCGGCATCAGCTCCACGACCTTGGTGCGCTCGCAAATCGGCAAGCCTTTCGCAATTTCGTATAAGAATTTCAAAGGGTTGAACTGCGCTTGCCCCTTGACGCGCACCGCCCCCGCTACTGCAAGGGGAAGCGTGCTTGCGCGTGAAAGCTCTGCCTTCACGCCGATTCTGTTAAGTGCGGCTGCCTCCCTTTCAAGCTTTTGCCTGTCAGATAAGGAATAAACGTAATTATCCTGCGTTTCGTAATCGCAGTCGATATTTTTGCAAAGCCGCGCATATTCCCCGATAGCGCCCGTCTGCGCCTCTGCATAAAGCCGCGCTATATTCTCCCCAAAGCGGCGTAGCATCTTGTCATATATCAAGCCGTGCCCCAAGGTTATCTTTGCCGTGGTGTTTTTCGTAATACCACCGCAGATTCTATCCGCTTCGACAAGCAGGCAATCCACGCCCGCATTCTTCAGCTTATACGCGCACAGTATCCCCGCGATACCGCCGCCCACTATCAACACGTCGGTGCTTTTGTCCGCTAAAAGCTCATCAAAATGCGTGCGCGGCGCGCCCTTTTCCCATACAGACTCCATAATTTTGCCCCCAAACATTATACGATTAGTGTTTGCCGTTTGGTAACCGAATATGCAATCCGCCCACGGACAAGTTTTATGTCAAACATCAAATTAAATTATGTGTTTCTTTGCAATTGACAAAGGCTCTAAACTGTGGTATAATATGTATGCGACACATTTGAATATTTCCACTATCAAGGGAGTACTATAGGTAAAAATGTACTCTCTCCCCTTGTTATAGTGGAAATGTGTCGCAACATTGAGGGAGTCGTTTTTCGTGCGTCTCTTAATGGGGCGCACTTTTTTTATTGAAGGAGATATATTTATTATTTTTAGGGCTATTTCACCACTTATGTAATATGGTAATAAATAGAAAACAAGCTCGAAACCAAGACCAAAAGAAAGGAAAATCGTACAACTATGACACCGCAAATTAACAACTCACAAAACAATCCCCCTAAAAACCAATCCCCCAACAATGGATATAAGATCGCGCGCTGGATCGCGGGCGGATTTTTTGCCGCCTTTGCGTTGGTAAACGGCGTCCATTATTCAAGCATTTTTTTACTTTGCGCCGCTTTTCTAATGTTTCCGTTTTCCTTTATGGATTCCTTTTTCCAAAATCAAAATATCAAAACTAATATTGCAATTATATTATCCATCGTATTATTTTTCGTTGGTGTAATAACTGCGCCCCCTCCCGAATCAGCCAATTCGCCTTCAAACGGCACAACGCAGACATCAGCAAATGATATGCCTGATACTACCAAAGGCAAAAACGACAATTCCTCAAAGCCCGACAGTTCAACATCTAACACTACATCAAAACCAAATAACACAACTTCTAATGACGAATATATTGAAATGGTATGGGTGCCCTCAACTGGTACTAAATATCATTCAAAGCCAACTTGTTGTAATATGATTTCGCCAAGACAAATTCCACTTGAAGATGCCAAAAATCAAGGATATGCTGAGTGTAAAATTTGTCATTAATTCGCCACATAAAAATCCATTTATGCTTTTCTATGTTAAAAAGGCACTTGCTTACGCAAGTGCCTTTTTGACGCTAAAGCGCGTCAGATATCGTATTTTGCTAAAATCTCGCTCGGTGTTTTCTTAAGGAGCGAGAGTATGGGCAAAGTGCCGAACAAGAGGCTGATAGCCGCTATCACGGCAAGTATCGCGCCAGCGTACCACAAGGGGTAGAAGAACAAGCCCTCGACGAGCGAGGAAAGCCCCATTGCCATATACAAGAACACACTTGTAGCCAGATATCCCACGAAAACGGTGAGCGCACACAGAACTATTGCCTCGACGAAGAACTTGAAGGCAAGATTTTTCTTCGACACGCCGATGGCGCGGTAAACGCCGACCTCCTTTATGCGATTCATCAGCGACGAGCGCATAATAAAGTACATACAAACGCACATCAGCACGAGCACCACCGCCATCGCAATAAGACTGCTCACTATTTCGGCAAGAGACTGCTCAATAATACCGTCGAAAATCGCGTCGGGGCTCAATATAGTGTTGTAGCCCTTGGGCGCGCTAAGGCTTGCAAACTCCTTTTCAAGCCACGCCTTCGTGCTTTCGGGGTCGGTGGAGTGAACTACCGTATAGGCAACGCTGCCGTAATATACGAAGTCGTCGGAGTAGACCTCGCCGCCCTTTTCGGGAACGTAGCCCATAACGAAGCCCTGATCCTTTGCCGAGGGATGCGTTTCGCCAAGTTGCTTCGCGGCGGTGATAAAATCCTCTTGGCTGACGAGATACGCGGAGCTATTTATATATCCGCGTCCGTCCCACTTGAACTCATAATAGTAGTTATCAAGCGAATGTTGAAGCTCCTCCAAGCCCCTGAAGCTGTCGTACACGCTCTCCAGCTCCTTTACCGAAGGATATCTTCCGTTCAGTGCCTTGTACTGCCAAGCCTTATAATAATCCTCGGGAAGATAGAAAAACTTAACCTCGTCAATACCCTTATCGTTATAAAGCCAAAGGTTTAAGTCCTCGGAAGAAAACATATAAAGCTCACGCAAAAACTCGTCGCATTTATCGTAGTAATAATCGTAAAACTCGTAGTAACGCTCCTCGCGAGTGCGGTCTACCTCGCGGTAGAATTCATCCTTATTTTCGGCAAGGCTTGGATTTTCCGTCTTTACGATATTCTCAAAATATTCGTATTCGTCAAGCTTTTCGATACCGTTTTCCTCAAGCCAAGCGCTGTAATCGTGAATTGCGCGCTTTATCGCGCTGACCTTTAGCTCCACGCCGTTTATCTTTATGCTCTCGCCAACCTTGGGGTACTCAACTTCTGCTCTTTCGTTTTTGATAACGAGCACCGTCTCACCCTTTTTGACCTCCATACCGTAATCGGAATCCAAGAAGAAATACGCGTTGTTGCCGATGCTCCTTGCAAGTGCAAGCTCGTTGGCGTACACGGCAGTTTCGTCGGAATCGACCACGCCCGCTATGCGCGCGGGTGCGCCGCCTATGTGGTTTATCGAAACAAGACCGATAAGGTCGCCGATCTCCTTAATATATCCAAGCGTTGAGCCATCGATCATAGCCTCGGCAACCTTGCGGGAGATGAGGACCTCGCTCTCGGAAAGTCCGTCCTTCTTGCCCGCGAGGAGCTTTTTGTCCTGTGCAAGAGAAAATCCGAGCAAAACGGCATTCGTCTCTATACCCGTTTCCGAAAGCTTGTCGGAAAACGTTTCAAAACTACCCGCGCGGAAGGCGATCTTCCCGTCGCCCGAAGGTCTGCCGTACGTGAGGTACGCATAATCTATCGCGCTGTCAGCCGCTCCGAGCGCGGAGCTTAGCTTTTCCGAAACCTCGGCACCCGGCGTATAAACGTAGAAAACGTTATGGTTGTAGGCGTTTTGAACGTTGATGATATCGTCAATAGCCGTTCCGAATATCGCCCCCATAAACACGATTACCGCCGCAAACAGACACATACAAGCGGTAAGGAGCTTTTTGCCCTTTTTGCGCCCCTTGAAATTGGCAACAAATCCGCTCTTTATCGACGAGGGAAGATTAAACAGCCTGCCGAAGCGTTTTCCGTTTACGGGAGTGAGTATTGACATATCAATGCTGTCCACCGCGTGCTGATTTGCCCTTTCCTCATAAACGCCCTCGCGAAGCTTGACCTCGCTCGACTCGTCGATGATATGCACCCTTTGCGTGCCTATCTGAACGTAGAGCTTGCCGCCGCTGTTGATTATCTTAAGCCTTACGGGCGTTTCGGGCGTGTCGCCGTAGAACTCCACCATGGCGTTTTCGCTCTTTAACTCGGTGCGCTCAAGCTCGCCAAGATAGATGTCGTTCTTGTCGCGCGCCGAAAAGCCGTTTGCCGCCGAATTATTCCTTACGTTAACCACGCGTCCGTCCGAAACCTCGATAACGGTGTCGCAGTAGTAGTCAACGAGATTTGCCTCGTGCGTAACGAGAAGCACGAGATGGTCCTTCGCTATGGCTTTGAGAAGGTCCATTATCATAACGGTATTCGCCTCATCAAGATTTCCCGTAGGCTCGTCGGCAAGGATTATGCGCGGATTTTTAACGATGGCACGCGCAATAGCGACCCTTTGCTGTTGACCGCCCGACATCGTATCGGGAGTACGCAAAAGGTATTTTGAAAGACCAACGTTAGCAAGCGCCGCCTCGACCCTTGCCTCTATCTCCTCGGCATCGGTCATACCGCAAAGGCGAAGCGCGGCGGCAACGTTTTCAAAGCAGCTTTCCTGCTTATTCAGGTTGTAATTTTGGAAAATATAGCCGATATAGGCGTTTCTTACGTCGTCGGTGTTTTTCTTGATGCTATTGCCGTCGATGGTGAGCGAGCCTGCGGCAAAGCCGTCAAGACCACCGATAACGTTGAGAAGCGTAGTCTTACCGCATCCGCTTTTACCGAAAATGGCGACCATACCCTTGTCGGGAAGCTCAAGGCTTACGTCGTTTATGATGTGATTTTCATTCGGTCTGCCTTTATTAAAATACTTATGCAGATTTTTAATGCTTATCATTCTGCCGCACCTCCCTTCAGAGCCTTTTTAACGCTCTCGCCAAAGAGCTTTCGTATCTGCTTATGCGTAACGCGCACGGTAATGATTATCATTCCGAGGAAGATGAGCGCGTACTGCCAAGCGTAGAGATAGGTGAAATATTCGTTGAATTTAGGCGTTGTAAAGATGAGCACTGCCATCGCCGCCACCATAATAAACGCGGGAATGAGCGAAAGGAGCATTCTGACGTACATAGCAATGCGGATGACCTTTACCTGAATTCCCATCGAGCGCATAATAGCCATATCGCCCTTGAACGCGCCGAGCGTGCGACCCGTGCAGAGGTTGATGAAGAACGCGAGGAAAACTACCGTAATTACCCACATAAACGCCATCATAAAGCCACCCGCAACGCTGACCAACGCCAGAATTGCATCAGGCTCGTAGGTGGTGTCGGACACGACGGCGATATAGCCCTCGTCGCGCAGTCCGCCGACTGCCGCGCGAGCCGCCGCATCATCCTCAAAGAAGAACGACACCTGCTTGTAGGACTCACGAAGCACGCTCTCCGCTATCTCGCAAAGAAGCTCGTCGCTTATAATAAGCGCGGATTGCGTATCATATCCGAAATAGTCCGTAAACGTGGGGGCTATATTCGTAAGCTCCGCCTCGGTAAACGTGCGCCCGAAGGTCTTTATCTCCGAGCCGTCCATACCCGAATAATAATTATATCTTTCGTACCTTGCCTCAAAGCTTACGCTTGTGCTGACCTTGCCGTAGCCCTTAAGGTTGTTTACGGTATTAACGTAATCCCTTGAGCTGACGTACACCTTATCAGATGGCATATCAAAGGACGGAATTAGATTTTTAAGCTCGACTCTTTGCTCAAAGCCGCCCGCCTTTACCGTAGCGTAGATGCTATTGTTCCTACCGTTTTGCAGACTTGCCAGATAGTGCATAGCCGTAGCCACGCGGAAGCCCTCGTCGGTGAAAAGGCACTCGGCGGTAAGGTTGTTGTCGTAATAATACTTAACTCCGACGAGCTTAAGGCTCATCGAAGCGGCAAAAACGCCCTGCACCTTCAAGGAATCCTTGCCAACTATGGGCTGGAGATATACGGGCAGATAGAGAAACACCTCGTCCGCCGCCTCGGGATAACGCCCGACTATGCCGTCGCCGTAATACTTGCCGTAGGTGTACGTTGCCTTCAAATACTTGGGTCTGTTAGAGGTCGATTCCATCGGAGGAAGGGAAATTCCATCCGTATTGCCCGCGTCAAGCAGTATGTCAAAGCGCATACTGTCCTTTGCGCCGTATTTGCCGCTTATCGCCTTTATCTCCTCGTCTGTAAGCACGCCGCCGCTCTGCTTGGCAACGACGAGACGCCCGTCGATATGCTCGAACATATGGTAAGGCGTAAACAACGCCGCCGCTCCGCCGCACATGGACGTGACGGAGAATACGCCGAGCGTGCCGACTATCATAAGAAGGCAAAGAAATAGCGAAAGCTTCGGCTTTGACGTGAATATACTGCGACCGAGAGTTATGCCGTTTCTTCTGTTTTTCCTTCTCCTTGCCCTTTCGGACTTCTTTTTGCTTTCCTTCTTTTCGGGGACGGCGTCCGTGCGCTCGGGCGGCACGGCGGCAGGGCGAAGCACGTGGTCGGACTCGACCGCGCCGTCGAATATGCGGACGTGGCGCGTGGCGTGATGCTCGACCTGCTCGAAATTATGCGTAACGACGATAAGGAGCTTGTCGCGCGATACCTCGTGCAAAAGCTCGATTATCTCGCGCGAGGAAACGCTGTCAAGGTTGCCCGTAGGCTCGTCGGCAAGGATAATGGGGCTATCCTTGGCAAGAGCGCGCGCGATAACGGTTCTTTGCTTTTGTCCGCCCGACAGCTTACTTCCCTTTTGGCGAAGCTGGGACGTTAGCCCCACGCGACCTATCAGGTCAAGCGCACGGCGGCGGCGCTCCCTTTTATCGTCGATGTGCATAAGCGCAAGCTCGACGTTCTGAAGCACGGTAAAGCTTTCAATAATATTATAATCCTGAAAAATGAAGGACACGTACTTTTCCCTGTACGCCTCCCATTCGGGTTGCAGATAATGCGACGTGGGCTGTCCCTCTATAAAAAGCTCGCCCTCCTCGTACGAATCCATACCCGATATAACGTTAAGAAGCGTGGATTTACCCGAGCCCGATTTACCCGTTACGGCAACGAACTCGCCCTTGTCAAACGAGAGATTTACACCCCTTATACCAACGGATACGTTACCCTCGGAGACGTATATTTTACCAACGTCCTTTAAGGTTATCAAAGACATATCAGCGCCATCCTTTCTCGGCTTTTTTCTAAATTATAGCACTAAAATATGAACAAATCAAGGCACGGACGTTAATGGGCACGCGCGATAACGAAGATTTTCCTAAAGTTGTCGATGCGTGCCCATAATGAATTGCCCTTACGGGCACGAATTGGCTAACGCCATGAATTGCACCTGCGGTGCATGAATTGCCTTCGGCATTATAAAAACGGGCAATTCAATTCATGAAATCGTAAGATTTCAAATCATGAAGCCGTAAGGCTTCAATTCATGACGGCTTGCCGTCAATTCATTACTGTCGGGAATAACCTTTTCCGA
>JAZQXT010000052.1:0-2491 GCA_045633005.1 Eubacteriales bacterium | reverse complement strand
ATATGCACGAGGCGGCAAGCACGCGCCCTACGGCAGAGCGCACGTCCACTTCCTCGCTTACCTTAAATATGGCTTCGCGCGGCGACATAACTGCGTTTCCAACGGCTACGGCGGGCGCATTTTTCGTTATCGCATCGCGGCGCGGTATTGCATTCAGCGCTTTTTCAAGTGTTTTGAGCGTCTCGTCCGAAAGTTCGGGCGTGAGCATCATCACCACAAGGTCGGCATCCGCAAACTCGCAAACGAATCCCGCGCGAGAGAGTATTTCGGATATTTCCGTCCCCGTATATCCGTAGGATTTGGGCGCAAGCGTAAGCTTTAACGGCTCGCTTCCGACCGTTTCAAAGGGGAGGCGGGCTTTCATTGCTGCAACCTTTTCGGTAAACGCGCCAAGCTTTTCGCGGTATCCGTCGGCAAGATATGCGTTTGCACAGTCGAGTGATTGCAGTATAAGATACGACGGGCTCGTTGAGGCGAACAGCGCCATAGCTCTGTCGGCTTGCTCGGAAAACATTTTCGGTGCATTTTTGCCGATATGCAGATATCCGCCCCCCGTCAGCACGGGCAAAGTCTTGTGCGCCGAGTCGCACGATGCGTCAGCACCGAGGTCGATGGGGTGCGCGGAGCAGGGGAGAAAGCGCAGATACGCGCCATGCGCGTTGTCAACGAGGAGAAGCGTGCCGTGGCGGTGGCAGACCTCGGAGAGTGCGGCGATATCAAGCATATTTCCCGCATAATCGGGGCTTGTCAGATAGACTGCCGTGACCTCGCGCCCATCAAGAAAAGCGTCAAGATATTCGGGTGTAATGCGGCAAGACACGATATTATCGCTTTTTTCGCCGTAAAGCCACTCGATGTCAAGGTCAAGGAGTGCCGCTCCGTCCAAAAACGCGCGGTGCGCGTTTCTGCCCGCGGCAACGACGGCTCGCGCGCCCTTCTTGCAAAGCGTGGCAAGGTAGAGCATCGCGCGAATGGACGTCGACGAGCCACCCGCGGAGTATACGGTTCGCGCCGAGCCGAAAAGCGCGGCGGCGTTCTCCTCGCTTTCGCGGATTATACCCGTCGGCGAGTACAGCACGTCAGCACCATCTATCTCGGTTATGTCAAGCGACTCAAAAGCAGAGCCGATGCCTTTATGCCCCGGCATGTGAAGCCGCACGGCGCGGCTCTCGGCATAGTTTTTTACAAAATCGCTTATGGGCGTTTTCATTCTTCGTCAAGCGTTTTTGCGGCTTCAAGCATAATGGCGCATTCCATTCTCTTGCGGAAAAGCTCACAGCCGTATTTATAAACGCCGCGTACCGAGCCCGTCGCGTGATATGCGTTAGCGGCACAACCGCCCGAGCAATAAAGCTTCGCCCAGCAATCAGCGCATTCGGGGCGCGCGTAAACGTTGCAGGATGCAAAGTCCTTTTGCGTTTCGGTGTTGGTAACGCCGTCCCAAATATTTCCGAGCTTGAATTTTTCCTCGCCCACGAACTGATGGCAGGGATAAAGGTCGCCCCAAGGCGTTACCGCCATGTATTCCGTGCCCGAGCCACAGCCCGATATCCTCTTGTAGATGCAAGGACCGCCCTTGAGGTCTATCATATAGTGGTAGAAGGTAAAAGGCTTGCCCGCACGGTGACGCTCAAGCATAAGCTCCGCAAGCTTTTCGTACTGCTCAAGAACGATGGGGAGGTCCTCGTCCGTCAGCGCACCCTCGTCACCCGGCGCACTAACCACGGGCTCCATGCTCAGCTCCGTAAAGCCGAGGTCGAGCATTTCCTTTATATCCTCAAGAAAATCGGGGTTTGCGTGCGTGAACGTGCCGCGCATATAGTAGCCCTTGTCGCCGCGCGCCTTTACGAATTTCTGGAACTTCGGAACTATCTTTTCCCAGCTTCCGTTGCCCGCAAAATCTACGCGGTAGCGGTCGTGGACGGATTTTCTTCCGTCAAGGCTGAGAACGACGTTGCTCATCTCACGGTTGGAAAATTCAATCACGTCGTCGTCAACAAGCACGCCGTTGGTGGGCAGCGAAAAGCGGAAATTCTTTCCCGTTTCCTTTTCGCGCTGACGCGCGTATGCGACAAGCTCCTTGACAACGTCAAAGTTCATCAGCGGCTCACCGCCGAAGAAGTCCACCTCAAGATTGTGGCGGCTTCCCGAATTTTCAATAAGAAAATCAAGCGCGCGCTTGCCTACCTCAAGACTCATTACGGCGCGGTCGCCGTGATACTTGCCCTGACTTGCAAAGCAGTAGGAGCAGTTAAGGTTGCAGGTGTGCGCAACGTGCAAACACAGCGCCTTGATAACGCCCGAAGTTTTTTCCTTAAGCTTGTCCGCCTTGTCGGAAAACGTGTCGGGAGTAAAAAGCTTACCCGCCGCACGAAGCTCCTCGATGCTCTCACAGCACTCAAGTATCTCCTCGCGCGTTACGTCGGGACTGTCGGGGTATTTAGCAAGGATGATGTCTGCTATCTCGTCGCGGCTGTGGCTTTCGTAAAGA
>JAZQXT010000051.1:0-13698 GCA_045633005.1 Eubacteriales bacterium | reverse complement strand
TGCAAAGCAACGTCCGGATCGGTGTTTCGAAGATACTCCATAGTGTCCTTGGAGTAAAGCTCAATACCGCGCTCGATGCTCTTTCGCTCTGACTCCTTGATCTCAACTCTGCGCCGTTGCTCAATGCTTCCAAAGCTGTTTCTGCTGAAAAACAGATACATGACTATTCCAAACAAAGGAAGTGCCAGAATAGGAACTACCCAGGCAAGCTTGTACGCGGGATTTGAGTCCTCGTTGACGATGAGGATCGCCAGCGCGACACCTATGACTATATTGAAAATATAGAAGTATTCGAAATAGTCGTTAAAGTAGATGAGCATAGCGATAATAACCGCAAACTGAACGAGCAAAGCCAGTGACAGTATAGAGATTCTCATGGTCATAAGGTATGCTTTTTGCTTTCTCATAAGCTCATCTCCTTTCGGGTAGTAATAATAAGATTTTACCATATAATAGCCATAAAGTCAACGGGTAAAGCGTTTTTGGTGGTAAAATTTTGAATTTTGGAAATCAAATCTTAATAAATGGGTTACAAAAGAAAATATCCCGCACGCTTGCCGTGAGGCAAACGTGCGGTGCTGTTTGTGATTTTATATTTATGTTTTGGAATATCAACATTTGGGCTTAAACTCATTTACCAAGTGCAAATTTCGATCTGTGTGAATACACTATTTTGTCGTTATACGTTCCGCTGTCAAGACCCAGCGCACCCTTTAATCTCGTACCGTCTTCCAAAATTATAAAATGCTCGCATGTATAGTTGTAAACCTCAAATTCACCCTCATAAATCACGTAATCTTTTTTTACAAAGTCCGTCCATCCGGGGACAACTGCAAAGAACAAATTAGCCAAGATCAATATAATCAAAAAAGTCTCGACCAACAAGGCGCTTACAAAAGCCTTTCGTTTGCTTTTTTGACTTCTGTTTTTAAGATTTGCAAGTTGCTTCAATACTGACGGGTCTGTTTCTGCACGGTGCTTTAGCTTTTGGATTCTTTCTTGGTTTTCCTTGTCATTATCTTTACAAAAAATAATAAGTGCCCATATTGCCAAGAGGACGGTCAAAAGAAGAATGCATGACATTACTGTTGTATGTGTAAGCAAACTTGCTTCGCTGATCTTTATACCGCTCATCATTGTATACCTGCTTTTTTATTTATTATAGCATGGATTTTCGGCGGTGTCAATTATAAATGGTGAATTTTAGTGAAGAGTAAAAAAGTAAAAAAATCCAAGTCCGAAGACTTGGATTTTTTTGGCGGAGAGATCGAGATTCGAACTCGAGAAGGGCTCATCACCCTTACGCGATTTCCAGTCGCGCGCCTTAGACCAGCTCAGCCATCTCTCCAGCTCGTACCCGTATATAATAGCACAAGTCGAAACAAAAATCAAGCCCTTTTTGAAAAAAATTTGTTTTTTTGCAAAAAAATAATAAAAAACGCCCTTGGGGCACTCACGGAACGTTCTGAGGATAGTAATCCTTGGACCTTCAAGTGCTTTGAAGAATTTGAAATTTGGATTTTAATTATGTTTATGCCGTTTGCCGCCCACTCGTATTGTAAAGCAGTGTTGAAAAATGGAACAAAATGCTTGAAAAACAACACTGTATATGCTATAATTGAAAAGTAAACGGAGGATAGAAAACATGATAGATAAAAAACAGTCGCTTATTATCAGCACCCTGCTTTTAGTTATAGTTATTTTGTTTGGTATAGCCACGCTTTTTGACGGGGCTTGGATAGACCGTATATTTAGCATCGGATTTCACGTTTGCTGCATTCCCATTATTTTGGTGCTCATAAGAAATCCGCTTAAAAAGGGCTTTCCTAACTACGTCAATATCATAACGGTCCTACTTGCCGTTCTTATGGCGATAGAGCATACGTTGAATTTTGTAAGAGAGCTTCTTTTTGGATATCATATATTTTTTTCACCGTTGTTTTTGACGGCATACGTTATTATATTATTTGCATTTGATTGTAAGGAAAGAAAAAGGTCAACTCGCACAAAGGTTATAACATTTTCTATCACGATTCCACTGCTGTTGCTTTTTGTGTGTATGGAAGCTTCGACGTTTTTAGGTTGATGGTACACGGTGTAATTATTATACCTCGTAAGCAAGACGTGTAAAAAGGGAGTACGGGCATTTTTGCTCGTACTCCCTTTTGTTTTAGGTATGTGTATCCCTCGAGTGTCATTTTGACACTCGCAGTGGATCAAAAGCTGCTTTATAGCGCGTTTTTATCAAAGTATCATAGTTATCAGCGGTAGCGTCAGGCAAGACAACAGCGTGGTCACGAGCACGCAGTTTGCCGCAAGCTCCGTTTCGCTCTTATGAAGCTCCGCCATATTGAAAATTATCGACGCGCACGGTGTTGCGGAAAGTATGAGCAGGCTCGCCTTGAGCGACCACGGAAGCGGCAGGAAATAAACCGCGCCGTAGCAGAAAAGCGGGAAAAGCACGAGCTTGCCAAGCGAGATGAGGTATATCATCGGGCGGCTGAACAGCTTCGGAAGCGAGACCGTGGCAAGTCTTATGCCGAGTATCGCCATACAAAGAGGCGTTGACATACTGCCGAGCAGGCTTATTGCGTTCGACGCTATATCGGGAATAAAGCTTCCTATGCCGAATACGTAAACGGGCAGACCGATGGCGAGTCCCGCCATGCTGGGATTGAATATCGCCGCTTTCAGCGTCATCGAGCGCTTGTCGCCCGTCAGGCAGAAGATGCCGACCGTGAAAACGAGGATGTTCATCGAGATCACGTATATCGAGGAATAGCACAGCGCCTCGGGATTGTCGGGCAGGAGCGCTTTAACGAGCGGCATACCGAAAAATCCGACGTTGCCCATAACTGATGCTATGGTGAGGATGCGGTATTTCGCATCGGCGTATTTTTTGCGGAACAGGGCAAAAAGCACGAGCATGAACGCCGCCTGAAGGATGAGTGAGGTCACGAAGAACAGCCCCATATTAGTGAGCTGCGTGACGGAGAACTCAAAGTTCAGAAAAGCCGAGATTATCATACACGGCGAGCAGGCGTAAATGAGGAATGCCGACATCGAGGTCAGATGCTCCGCCGAGGCTTTTTTTACCTTGCAAAGCAGGAAGCCGGGCAATATGTATGCAAGTGTCAGTAAAACGTTAGAAAAGGTGATTCCGAAACCCATTTTTCTCTCCTTTGGGGTGATGTAATTATTATATTACCATCCGCGCGCAAAGTCAAGTGGAAAGTTGTGAAAACGCCGCGGCGTTTTCACGGTGAAATACGCCCACGGCGTGTGAAATACGGCTTCGCCGCGTGAAATATTTTGCTTTGCAAAACGTTAAGGAAAAAAGCGGTTGAAGCCGAGGCTTCAACCACTTTTTTGTTTTATTGAACGGTACAAGCAAAAAGCGGTGGGGTGGGGAATAGAATTTAGCGTGATGCGACGTTTCATACGGCGAACGTATATTTGCGTATGGTGTTGCAACGTAAAATTTTGAATTATTTCGGGAGGGAAAATGTTCAACATACTCACTCTGCTTTCGCGCCTGCTCCACGTTATGCTCGGCATAGGCACGCCGAGCGGCTTTCCGCCGCCGCTTGAGGCGGATGAGGAGCGGGAGGCTTTCGTTCTTGCCGCCGCGGGCAACTCCGCGGCGCGTGAAAAGCTGATAGTGCATAACTTGCGCCTCGTTTCGCACATCGTGCGCAAGTATTATTCCGCCTCGCCCGACGCCGAGGAGCTTGTCTCCATCGGCACGCTTGGGCTTATCAAAGCGGTCGACAGCTTCGACGTCAGCCACGGCGCGCGCTTTGCCACCTACGCCGCAAAGTGCATACAAAACGAGATACTTATGAGCTTCCGTCAGCAAAAGAAGTTGCGCGGCGAGGTGTCGATGAACGAAGCTATTGACTTTGACCGCGACGGAAATCCGCTGACGTACGAGGACGTTATCAGCACCGACGAAAATATGGCAGAGGAGCTTGACCGCAGACTTATGGGCGAGCGCGCGATGCACTACGTGCGCAAGTGCCTTACGCCGCGCGAGCGGCAGGTCATCGTTCTGCGCTACGGTCTCGGTGGAGCCGAGCCGCTTACGCAACGCGAGGCGGCGGATCGGCTCGGCATCTCGCGTTCTTACGTCAGCCGCATAGAAAAAGCGGCGCTTGAAAAATTAGCGGAGGCGTTTGGAATAACAAAGGGGTGAATTTTGTTCACCCCTTTTGAATATTTATTCAGCGCTTACGCTCGCGGCGCTGTCACCGAGGACGATGACGGTTGCCGAGGAAACGGAGCAGGGCATTACTACCGACAGCGTAGTGCCTTTAATGCTTGCCGTGAGCGTCGTGCCGCTTGAAAGCGACATTGATTTACTCATACCGACGGTGTTGAAGTTCTGACAATGCGTAGACTCGCCCGACATTCCGCCGCGCGGCATGATTGCCACGACCGCGCCACCGCTGTATTTATATCCGTTCTCGCTGTCAATAGCGGAATTTCCGTTCGAATTGCTGATAACGACGGTCTCGCCGCCCGAAAAAACGATTCCGCTGTAGGAGCTTCGGCTGTTGGAGTCAAGTCCGTCGCCGCGAGCGAAAACGTATACGCTTCCGCCGAGGACGGATATGCCCGTGCCGCTTGTGGCGGTCGAGTTAAAGCCGTCGTCCGAGGACGTGACGGACACAGCTCCGCCCGCAACGCAGACGCGCGTTCCCTCAAGCCCTTCGTAGCTGTTAGTGACCGTAACGCTTCCGCCGTTTACCGTGAGTACGCCGTCGGCGTGGATGCCGTCGTCGTTGCTGTAAAGGCTCAACGCGCCGCCGTTTATATTGACGTTACCAAGCGGAGCTGTGCCGTTCTCAAGCGTTCCCTCGGCGTTGGCGTGAATAGCGTCGTCATACGCCTTGACGCTGACGTTGCCCGAATTTACGGTAATGGCGTTGCCCGCCTTTATGCCCTTGGTCGAGTGGTCGCCCTTTTCGGTGTTTCCGCCGCCCATGCCGCCCGGACCTCCCGGTCTGCCCATACCGCCCTGCTGTGTGGCGTAGTTTGTAAAGCTTACGGAAAGCGCTCCGCCGTAGCCTACGTCTATCGCGACGGTGTCATAGCTGTCGTTGTGGCTTTTGTACGAGGAGCAGGCGTAGTAGCTTGAGTCCTGACCTTGCTCCTGCGTTTTTTCGTACATATAGATTGCAAATTTCTGATAGCTTGCCTTTTTCTCAAATTGATAGTAGTAATACGTTGTCTGATTTGTGCTTGGGCGTCCAGGTCTGCCCTTGCCGCCCGACGAAACGGTTTCGTAGGAATCGCCAACGTTTATCCACAAAACGTCGCTGTCGCTATTGTAATATTTGACGGAGTATTTGTAACCCGTCTGCGTTGTGCGCAGATAGTATTTGCCGTCGGCCGTTGCCGTTACCTCCTCGGATGCGGACGAGTATTTGTCGGTGTAAACGGAAAGCGAGGTTGCCTCGCCGTCTATAACTACGTCGTACGCGGCGTCTATTCCGTCGCAAGCCGCGCCTATGGTATGCGTGCCTCCCGTGATGCTCACGGTGCCGCGCTGCTTGCCCTTGTCGGAAACGTCGGTGTTCGTGGTCTTTATGCCGTCGCCCTGCTTGGCGATGAGGCTCGTCGTGCCGCTTTCGATAGTAACGCTGTCGTTGCCCTTGAGCGCGTTGTCAAGGCACATAACGTTGAGCGTGAGGTTTTTTACTTCAAGATCGTCCTTCGTGTGTATGCCGTTGTTGTTTTCGGAAACTACGTTAAGAGTGCCCTTGCCCGCAATTTCAAGGTCGACTGTAGAGTATATTGCGCCCGAATGCGCGTTTTCGTCGTTCTCGTCGACAGCCGCGCGCATATCGTAAATATAGCTTGTGAAGTCCTTCTTGGCGGTTATCGTGACCTTGTCACCGCTTAATACGGTGATGGGGGACTCACTCTTGCCGACGAGAGAAAGACCGTGTAGCTCAAGGTCGAGCTTGCGATTGTCGCCAACGTCTATTACGATGCTTCCGCTTAGCGCACCCTTTATCGAGTAGACCGAATCCTCACCAAGCGCGGTAAAGGTCAGCTTGTTGCCTTCAAGCGTGTAGCATCCCGCCGAGCCTGAAACACATTCAACCGTCACGTCAACGGTATCTTCCTCAAAATATCCGTCGTACATTTCCGACTCGGACACGTTCAGCGTGTCGGGCATCGTGGTGGTGAGCGCTTCGCCGTCGGTAGGGCTTTGACAGGAGATGAAAAGCGTGACGAGCGCAAGAGCAAGGCAGAGAAGTGAAAGCTTTTTCATCACAGCACCTCCGCTTCCTCGGAAGCTTCGCAGATGGAAATTTCAAGGTTTCCGTTTCTGCAACGTAGCTTGTCGATAAATTCCTGAATTTTGTCCGCGTCCTTCATCTGAATGCGGAATTGGAGCTTGTAAAGGCTTCCCATATTGGTCGTTTTCGTTTTCGTAAGGCGGTGCTTTTTCGTGTATTCCTTAAAAAGATCGTCAAACTGACCCGCAAAGCGGAGCGTTTCGGGAACGGTTACGTTCAGCTCCATTTCAGCCTCGTTGCCGAGGGGGAGCGCACCGAGAAGGAGCATAACCGCGCACACGATGAGGGTGAAGAGGATGGCGATACCGACGTAGCCTGCGGCACACGCAAGCCCCGCCGTCATAGCAAGGAAGATGGCGGCGATGTCGCGTGCCTTGCCCGCCACGGAGCGGAAGCGAACGAGCGAGAACGCTCCCATTACAGCAACGCCCGTGCCGACGTTGCCGTTTACCATCGTGATGACGGTGTGCACTATCATCGGCAAAAGCACGAGAGCGCTCAAAAAGCTACGGCTTGAGCGCGCGCGGAACGATGCGGCGAGCGCCGTGACGACGCCGCAGAAAAGTGAAGCGGCAAGGCAGATGAAATATCCGCCGTCCGAAAAGCTTCCGCTGTTTATGGAATCAAAGATTGCCGGCATTTTTATATTCTCCTTTTGCTTTTTCTTCGGCGTGTGCTTTCAACTCTCGCATATAAGCCGTGCCGTATTTTGAAAATGAGGTGGGGTATATCGAGCAAGCATCAAGTGCGTGGGCAAGCCACAGCGGCATTGCGCCGCCCGTTTTGATCTCAAGTATTATTTCTCCGTCTGCAATGGGCGTGCCGTCCGCGCCGCTTGCAAGCGATAGCTCGCAGGTGCGGTAGCGCACGTCCGAGTCGAAGGTAAGGCGAAGGTCGGCGTTTTCGGCGCTGTAGAACGCTTCTCTCTCGCAGGCTACGAGCATAGCGGGCGAGGGGTGGCGGTAGTAGCGCATTGCATAGTCAATCTCCGCAATTATCTGTGACTCAAACGGCGGCGCACCGCCGTTTACGTATTTTCTTGCCTCGGCAAGCGTCATCGAAGCACGCCGCTTGTAAACGATGCCCTTGTATTTCTTTTTTATCTCAAAAAACACCTTTGAGTCGTTGCTCGGCGTGCCGTAGCTGCGGATACGCAGCTTTTCCTTGTACGCTTTCGCATCTATGGAATTTCGTATCAGCAAAAAATCGGGGGTGTCGAGATACAGAGAGCAGACCGTGCTTTTTCCGTGCTTATCGGGCGTTAGTCTGTCCCCGACAAGCGCCAACAAGTGTGAGCGCTGAACGGGCGTGATGCGGTATTTTTTCTCCACTCGTCGGAAAATAAATTGGTCGGACATCATTTTCTCCTTGGATATGTTTTACAATATCATTTTACATATTAATGTGGTTTATTTGGTAATGAAACGGTGATTTTTTTGTGAAAAAACAAAAAGAACGGTCGTGTGACCGTTCTTTTTTATATTTGTCAGAAGTTTTTCTTTATACTGTCCAGACAATCTGCGCAAATGCGTTTACCGTTGAAAAACGCCACGTTGTCAACGTTGCCGCAGAAGATGCATGCGGGGGAGTATTTCTGTAAAATGATGCGTTCGTTGTCAACGAAGATCTCAACGGGATCCTTGACGTTGATATCAAGTGATTTACGAAGCTCTATGGGCAGAACGATTCTGCCAAGCTCGTCAATCTTCCTGACTATGCCTGTGGATTTCACGATTTGTCCCTCCTTGTTATTTAATTGGGTTCATAAATATTATACAACACTTTTTTACATATGTC
The DNA here is from genome assembly GCA_045633005.1 of Eubacteriales bacterium. Taxonomy (GTDB): domain Bacteria; phylum Bacillota; class Clostridia; order Oscillospirales; family CAG-272; genus CAG-390. Next base: position 5,590 of record JAZQXT010000051.1, on the reverse strand, counting down.
AACACAAAACCCCAAATAATAGCAGTTTTTTGTGATATTGTAAATTGCTTATGGGTGAATGAATGCGCAGGGTGCGGGGAGATAATTTTAATTAGCACGGGATGGAGGAAGAAAAATGAATATACGGAATGAAGAAATGCGGCAGGTGGTGTGGCTATCGCAACCGAACAGCGCGTTTTTTGAAAGCGTGTGCTTCGTTTTGCGCAAGGACGCGGAGCGCACGGACGGCAAGGATATAGTCGCGGAGGCGGAGCGGATAGTTACGGAATACGTTGACAGAAGGTGGAACGGGCGTTACCGCAGGGCGCGCGGGCGCGGCTTTGGCGCGGGCTTGGCTTGGGGGATCGGCGCAACTCTTTCCGTTGCCGCCGCCGTTCTCGGCGTTATCGCAATATTCGCTTGACATACGCCGTGCTTTGGTGTATAATAAAAATGGAATTTTTCCTTCGGAATGTGATTCCGAGGGCTTACATATTAAAAAATACATAAAGAAAACGGCTCTCCTATCGGGGGGCTTGGGTTTGTTATGCAAAAATTTTGAAAAGGAGTATTTATGGCAAAAAGAAAAAACATTCCCGCAAAGGGCAAGGAAAAAGCCTCACGCGACGCGGGAAAGCTTGATATCGACGCTATGCTCGAGGAGCTTGACCGCTACGACGAATTTGATAAAAAGCCGAAAAAGGGCAAGGCGCAAAAGGAACAGCCGACGAAAAAACGCGGAAAAGGCGCAAAGCAGGATGCGACTGCGTCTGCGAAAAACACCGCGCCGAAAGCACAGAAAAAGAATGCACCTCAGCGCGACTCGTCGCCCGAAAAGAAGCTTCGCGTAATACCACTCGGAGGTCTTGGTGAGATAGGCAAGAATATGACCGTCGTTGAATTTGATAACGACATCGTTATTATAGATTGCGGCCTCGGCTTTCCCGAGGAGGATATGCTTGGTATAGACCTCGTTATCCCCGATTTTTCCTATCTTGAGGCGAACAGAGACAAGATACGCGGCGTAGTTCTTACCCACGGACACGAGGACCATATAGGTGCGATACCGTACTTTTTGCGCCGCTTTGCAAGTGTGCCCGTTTACGGAACGGCACTGACCATAGGCATTATCCGCAATAAGCTTCCCGAGCACAAGCTCGGCTTCCAACCGAAGCTCAACGTCGTCAAGGCGGGAGATAAGGTAAGGCTTGGCGTTTTTGAGGCGGAATTTATTCACGTCAACCACTCTATTGCGGACGCTTGCGCTATCGCGCTTTCGACTCCGCGCGGCGTTATAGTTCATACGGGTGATTTCAAGCTTGACGTTTCGCCAATCGAGGGCGAGATGATGGATATCGTTCGCCTCGGCGAGCTTGGCAAAAAGGGAGTTAAGCTTCTTATGTGCGAGTCCACCAACGCCGAGAGGGGCGGATTTACGCCCTCGGAAAAAAAGGTCGGAGCCGCGCTTGAAAACGTATTTTCGACAAATCAGGATAAGAGGATAGTAGTTGCGACGTTTTCCTCAAACGTCCACAGAGTTCAGCAGATAATCGACCTTTCCGTGCGCCACGGCAGGCGCGTGGCTGTGACGGGCAGAAGCATGCAGAGCATAGTCAGCGCGGCTATCGAGCTTGGATATATGAAGCCGCCCGCGGGAACGATGATGGATATTTCTGAGGTGAAGAACGCCGCGCCGTCAAGCGTGACGCTCATAACCACGGGAAGTCAGGGCGAGCCTATGTCGGCACTTTATCGTATGGCGTTTGGCGACCACGCGCAGATATCCCTTACCTCGCGCGACGTGGTGGTGCTGTCGTCAAGCACGATACCCGGAAATGAAAAATATATTGGAAGAATAATCAATGAATTTGCCCACAACGGCATCAAGGTAATATACGACGGCATACTCGACGGCGTTCATACGTCGGGACACGCCTGCGCCGAGGAGATAAAGCTTATGCAACAGCTCGTTAAGCCGAAGTACTATATGCCCATTCACGGCGAATACAGACACCTTAACGCCAACCGCGAGCTTGCCGAGAGCATGGGTATACCCGCGCAGAATATTTTTATATCGGAGCTTGGAAGCGTTCTTGAGATCGGAAAGAGGAGCGCCGCGATAACGGAAACGGTAACGGCGGGCAGAACGCTTATCGACGGCTACGGTGTGGGCGACATCGGTAATGCGGTGCTGCGCGACAGAAAGCATCTGTCCGAGGACGGTATAGTTATCATCTTTGCCGCGGTGGAGCTTACCTCAAGGCTTATAATCTCTCCGCCCGAGATAGTGACGAAGGGATTTGTCTACGTGCCCGATTCCGAGGAGCTGATATACGACGCAAAGATAGCGGCGGCAGACGTGCTTGCGGATTCGCTTGAATACAAAAGGGGCAAGCCCGATCTTGAAACGATAAAGGAGAAGGTGCGCCGCGAGGTGGCAAAGCTCCTCTCCTCAAGAACGGGAAGAAATCCCATCGTCATACCGATGATAAGTGACCTATAATGTGAATATTTTTTGAAGATTATGAAAATCTTGCTGACGGACACAAAAAGTTTGTCATTTGTTCATATTTTGTTAAAATATTAAGGCTCATAAACAAGTATAATATATATGTTTGCTTGATTGAGCCGCCTACATAGCGGCGGCAACGTATCGTGACCAAAAAGTAAAAAGAAAGGTATTGAAAATACTATGGGAAAAGGCAATCGCTCAAGAATCGAAAGAGCTAATGAAATCGTTGTAAAAAGCGAAAAAACAAAGAATCAGGGAGACAAGAATTCGGCGGCAAAGCTTACAACTATCGCATCGATAGTAGCGTCGCTTCTGCTCGTTGCTTGTCTTGTTCTTCTGTTCGTCGTAAACGTCGTTCCGCTGTGGAGACCTGCGGCAACGTCCGACAACTTCACCGTAAGCAAGGACGCTATGTCCTTCCTGCTTTACACGCAGTACGACAACTTCCTTAATCAGTACGGCTCTTATGCCAGCTATTTCGGCATAGATACCAGCACGTCGCTGAAGGCTCAGTGGCAGGATAAGACCAACGGCATTACTTGGTTTGATTATTTTGCTACCTCCGCAAAGAATCAGGTAGAGGAGCTTCTCATCTGCTGTGAGGCGGCAAGAGTGGCAGGTATGACGCTTACCGACGAGGATAAGGCAGAGATCGAAAAGTATATTGAAGACTTCTACAAGATGGCAGAAGAGGGCGTGGTTGCCTACGAGGAGGCTTACCTCAAGAACAACTCCGTCGAGATCAATCTCTCCGTTGGCGATTACATAGAAATGATGTACGGTAGCGGCGTTGGCGAGGGTGATATCCGCGACGCGCTTGAGATCTCCTATCTCGCACAGAACTGGAAGGATAAGTGGACCGACGAGACCGACGCCACCATCAAGGACAGCGACCTTGAGACCTTCGTTGAGAACAATAAGGCAAACTTCTATAAGGCTGACTATATGAGCTATAGCTTCAGAGCAACCCTTTCCGTAGCAGGTAGCGAGGCTACTGCAGAGGAGAAGGCGGCTTACGAGGCTGAAAAGACCGCTATGAAGGCTCTTGCAGACGCGCTTCTTGCCGCTGCAAACGATGCAGACGCATTCAAGGCACACGTTAAGGATTATATACTCAATAAGCTTTCAGGTGAACTCTTTGATCAGTATTATGAGGAAGAAAGCGAGTCCCTTAAGGACGATGAGCTTCCTGATGCTGAAAAGCTTGCCGAAGATAAGGCTGCTATCCTTAAGTACGTTAAGGAGCTGATCGAAAAGGTCGATGCTGATGCCAAGGAAGACGAGAAGGCAGAGGATAAGGCTGAGGAGAAGGCTGACGAGGATAAGAAGGACGAGGCTCCCAAGGCTCCTACCTTTGACGAAAAGACCGCATACGGTAAGGCTATAAAGAAGGTCTGCGACGACCTTGCTAAGGATATGGAATCCGAGTACGTTGCTATCACCAGCGAGGGCAAGGCTTACGTCGATCCCAAGGGCGAGGAGACCGAGAAGCTTGACGCGTGGGTATTTGACGATGCACGCAAGGCAGGCGACAAGGAGATCCTTAAGGATGAGGGCGAAAAGTCCAGCACCTACACCGTTGTTCTTCTGAACAAGGCGGCATACATCAACGAGGAGCAGACTCGCGACGTTGCGCACATCCTCTTTACAAAGGATAAGTACGAGACCGAGGAGAAGGCAAAGGCTGAGGCTGAAAGAGTTCTTGCTCTCTACAAGGGCGGCATCAACACTCTTGAGGCTTTCGAGGCTCTCGGCAAGGAATACACCGAGGATTCGGGCGTTAAGTACGAGAACGTAAAGCCCGGCGATATGGTTGAGGAGTTCAATGATTGGATGTTCGACGAGGCTCGCAAGGCCGGCGACGTTGATATCGTAAAGACCACCTACGGTTACCACATCATGTACTACATTGGCGAGGGCGATATCGCTTGGAAGGCTGACGCAAGAGACGGACTTCTTGACGAGAAGTACTCCGCTTGGTGTGACGAGCAGGCAAAGATATACAATATCAAGTTTAACGATACCACCATCGGACTCATCAGCGGAAGATAATATTTTTCATCAGCACCAAAAAGCTTTAGCGCTTTTTGGTGCTGATGGGTATTATCACCATTAGTATGGGGCATCATATACTGTACAGATGCCGAATTCGGCTCTATGGAGGACCGTAACCAAATGATAATAGAACCCAAAAAGACTGCGGTCGCGTACCGCTGTCCCGATTGCGGCGCGGGAGTTATGAGCGCCGTTGACGTGTTTAGTCTGTCTGCCGACAGAGTGCGCCTTAAATGCTCCGATCCCGAGTGCCCGTCAAGGAAGGGCAATGGGGAGAGCGATGCAAACCGCCATCTTGACGTCGTAGCCGTCAAGGATGCGGAGGGAGGCAAGGTAAGGCTTACCGTGCCCTGCATATTCTGCGGCAAGCCGCATACCTTTACGGTGAATACGTCGATCTTTTTCGGCAAGGATATCTTCGTGATGTCGTGTCCGTATTCGGGGATAAATATATGCTTTGTGGGCGAGCTTGAGCATGTGAAGGCGGAGCTTGCGCGCTCCGAACTTGAGCTGCTCGATATGCTTGAGGAGCACGGAATGTCCGAGATCAGGGATTTTGACGCGGATAAGGAGGCGCTGCCCGATCCACAGGTGTATGAGATAGTGATGTTCGTCATCCACGATCTTGCGGCGGAGGGGAAGATATTCTGCCGTTGCGAAAAGAGCGGGGAAGCGGCTGAGGACGGCGAGGAAGGCGATTATTCCGTCGATATCACCGAGGACGGCGTGCTTGTCCGTTGCGATAAGTGCGGCGCAAAGAAGCTGATAGCGACGAATTCGCTGATTCAGGCGCATGATTTTCTTAATTGCGACAGCCTTACGCTTGAATGATGAAAAGCGGCGGATGCAAGGACTCGCATCCGCCGCTTTTGACTTTTATATCGCGGCGACCACCGCAGATTTAAGTGAATATTTTCGAAGGTCGATTTGAAAACATTTTCGAGGGTCAATTTAAAAATATCTGTTGCAAATCTGCCGAGAATGTGCTATAATAATCGAAACGGGGTGTGGCGCAGTTGGTAGCGCGCGACGTTTGGGAGCGTG
>JAZQXT010000050.1:0-25819 GCA_045633005.1 Eubacteriales bacterium | reverse complement strand
ATCTTTTCAGAATGCGGTGTGAAGCGCATCGGAGTTGAGGAGGCAACGCTTGCACTTCGTGCGTTTGAGTCCTGCAAGAGCGTTTTTGAGGGATGTGAGGTGCTTGGCGGCGCGTCCGCTCTCATCGACACCCTGCGTGAGTACAAGGATGCCGAGGAGATGGCGTCGATAGCGAAGGCGCAGAGCATCGCGGACGCGGCTTTTTCGCACATCGTGGAGTTTATTCGCCCCGATATGACGGAGATGCAGGTCGCGCTTGAGCTTGAATTCTTTATGCGCTCGCACGGCGCGGAAGCGGCGGCATTTGAAACTATTGCAATTTCGGGAAGCGCATCCTCGCGCCCCCACGGAGTACCGCGCTACGAAAGGCTTGAAAAGGGCTTTCTTACGATGGACTACGGTGCAAAGGTGGACGGCTATTGCTCGGATATGACGCGCACTATCATCATTGGCAAGGCGGATGCAGAGCAAAGGGAGATATATAACACCGTGCTTCGCGCCCAGCTTGCGGCGCTTGAGCTTGCAAAAGAGGGAATTGGCTGTTACGAAATGGATTTTGCCGCAAGGCACATTATCGATAGCGCGGGCTACGGCAAGTATTTCGGTCACGCGCTCGGTCACGGAGTCGGAATGTACGTACACGAGTCGCCCAACCTCTCGCCGCGCTCACCGCGCGACAAAGTGCTCAAGGTCGGTCATATCGTGACCGTCGAGCCGGGTATTTATATCGAGGGCAAGTACGGTTGCCGCATCGAGGATATGATAGGCGTAACCGAGCAGGGAATAGTGAATTTTGCACACTCCACAAAGGAGCTTATCGAGATATATTGACGAAAAAACGGCACTCTACTGACAGTAGAGTGCCGTTTTTCTTTTTCTACCGCGCGGGAACGAGGTGTGTAACTGTGAAAATGGAGAGTAGATTGACTTTTATTGCCTTTGGTGGATATAATATAGGCAGAACAAACCGAAAGGAAATCGCATTATGTCAAGCTTCGCAACTGCAAATCTCAACACTCATTCAAACTACGAGACGCGCCCCTCGCGCCTTTCCAAGATCACGCTTCCGAACTACACGCTCGGCGAGGAACGCCTCAACTCACTTACCCACGCCGCGGGAGCGCTCTTTGGCGTGGTCGCCATCGTTATGTGCCTTAGCGCCGCCAAGAGTGCGTGGGCAATCGCGGGCAGCGTGATATACGGTGTCGCGCTGATGCTGCTTTATTCCGTGTCCGCCACATATCACGCGATACGCGACGAGAAAAAGAAAAAATTTATGCGCGTGGTCGATCATTGCACGATATATCTTCTTATAGCGGGCACTTACACGCCGATACTTTGGGAGGCTATCCGCCCTGTTTCGGCAAAATGGGCGTGGATAATCTTTGGTATAGTCTGGGGACTTGCCGTTATTGCCGCCTCGCTTACCGCGCTTGATATGAAAAAGTATTCAAAGTTTTCAATGGCGTGCTACATCGGTATGGGCTGGAGCATCCTTATCGCGTGGGATACTGCGCTCGCGGCGATCGATACCGCGGGGATCATTTTGCTCGTTGGCGGCGGCGTTGTGTATACGATAGGCGCGGCGGTCTACGGAATCGGAAAAAAGCACAGGTATATACACTCCCTTTTCCACCTTTTCGTCCTCGGCGGAACGGTGCTTCAGTTCCTTTGTATTTATCTCTACGTTTTATAAAAAATAAACCCGACGCCATAGCGTCGGGTTTATTTCTTTAGGCAACGATGCAGTACATTACGATAACGAGGACGGCGAAGATGCCGGCAACGATGGGGGTAATGATATTGAGCAGCTTGTCTAAGCGAGAACCTCTGTCCTTACCGAGGAAGGATTCCGCGCCGCCTGCGATAGCACCGGAGAGGCGCTTGTCCTTAGCGGACTGCAGAAGAACGGAAATGACGAGGAAGAGTGCGAACACAAGAAGGATGATGCCCATTACGATTTCAAGAGTTCCCATAATAATCTCCTTACGAAACTGTGATCAAAATTGGATAATGGCAGGCACTAAGCACTGCCCACATTAGTAAATAGTATTATATCATAAACTTTGGATAAATGCAATAGTTTTCCCGAATTTTTTTCGCAAAATACCGAGATATTGCAAAAGCGCGCTCATATGAGCGGGCTTTTGCAATATTAAAGATTAAAATACGGTGTTGTAGAGATATTCCTTAAGGGCGTTGGTCTTGTCGTTGGGGTCGTAGGAATGCCATGCAACCGCGACGTTCTTTGCGAAGTTGATGTAGAGTCTCTGACCTCTCATACCGCCCTTTGCGTATGCGTTGCTGCCTGCGTTTCCAAGCTCGTAGCTGTTCTTGAGAACGGTGTCAACCCATGACTTGGAGATGATCTGACGACCGTTGTACTTACCGCCGTCAAGGTAGATCCTACCAAGCTTTGCAACGTCAGCGCTTCTGATGTACAGACCCGTTGCGCCGATGGGGTAGCCGTAGGGGCATTTTGCAAATGCGTACTCGCGGCAGTCGGTGTACTTAAACAGACGCTCTGCAAGGAAATCGTCAAGGTTCTGACCGCTGATCTTGGTAACAACGCGGGAGATGAGGTAGTATGCCGCGTCGGTGTACTGATAGTGCGTACCTGCGGTGTGAACGAGGGGCTCGGAAAGCACGAGGTAGAGGAAGTCCTGAGACTTGAACTTGGTGCTGTCCTCGGCGTCGATGTCAAGGAAGCCGCGGTCAAAGCCTGCGCGGTGTCTGAGAACGTCGTGGATCTTTACCTTCTTCCACTTCATGGGGTTGATGCCGTAAGCCTCAAGCTCTTCCTTGAAGATGTCGCCGATGGTGTCCGTGACCTTGAGCTTGCCTGCGTCAACAAGCATACCGATAGCGGTAACGCAATATACCTTCGTTACGGAGTAGCAGTTTTGGCAGGGGTTGCCCTCGTTGACGGTCTTGGTCTTAATACCGTTGGAGCTTGAAACTGCAATGGTGTAAACGGGGAGCTTTTTGTTCTTTGCGAAGTTGTAAAGAAGATCGAGAGGATCCTTGTCGCTGTACTGCTTTACAACGTTGCCCTCGGCGTTGTCGTAAACCACGCTGTACTCTCTGCTTGAGAGCTTGGCAAGGAACTCGTCAACGCCCTTGGTAATGCCGAGAACGTTGGCAGAGGTGATGGCAATGGAGCTGCCCTCTACGTAAATAGCGTAGTAAAGACCCGACTTGAGCGTAGCCTTTGCGGACTGGGATGCGGGACGGTTGGTGTCACCGATAAGGATCTCGGGCTTGCCGTCAGCGGCAACTGCGGTGTCGACTGCAAGGGTGTACTTACCCGCAACGTAGCTGGAGTCAAGCGAGGTGAGAAGATTGAAAATTCTCTGCGCCTCATCCTTAAGACCGACCTTGTATACTATTCTGTAGGAAGCATCGGACTTGGAGAGAACGATGTCGGTCGCTCTGATGGGGAGGACCTCCTCGGTGGTATCCGCGGGAGTTGTGTCCGTGGGAGTAGTTTCGGCGGGAGTGGTGGGCTCGCCGCTGTTGGCTTCGGGCGTGCAGGCGCAAGCGAGTGCGAGCGTGCAGACGAGAAGCAAGAGTGCAATTAAACGGTGAAGCTTCATAGCAAAAACGTCCTTTCTTAAGCTTGGAAATGTTTTTCCTTTTTTATAATAATAACATAAATGCGGCGAAAAAACAAGTGTAAAAAGCAATTTATTTATGAAAAACGCTTCAAAAATTCCCCGACCTATTTACTTTTTTCGTTTTTTGGTGTAAAATTATTCCAGCATATTTGTTTTAGGAGGAGAAAAGCTTTGCGTAAAATAATTTCGATTTTGTTGGCTGTTTTTATGCTTATGAGCATTTCCGTGCTTGCCTTGCCCGCATCGGCGGCAACTGCGGATGATATTGCCATCCTTTACACCAACGATATACACACCTACATCGACGGCGGGACACTTGGCTACTCCAAGCTTGCCGCTATCAAGGCACAGCTCAAGGAGCAGTATAAGGACGTTATCCTCGTTGATGCGGGCGACCACGTTCAGGGTACTGCATACGGCTCGATGGATAAGGGCGCGAGCATCATCAAGCTGATGAATGCGGCGGGCTACGACCTTGCCACCCTCGGAAACCACGAATTTGACTACGGTATGGACGGCAGGATCAAGGTTACGGACGAGTGGGCAAGCTTTCCGTACGTTTCCTGCAATTTCTACCGCGAGGCGGACGGCGTTCGCGGCGAGAACGTGCTTGACGCTTACAAGATATTCACCGTTGGTGACGAGAAGATCGCCTTTATCGGCATCACCACGCCCGAGACCTTCACAAAGTCCACGCCCGCGTATTTTCAGGACGAGAACGGAAATTATATCTACGGTATTTCGGGCGGAGAGGACGGCGCGGCGCTTTACGCCGACGTTCAATCTGCCATAGACTCCGCCAAGGCGGAGGGCGCGACGCGCGTTATTGCTCTCGGTCACCTCGGCGTAGATGCCGAGTCAAAGCCGTGGACCTCTGAGGACGTTATTGCCAACACCGAGGGGCTTGACGCCTTTATCGACGGTCACTCCCACACCGTAGTGGAGGGAAGCAAGGTGGCAGACAAGGCGGGCAACGACGTGCTTCTTACCCAGACGGGTGAGTACTTTGGGCGCATCGGTATGATGGTCATTTCCGCCGACGGCACTATTACCACAAGCTTCATCACCGCCTTTGACGGCACGCCCGACGCGGACGTTGCGGCTATTGAGAGCGAGTGGATAAATAGCGTAAACGCCCAGCTCGGCGTTAAGATAGGAAGCGCAGAGATAACGCTTGACAACTACGACGAAAACGGCGAGCGTCTTGTAAGAAAGCAGGAAACTAACTCTGGCGATTTTGCCGCAGACGCGCTCTATTACCTCTTTGACGATATGGGGCTTGACGTTGACGTGGCTGTTATTAACGGCGGCGGTGTCAGAAACAAGGCTATAACGGGTGATATGACTTATCTTGATTGCAAGAATATCCACAGCTTCGGCAACGTGGCTTGCTTGCAGACCGTTTCGGGACAGCAGCTTCTTGACGCGCTTGAATGGGGCGCGCGCAGCGCTCCCGACGACGAGTGCGGCGGATTTTTGCACGTTTCGGGTATGACCTACGAGGTAAATACCGCGATAAAGTATACGGTTCAGCACGATGAAAAGGGCGTTTGGACGGGAGGTCCTACGGGCGAATATCGCGTTCACAACGTCAAGATATACAATAAGGCAACGGGCGAGTACGAGCCGCTAAAGCTTGATGCGACCTACAATCTGGCGGGCTATAACTACACTCTGCGCGAGCTTGGCGACGGTTTTGCTATGTTCGACGGCGCGGTGAACGTGCTTGACTACGTTATGGAGGACTATATGGTTCTCGCAACGTACGTAAAGGCGTTCGATAACGGCGTGGTCGGCGCGAAAAACAGCCCTCTCTTGAAGAAGTACGAGGGAATGCTGCTTGATTACGCAACCGTGAACGGAAGCGGACGCATCGTAATAAAGGCAGAAGCCACGGGCGGCGACGTTCCCGAAACGGGCGATGCAGGTGTTGAGAATATCGCAATAGTGACGGTCATCGCCGCCGTTGCCCTTGCCGCCGCGCTTCCCAACAGACGCAAGGAAAACTGATCTTATAAATAAAAAATCCCAATGCACTCGCGGTGCATTGGGATTTTTTATTTAAACGAGATAAGAGGAAAAAATGGATTTGAAAACAAACAAGAGGTCAACTTTTACATTTAAGAACTAAAGGGTTATTATAGTATTTGAGGTTGCAAAATAGAAATTGGAAAAATCTTTTTTTGCTTCGGCACTTATCCTCACAGAAGTGCGGCGTAGCTTTCCGCCGAAGTCTAATTTCAATAGTTGTGTAATTGATTTAATTCTTTTAACCAGTGTTTCGTAGGTTTCAAAATCAGCCAATTGTGAACACTCCACTATGCCGGCTGAATGCTTTTCGGTATCATTTTCATATTCAATTCTCGTGGGAAAAGACAAAGACAATCCGCATACATGTTCAGGAAATTGTGTGACGGAAAACGAAGTAGAAAGTTGTTCTTTCCAAGGGAGGAAGCAAAATGTTTCAACAAACGGACAAGGTTCTTCAAAGGTTGGCACACTTAGTCTGGTAGATGGCTGATAAATGCAATTTTCAAGATGAGCGGTTATTCCGGTGGAAAAATCTACAATATCATAATCTGTATTCCAAATCAATTTAACGCCTTTTTTTAATTTTTCATATAGGGCGTCATAAGTAAAGAAGAAATCGTTCGGATTGCTTTCTATGTAATTTTTTCGAACGCCTGCGTTTACAACAACATGGTGAAACCCTTGCAAAATTTCCCGAAGTTCGTTGGGGGTGACGATGAAATGAAGCTTTTTGTTGGATAGTTCATAGTATTGCATTTATTTACCGCCTTTCTTTTCTTGATTATACCATACTTCCGCCAATAAATCAAGGCGAAGGCTTGTGTATCACCCGCAACTTGTTGCGGTGGTTTTTAGTGAAATATTCGGCTTGCGCCGAATGTGAAATAATTCACTTCGTGAATTATGAAATTTGATGCTGACGTATCAAGTGAAATTAAATCCACCCACCGCCGCAGCGATTTCACCCGAACGAGGTGAGGATTTCACATTGCAAAGCAATATTTCACACACCCGTAAGGGTGGATTTAGTTGAAAAAAGCACTTGCATATGCAAGTGCTTTTTTCTGACGGAGGGTGTGAGATTCAAGAACCCGCAGTTCGCGCATAATGCGGCGGTGTACTAAAACAAGCGGTAGCGCGAACAATATCCAAATTGCAAGCAATTTGGAGGCTTCTTCACCACTTAGCCCAACGATAAAAGCAGAACGCACCGCAAGGGAGCGTTCTGCTTTTATACATTAAACGAGTGAAAAGGTCAAAAATTGAGGTTAAAACGAACAAAAGGTCAACTTACCACTCGATTTTTATCGGGGTTAAATCGTAATAATTACCATAGGAGCTTTTTCGTGGAACAATTCTCGCGGAAGCCTTTCCGATGGTTATTGTTCCCATTTGATAAATAAATTCATCCCGTCCATAGGAGCGCAGCTCTTGTTCTGCTATTACCACTCCGTTTTTATCCGTTACCCGAATCAAAGGAATGAATGACGCTTTATCGGTAATACGAGTAAAGATTTCCACAATGTAATTTTGATAATCTTTTTGCTTATATGGCAACAGGAATCGCTCTCCATTTTGAATAACTTCATAAAAAGTGGCTTCAAAAAGCTCTTGCTGCTCGGCACGTGCTTTAAGCAATGACGCTTTTCTTACCGATTCCAAAATGAATAAGTTTTTTTCTTTCAGTGAAAGATCGTTAAAAGTTTGTATGTTACAACCTATGTCCACATAATGATACCAAGAGAACTCACGGATATTGTAACGATTGACATCATGGACCTCACCATGAGTAACGCAGGGGGTAAAATTCAAATACAAATGATCAAAATCATCAAATTCGAAACCTCTGTGACGCAAAAGAAACAGGAGGCGCTGAATTACAGCCAAACATTCCATATGGTCATATTGATATATTTTACCTATGTAATGTGGGGTGGGATTCCCGTCTATATTCGGTACATTCAATTCGAACAATCGAATATCGGCTATGAGTTTTGTTCCCATTTGTGCCCACCACCTTTCTTTTTTATTATATCACAAAATCCTCGATATGTCAAATGATGCATCGCCTACGGCGATATGATGTTTTTCGCTTCGCTCAAAATGATGTTGCTCCACTGCGTTCCGCAATGATGCGATGTTTGCCCAATATGCCGACAGGCACACATCATTCGCGCAGCGAACAACATTGGCGAAGCCAACATCATTTGCCGAAGGCAAACATCATTGAAAAAAGCCATCCGCTTTCGCGAATGGCTTTTTTCTTGGCGGAGGGTGTGGGATTCGAACCCACGTGCCCGTGAAGGCAAACGGTTTTCAAGACCGCCTCGTTATGACCACTTCGATAACCCTCCGTAAATATGATGCAACAGCGTGCATCATATTTACGGAGCTTAGGAGATGGGGCTCGATGAGTTTACTCATCGAATCCACTTCGCATACCCCGCCCGAAGATCGACAAGCTCGCTTGTCAGGCGCAGGGCGTGGGTATCTTCGCCGTAAGGCGAAATAACCTTCCGTGATGCATACTGTACATTTTTAATTTTATGATGCAACAGCGTGCATCATATTTACGGAGCTTAGGAGATGGGGCTCGATGAGTTTACTCATCGAATCCACTTCGCATACCCCGCCCAAAGATCGACAAGCTCGCTTGTCAGGCGCAGGGCGTGGGTATCTTCGCCGTAAGGCGAAATAACCTTCCGTGATGCATACTGTACATTTTTGTTAGTTATTCAATTATTTTACTTCAACCGAGGACGAGAAAACGCGCTCTCAATTTTAGTTTTTGCAATTACAACATTCGTTTTGCAAGCAATATAATATCATATAAAAAGCCGTTTGTCAAGCCAAATGGCTAAAAAACGCGACAATTATCACGAAAATTGCGCCAAACGCTAATGTTTTAACGGCTGAGCCATTCCTTAAGCTTTATAAACGTTTCCTCGCTGATATCGTGCTCGATGCGGCAGGCGTCCTCGCGCGCGACCTCGACGCTCACGCCCATCCTACAAAGCGCCTCCGTTATCACGGTATGCCGCTCGTATACGCGCGCGGCTATCTCCATTCCCGCGTCCGTCAGGCTTATCTCTCCGTCGGGAGCGAATATTACGTAGTCGTTCTGGCGCAGATGCTTCATCGCCACGCTGACGCTGGGCTTGCTCACACCAAGGTGGTTGGCAACGTCGATGGAGCGCACGCGACCGTTAGCATTTCCGAGGACGAGTATTGCTTCAAGATAGTTTTCGGCGGATTCTTTTATCTTCATCTTTTACCTCCCTTGGTGATTCATTGATAATAGTATAGCACAAAAATTGCGATTTTGCAAGCGGCATTGTTTTTTTATTTTTTCGACCTATTGCGAGTGAAATTGTATTGGGGCGGTGATATACTTTATCAAAAAGGGGGTGCAACATGGAGATAAGAGAGCAGAGGATCGGCTTTGACCAAAATATGCCGCCGCTTCGCCATGCGGTGGTAGCCGCCACGGGATTTTTGCTTTCGCTCATTTTTCTGACCTTTGCGTTTCTTGGGCATTTTTTAACCGATACGCCGTCTGCCCCCGTCGAGTCGTCGGGGCTTCCAGCGGTCGTCTTGCCCGAAGAACCGCCCGTTCTAACTACAATTGAGGACACTACCGTCCCCGACACTACCGCGCCGCCGCCGATATACGCGCCCGTAAGCGGCGAGTTTACGGCGAGCCTTTCGGGCAAGCTGAATTCTGATTTTGCCATTCTTATGCGAACGTCCGACGGGGCGGCAGTTGCGGAGCTTGATGCAGACGCGAAGATGTATCCCGCGTCCATGACGAAAATAATGACGCTTATCCTTGCGTGCGAATACGTAGAAAGCGGCGCGGGGAGCTTCGATGACGAAATTGAGATAACGTGGGATATTATAAAGGGTGTTTACGACGGCAACGGAGCTAATATCAGTTTACAGATCGGCGAGGTAGTAAAAGTCAAGGATATGATATACGCTACGATGCTTCCGTCCGCCTGCGACGCGTCGGCGGCACTTGCGTGGTACGTCGGCGGAACGGAGAAGGCGTTTGCCGAGCTGATGAACGAAAAGGCGCGCGAGATAGGTATGACGGGCAGTAGCTTCAAAAACTCGTCAGGGCTTTACCACAAGGAGCATTACAGCACGGCGAGGGACGTTGCGACGATGCTGAATTACGCCATACAAGACCCGTTTATGCGTGAGGTGATGCAAACTGCGGAATATACCATTTCAGGCACAAATCACCACGGCAGGCGCACGGTGCGCAGTACGATGTTCAAAATGTTTTCGGGGTATTCGGGAACTGCCGTGCTTCGCGGCGCGGAAATACTCGGCGGTAAGCCGGGAACACTTGATGCGGCGGGAAAGTGCCTTGCATCGTTTGCCGTGAGCGACGACGGGGAGCTGTATATTCTCGTTACCGGCAAGGCGTCGGGAAGCCGCACGGCTGTAACGGATGCGTACTACGTTTATTCGAATTATACGTAAAAAACACCGCTGTGGCGTACCTGCACAGAGCAGGTACGCGTCGATATAAATCCGCTATCGCGGATTTTCGATATACGCCTACGGCGCACATTGTGCGCCGCTGCGTTCGATATGCGCTGACGCGCGCGATATGCTCACTTCGTGAGCGCGGATTTATATCATATCGAGTTTGAGCGAAGCGAAAACATATCGAATTTGCCGTAAGGCAAATATATCGAGCGAAGCATATCGACAAAATCAAAATAGCTTTTGTGGACACATAAGCAGTGGTTGTCAAGAAAAGAGGACGAGGAATTTTAGCAATTCTTCGTCCTTTTTCTGTCGGGATGGTGCTATTCAGTTTACTACCGCTCTATAAAAGACTCGCCGAGGCGGTGTTTTTTTACATGAGCGGAGCGAAAAGGCGCAGAATTTTTCTTCCGATACTGCGAAGCATTCCCGATTTGCAATCGGCGGCGGTTATCTCGCGCGAGCTTTCAAGCGTCCTCATAAAGCTTTCCTGTGCCTCGCGCACGGCGCGGCATCCGTAGAGAAGCACGCCACACTCAAAGTGCATATAAAGACTGCGGAAATCAAGGTTCGTCGTGCCGACGGTGGCGGCTTCGCCGTCGCAGATCATCAGCTTTTCGTGCATAAAGCCGGGGGTGTACTCAAACACCCTCACGCCCGCGGAAATAAGGTCGTTGTAATACGAGCGCGTGGTGGCGTGGACAAGGCGCTTGTCCCAAACGTGCGGCGTGATTATACGCACGTCAACGCCGCTTTTGGCGGCGAGTATAAGCGCGGAGAGCATATTCTCGTCGATTATCAGATACGGCGTGCAGATATAAAGCGTATTGCGTGCGCTATTTATCAACTGCAGATAGATGTGCTCGCCGACGTTTTCGTTGTCAAGCGGGCTGTCGGAGTACGGAATGACGTAGCCGTCGTGCGCGGCGCGGAAGGTACATTCGGGGGATACGAAGCGCGAAAAATCCTCGCTCCATTCCTCCTTCGTGCCTGCCATACGCCACATACGCAGAAACATCAGCGACATATTCATCGCCGCATCGCCGTACAGGCGCACGCCCGAATCCTTCCAATGCCCGTATTTGACTATCTCGTTGATATATTCATCCGCAAGGTTTATGCCGCCCGTAAAAGCCACCTTGCCGTCTATGGCGCATATCTTGCGGTGGTCGCGGTTGTTTTGCAAAACCGTAAGCATGGGGCGGAAGCGATTGAACACGCGGCACTCGATGCCCACCTCGCGCATACGCTTAACGTAGTCGCGGGGGAGCAGGATAAAGCATCCGATATCGTCGTAGAGAAGGCGTACCGTCACGCCCGACTTCGCCTTGCGCACGAGTATCTCAAGGATAGTGTCCCACATCTTGCCGTGCTCGATGATGAAGTATTCAAGGAAGATATATTTTTCAGCCTTTTCAAGCTCCTCAACGAGCGCGTGAAAGTAATCCTCGCCAAGCGGATAGAATTTAGTTTCGGTGTTTTCAAACACCCCGAAGGATGCGGCGCTTTGCAGATAGCGTAGCTGTGGAGCGCGACTTGGGTATTCCGCCTCGGCGCGTGCGCGTACGTCCTCGTTTATCGGCAGAGCGCCGATGGTCTCCGCCTCGTCGATAGCGCGGCGGAATATTCGCGTAGAGGATTGCATACTGAACATAAGATAAAACAGACCGCCGAAAATGGGAACGGAGAGTATCAGTATTACCCAAGTCAGCTTGTACGCGCCCTTCGTCGGCGCGGCGATGATATAAAGAACGGCGGCAAGGCTTATAAGCTCAAGAAGGAGCGTGAACGCTTGCGAGGTGCGGCTTCCGCTGAGTATCGCGTAGACGAGAAAGCCGAACTGCAAGAGGATTATAAGTGCTACCAAAAGTCTGCGGTAGAGTAGCCGCCGAAACCATTTATGCTTCATTTTTTATTCCTTATTTTGAATCAGGGGTGTTGCCAAAGAAGCAACACCCCTGATGTTTTAGTTTTTCTTTATTGCTCTCTGAATGAGCTTTACGATCTCGACAACGGGAATTACCGTAAGCGCAAGTCCGAGTGCGATAAGGTATTCCTTGAGGTCGATAACGGTAAATCCGAAGAGGTCGGCAAGCACGGGGATCTCAATAACGGCGGTGGTGAGCAGGAATGCAAGCACCATTGCACCGATAAGGAGAAGATTTCTGCCCTTGAGGGTGAATATCGAGCCGCGCTGTGAACGCATATTCAGCGAGTGGAAGATCTCAGCCATCGACATGGTGAGGAACGCCATGGTGATACCGTGGCTCGACTGAACGCCGAAGGACCAAGCGGCGACTGCGGGGTCCATAAGAGAACCGATGATATACGCGGTAAGGGTGAGGACGGATACCATAACACCCTGATATACGAGGTCTACGCCAAGTCCGCCCGCGAAAATGCCTTCGTTGCTCTTTCTGGGGGGCTGCTGCATAATGTCGCTCTCACCTGGCTCAACGCCGAGTGCGAGGGCGGGGAAGCAGTCGGTAATAAGGTTGATCCAAAGCAGGTGGGGAGCTTCAAGAATGGTGAAGCCTATCATCTGTGCGGTGAAGATCGTAATGACCTCACTCATATTGGAGGAAAGCAGGAACTGAATAGCCTTACGGATATTGCTGTATATCTTTCTTCCTTCCTCAACTGCGTATACGATGGTGGCAAAGTTATCATCTGCAAGCACCATGTCCGCAACGTTCTTCGTTACGTCGGTACCCGTGATACCCATACCGATACCGATATCAGCGGTCTTAATGGAGGGAGCGTCGTTTACGCCGTCGCCCGTCATAGCGGTGATCATGCCCTTCTTCTTCCAAGCGGCAACGATGCGAACCTTGTGCTCGGGCTGAACGCGAGCGTATACGGAGTATTTTTCAATAGCCTTTTCGAAGTCTGCGTCGGATATCTCGTTAAGCTCTGCACCCGTGATAGCCTGAGAAGCGTCGGTGATTATGCCAAGCTCGATAGCGATAGCAACTGCGGTGTCCTTGTGGTCGCCCGTGATCATAATGGGGCGGATACCTGCGCTGCGGCAGTCCTTGATAGCCTCAAGAACCTCGGGACGAACGGGGTCGATCATACCGCAAAGACCTGCAAAGGTAAGGTCGGTCTCAAGTGCTACGGTGTACTCGGCGGGCTCGGCGTCAAGCTTGCGGTAAGCGGCGGCAAGCACGCGGAGCGCCTTGTCAGCCATCGCCTTGTTATGCTTCATAACCTCGGCGCGAAGCTCGTCGGTGAGTGCAACTACGCCGTTTTCGGTAAGGATGGTGGTGCAACGTGCAAGAAGCTCGTCGGGCGCACCCTTGGTGTACTGCATAACGCTGCCGTCAACGGTGTGAACGGTAGTCATCATCTTACGGGAGGAGTCGAAGGGGACTTCGCCGATTCTGGGCTGAGCCGCCTTGAGTGCGGGCTTTAAGAATTCGTACTTGGTTGCGTAGTTTACGAGAGCGCACTCGGTAGGCTCGCCAACTGCGTTGCCGTCCTCGTCGGGCTCTGCGTCGTTACAAAGCGTCATAGCGGTTGCAAGGATAGCGCGGTCTGCGGTGTAATCCTCAACTACCGTCATCTTATTCTGGGTGAGAGTACCCGTCTTATCGGAGCAGATGACCTGCGTACAGCCGAGCGTTTCAACTGCGGTGAGCTTACGGATAACGGCGTTTCTCTTGGACATCTTGGTAACGCCGATGGAAAGAACGATGGTAACTACTGCGGCAAGTCCCTCGGGAATAGCGGCAACTGCAAGGCTGACTGCTACCATGAAGTTGGGGAGAATGTCAGCGGCAAAGCTGATGCTGCCCGTAGCGATAAGTCCGCGGACGATACCTACGCCGAAAATGAGGGCGGAGATACCGAGAACGAGCCAAGTAAGAACCTTGGAGAGCTGACCGAGCTTGATCTGAAGGGGAGTCTGCTCGTCCTGAACGTCGGTAAGCGCCTGAGCGATCTTACCCATCTCGGTGTTCATACCCGTGCCTACGACTACTGCCTTTGCGCGTCCGTAAACGCAGACCGAGCCCATATAGACCATATTGGAGCGGTCGCCGAGGGGAACTTCGCCGTTTGCGCCAGCGGTGAGCGCGGCGGCTTGCTTGTCAACGGGAACGGATTCTCCCGTAAGGGGTGCTTCCTCGCATTTGAGGGAGTTGGACTCTATAATTCTCGCGTCTGCGGGAACTGCGTCGCCTGCCTCAAGAACGATGATGTCACCGGGAACGAGCTCCTCGCTCTTGACGACGATCTGAACGCCGTCGCGGATGACCTTGCTAGTTGCGGCAGTTATCTCTTGGAGCGCCTCGATAGCCTTTTCCGCCTTGCTTTCCTGAACCACGCCGAGGATGGCGTTGATCAGAACGACGACGAGAATGATGCACGCGTCGGTGGGGAAGAAGCTGTGACCTGCCTGAGTTGCCTCGTAGTATTCCGTGATGGACGAAATAACTGCGGCAACGATCAGGATGATGATCATCGGGTCGGAAAGCTCTTTCAAGAATTTCGCAAACAGCGAAACCTTTTTGCCTTCCTTAAGCTTGTTGTGTCCGTGCTTTTCGAGTCTTGCTGACGCCTCTGCGGCGGAAAGTCCGTTTTCGGACGATTCCTGCTCTGCGAGGACGTCGCGGACGTCTGACAGATACTCTTTCATTGTTTTCTCCTTAAATATATGTGATTTTTGTTTAACCGATTATGCCAAGTCCCTCAAGCAGTATCTTAACGCCGAGGATAACGAGTATCGAGCCGCCGAGAATTTCGGCACTCTTTTTGAATTTTTTACCGAAAGCGTGACCGATATACACGCCGACGGCGGAAAGAACGAGGGTTATTATGCCGATTATGGCTATCTGCGAGAAGATGCCCATTGAGTTTTCGTCAGCCGACATGGAGATGGCAACGCCGACGGCAAGCGCGTCAATGCTCGTGGCTATCGCCATGGGGAGCATAGCGGCGGGTGAAAAGTCGGGTGAGCAATCGTCATCGTCGCCCCATACTGCCTCTCGTATCATATTGCCGCCGATAAGTAAGAGAAGTGCAAAGGCTATCCAATGCGTGACGCTTGAGATAAGGTCAGAGAAGCTTGCGCCGAGGTAATAGCCGATAAGCGGCATAAGTGCCTGAAAGCCGCCGAAATAAGCGCCGCAGATGAGCGCGTGCGAGGGCTTTAGCTTCTGCACCGAAAGTCCCTTACAGATGGAAACCGCAAAGGCATCCGCAGAAAGTCCGAGTGCGAGAAGAAGAACGTCTGCTATACCCAAAACAAAAAACCTCCGACGTGGAAAAATTCCGCGGCAGAGGCGCATATTTACGACCTATCTGCCATCGGTGCGAACAGATAAGTCTTGTCTATTAAGGTTATGCCATGGGAAAGCTCCCCAGAGTTGTTGGCAAAACCACGCCCAAAGGCGTCGACTACTCCCTTACTCTGCCAATTATAGCACATTTTATTTTGAAAATCAATAGATTTTTTCTTTCTTAAAAGAAAATATGTAAAAAAACTTCAAATTTTTCCATTTTTGTGTTATAATATATAAATAAATCGAGGGGGTGAGCGAATGGTCGGCGAGCGAATAGAGAGCGTGTGCTTTACGGGGCACAGGATGCTCAAGAGCGACGAGAGGGAAAAACTTTCGCGCCTGCTTGAAACGATGCTGAAAAACCTCATAGTCAATTACGGCACGCACACCTTTATCGCGGGCGGTGCGCTTGGCTTTGACACGCTTGCGGCAGAGTGCGTACTGCGACTTAAACGCGAGTACCCCAAAATAAGGCTTGAGCTGATGCTACCGTGTCCCGACCAAGCGAAGCGGTGGCGAAACGACGAAAAAGCCCTCTATGGCGAGATACTTGAGCGGGCGGACTCCCACACCTACGTCTCACCGTATTATTACGACGGCTGTATGCACGAGCGCAATAGGCGTATGGTCGATTCGGCAAAGCTTTGTATGGCGTATTGCCGAAGGGGCGCGTCGGGCGGAACGGCGTATACGGTCGATTACGCGCAGATAAAGGACGTTATGGTCGTGAATTTAGCAGACCTTATAGGATAAGGAGAAAAATTATGAAAAGATTTTTGAGAACCCTTGCCGCCGTTTTGTCTGCGGCGCTGATCTGCGCCGCGTGCGCACTTCCCACGCTTGCCGCTTCGGCGTACGAATGCAGCGACGTTTATAAGGCGAGCAAGTATTATACCGCGCTTAAGGCTTACGAGCATAGCGGCGATCTCGGCAAGGACATCGTTGGTATTGCCGAAACTCAGCTTGGCTATCACGAGGGTGACAGCGACGCGGATATGGACGGCGCAAATACCAAGGGAAGCAAGAATTTCGTAGAATATAACAGAATATACGGTAAGCTCGACAATAACGAGGGCAACGGCGTAAGCTACGGCTACGCTTGGTGCTGTGCGTTCGTTTCGTGGTGCCTTTACCACGCGGGCGCACCCGTAGGTAGCTTCACCGTGGAGGTAAGCTGTCCCCGAATGATGAAGAATCTCAGCGAAAAGGGAAGATACTTCCAATCCGAGACCGCGTTTTTGCCCAATGCGGGAGACCTCATCTTCTTCGGAAACGCCAATTCCGCGCCCGATCACATAGGCATAGTAACGCGCGTTGAGAATAATAAGGTACATACTATCGAGGGAAATAAGCTGGGAATGGTCACAAAGGCGTCGTATGACGTAAACGATGCGCAGATACGCGGCTACGGCAGGGTAGTTATGGAGGATGGCGAGTATTTTGCTATTCAAGCTACCGATCTC
Organism: Eubacteriales bacterium; assembly: GCA_045633005.1. Classification (GTDB taxonomy): domain Bacteria; phylum Bacillota; class Clostridia; order Oscillospirales; family CAG-272; genus CAG-390. The sequence goes on along the minus strand of JAZQXT010000050.1, from coordinate 8,923 downwards.
TTTTTGCAAACGGGCGAGTTTTTCACTACCGTCCCTACGGGCGATAGCGTTAAGCTTATTGAGTCCTACGGAGCTACCGCGCTCGTTGAGTACAAGGGGACTCGGGCTATAGCTGAAATGAGTTTCCTTTTCCCCGTGAATTCTCTTGCGTTTACCGTGACGTACGATACGGGTGACGGCAAGGGCGCACCTGCGACTCAGCACCGCAAGCCAAACGAGGAGCTGAAGCTCAGCGATAAGCTCCCCACATACAAGGGATATACCTTCCTTGGCTGGGCTACCGAGCGCGGCGGGGAGGTCGCTTATCAACCGGGTGACAAATATTCGGGGGATGAAAGCATAGTGCTTTACGCCGTATGGCAAGCAAATAACTATACCGTGAAATTCGTAAATCCCGACGGAAGCGTTATTTCCGAGGCGGTCTATCCCTACTGCGGCGAGGTCGCAGTTCCCGAGGCACCGACGATGAAGTCCGACGGGGAGAATAAATTCGTTTTTGAAAAATGGGATAAGACGGTTCAGAAATTCTGCCTTGGTGACGTTACCTATACGGCGGTCTACACAAGCGTTCCCTTGACCGAGGAGGAAAAGGCACAGCTTACTACAGCTTCCAACGAGGAATCGGGCGCTTGCTCGTCCTTTAGCGCGTCGGGTGTGCTTGCCGCCGCAGTAGTGGTGTTGGCTATATTTAAAAAAAAAGAACATTAAAAAGTAGCGCTTATGATGCTTTCGCATCATAAGCGCTTGTGTTTTATTTGAGTCGTTTCAGCGTTTGCGGGTCTACCGCGGTGCAGAGCAGAGTAGTGCATACCACGGCGATAAGTGCGTTGGGTAGCATATATCCGCCGTTGTAGGTCAGGGAGTAATACCAGACCTCCACTCCCTCGGGTGTGTAGCTGCCCCAAAGGACGATGCCCGAAATGAAGCTGCAAAAGAATCGGATGAGCGATACAGCTCCCGCGCCTACCGCGTAGCCCGCCGAGCGAACTGCTATCTTGTCGCTCTTCATAAAGGGCTTTGCGAAGAACGACGCGCTGCCGAGCAGGGCAAAGGCAAAGAGGTAATCAAGCAGTACGCAAGCGATGAGCGCCCAGACCGTGTTCGCGGGCGGAGCGTAAAAGCCCATTATCATTTGCACTACGGCGTATACCACGCCTGCGCCAAGTCCCCATTTTGAGCCGCGGCGCAAGGAGAAGAATATTATCGGTATTGCCGAAATGCTGACCGAGCCGCCCTGCGGCCATTTAGGCAGGGGGAGGAGGTCGAGTACGATCGCAAGCGCGACCATTATCGCGCCCTCCGCCATAGCTATAAGGTGCTTACGGCGATTTTTCTGTGTTTCTTTCATTGTCGTTTTTTCCTTTCTGATCTTGAAAGATTTTTATATATGTTATCCGAAAAAAACGACAAAGCGCGCGAGGGTTTTCCTAGGACACCCCGCGCGCAATTCTTTTGACTTCCTTCGCCGGTATTATCCGTGTCAGGTTCAAAGGGTTTGTCTTGGTAGACATCTCAGCCGCGCGGCACCCCTGTCATTTTATTCGGTTGTTTTAGAGCTTAGAAATAATAGTTTGCTTCTACTTTTTTTATACTGTATTCGGCGATGAGCGCGTCGTCAACGCGGATATCCGCCGACCACGCATCAAGCTTTTCTCCGATGTATTCAAGGAAGAGCGGCGTGCGAAGGTGATACTCGAAATTAACGTAAGACTGCGTTGCGCTGTCCCAGAAGGTGAAGAAATCCTCGTTGACGGCAAGGTTGTACGCGCCGTCGTCAAGCGGTATTTTTTGAATCAGGTGCATACCGTAATCGCTCTCCACGAGTCTGTATTCACCGTCGTCCATTTCGCAAAGCTCGTCGTATATCTTGATGAGCGCGGCGTCACTCGTATTTACCGATTCGCTTGAAAGATAAAATCCGTGCGTGTAGCCGTCGTCAGAGGTGTTTTCGTCGTACTCGGAAAGCACGCTTTCAAACGTCTTGCCGTTTTTAAGCAGGTCGAACGCCTTTTGTGCCTTTTCCCTTGCCGCTTTGTTTTCCTCCTCGGTCATCTCGCGGTAGACGAACTGTCCGTTCTTATCCGTAACGTACTTGCCGTCCTCATCTACCTTGGGGCAGTTGTTTAAGAATATGCAGACCTGACGCATACGGACGTAGTTGGCTTTGTAATAAGCCTCCTTGTCTGCGGGGGTTATCTGCTCTGCGCCGCCGTTTCCGAAAAGATGGTCCTGCAGCTGGGCGATTTTTTCTTCAATAAGATATATCTCACGAAGAATGTCGTAGTTTATGCCGTAGGAGGCAAGAACGGTATTGAATTCCTGTCGGCTACCCTCGGCAAATTGCTCGATAAGGTCGTCCATCGTAGCGTCTACGCGCTCGACTGCCTTATCGGAGAGGGAGAGCCCAAGCTCATCGTAAAGGTGGAGCGAGACGAGATACGTTCTTGCATTATCCTTGACGTAGCCCGTGAAAAGCTCGTCGTAGGTCTTGTCGCTACCCTCGACCTTTGAATCCAAAAAAGCGTCAAGGCTGACGTATTCGTTTTTTATAGCAGAGCCGTAGCGGTGAAGCATCGTCGCCTTGTAGCGCGACAGCCAGAACTGTAGCATATTTCCCGTTATTTCGGTGCTTCCTATGCTCATTACGGGAGTTCCGAGGCTTGCGCAGGAGGCAAGCGCGGGGATCAGCATAAGGACGCAAAGCGCGAGTGCTACAAGCCGCAGGGCAGTTTTAGTTGTCCTTTTCATATCTATTCCTTTTTTACTCGTACGAATATATCTTATTATACACCCTTAGCGGCGTTTTGTCCAGCATTATTTGCCGATATTTGCAGATATTTTTCGAAAAGTTCACAAAGCGTGCCGATAACGTCGTCGCTCGCGCGTAGCTTCAGCGTAATATACGGGTTTGCCGCAAGCGTCGCGCGAAGTCTTCCGCGGTATACGTCGGCAAGCTCGCTCCATATCTCCACGTCAAATTCGGCGGGGTGTATGCGCACCTCGTTTGCGTCCTGCGTTATCGCCGTCATTCCGCATGCGGAGGCGCGTGCGCGCAAAAGCGACACGTCAAGCAGATAGAGTGCGGGCGAGGGCGGCTCGCCGTAGCGGTCGCACAGCTCGTCGTAAAGGTCCTCGACGTCACGCGCGTTTTCGATGTGGGATATTTTTTTATAAAGCGCCATTCTCTGCGACGAGGAGGAGATATAGCTATCTGGCAGGTACGCGTCGGTGTTGACGGTGACGGTACATTCAGCCTTTTGCTCGGGGGCTTCGCCTTTTTCTTCAAGAATTGCCTCGTTGAGCAGCTTTATATACATATCGTAGCCGACCTCGTCCATGTGTCCGTGCTGTTCCGCGCCGAGAACGCTTCCCGCGCCGCGGATCTCAAGGTCGCGCAGAGCTATACCGAAGCCCGCGCCGAATTCCGTATACTCCCTTATGGCTTCAAGGCGTTTTTCGGATATCTCGGACAGCGCCCTGCCGCGCGGGAAGGTGAAGTAGGCGTAGGCTCGTCTCGGCGAGCGGCCGACTCTGCCGCGGAGCTGGTGGAGCTGGGAAAGTCCCATTCGGTGCGCGTTTTCCACTATCAAGGTGTTTGCGTTCGGAACGTCAACGCCCGTTTCGATTATGGTCGTGCTTACAAGTATGTCTATCTCACCCGACAGCATCTCCTGCCAGATATCCTCAAGCTGGTCTTTATCCATCTTGCCGTGCGCGGTAACTATTCGCGCATCGGGGATCGCCGCCCTCAGCTTTGCGGCGGCATGCTCGATGGACTCGACGAAATTGTAAAGATAAAATACCTGTCCACCGCGGCGAAGCTCGCGCTTTATCGCGTCTATAACGATAATGTCATCGTGCTCGAGAACGTAGGTCTGCACGGGCAGACGGTTGTGAGGCGCTTCGTCAAGCAAGGAAATGTCGCGTATTCCCGTCATTGCCATGTTCAGCGTGCGCGGGATGGGCGTGGCGCTGAGCGAAAGCACGTCGATGTTGCCCGAACGTTGTTTTATCTTTTCCTTTTGCGCCACGCCGAAGCGTTGCTCCTCGTCAACTACCAAAAGCCCTAGGTCGCGGAATTTGATATCCTGCGAAAGCAAGCGGTGTGTGCCGATGATAAGGTCGACGTCGCCCTTTTCGATATCCGCAATTATCTTGCGTTGTTCCTTGGGCGTGCGGAAGCGTGAAAGCATTTCGACGTTTACGGGGAAGGCGCGCATACGCGAAAGTGCGGTCTGATAGTGTTGTAGCGCAAGTATGGTGGTGGGGACGAGCAGAGCTACCTGCTTGCCGTCAAGTATTGCCTTATAAATAGCGCGGAAAGCCACCTCGGTCTTGCCGTAGCCAACGTCGCCGCAAAGCAGACGGTCCATAGGCGTCGGCTTTTCCATATCGCCCTTGATATCCTCAATAGCGTCAAGCTGTGCGTCGGTCTCGTCATACTCAAACGCCGCCTCGAAATCTCTTTGGAAATCATCGTCGTGACCAAAGGCGTGACCGGGTCTGCGAAGCCTCTCGGCGTAAAGCGCGATAAGCTCCTTTGCCATATTTTTAAGCGTAGCCTTCGTTCTCGCCTTGGCGCGTCCCCATTCCGCACCGCCGAATTTAGAAAGCTTCAGCGTGCCGTCGTCGGCGCGTGCGCCGATGTATTTTGATACCTTGTCAAGCTTTTCGACGGGCATAAACAGCTTATCTGCGCCCGCGTACTGAATGGTTATATAATCGTGGGTAACGCCGCCGACGTCCATCGTGGTGATACCCATATACATACCGATACCGTGGTTTTCGTGAACGACGTAATCGCCCTCGGAAAGCTCCGCGTAGGACAGAATACGTTTGCTTGAGCTGTCGCGGCGCTGTGACTTGCCCTCGCGCTTTTTGCGCGTGGCGGAGCGTGCGCCGTCTGCAAGCAGGGAAATGACCGCTATGCGCGGAGAGGGAAGTTCAAACGGCTTTACGGGACAGCTCGGGATGACGGCTATACCGCCGCGAGTGATAGAGTCAAGCGTAAGTGTGGACAGCTTGTCGTAGTATTTTGCGTCAAAGCCCCATTCTGACAGAAGCCCCGCGTAGTTTTTGCCCTGCATCTCACCCGACGTCATAAGGATAACGCGATAGCCGCCGCCCGAAAACGAGGTCAGCTCCTCGCGCAAAAGCTCGTCGTTTTCGCCAAAGGAGACGGAATGCTTGGTTCTGAAGCCGAAAAGTCCGCCCAGAGACAGACCCGAAACGCCCTGCATAAGAGAGTCGAGCAAGAGAGTGGTGCGCGCCGATTTGAAGGCTTCAATCTTTTCGACGGGCGCGGAAAACTCGGCGTACTTGCCCGCGATAAGCCCTGATTCGACTATGGCGCTCACCTCTTGGTTGCTTCGCCACTCCCACGCTTTAAGCCTTTCGTTGACAGCCGCGTTTGAGCGGAAAATGCACAGAGAGAGCGAGGAAAAATAGTCAAGCAAGCAGACCTTTTCGGGATAAACGAGGCTTATATATTTGTCAATAAAGCGCACCTCCGCGCCCGAGGCGAGGGCGGCGTCGATAGCGCCAAGCTCCGCGTCAAGCTCGGCTTGCACGCGAGCGTCGTTTGATTTTTTGCGCAAAGCCGAAATAGCCTTGCCGACGCTTGCAAGGTCTGTGGGGGAGGGAAGTATTTCGCGTGCGGGCGGAAGGACGATCTCGGCTTGACCGAGGCTCTCCGTCACTCTTTGCGTCGTTACGTCGTAAAAGCCTATGCGGTCGACCTCGTCGCCGAAAAATTCTATTCTTACCGCGCGAATGTCGCCGTCGGACTCGGCAGACGGCATACAAACGTCAAGTATGCCGCCGCGCAGGGCAAACTGACCTGCGCCCTCGGCAAGAGAGGTGCGGCTGTAGCCCGCCGCCGCAAGACGCTCGGCAAGGTGCGACGGACCGCCCTCAAGCTTGTTGGAGAGTGTGATTACGGACTCCTTGAGGGTAGCGGGCGGCACGGTGTAGCCGAGGGATGCGTCAGGAGTCGTGAGGATAACGTCAACCTCGCCGCGCACAAGCGCCAAAAGCACCGCAAGCCGCGCTTGTTCAAACTCGCGGGAGGCGGTGATGTTATGAAAATTAAGGTCCCTTGCAGGATAGAAAAGGGCGCGGATGCCAAAAGCCGAAAGGGTGTTGCGCAAAGATATGCACTCCTTTTCCTCGGCGCAGAGCATAAGGACGGGCAGAGCGCCCACCGCGTCCTCAACGAGTGCCGCGCATAACATATCGGTCGCGCCGTCGCAAAGTCCGCTTGCCATTATGGGCTTCGGGCGGCTCTTGCGTTGCGCCTTTATCGCGTCAAGGAGCTGGCGGTATTCGCCGTCGGCGCGTAAAGCGTCCGTAAGCGCCGAGCGGACGGTTGGGATATTACTCATTTTTTACCTATTATATTACTTTGAATTGCAATGCTGCATTGCATCGTCTATTTTGCCGTTTACTATCATTCTTACGCCGTCGGCGGCAAGCTCAAGTGCGTTTTTCAGCTCCTCGATCTCCTTGTCGGTAAAGCGGGAGAGTACCCAATCCGCCATGGGCATATCGGGGTGCGGCTTTTTGCCGACGCCGACCTTGATGCGCGGGAATTTGTCGCTTGACATCTGATAGATTATGTCGCGCACGCCCTTTTGTCCGCCGTCGGTGCCGTCGCGGCGCACGCGGAGCTTGCCGACCTCAAAGTTTACGTCGTCACAAACGACGATTATCTTTTCGGGCGCTATCTTATAAAACGCCGCCGCCTCGCGCACCGCCTCGCCGGAGCCGTTCATATGCGTCTGCGGAAGCATTATCAGCACGCCCTTTCCATCTATCTGTGCTTCCGCCGTCAGCGCGTGGAAGCGGGAGCGGTCACAGCGCACGCCAAGCCTGCGTGCAAGCACGTCCATAGTCATAAATCCCGCGTTGTGGCGTGTGCGCTCGTACTCGCGCCCCGGGTTTCCGAGACCTACGATAAGGTACTCAATGGGCGCTTTGGGGGTGGCTGTAGAGTTGCCCGATGAAATTTTTGCGAACAGGTCAAATATATTGCTCATTTTTTAAAAACCTTTCTTTTTGCAAGCAAGAACGCCTCGCCGAGAGACTCCCGCCGAGTTGCATTTTTATTTATTGAAGATATTATATACCAAAAAAAGCGTCAAGTCAAGTAAATCGGGGGCGCTCGCAACGAAAAAATATGTTACTTTTGACCTAAAAATGCCCGTTTGACGGAAAAAAATTAAAAAAAAGTGAAAAAATCAAAAAAATTTATTTTATTTTTAATTAAAGTGTAGATATTTTGGAAAAAGTATGATATAATATCGGGTGGTAAAAAGGACATGCTCCGTTTACCTGAATAAGTTGCAAAAAAAATAATTATATCATGGAGGTACACCCCAATGGCACACAAGTATTGTTACCTTTTCACCGAAGGTAACGCAAACATGCGTGAGATCCTCGGAGGCAAGGGCGCCAACCTTGCAGAGATGACCAACATCGGTCTTCCCGTTCCCCAGGGCTTCACTATTTCTACCGAGGCTTGCACCCAGTATTATGAGGACGGCCGTCAGATCAACGACTCCATCATGGCTGAGATCATGGAGTACATCGTAAAGATGGAAGAGGTTACCGGCAAGAAGTTCGGCGATCTTGAGAATCCCCTTCTCGTTTCCGTTCGTTCCGGTGCACGCGCTTCGATGCCCGGTATGATGGATACCATCCTTAACCTCGGTCTTAACGAGGACGTTGTTGAGGTTATGGCTAAGAAGTCCGGCAACGCTCGTTGGGCGTGGGACTGCTACCGCAGATTTATCCAGATGTATTCCGACGTCGTTATGGAAGTTGGAAAGAAGTACTTCGAGGAGCTCATCGATAAGATGAAAGAGGAGAAGGGTGTTAAGCTTGACGTTGAGCTTACCGCTGACGACCTCAAGACCCTCGCTAACCAGTTCAAGGCTGAGTACAAGGCTAAGCTCGGTCAGGACTTCCCCTCCGATCCTAAGGAACAGCTCATCGGCGCAGTTAAGGCCGTATTCCGTTCTTGGGACAACCCCCGCGCTAACGTATACCGTCGTGACAACGACATTCCCTACTCTTGGGGTACTGCAGTAAACGTACAGGCAATGGCATTCGGTAACATGGGTGATAACTGTGGTACCGGCGTTGCATTCACCCGCGATCCCGCTACCGGCGAGAAGAAGCTCATGGGTGAGTTCCTTACCAACGCACAGGGTGAGGACGTTGTTGCAGGTGTTCGTACTCCTATGCCCATCGCTGAAATGGCTAACAAGTTCCCCGCAGCTTTCGAGCAGTTCAAGAAGGTTTGCGAGATCCTTGAGAACCACTATCACGATATGCAGGATATGGAGTTCACCATTGAAAATGAGAAGCTCTATATGCTCCAGACCAGAAACGGTAAGAGAACTGCTCCCGCAGCTCTCCAGATCGCCGTTGACCTCGTAGCAGAGGGACACAAGACCAAGGAAGAGGCCGTTCTTATGATCGACCCCAGAAACCTTGACACCCTTCTCCATCCCCAGTTCGACGCTAAGGCTCTTAAGGCTGCTACCCCCATGGGTCGCGGACTTGGCGCATCTCCCGGTGCAGCTTGCGGTCAGGTAGTATTCTCCGCAGAGGATGCTGAGGCTTGGAAGAACGCAGGTAAGAAGGTAGTTCTCGTTCGCCTTGAGACCTCTCCCGAGGACATCACGGGTATGAAGGCAGCTCAGGGTATCCTTACCGTTCGCGGCGGTATGACCTCTCACGCAGCAGTTGTTGCTCGTGGTATGGGTAAGTGCTGCGTTTCCGGTTGCGGCGAGATCGCAATGGACGAGGAGAACAAGAAGTTCACTCTCGCAGGCAAGACCTTCGTTGAGGGCGACTACATTTCCATCGACGGCTCCACCGGTTGCATCTACGACGGTATCATTCCCACCGTTGACGC
>JAZQXT010000049.1:0-14578 GCA_045633005.1 Eubacteriales bacterium | reverse complement strand
AGTCATGACCACCAGCCGTGCTGGTGGCTTGCGGTAGCCCCCTTGGGGCATTTCACACGCTGAGCCTATAGGCTCGTCGAATTATCCCACACTTGCGGTAATTGCCCTGCCACTATTGAAATAGTAAATTTCTGTAGCCATTTTGATAGCAAAAAAATTATTATTTGTAAAGGGGAGGGTTCCTCGCTTCGCTCGGATAAATTAACTGGGCAAAGCTAAAGCTTTTTGGAACCACCAGCACTGCTGGTGGTTTTCACGCCAACCTTTTCTTTGAAAAGATTGGCTATTACAACAAAAAGTGAGTCAAATGCTTAGCATTTGACTCATCTTTTTTATTCAAAAATCCCCGTCGAAATGTATCTTTCACCCGAATCGGGAAGCAGAGCGACGATCCGCTTTCCCTTATATTCGGGCAAACGCGCAAGGCTTCGGGCGGCGAAGGAAGCCGCACCCGACGAAATGCCCGCAAAGATGCCCTCTCTGCGAACCAACGCCTTTGCCTCCGCCATAGCGTCCTCGTCACTCACGGTAAGCACCTTATCGACCACCGAGGCATCGTAATTTTGCGGAATAAAGTTCGCGCCGATTCCCTGTATCTTATGCGCTCCCGCCACACCCTTCGTAATAAGGGGCGAGGCGGCGGGCTCTACGCCGACGATCTCGATATCGGGATCCTTCTCCTTCAAATATCTTGCAGTACCCGAAAGCGTGCCGCCCGTGCCTACGGTGGCTACGAAAACGTCTACATCTCCCTCGGTATCATTCCATATCTCCACGCCCGTGCTGCGGTAATGCGCGTCGGGATTTGACGGATTTTCAAACTGCGCGGGTATAAACGCGCCCTCGATCTCGGCGGCAAGTGCCTCCGCCTTTTCAATAGCGCCCTTCATTCCCTTTGCGCCCTCGGTAAGCACCACCTCCGCGCCGTAAGCGCGAATGAGAGATATCCGCTCGCGGCTCATAGTATCGGGCATAACGAGAATAACGCGGTATCCCATAGGCACTCCGTAGGCGGCAAGACCTATTCCCGTGTTTCCGCTTGTAGGCTCTATCACCGTACCGCCCTCGGCAAGAACGCCGCGCTCACGCGCGTCGAGAAGCATTGCGAGCGCAACTCTGTCCTTTGCGCTTCCCGCGGGGTTAAAGGCTTCGATTTTATACAAGAGCTCCGCGCCCAAGTTATCCTTCGAGCGCAAAAGAGGCGTGTTGCCCGCAAGCTCGGTTATGCTGTTATATATTTTCATTTTTATCACCTCACATATAAAGATTATACATCTTATAATTTCGGATGTCAAGATAAAAGAAAATTGCCGTTCAAGTTTTAATTTTCTATTGACCTTTTAGATCAGATGTTGTATAATAAAGTAAATATATGTTGAAATAATCCCTTATTGGAGTTAATATTATGATATTCAATATTCCTTTCAAAAAATTTCTTATCGCCGTTATAGTGGTGATAATGCTTTTCACCCCGACTTATTTTGCCATCGGCAGCTATAACGCCAACAAGGTCGATCCTTCGCTTTCGTCGGAGCTTACCGAGCTTACGGTAAGAGACCCCGACGGAAACACCACTACCGTTACGAGTGAAAACGATCCCGACGGAGTGATGGCGATGTTCAAGGCTCTTATGGAGGATGCCACGAGGATTTCTTCCCTTCCCGACAGCGTTTCGGGCGAGAGATTTCTACTTGCTACATATAAATCGGTAGGAAGCGAATCCCCCACCACCTCATCTTACAAGTATTATTTCTCCACCGACTCCGCCGCTTGCTATTTCACAAATCCTGACGGCGAAAGCTTTAAGATCGAGCCCGACACGGCAAAGCGCTTCCTCGCATCGTCGTACTCGGTATACCTTTACGACAACGCCGCGCCGCCCGTGCTTTCCGCAGGCGAGGGCAGTACGATAGTTCCCACCGAGATCACTTGGCTCTATCTCGCATCGGGCGGAATTTATCAGGAATACAAGAGGACATCCACCTCCGAGACCGTTCTTGATTACGACGTCGGAAGCGCGATGAATTTCAACTTCACAGTAGAGCCCGACAAATGCAATCTTAAGGTCTACAACGGCAAGGTCGCTTACTACGACGGCCCTTACGATAGACTTCCCGCCCTGCCCATAACGCGCAACACTCTGCTGACGTTCGTTATCGAGGCAAAATGGGAGCGCACCGACAACTGCCAATACTACGGCGAGGCAACCTATAGCTTTAACGCCAATATCACAGCCCCCGCTGACTTCAAGCTTGGAACCGATACTATCAAGCACGGTGAATTCGTCGTGCTTTCGGGCATAAACGTTGCTGACCCCTCGAAGGTCAAATTCGAGTCCTCCCCCGCTATAAACTTTACCCCCGTATTCTACACCGATGCGACGTCCAAGGATACCGTTCACGCACTTATCCCGATAGGATACGACGTTGCGTTAAACGGTCCGTTCACCTTTACCGTTTCCTACGGCGTTGCTCAAAAGACCCTTACGCTAAACGTAAAAGACCCCACCTACGCTTTTGACGAGAGATCCTACAAGGCATCAACTGCTTTGATAGAAACGTGCTTCACCACGGAGCTTGTTAAAAATGCGCAAAAGACCTTTGAGAGCATTTGCGCCTCCTCTACGGGCACAAGATACTTCTCGGGTGCATTCCTCAACTACTTCAATGGCACTTCCTTCTATCCCAAGGGCGGCTCACTCTCACAGCTCAAGCTTGGCTTTGGCAAGAGAGTAACTCTTGAAAACGCCTCCGAAAAGAAGTTCACTCATCCTGGAATGGAGTTTGCCGCTTCAAGCGGAAAAGAGATACCCGCAATGGAGAGCGGTGTCGTGTGCGCCGTAGGCTCTGACGAGGTCATGGGCAAATACGTCGTTATCGACCACGGCTACGGACTCAAAACGTGGTACACCAATCTCGGTGAGGCTTCCGTTTCCGTCAATGATAACATCACCAAGGCTCAGGTCATTGGTAAGGCGGGCAACACGGGCTTTATTATGAACGGACGCTCAAGAATCATGTTCACGGTAGGAAACGTTCCCATCTCTCCCTACGCTATTTGGGAGACGGGCGTTATCTTCCCGAACTTTAACTAACAAAAAATACCGCAAGGTGAAAGCCTTGCGGTATTTTTTATTAGAAATTAAGCTCTTTTCTTGCGTATTCAAACGCCGCTACGCAGGCGTCGATGTCCTCTTTCGTGTGTGCGGCGGACATCTGCGTGCGAATTCTCGCCTTATCCTTGGGAACTACGGGATAGTAGAAGCCCGTTACGTATATGCCCTTCTCCTGCATTATGGCGGCAACTTTCTGGCTGAGCACCGCATCGTAAAGCATTACGGGGACGATGGCGTGTCCCGCGCCCGCAAGGTCAAAGCCGCGCTTTGACATTTCGGAGCGGAAGTAATTTGCATTTGCCTCCACCTTGTCACGAAGCTCGGTCGATGCCGAAACTATCTCAAGCGCCTTGAGCGTTGCGGCACACATAGCGGGTGCCAAGGAATTGGAGAAAAGGTACGGACGGCTTCTCTGGCGGAGAAGTGCGATTATCTCGCGTCTGCCGCTCGTAAAGCCACCCGACGCACCGCCGAGAGCCTTACCAAACGTACCCGTGATTATATCGACTCTGCCCATAACGTCGCAATGCTCCTGCGAGCCGCGTCCCGTCTTGCCGACAAATCCCGTGGCGTGGCTATCATCGACCACGACGAGAGCGTCGTACTTGTCGGCGAGGTCGCAAACGCCCTTGAGGTTTGCAATAATACCGTCCATGGAGAAAACGCCGTCGGTAACTATTACCTTCTGACGCGCTCCGTCGGCGTCAGCCGCCTTGAGCTGTGCCTCAAGATCCTCCATATTATTATTCTTATAACGATACCTCTTCGCCTTGGAAAGACGAACGCCGTCAATTATACTTGCGTGGTTAAGCTCGTCGGAAATAATAGCATCCTCGGCGGTGGTGATAGTCTCAAAAAGTCCGCCGTTAGCGTCAAAACAACTGCTGTAAAGGATGGTATCCTCCGTTCCGAGAAACTCGGAAATCTTCTTTTCAAGCTCGACGTGGATCGCCTGCGTACCGCAAATAAAGCGCACGCTTGAAAGTCCGTAGCCGTACTCGTCGTAGCTTGCCTTTGCCGCCTCGATTATACGGGGATCGTTTGAAAGTCCGAGATAGTTGTTAGCGCAGAAGTTGATGATACCGCGCGTTTCGGTGGTGTCGATGCGGTTGGATTGGGGCGTGGTGATAACGCGCTCGTTCTTCCAAAGTCCCTGCGCCCTTATATCGTCAAGCGTTGCCGAAATAATGCTTTTAGTCTTGTTATACATTTCGCTTCTCCTTTATTCGGAAACGGTAAGCACGATCTTTCCGCTGTTGCCCGAGCACATAAGCTCAAAGCCCTTTTCAAACTCGTCGAAGGGCAGGCGGTGGGTGATGATGCCCGAAATATCAAGTCCGCTCTGGAGCATATTGGTCATTCTGAGCCAAGTATCAAACATTTCTCTGCCGTATATACCCTTGACCTGCAGGCACTTGAAGACTATCTTATTGATGCAAACGGGGGTGGTTTCGTTGTTCTGAATGCCGAGGATGGCAATTCTGCCGCCGTTCATCATATTGTCGATCATACCGTTGAGAGCGGCGGGGCTTCCGCTCATTTCAAGTCCAACGTCAAAGCCTTCCTTCATTCCGAGCTTCGGCTGGATCTCCTTGAGCGAATCCGTCTTTGCGTTCAGCGTAACTACGCCGGGGCAGACCTTCTTGGCAAGCTCAAGGCGGTAGTCGAGCATATCGGTAATTACTACGTTTCTCGCGCCGTTGTGGTGGCAGATAGCCGCCGCCATAATGCCGATGGGGCCGGCGCCCGAAACGAGAACGTCCTCGCCTATAACGTCAAAGGACAGCGCGGTGTGCGCGGCGTTTCCGTAAGGGTCGAAGATGGCGTACATCTCCTCGGGAATGGTGGGGTCGCAAAGCCAAAGGTTAGACAGCGGGATGCAAGCGTACTCGGCAAAAATACCCGTGCGGTTTACGCCGATACCCTCGGTATTGGGGCAAAGGTGGCGAATACCTCGGCGGCAGTTACGGCATCTGCCGCAAACTATATGTCCCTCGCCGCTTACAAGGTCACCGACTCTGAAGCTCTTGGACTCGCCGTTTATCTCCACGATCTCACCAACGAACTCGTGACCGATGATCATAGGAGTCTTGATGGTCTTTTGCGCCCAATCGTTCCACTCGTAAATGTGAACGTCCGTGCCGCAAATAGCGACCTTATGTATCTTAACGAGTGCCTCGCCGTATTCGGGCTTGGGCACGTCAACGGTCTCCATCCAAAGACCTCTTTCGGGGAATTTCTTAACAAGCGCACGCATTTTCATTTTGATCACCTCTTATTAAAGTTTTATCGTGCTGTTTTCAACTATTGATTATAGCACTTTTATTTAATAATTTCAATATTTTTTTAATAGTTTATACTTAATATTCGCCCGCCACGTCGGGAATGCGCTCCTCGTCGGTAAGCTCGCCGATATCGGTAACACCCTCGGGAAGCGCGGCACGCAGAAACGCCTCAACGGACATCTGCGAGGACGAAAATCTAAGTATCAGGCGCGGCAATCCGTCGTTGCTCGAAAAACGGTATAGCAACGGCAAAGCGCGGCTTTCAAATATCCGCTTTAGGCAAACGAACTCTTCGGCATCCTCAAGCTCTTCCCCGTTTTTTAAACACAAATCCGCTGAAACGGAAAAAGCAAGAATGCCGCTTGCGGACTCAAGCCCGAAATTAAATCCGCGCTTTTTCGAAAGGCGGCGAAGCATCGCAGAGAGGATAAGAAGTACCGCGCCGAGGCATGCATCAGCGCTATCAAACGACGTTTCCTCGCTCTCGCATCCCGCATAATGATATCCGCAGCCGAATAACGCCGCGGCGGTCTTTATACCGCGTACCGCCTCGCGCTCGGTCCGTCCAAATGCAGACGGTGAATGGCTCGGCTCAAAAAGCGACGAAAGCTCGCACGCGGCGGCGTAGCTTATCTGCTCCGCTCCATCCAAAGGAAGCATAAGCGCACCAAGCGAAAAGCCGTCACACGGGAGCGCGGGAAACTCAAAGCAGGGCGTTTCATCGTTTATCAAAGAAAGGTCAAGCGGCGCGCCCGCCGCAAAGCGCCGCGTGGCGGCACGCGAGGAAATAACGGTCGCCTTGTCCTTTTTGTGGGAGTAAAGAAATAACACGACCTCGTCGGTGAAGCGGCGCATACCGTCGCTATCAAATAAGCCGTCGGGCAAATATCCAAGATCAGCATAGCCCGCAAAGGCGTGCTTATAGGTCGAAAACCCCATACTCTCCCCCCCCAAGATTGTTAAAGCTTTAACTATCTTTTACATTATAGCACAGCCGCTAAATAAAATCAATATATATTTTGAATTTCAAAGGTTAATATTGCAAAAAAGCACGCCGAAGCGTGCTTTTTTGCCGTTAAATTAATTTAAATCAGGGGTTGGTCCCCTCTGCCGCCTTGTAGGTGAGGTAGCCGGGGTTGCTCGCTCCGCCGTCGATGATAGCGTAAGTTTTGTCGACGTTATTTTGTTTGTACGTTGTACCCTTTTCGCCAACCAGCTTGGGGCATTCGAGGAACATCAATGCTGATGATTTTTCACCACTGCTTGCACCAACATTTTTCTCAGGGATCTGCGACATTTCCCAACCATCGCCGACGTATATCGTCACAAGCTCACTACAGCCTCTGAACATATTTCTTGCATGCTCAACCTTGGCGGTATTCCAACCGCTCAAATCCAGCTCCGTTAGTTTCTCGCAATTCAAGAACATATTATTCATTGCGGTTACGCTTACTACGCTCCAGCCTGAAACATCCAATGAAGTAAGTGCCGAGCAGTTGTGGAACAAAGATTTCATTGACGTAACTTTATTAACGTTCCAATCGGAAACGTTCAAGGAAGCAAGGGACGAACAACCATTGAACATCTCCGCCATTGTAGTTACTGCTCCCACATCCCACGTAGAAACATTCAAAGATGAAAGCGACGAGCAAGCGGCAAACGTTCGTGTCATATCTGTAACTCCGCTAACGTTCCAGCTCGAAAGATCAAGCTGCTTCAAATTACTGCAGCCGTAAAACGTGTCAAGCAAGCTGGTGTTTTTTTCGCTCACAGACCATCCTGCAACTTCCAATTCAGTCAGAAGATTGCAATTTTTAAATATAGCGCGAAGGCTCGTCGCATTACTTACGTTCCAACCGGAAACGTTTAATTCGGTAAGCGAGGTGCAGCCCTCGAACATTAACATCATTGAAGTAACCTTGCCCACGTTCCAGCCTGAAAGGTTCATAGGAGAGGCGAGCTTGGGACAGTACTTGAACATAGAATTCATTTCGGTAACGTTGTCCACGGTCCAGTTTGAAACGTCGATCGACGCAAGGTTGCTGCAGCCCGAAAACATAGCGCTTATATTGTTTACCCCGGCCGTGTTCCATCCGCTAACGTCCAAGGCTGTAACCGTTTGGCAATCTTGAAACATAGCTGACATATCAGTAACATTACTTACCGTCCAATCGCTGACGTCAATATTTTGCAACGCATAGCACGAGTTGAACATAGAAGCCGTTTTGGTTACATTACTCACATCCCAGTCCGAAACGTCAAGCGTGTTTAGCTTGTAACAGTTCTGGAACATATTGTTCATAAAGGTGACATTTTCCACGTTCCAACTGCTTACGTCGACCGTTTCCAAGCTTTGGCAACTAGAGAACATAGTTCGCATATTGGTAACACTGCCAACGTCCCAGCTACCAGTGTCAATAGTATTCAAGCTGCTGCAATTTGCGAACATGCCGTGCATAGAGGTAGTTTTGCTAACGTCCAGATTCGAGGTATTGACCGTAACTAATGACGTCATTCCCGAGAACAGGGAATCGCTGTTCTTGGGAGTATATATCTTGCCCTCGTCGGCAAGGATGTAGAGGTCGTAATTGCCCTCCGTGGTTTTGCTCGGAACGTAGTAGGTGTGCGTGGGCGCGCCGAGGTCGTTTGACGTGAGCGTACCCGAGTGAGATGACGTTACGTCGGGATAAGCATCCTTTGTGCCGAAAATTATATTTTCAACGTTATTGTAGATATTCGTTCCCGCGGTGTTGCCCTCAAAATACGTAAACGCGGTTTTAAGCGTTACGCCCTTATCGAAGGTAATACCCTCGAAGGGGATATCGTTGCCAAATCCCGTTTCAAGTGCGGTAACGGGGTCGCTAAAGCTTGCCGTTTGTATTGCCTGCGCAAATATAGGCACGTTATACTCGCCGTTAAACGCCTTAACGTCTGCGTTTGTTGCAGTTGGGTCAAGAGATATCTGTGACAGGCTGATCTTGGTGAAGTCGCCCGCCTCCAAGGGGTATTTGTAGGTCGCCGTGGCGATAAAGAACTTCTCCTTGCCTATCTTGGCAATATTCGGCTCCCATTTCCACGTCCAGTCCGTGGTATTCAGGTTAAGATGCACCTTTTCGTTGAACTGATCCAGGTTCGTGTACGCGCCCGCCTCGAATGCGAAGAAAACGCGAACGTAGGTGCTGTTATCACCCGTGTTTTTGACAAAGACCATTTTATCAAGCTCGTTGTTGATATCGGCGGGGTCCCAGATATTGCTCTGATATTCGCTCTTACCTATCTGCTCCCAATCAACGTATGCGTTGTATTTGGAGTAGTCAAAGTCATCCTCCGTAACGGCGGGATAGAGCGGCGTGCCTTGGGTAAAGGGCTGAACGGCGGCATCCTCGTTTTTGCTTTCCAAAGCAGTACGCTCGTACTCCAAAAGCTCGATGTCCACGTTACCGATGGTCATCGTGTTCGTTTTAGTTTCCTTGTCCGTCAGATACGCCAGAGTGCCCCATACCGAGCCCACTATTATTAATACTATGACAAGAAGCCATATAAATGCTTTTTTCATAACATCGTTTCCTTTCGCTTGGTTTCTTTTCAGCGATGAGAACGCAGATGCAAAACATCTGCACTCTCATCGCCGCCCGACCGCAAAGGTCGGGTGGCAATTTGGTTATTGATTTGATTTAGGGGTTTGTGCTATCGGACGGTTTGTAGGTCAGATAACCGGGGGCGTCGGGGGGATTGTCTATACGGGCGTATTCTTTAAAGTTATTAGCCGAATTAAACACCGTTCCCTTGCCGCCAATCAACTTGGTGCAACCCTTGAACATAGCAGCAACGTTTGTTAGTTTTTGCGTATTCCAATCGACAGCAACATTAATAGTTTGCAAGCTGGTGCAACCGTTAAACATATTGTTCGTGTTGCTTACTTTAGCCATATCCCATTTTTCACCGAAGTGAACGGTTTCGAGGTTTGAGCAATAGTAAAACATATATGACGTAACAGTCACGCTGCTTGAATCGAAATTGGAAATGTCTATCTCTGTCATAGGATTGGGATCGCCCTCACGGCAAAGGAAAACCTGCTCCATATTTTCCACTTTGCTCGTATTCCACTCATTAAGACCTTCGATCTCTTCCAACGCTCCACAACCATAAAACGTGCGATACAAAGTCTTTACTTTTTTGGTATCCAAATCAGAAACGTCTGCTTTTTTCAAAGAAGAACAATCACGTAAAAAATTCGAGAGGTATACAAGGTTCTCTGTCTCCCAACCATCAAAACTTATTTCCGTTAAGCTGGTACACATATATAACAAACCATTCATATTCGTAACATTACGTACATCCCACTTACTTAAATCCAGCTTCGATAACTTGCGACAATCACCGAGCATCCATGACATATTCTGTGTTCTGCTTGTGTTCAAATTGTCCATATTAATCGTTTCTACACATTGCATCTTGTAGAACAGATCCGTACTATCCACCGGAGTGTAAATAGGTCCGTCTGCAAGGACATAGAGATTATAATTTTCACCTTGGGGAACGTAGTGGACGTTAACGTAGTAGTCCTGCTCGTCGTTTATCGGCGTGCCTTGGTAGTTATCGGCAATTTGGGGGTAGGCATTGTTAAGACCGAAGGTAATGCTTGTAACCTTGTTGGTGATATTTTCTCCTTCTGTGTCACCGTCAAGATAGCGCAATGCATTTTTCATAGTAGCGCCCTCGATATAAATATCATTAAACGGAATGCCTCTGCCGAAGCCCTCGGTCAGCGCCTGTGCGGCGGTGTCAAAGCCCTCGGACTGAATTCCCTGCGCGCACACCTTGACGTCGTACTTTCCGTCAAACGCGGCTACGTCATCGTTCTCCGCCGCGGAATCAAGTGCGATCTGCGAAAGGCTTATTTCCGTAATAGCCCCCGGCGCAAGCTTGTTTTTGTAAGTAGCCTTTGCAACGAAATAATTGGCATCATCGCTTTCGCCTATAAACTTTATCCATTCCCAAGTCCAATCGTCATCATTGAGATTTAGGTGAATATTGTTTCGAAAATCATCAAAATCAGTATAATTTCCCGCCTCGAATGCGAAGAAAACGCGGACGTAAGCGTCTCTCTTTCCCGTGTTCTTGACGAAGACCATTTTATCGATCTCGTTATTGATGTCGGCAGGATCCCAAATGGGTGAGGTATAGCCGGGCTTTATCGTATTTCCGTCCTTGTCCTTATCCCACTTGACGCAAGTATCGCCTGCGGTGTAGGTGAAGTCACTTGCGATAATGGCGGGGAGCAGCCACTTGCCTTCATGGAAGTTCTGAACCTTTGCCGCATCGCCCGACGTTTCGATATTTTCGCGCTCAAACTCGAGCAGCTCGATACCTACGTTACCGATGGTCATCGTGTTCGTTTTGGTCACCTCGTCCGTTAGATACATCAAAGCTCCCCATACCGAGCCCACTAATATTAATACTATGACAATAAGCCATATAAATGCTTTTTTCATCATAATTCCCTTTCGCGTGTTTTCAGCGAATATTTCGATTATTGATTTTGTGTGGCATTATCCGCCGCCTTGTAGGTAAAGTAACCGGGGTTTTCCGTACCGCCGTCTATATGGGCGTAGGTTACGTCGATGTGCGCAGAATCATAGGGCGTATTTTTTTCACCTTTCAAACTAACACAACCGTAAAACATATTTCCTGATGTTGTCACTTTAGACATATCCCAGCCGTCGCCAACATAAATGGTTTCAAGAGCAGACGGTCCCGTTGCGTCAACCGCCGCAAACATACTCGTGGTTTCTTTGAGCGATGCAGTATTCCATTTACTTAAATCCAATTCAGTCAACTTACCGCATCGACGGAAAAGCTGCTCCATTGTTTCAACATTGCTTACGTCCCATCCACTTACATTCAATGTTTTCAAGCCCTCGCAGATTTCAAATACAGCCGCCATCTGTGTAACTTGGGAGGTATTCCATCCGCTCATATCCAAACTTGTTAGCTTTTGGCAACCTTGGAACATATGATTCATATTTGTAAGACTATCGGTTTGCCATCCGCTAATGTCAATTTCGGATATATTCATCTGTTGCGAAAACCTGCTGTTGCGAGATAAAAATCTTTCGAGAGTAGTGACTTTTCTAACATCCCAATTAGCAATATCCAAAGAAGTAATAGAATGGCATCCATAGAACATATAGTTCATCAAAGTGACATTGCCCACTTGCCAGTTTGAAAGATTTATATTCTTAAGTTTTTGGCAGTCATAAAAAAGCATCTGCATAATAGTTACATTTTCAACGTTCCAATTTGTAACATTCAAACTTTCAAGTGAGGAGCAATCGTAAAACATAGAGGACATAGTAGTTACTTTTCCAACATTCCAGCCGGAAACATTCAGTTCTTTAAGGCTGGAACAGTATGTGAATGTCATGTTCATCGCTTCAACGTTGCTAACGTTCCATTTTGAAACGTCAAGCGAAGTAAGAGCCTCACACCCCATAAACATAGCCTTCATATTCACTGTACGACTTACGTCCATATTGGTCGTATTAACCGTAATCAAGGCGCTCATATCTTGGAACAGCCCCGTGCTATCCTTGGGAGTATAGATCTCGCTGTCCGCGAGGACGTAAACGTCATACTTCGAAGCATCATCGGCATTGGGGACATAGTAGGAGTAAACGGCAACGTCCTGATCGATGCCTACATAAGTAGGCTCATAGTTGCTTGTGATCTTTTTGTAGTCCTTATTCAAGCCGAAGGTCACGGTGCTTACGTTGGCTGTGATCTTCTTGTCCTCGCTCTCCTCGCCGTTGAGGTAGTGCAGCGCGGTCTTGAGCTTAACGCCCGTTTCGAAGGTGAGTCCCGTAAATGGAATATCATCGCCGAAGCCCTTGGTCAGCGCCTGATCGGAATTATCAAAGCCAACGGTCTGTATACCCTGCACGAATACGGAGACCTCGTACTTTTCGCCAAACGCCAAAACGTCCTTATTGACGGCAGTGGGGTCAAGCGCGATCTGCGAAAGGCTGATGGTAGTGAACTCGCCCGATTTCAAAATGGGCAGATAGGTGGCGGTAGCAATAAAGTAATTGCCACCCTTATCGCTCGTTGCAAGCGCGGGGTTCCACTCCCACGCCCATTCCGATGCGGCATCGTTGAGGTTTATATGTACCATATCCTTGAAGCGCGTAAAAGAAGTATAATTTCCCGCCTCGAATGCAAAGAAAACGCGGACGTATGCGTCGCTCTTTCCCGTATTCTCAACGAAAACCATTTTATCGACCTCGTTATTGATGTCGGCGGGATTCCAAATGGATGAGGTGTAGTTGGGCTTTATCTTATTTCCGTCCTTATCCTTATCCCACTTAACGTCCGCGCCATTCGTGGCGTAGTCAAAATCCTTGGTAACTACGGCGGGAAGCAACGGCTTGTTGTCGTTGAACGTCTGTACCTGCGCCTCCGCGCTCGCGTTCGGCGTATCAACGCTGACGCGCTCGTACTCGCGCAGCTTGATATCTACGTCGCCGAGTGTGATAACGTTATCCACCTTATCCGTGTCCGTAAGATACGCCACCGTTATACCAACGGTAATAGCGACGATCATTACGATAGCTGCGATGCCAAGAATAATATTTTTAAGTTTCATAATTGCTTTCCTTTCAAGGTTAAGGCAATATTGATTTAAGCCCGTGTTCCGTCCGCGGACGGACAAAGGCGGCATTATTACAATTATTCAGTATTATGATAGCATATTTTAGCACCGCTGTCAAGTTTTAAAGGTAAATTTGTAGCAATACAAACTAAATTAATGCAATTTTATAATTATATATTATTATTTCGCGCGCTTGGCGGCAGCCCGCAATGCGTGGCAAACACTTGCCTGCGGCAAATATATCGCCGCATTTGCCCACCTTTGTCAGATACTTTTCGTCCGTAAAATAAAAAATCCGACGAAGCGCAAGATTCTCCTTTGCCGCGAGCGTCAAGGCTTAAAATTTGTCATCATTACGCCCCCAAAAAGGGCAAATTGGGCTTATTTTCGGAATTTTTGTTAAAAAAATAACAATATTTCGGCGACGTTGAAGTGCCTCGCCGAGGATTTTTTACCACTCTCCCCCTCTGCGCTTTCATCGAGTGGGCGCGTATAAATGGCAAAGGGGCGGAGTCAAATGCTTTGAAAAAGCATTTGACACCGCCGTTTTTTAACGCGAGATTTATTAATTTTGCCGAGGATTCCATCCCTCCGCCGCTATCTATCGGGGCGCTGTGCCAATGTTGGAGTATCAATTCTTCTTGTACGATATTTGTGGCGGCGGCAAACAAGGCGGCTTCTGTCGATATGCAGAATCGTCTCGTGTATAAGATTCTATCAATTCTCCGTTGACTTTTTGGGGGTCGCTCAAATCAAGTTCATATATCCATAATTGTGCCGGAGAACCTGTTTCTGAAACGGATTTATTTTTGCTTGAATGAGAAAGATTGGGGATATAATTCCAAAATTCACAAATTGCGCTTTGCGGATTATGTTGAGGATAGGAATATTTTTCAAGCCAAATTTGAGCCGTATCGAATCGAGCATAAATTGAGATTCTTCCTCTTTCATCATACTTTCTCATTTCCCCTTTGTACCATTCAGAATAATGACCCTTATATTTATAAACGGGAATTATCCACTCGAAACCGTTTAACTGAAAAATACAGCAAAAGGTGGTTGATTTTTCTCCATGCTCGGATATTTTTATCAACAGGTCAGAGTCATCGTATTCGTATGACATATATTCTTCACGATTACCGATGTTTTTTAATTTTCTTCCCTTTATATAAGATTTTGAATAGGCAAGTTTTAAGATCAAAGACGGTGTGTGAATTCCATAGTAAAAATCAGATGGTGTCGAGTAGTCTACACGATTTGATTTTATATTTTCAAAACGCTCCGCATTTTCAAGCGCATACTTGCGCGCATTATTGAAGCAAGAGATTAAATCGTCAAATTCATTATAGTGATTGATCATTATGCCACCCGCCTTTCTTAGCCTTATTATACCACAAATTCGTAAACATTTCAACTGTTTCGCGTCTCGATCACGCCGAAGGCGTGTATATCATCCGCAACTTGTTGCGGTTTTTAGTGAAATATTGCTCCTTCGTCGCAATGTGAAATGAAATTTGCCCACATTCG
>JAZQXT010000048.1:0-18818 GCA_045633005.1 Eubacteriales bacterium | reverse complement strand
GTAGATGATATGAGAGCAAATAGTGTTTTAAGATTTTCGGCACTCGTGCTTTGTCTTGCTATGCTGGCGGAGAGCCTTCTCACCGCCTGCGGCGGCAACGGGGGCGGCGCGGGAAATACCGACAGCACCACCCCCACGGTGCAGACCACGGGCGCGGATGCCGCGCATACCGTAGTCGTAAAGAACGAAAACGGTCTGGCTCTTGAGAGCATCCGCGTTGCCGTGTACGCCGACAGCGAAAAGACCGAGCTTATGACCTTTGCCAATACGAATGCCGAGGGTAAGGTAAGCTTTACCGCCGCGCTTGGCGGCACATATTACGTTTCTCTTGACAAGGTGCCGTCGGGATATACCGTTTCCGATGTTTACACCGTTACGGCGGTAAATACCGAGATATCCCTTGCCACCGAGATAAGCGATAACGTCGACCTTACGGGCGTTAAGTACGAAAAGGGAAGCGTTATCCGCGATTATAAGGTGGTTACTCCCGAGGGCGAGACGCTTTCCTTCAAAAAGCTTCTTGGCGAAAAGAAGGCACTCGTTATCAATTTCTGGTACACCAACTGCGACCCCTGCAAGCGTGAATTCCCCCACGTTGAGGCGGCGTATAAGAAATTCAAGGATTCGATAGCGCTCGTTGCGCTTTCCCCCAAGGAATGCGGCGACACCAACAAGGACATTGCCGCGTTCAAGCAGAGTAACGGACTCAGCTTTACTATGGCGGGCTGTGGCAACGATTTGAAGGATGCCTTTGGCATCACGGGCTACCCCACCACCGTCATCGTAGACCGCTACGGCGTTATCTGCGTTATAAAGTACGGCGAGATAAACAGCTCCGCCGCGTTTGAGGCGGCGCTTGCGTACTACACCGCCGAGGATTACGTTCAGAAGCAGGCAAACGATTTTGACGAGTTTTTGAAAAAGCCCGACACTACCGTGCCTGATACGACCGTGCCCGATACTACTGTGCCTGACACTACCGTGCCCGATACTACGGTTCCTGAAACGACCGTGCCCGTTACCACTCCGCCTACCACTACCGCACCCGTGACTACTCCGCCTACCACTACCGCGCCCGTAACTACGCCCCCCACGACGACGGCTCCCGAAACGGAAGCTCCGCCCGTTGTAGCGAAAAAGGATTATTCCGTAAGCGTTTTTGACGCATTCGGCAAGGCGCAAAGCGGCGTTACGGTCAAGTTTAACGGAGCGGAAAACGCTACCGCGACCACGAATTCAAGCGGTAAGGCGACCGCCAAGCTCACCGCGGGCGATTACACCGTTGAGGTGGTTCTTGCCGCAGGGCTTGATTACGCGCGACACGGCGTAGCTCTTTCTGCGAGCGAGACCTCTGCCACCGTTATCGTCGGCGCGCTTATGGGAAGCACCTACGAGGATATTTACGGTGAATTCCGCGCATACAACATCGGCGTTGGCGGAACGTACGTTACTCTTAACAAGGCAGACGTTGATGCGGGCGGAAGAACGTACTTCCTCTTTACTCCCACCGCGTCTGGAAAATACGCCGTTACCTGTGCCGTTTCGGGCGTTACCGTCGGACAGTACGGCAGCAGTATACATTTCATCCAGAGCGTTGATATCTCCGAGGAGAAAATAAGCAACGGCTTTACCATAAACGTTGCCGAGGCTAATATCGGCGGCACTTACGTTATAGGCGTTGACGTTGCGGACGCGGCGATAAGCGAGTGCGTTATAGGAATCAAGCGCGAGGGTAACGCCGACGGTTCCGACGATATCGAGTGGACGGAATACAAGGGCACGCATACGCCCACGAAGTACACGCTCCCTGCGGGCGCGTCGCTCATAAGCGTTGATATCACCAAGCCTACGGGAACGTACAACCTCGTTTTGAACGAGGAGGACGGCTTCTATCATATAGGAAGCAAGACGGGCCCCGTTGCACTTGTCAATCTCGGCGTAAACGCGCCCCACGTTTCCATCGCCACCGCGCTTGAGACCGCAAACCTTTGCAAGTATTTCTACGATAGCAAGGGCAATCTGCTCAAGAGAGAGAGCTATAACGCGTGCCTTGCGCAATACGTTGCCGCGGCTGACGCAAACAGCGGCGTGTACCCCTTGACCGAGGATCTGCGTTATATGATCACGCAGACGGGCGAGTACAGGGGCTGGTGGGATGCAAGCTCCGTCGGATATCTGTTCGGCGACGTGATCGGCGTTAACAACGACATTGCTTGGATGTTCCTTCTTTGCTACTATGCGTAAAGATAAAATATCAAGGAGAATATAATGAAAACGATAAGCAGAATTATTGCGCTTGCGCTCGTTGCCCTTATGGCAATGCTTTGCGTAGGCTGTAACGGCGGCGAAGGCGCGGACACCACCCCTGCCGCCACCACTCCCGCGGCGACTACGCCTGCGGCTACCACCCCTGCGGACACTACCGTTGACAGCGGACTTACCGAGTACAAGGTCACCGTAGTCGAGGAGGGCGGCGCGCCCGTTGAGGGCGTTATGGTGCAGATATGCTTCGGCGGTCTTTGCACTCCCGCTAAAACCAATGCCGACGGCGTTGCCGTTTTCAAGAAGGTAAAGGACGTATACACCGTTAAGTTCCTTGGCGGCGTACCCACGGGATATACCTGCGAGGCAGAGGAATTTGCATTCGGCGACTCTACCGAGCTTACCATCACGCTGAAAAAGGCGTAAAAAGAAATAAAAAGTGGCGGAATTTTCCGCCACTTTTTGTTTTATCGGGTGAAAAGCTATTGCAATTACTACTATATTATGATATAATATACAATGTATGACTATGTAAAATCAAGAAGTGCGCCCACAGCGCAAGCGAGGGCGACATTCTGCGCCTCGGACGGCTGCCGTGAATACGAAAACGCGGCAAGCTCGCGCGGGACAAAAGAAAGGAACGGAAAACATGAAAAAAAGCAAGGTCACAAGGTTACTCTCAAGGCTTCTTGTCTTTGCAATGGCTCTCGTCATTGCTATGGGGGCAGCCTCCACGTCCTCGGTCGGAGCGACGAGCTACGACGCGTCCTTTATCGATAGGCTAAGCGGTCTTATCGACACGGGATACAAGGACTATCTTGACAGCTCGGTTATGTATCAGCTTCCCGAAAACGTAAGGGACGATCAGGACATTTCCGTAATCGTAAAGCTCGATATGGACGATCTCTTTGAGCTTTATTCGCACACGGACAAGTCCAAGACCTTCGGGGAATTTGCCCTTGAAGAAGGCAGAATGGAAAAGGCGCTCGGCGCGGTTTCCGAAAAGAAGAACGAGGTGCTTGCAGCTCTTGACGAAAAGGGCGTTGCCTACAGCGTGGGCGAGACCTACGCCGCCGTTCTCAGCGGATTTGAGATCGTGATAAAGGCAAGGGATTTCTCCGCCACCTGCGGTGTTCTTCCCAAGGGCGCAAGAGCCATCGTCAGCGAAGAATATAAGGTCGCCGAGACCAAGCTCGTTGAAAACACCGTAAACGTTTACGATACGGGTATATTCAACAGCTCTGACGTTTCCTACGACGGAAGCGGAATGGTCGTGGCGGTGCTTGACACGGGACTTGACTACAACCACAGCGCGTTCTCGCCCGCGAATTTCACCTCCACTACGCTCGGTCTTACCTACGATATGGTATCAAAGCTCGTCGGCAGTACCACCGCGGCGGGACTTGCGGCGGGACTTACCGTTGACGACGTTTACATAAACAATAAAGTTCCCTTCGGCTTTGACTACGCCGACAAGGACAGCGACCCTTATTCCACGCACAACAACCACGGAACTCACGTTTCGGGCGTTATCGTGGGTAAGGACGATACCATCACGGGCGTTGCTCCCAACGCACAGCTCGTTTCGATGAAGATATTCTCCGACGTTATGGATACCGCGCGAAGCGCGTGGATACTCTCGGCGCTTGAGGACTGCGTAATACTCGGCGTTGACGTTATCAATATGTCGCTCGGTACGTCCTGCGGCTTTAGCCGCGAGTCCGACGAGGAGCTGGTAAACGGCGTTTATCAGAAGATACGCGATGCGGGCATCAGCCTTATCGTTGCCGCATCCAACAGCTACAGCTCCGCTTACGGCTCGGAGGCTAACGGTAACCTCGGACTTACCTCCAACCCCGACACGGGTACGGTCGGCTCTCCCTCCACCTACGCGGGAGCTATGTCGGTAGCATCCATCAACGGCGTTGAAACTCCCTACATCAAGTACGGCGAGAAGATCATATACTTCACCGAATCCACCAACGGCGCGTCAGAGGAAAATCACTTCGTTGAAACTCTGCTTGGCAGCGAAAGCGCGAAGGATATCGAGTTCGTGGTCATCCCCGGTGTCGGACGAAGCGCGGACTACACGGGTCTTGACGTAAAGGGCAAGATAGCTCTTGTAAGGCGCGGATCTAACACCTTTGAGGAAAAGGCTATAATCGCGCAGGCGCAGGGCGCGGCGGGTATCATCATCTACAACAACGTGTCGGGTGATATCAAGATGAACGTCGGCGACGCGAAGATCGCGGTATGCTCCATCTCGCAGGACGACGGTGAGGCACTTGCGGCTCTCGGCGGCGGCACGGTCACCGTCAGCAAGGAGCAGACGTCGGGACCGTTTATGTCCGACTTCTCCTCTTGGGGCCCCACCCCCAGCCTCGGCATCAAGCCTGAGATAACCGCGCACGGCGGAAACATTCTTTCGGCTGTTACGGGCGGCGGCTACGACAGACTTTCGGGTACGTCGATGGCTTGTCCCAACCTTGCGGGATTTGCTATTCTCCTTCGTCAGTACGTCGTGGAGAATTTCCCCGATATCGCAAACGATAACGTCAAGGTGTCGGCACTCGTCAATTGCCTTATGATGTCTACTGCGGATATCGTATACAACAAAAACGGCTTGCCCTACGCCGTAAGAAAGCAGGGCGCAGGACTTGCAAATCTCCTCTCCGCAATAAAGACCAAGGCGTACGTTACCACCTACGACTCCGAGGGCAAGGAGATGGACAAGACCAAGCTTGAGCTTGGCGACGACGCAAAGAAGAGCGGCGTTTACGAGATGAAGTTCACTATCAACAACTTCGGCGGCGAAACGCTTACGTTTGACCTTTCGACCGTAGTTATGACCGAGGGTGTCAGCGACACCAAGACGGCTGCGGGCGAGACCACCATTGACGAGCAGGGCTACTTGCTCGGCGGTGCGATAACTACTATCAACTCCGTTGAAAACGGTCTGCTTGACGGAACGAAGATAAGCGTTGACGGCGGCAAGAGCGCAACGGTCAAGCTCACCGTAACCCTTTCCGACGAGGATAAGAAGTATCTTGACGAGTCCTTTGCAAACGGTATGTACGTCGAGGGCTTTGTAAAGCTCGACTGCACCGCCGAGGGCGGCGTTGACCTCGTCGTACCCTTCCTTGCCTTCTACGGCGATTGGACGAAGGCTCCCATGCTCGACCGCGATTACTACGAAACTAACGCAGACGAGCTTGACGATTCCATTCCCTTTGAGGATAAGACGCTTCCCGACGCGTACGCTACGCGCCCCGTCGGCGGCGTTTCTGACGATTACGTAAGCTATCTTGGTTCTTACTACTTTGAGCAGGACCCGAAGGATATGATAATATCCGCAAGCCGCGACTACATCGCGCTGTCAAATCAGGACGGAACGGTACACTCGCTCCGCTTCGTTTGGGCGGGAATGCTCAGAAGCGCGGCGAAGGTCGTCGTCACCATTACCGACGATACCACGGGCGAGGTCGTGTTTGAGACCGTGGATTACGACGTTCGTAAGTCATACGGCGACGGCGGTCCTATTTATCCCGCTAACGTTGAGATAGAGTTCGATACCAAGGATTACAATCTTGCAAACAACAGCGAATACACCGTGCGCCTCGTCGGCTATCTCGACTACGGCAACGGCGCGCTTGAAACCAACGAAAAGAACGTTTTTGAGTTCCCGCTCGTAGTTGACTTTGAAGCTCCGACGCTCGAGGACGTTGAATTCTACTTCGAGTACGATAAGGCGCTTGGAAAGAACCGCCTCTACGCTAAATTTGCCGTGTTTGATAACCATCATTCCATGGCGTTGCATCTCGGATACATTACCAACACTACTGATGCGGAGGGCAATCCTTCCATCGAGATGAAGGCGTTTGAGCAGTATCTTACCCCCATCTATTCCGTTCGCAACGGCACGACGTACGTCACCTGCGAGCTTACCGATTACATTTACGAAATAAAGGACGGCGCGTACCGCGACAACACCTTCGTGGTCACCTGCTACGATTACGCGCTCAACTACGCCACCTACGAGGTAGGACTCCCCACCGATTACGTTGATTTCTACTTCGACGGACTTGAGGAAGGACTTACCCTTAATCCCAACGAGGTATACGCGCTTGCTCCGCTGATCTACCCCGACAGCGAGTGGGCAGAGCTACTTGTGTTCTCCTCGTCCCGTCCGAGCGTTGCCCGCGTGGTAAACAACAAGATAATTGCTGTTTCCGAGGGTAAAACGGTCATCAAGGCGGCGGTGAAGGGAACGGACAAGAGCGTTACCTTCAACCTGACCGTTCGCGGCGAGGGCGACGAGGGCTATGTCAAGTACGATAAGCCCGTAGCTGATATCTTCAGACTTACGGGATATAACACGCTGAGGGCGTATTACGTCGTCAACAACGACGATAAGGACATAGGAGATACGGGTGACACCCGCTTCTTCGAGGGTAAATTCAACCTTTCTATGTTCCCGTCGGAGTCGGTTCGCTTGAACTACGACCTTGACGCATACTTCCCGAATGATACTACCGTCACGTTTGAGTCAAGCAACGACAGCATAGTCGGCGTTGACGCGTTTGGCGTTATCACCGCCCGTGCCGAAGGCTTTGCCTCCGTCACGATGAAGGTCCTGCTTGACGGTAAGAGCACGTATTACTCCGAGACCGTTACGGTCGAGGTCAAGGACCCCTACATAACCACGGGTCCGAGCCTTACCCACTATTACGGTAACGGCGGAACGGTAAACGTGCCTTCAAGACTTTCCCTTACCGAGATCGGCAACTTCGCGTTCTCGAACTTCGAATACGTTCTGAAAACGCCCGACGAGATGGCGTTTGACGATGCCGAGACCTCAAAGGCTTGGTACATTGGTGACAACACCATTACCAAGGTAATTCTTCCCGAGGGCATCAAGAAGATAAATTCCTACGCATTTGCAAACCTTACGGCGCTGGAGGAGGTCGTTCTTCCCTCTACGCTTGAGTCAATCGAGTACGGCGCGTTCTACGGCTGTACCGCGCTTAAGAAGATCAGCTTCAGCGGCGAAAATAACCTTAAGATAATCAACCAGAACGCTTTTGAGAACTGTGCGCTTGAGGGAACTATCGTTCTTCCCGAAATATGCATAATCTCCGATTACGCGTTTGCTGGCAACACGAAGCTCGTCGGCATTACCACCTCAAAAACGCTCCAATCCGTCGGACAGTACGCGTTTGCGGGCTGTAAGAGCCTTAAGAACGTTACGATAGTTGCGGATAAGGTAAAATACGGCGCATACGCCTTCACGGGCTGTGAGTCGCTTACCTCCTTTGAGGTAAGGTCGGCGGTAATTCCTGCGGGAATGTTCTACGAGTGCGAGGCACTCACATCCATCACCATCGGTGCAGAGGTCAACCTCATTGGTGAGTACGCGTTCAGGCGTACAGCCGTTGCCACCTTCGACGTGGTAGCGGGCAATAAGGCTTATAAGGTGCAAAAGGCTTCCTACATCCTTTCCGCCGACGGTAAGCAGCTCGTAGCGGTTGCTCCCGCGCTTACCTCCATTACGGCGGCTGATATGGGCGGCGTTGCCGTCACCACCGTGGCAAGGGGCGCGCTTTCCCACTGCACGAGGCTCAAGACCGCAGTGCTTCCGAGCGTTACCTACGTTTCGGATTACGGCTTTGCTTCCTGCGAGCGACTTGAAAGCGTAACGCTCGGTACGCTCACGAATATCGGTGACTACGCCTTCTTCGATACCGCAATAACCGCTCTGCCCGCATTCACGGCAGACGCAAAGCTTGGCAAGTACGCCTTCTCAAAGACCGATCTTGCTTCCGTAACCGTTCCCGACGGCGCGGTTCTGCCCGAGGGAATATTCAGCGAGTGCGAAAAGCTTGCAAGCGTGACCATTGGCGATAACGTCACCATCGGCAAGTTCGCGTTCAATTTCAGCAAGGAATTCGGCTCGAAGGTCGAAAGCTTCAATCTTGACGGCGAAAAGCTGTTCCGTTACACGTATTTCTCACCCCTTACCTCTCTTACGATAGGTAAGAATGCAAAGATACTTGAGAATGCCTTTGCAGGTCACGCCTCTATCGAGAGCATTACTCTCGGCGAGGGCGCGGATATCGGCTATATGGCGTTCTACAACAACACGTCTCTTAAGAGCATCGACCTTTCACGCGCTGTGAAGATTGGCGATTACGCCTTCTCGGGCGACGTGCTCTACGTTTGCTACGATAGCGGAATGTCCATTACCGCTATCACGAAGAACGGTACTATCCGCTACACCTACCACGCTCCCGCGCTTGAGTCGGTCGACGTCAGCTGTGCCGAGAGCATAGGCGAGCATTCCTTCTCCTACTGCCGCGCACTTGCTACGGTAGTGCTTGGCGACAAGATCACGCGCGTACCTGCCTATGCGTTTATGGGCTGTACCTCGCTTGAGAATATCAACCTTGGTAAGATCACCTTTATCGGTGAGAACGCATTTGCCGAAAGCGGCATCAAGCGCGTCGAGCTTCCCGCCGCTACCGAGATCGACAAGTTTGCATTCGTATACTGCTCACGCCTTGAATCCGTCGTTCTCGGCGCTGACGGTATCACCGTCGGAGAGGGCGCATTCGCGTACTGCGACAAGCTTGCAAGTCTTGACGGAGAAGAGAAGATAAAGACGCTTGGCGACTATGCGTTTGCGTACTCGCTCATTACCGAGGCAGACCTTAGCGGTGCCGAGAGCATCGGACGCGGCGCGTTTGCAAAGAATGCGCTTACACCCTTTAAGGTCACGCTTGGCGACAAGCTCGCAAGCGTTGGCGACAACCCCTTCGCGCTTTGCTCCGTTGCTCCCTTCAGCACCGAGCAGAAGGTCACCTTCAACGGCAAGGACTACGTTACTCCGAATTATACCTATAATATAAGTGATAACGTTTCCGTTATCGACGGCTCGCTCTACTGCAAGACCCCGAACGGCGGACTTGAGCTTATTACCTACGCGGGAATTAACGACGCGGATGCAAAGGTAGCCGTCGGCACGGTGCGCATCTCCTCGCTCGCGTTTGCGGGAAGCAAGGTCGGCATGGTCACTCTGCCTTACACCGTGGCGTCAATCGGACACAAGGCGTTCTACCAGTGCGACTCGCTTAAGATGGTAGTGTTTGAAAGCTACCGCGCGCCCATTCTTGAGGAGGAGTTCGACGCTCGCTACTACGAGAGCTTCGCGCACATCCCCGGAAGCGGCGACTACGGTAATTACACCGATTACGAGGGCAACGAGGTTCCGATAAAGAGTATGGGACTTATTCCTTACTTTATGTGGAACGTTACCGACAGTATGTATACCAACGTTTTCTACGGCGCAAGCTTTGTGGACTACGTCGGCTACGTTGATAACAAGCTCGTTATGGTACGCCCCACCAACGGCGAATATTACGGCTCGTACATTATGGCGCAGTACTTCGGTATCTCGCTTGACGGAGCAGCCGCCGCCGACAAGGTAACTCTTGCGGCTATCGCCGCTATCGACGCTATCCCCGAGCGCGTAAGCTACGACCAGAAGGCAATAGTTGAGGCGGCAAGGGCGGCGTACGATAAGATAGCAACGCTTGAACAGCAAGCTCTCGTTACCAATTATCAGAAGCTCGTTTCTGCCGAGCAGAGAATCAAGGCTCTTACGCCTACCGAGGACGAGCCTGCGGGTGACGCGACGGTTGAGACCGTAAGCCCCGTAATGACATTCATCCTTCTTGGCGCGGGACTCGCGGTGTCGATAGGACTTATCGCGCTTTTGGCTCTTGTTTTCAGCCCCAAGAAAAAGGGCGGCAAGGATGATGCCAAGTCCGAAGAAAAAGCAGAAACAGAAGAATAAAAAACGGGTGTCGGCTTAGCCGACACCCCAAAGAAAGAAGATGCGGATATGAATAAAAGGATAAAAGCGGCGCTTGGAATGCTCCTTCTTGTGCTTTCCCTTGCCGTCGTAACCTCTTGCGGAAACGAGATATCCCCATACGATACGAATAACGCCGAGGGCTATACCGTCAGCGTCAAGTACGATGCAAACGGCGGTACGTTTACCACTAACACCTCGGTGATAGTGGACTCCTACAGCCTTGCCGAGCTTCCGAAGGACGGTAGCGGCAAGGCGAAGGTAGCCCTGCTTGCTCCCGACAACGCCCTGCGCGGAAACGATGCGTTCAGCGCGGTAAAGAAGGGATATTTCCTTGCGGGCTGGTACAGCCGCGGCGAGGACGGAGCGTATAGCAACAAATGGGATTTCTCAACTGACACTCTTGCGCTCGACACGGGCGCGCAATACTCGGCGGACGAGCCTGTTTTAACGCTTTACGCCGTATGGATACCGCTTTTCAAGGTGGATTTCCACTCACTCAAAACGGGTGAGCTTATCTCAAGCTATGAATTTGACCCCACCGCCGACGGCGCGATGCAATTAAAGCTTCCGAAATGGAGCACCGAAAGCGGACGGCTGGAGCTTTATAAATTCCCCGACGTGAAGGGCAGCACCTTCACCGCCGCGTATTTCGATGCCGAGGGCAAGAATGCGGCAGAGGGCGAGAGCCTTTCGCACACGGGCGTTATCAATTACGATAACGGTACTGCCGAGGGCGGCAATATGAAGCTGTATCTTGATTACGCCGACGGCGAATGGTTCCACATATACACCGCCGAGCAGTTCTGCGATAACGCGAGCGTTGCGGGTAACTACGTCATCCACGCCGACCTCGATTTCGCGGACGAGATATGGCCCACGTCCTTTATGTACGGCAACTTCGTCGGTACTATCGAGGGCAACGGACATAAGTTCAGCAATATAAAAATTACTCAAACGGATAATTCAAGACTTAACGCGGGACTTTTCGGCAATCTCACCGAAAAGGCAAGCGTCACCGACGTAAGCTTTGAGAACGTAAGCTTTACTATCAAGGCGGGCGCGCGTAACGCGGGCGCAAGCTTCGGACTCCTTGCGGGCTCGGTTTCCTCGCAATCGAAGATAAGCGGGGTTAAGGTCACTTCGGGAGAGCTTCTCATCTCCTCGGGCGCGTATTTCGCAACGAGCGACTATTCGATAGGACTCGTCTGCGGAATGGGTAACGTCGAGGGAATCGACCTCTCCGCTATAAACTGCTCCGCTACGGGCGACGCACCCGAAAAGGTCGTTATCACCGTGGACGGAAATACTGTAAACGTTGTAATTAATAATTAATTATAAGGAGAACTGATATGAAAAAGAAAATCCTTTCGCTGATACTCTGTCTTGCGCTTTGCCTCGGCTCAGTATCCATTCTCTCCGCCTGCGGCGGCTCAAGTGGCAACGTAGATGCCTTCGTTATTATGACCGAGCAGCTCGACGGACTTTTTAACCCCTTCTTCTCAACCTCCGCTACTGACTCCACCATCGTCAGCATGACGCAGATCGGTATGCTCTCCTCCAAGTTCGTTAACGAAAAGGTAGAGGTCGCCTACGGCGACGGTGAGGCAGTCGTCGTTAAGGACTACGACGTAGTCGAAAACGCGGACAAGACCATCACCTACACATTCGTGCTTAAGAACGGCATCCTCTTTTCCGACGGACACCCCCTGACTATGGAGGACGTGCTTTTCAACTTCTACGTTTACCTTGACCCCGTTTACACGGGCTCGTCCACCCTTTACTCCACCGAGATACTCGGTCTTTCCGAGTACAGAACCCAGACCGTAGGCTCTGGCGCTAACGACGGCGACAGCATGATCGCTTCGCAGGCAAGCGCACGCGCTCAGGCGAGAATGAACGAGCTTATCAACCTCTTCAACTCCAAGATGCAGGCTTCCTCCACCAAGGAGGTCAGCTACGAGGATATGAAGGCTGCTATCCTTGCTCACTCCATAAGCTCTGGCTACAAGAGTGCTATTTCCAACGACGTAAGCACCGTTTCCAACCAGAACCTTCTTGCCGACTACGATTACGCGCTCAAGCTCTTCAAGGAGGAGCTTGGTGACGACTACGTTTCCGCGCAGGAGTCCTACACCGACGAGCCTTATAAGTCTCACACCGAGTTCACCGACGAGATCTTCCGCTTTATGTACACCGAGGGCTACGTTACCACCAAGTACGCCGAGGGTGCAAACGGTAAGGTCGACAGAACCAAGATAGAGTCTCTTACCAAGGACTACCCTGCAACCATCACCACCAAGGAAGCCGCTATTGATTACGTTTACAACGACAAGATCGCTCGCGAGCTTAACATAATCCTCAGCTATTGGGCAACCGCTACCACCGTACTTACCGAGTACACCGCAAAGGCGAAGGAGGTCATCCTTCACGAGAATATTGCCGACGACGGCTCTCTCGCAGTTCAGAACATTTCGGGTATCGTTTCCCTCGGTCACACCGACAAGGCGGGAAGCGCAATTACCGTAAACGGTAAGACCTACACCGTAGCGTCGGGACACAACGCCGACGGCACCGTTACCAACACCGCCGAGCACGACGTTCTTCAGATAACCATCAAGGACGTTGACCCCAAGGCTATCTGGAACTTCGCAATTCCCGTTGCTCCCCAGCACTACTACGGCGAGGGAAGCAAGGTTGGCGTTGACATCGCCGCTAACAAGTTCGGCGTTGAGTTCGCTTCCTTTGATTTTATGACTGACGTTATCCAGTCCACCAGAAACATCAAGCTCCCCATGGGCGCGGGCGCATACAAGGCAACCGACAGCTCCAACAGCGACGCTCCCTCGGAAAGCTCCTTCTACACCAACAACGTAGTTTACTTCAAGGCAAATCAGCACTTCCACACCGTTGGCGAGAGCATTGAGAACGCCAAGATCGAAAAGGTTCGTTATCAGATCGTAAGCTCCAACAACGCTATCGCGGCTCTTGAAAACGGCACCGTACACTACATCTCTCCCTCTCTTACCACCGATAACTACGAAAAGCTTGAGGCTCTCGCAAAGGACGGCTACGTTACCATCACCGAGGATCAGCTCGGCTACGGTTACATCGGCGTTAACGCCGCAAAGATCAACGATATCAATCTCCGTAAGGCTATTATGTGCGCGATGAACACCTCTCTCGCACTTGACTACTACCGCGCGGGTACAGCATCGCAGATCTATTGGCCCATGTCCAAGGTAAGCTGGGCATATCCTCAGGGAACTGCCGCTACCGACAATGGCAAGGACTATCCTCAGATCGGTCAGTGGGATAAGAATATCGCTATCTCGAAGATCGAGCAGTATATGCAGGAGGCAGGCGTAAGCGCGGGCGACAGCAAGCTGAAGGTCACCTTCACCATCGCGGGCTCGTCCCTTCAGGACCACCCCACCTATAAGGTATTCAGAGATGCCGCAACGCTTCTTAACGAGCTTGGCTGGCAGGTAGACGTCGTTTGCGACACGCAGGCACTTACCAAGATAAACACGGGCTCTCTTGAGGTTTGGGCAGCAGCTTGGTCAAGCGCACTTGACCCCGATCTCTATCAGGTATACCACAAGGATTCCACCGCGACCAGCACCCTTGCTTGGGGTTATAACTACATCAAGACCAGCGGAAGCCCCGAGGAGACCAAGATCCTTGAGGACCTCAGCGACCTTATCGACGAGGCACGCTCCACCAACGATCAGGCAGTCCGTACCGAGCTTTACGAAAAGGCTATGGAGGAGATACTTGATCTCGCTATCGAGCTTCCCGTTTACCAGAGAAGCGTTCTCTACGCGTTCAATTCCAACGTAATTAAAGCAGAGTCCCTTCCCACCGCGTCCGAGATGAACCCCTACTCATCACCTCTGGACAGAATCTGGGAGATCGAGTTTGCCGAATAAAATCGGAGTGACTTATGTTAAAGTATATTATTAAAAGATTAGTCTTTGCCGTACTTATACTGCTTGGCGTTTCTATGATCATATACTTCCTTGTCAGATTGATGCCCGTTGATTTTATCCAGGATAAGATCAACGCCATCAATCAGGGCGGCGCGACCGTCAGCGAGGAAACGGTGAACGCCATGTACGAGATGTACGGACTTGGTGACAATAGCTTCACGGGTATTCTCGGCGGCTATTTCAAGTGGCTGGGCGCACTCTTTACCTTCGACCTCGGAACGAGCTTCGTTTACGGTATTCCCGTAGCGCAGGTCATTTTCGAGCATATGGGTATATCGTTTGCTATTGCCCTTATCGCCACGGTATTTGAGTTTATGATAGCTATCCCCCTCGGAATTACCGCCGCTACGCATCAGTACGGCTTCCGCGATTACATAGTTACCATACTCGTTATGATAGGCATTTCGCTTCCGTCGTTCTTCTTCGGAAATATGCTAAAGGACTTCTTTGCCTTAAAGCTTGGGTGGTTCCCACCGTCGGGACTTGTGGATGCAACGGTCACGAATACGGGAATATCTCTGCTTTGGGACTACGTAAAGCATATGTTCATCCCGATACTCACCATTATCATCCTCAGCATCGGCGCGAGAATGAGAATGACGAGAACGAATATGCTTGAGGTAATGAATTCGGATTACATCCGTACCGCACGCGCAAAGGGTCTGCGCGAGCGTGCAGTTATCAACAAGCACGCGTTCCGCAACACCCTTATCCCCCTTGTAACCTCGCTTGCGGGACTTTTGCCCTCTCTGTTTTCGGGTGCTATCATCACCGAGCAGGTCTTTGACCTCCCCGGTATCGGTAACATCGCGCTTGACGCGATGAACCGCGGAGATATCCCCTTTATAATGGGCTATAATATGTTCCTTGCGGTGCTCAGCGTGCTGGGTATTCTGCTTGCGGACCTTATGTACGCGGTTGTTGACCCGCGCGTAAAGATCGAGTAAGGAGGCGCGCTATGGAAGAAAAGAAAATAAACGTAGCCGAGGAGTCACACGACACCGAAGCCCCCCTTGATAAAAACGTGCGTCTTATGTCGCCTACCCGTATGGTAGTTCGCCGCTTTTTCCGTTCAAGGCTGAGTATCATCGGTCTTATTATGGTCATCGGACTTTTCATTTTCAGCTTTGCAGGGCCTCTCGTGTATACCGCGTGGGGCGAGATAGAGCTTGACGAAAGCGGAAAGACCGAGTACGCAACGGCGGTTACTACCTACACCGTGGACGGCGTGGAGTATACCGTGCGTCAGACCACGGAAAAATCGCTCAAGGATAATTTCCTTGCTCCCCCCTCGTCCGAGCATATTCTCGGAACGGATAACGAGGGCTACGATATCTTCGTCAGACTTATGTACGGCGGAAGGATATCGCTGACGGTAAGCTTTCTTGCCGTATTTCTCATCACCGCGCTCGGCGTTGTGCTTGGCGGTGTTGCGGGATATTTCGGCGGAGTGGTTGACAACGTGATAATGCGTATATGCGACGTGCTTATCTGTCTGCCTGGTATACCGATCCTTCTCATCATCAGTACCGCGCTTGACGCGCCCGAATACGGCGTTCCCGCGGAATACCGAATATATCTGCTTATGGCGTTCCTCTCGCTCATATCGTGGCCGGGAACGGCGCGCCTTGTCCGCGGACAGATACTTTCTCTGCGCGAGCAGGAGTATATGGTCGCCGCCGAGGCTATGGGATATTCGGCAACGCGCAAGATATTCAAGCACCTCATCCCCAACGTAATGCCCCAGCTCATCGTACAGATGAGCCTGAGCCTTGGCAGTATGATACTTTACGAGGCAACGCTTTCGTACCTTAACCTCGGCGTTAAGGCACCGTATGCCGCGTGGGGAACTATGATAAACATTATTTCCACGAATCAGGACATCCTGCAACACCACCTCAACGTATGGGTACCCGCAGGTGTCTGCATCGTTATCGCCGTTTTGGGCTTCAACTTTGTCGGTGACGGCTTGCGTGATGCTCTTGACCCGAAGTCAAGGAGGTAAGAAATGGCGGAAAAGAAAAATAAAGGCTACCTTTCGGGTAGAGAGATACGCGCCATCGCCAAGGCTAATGCCAAGGAGATAAAAAGGCTTGAGGCGTATAAGAACCGTAAGGCTGACGAGTCGGAGTTCATCACAAAGATGAAGGACGACGCGAACATCCTTGAGATAGACGGTCTGCACACCTACTTTTTCACCGAGCAGGGCGTTGTAAAGGCTGTAAACGGCGTTTCCTACGAGGTTCCGAAGAACGCAACGGTCGGTATCGTCGGCGAGTCGGGATGCGGCAAGAGCGTTACGAGTATGTCGGTAATGCGCCTTATCCAAGGCCCGCAGGGACAGATATGCGACGGCTCCATCCGCTTTAAGTTCCACGATGACGAAACGGGCGAGGACAAGGTCTATGATATTGCAAAAATGCCGCAGAGCGAGATATACCGTCTGCGCGGCAAGCAGATATCTATGATATTCCAAGAGCCTATGACGAGCCTTAACCCCGTATTCACCATAGGTGAACAGCTTGACGAGGTCACGTTCATTCACACGAAGGGCGCGACGAAGGAAAGTGCGAAGGCACGCTCACTCGAAATGCTTGAGCTTGTCGGCATAGCAATGCCCGAGCGCGTGTATAAATCATTCCCGCACGAGCTGTCGGGCGGTATGCGACAGAGAGTTATGATAGCTATGTCGCTTATCTGTAACCCCCGACTCATCATCGCGGACGAGCCGACGACGGCTCTTGACGTTACCATTCAGGCGCAGATACTTGACCTGCTCCGCGACCTTAAAACGAAGATAGACGGCTCTATTT
Organism: Eubacteriales bacterium; assembly: GCA_045633005.1. Taxonomy (GTDB): domain Bacteria; phylum Bacillota; class Clostridia; order Oscillospirales; family CAG-272; genus CAG-390. The sequence continues at coordinate 1,881 of JAZQXT010000048.1, read as the reverse complement.
TGCTTATCACGCACGACCTCGGCGTTATTGCCGAGATGGCGGACTACGTCGTCGTAATGTACGCGGGCAGAGTTATTGAGCGCGGAACTGCGGACGAGATATTCCATAACCCCCTGCATCCCTACACCAAGGGACTGCAAAAGTCAAAGCCCACGCTTGACTCGGACGGCGAGACACTCTTTAATATTCCGGGTAACGTACCCAACCCCGTAAATATGCCCAACCACTGCTATTTCAAGGAGAGATGCCACGAGTGCCGTGCGTGTTGCTCTGGCGAGTATCCCGAAATGGTGCAGGTAAGCCCCACTCATTTCGTGGCTTGCCATCTTTACTCGAAGGAGGTGAGCGACAATGGCTGATGAAAAGCTTGCTACGCCGTGCGTTTACGACGACGCGGCAGAGGAGGCGAAATTTATCGCCAAGAGAAAGGCGCAGATAGAAGCTGACCTTGCGCTCCCCTACGACGAGGATGCGCTCCTTGAGGTGCGCCATCTCCGCAAGGAATATCCGCTGAAAAAGACCATCACGGGCAAGGTCACGCGCTCACTCGTTGCGGTCGACGACGTTTCGTTAAAGCTCAAGGCGGGCGAAACGCTCGGCATCGTTGGCGAGTCGGGCTGTGGTAAGACCACGCTCGGCAGAGCGATACTCAAGCTCCATAGCGCAAACGGCGGACGTATCATCTTCGAGGGCAAGGACATCACGGACCTTAAATCGTCCGAGATGCGCCAGTACAGAAAAAAGATGCAGATAATCTTTCAGGACCCGTACTCGTCCCTGCCGCCCCGAAGCACCGTCGGCGGAATCCTTTCCGAGCCCGTTGCGGTACATAACATCGTTCCCAAGAACGAGATAAAGTCCTACGTGCTTTCTCTTATGGAGAAGTGCGGTCTGCGTGACTATTACTACGAGAGATACCCGCACGAGTTTTCGGGCGGTCAGCGTCAGAGGATATGTATTGCGCGCGCGCTTTCGGTAAATCCGAAGCTCGTCGTGTGCGACGAGCCCGTTTCCGCGCTCGACGTGTCCATTCAGGCGCAGATCATCAACCTCTTAAAAGAGCTTCAGGTGTCGATGAACCTTGCGTATCTCTTTATTTCGCACGATCTCTCCGTCGTTAAGTTCATTTCCGACAAGATCGGCGTTATGTACCTCGGCTCGATGGTCGAGTTCGGCTCGAAGAAGGATATCTTTACCGAGCCGCTTCACCCCTACACCAAGGCGCTGTTTTCGGCAATACCCAATCCCGACCCCAGCGTAAAGATGAAGAGGATAGCACTTTGCGGCGATATTCCGTCGCCCGCAAATCCCCCCAAAGGCTGTCGCTTCCATACCCGTTGCCCCTACGCAAAGGAGATATGCAAGCACGTTTGCCCCGAATACCGCGAGTATGGCGAGGGGCATTTTGCCGCCTGCCATCTGCTTGAGGAAAATTCGTAATGGGGAAGAAAAAGAAAAAGGAAAAGGTCGTATATATAGACGACGGCAGAACGATATCGGATATGTCGGGCGTTGGCGGCGTGGGTATGTTTGGCGAAAAAAAGCCGCGTAAGACAGCCCCAAAGCAAGCGCCGCTCCGCTATCGCACAAGCTCGCGCGAGCGTTGGCAGACCTACACCGACGCGGTAAAGCGTATGTTCGTTCCGATGCTCGTCGTGCTTGGCGCGATCATTCTTATATATATGATACTTTCGCTTGTGTTTTTGTTTCTCGCGTAAAAGAATCAAGGCACGGACATTAGCAGAAGCCTCATAACGAAGTTTTAGAAAAAGCACTTATGATAACGAAAACTCGTTTGTCATAAGTGCTTTTGCATTGCTTCGGAAAAGGTTATTCCCGACAGTAATGAATTGACGGCAAGCCGTCATGAATTGAAGCCTT
>JAZQXT010000047.1:0-99532 GCA_045633005.1 Eubacteriales bacterium | reverse complement strand
ATCGTGTTCGGAAAATATCTTAACTGCGGTCAGACCTGCGTTGCTCCCGACTATATACTTTGCGAGAGGGCGGTCAAGGATGAATTCGTTAAAGCCGTGGTGGCAGAGATCAAAAAGCAGTACGGCGAAGATCCGCTTAAGAATGAGTATTACGGCAAGATCGTCAATGAAAAGCATTTTGCGCGTCTTTGCGGCTTGATAGATAAGGAGAAGGTGGTCATCGGCGGAAACGTGAAGCCCGATACCTGTCAGATCGCCCCCACCGTGATGGATAACGTAACGTACGGCGATGCGGTTATGGGGGAGGAGATATTTGGTCCCATTATGCCGATACTTGCGTTTGACGATTTTGACGCCGTAGTGGATGAGCTGAAAGCAAAGGATAAGCCCTTGGCACTCTATCTGTTTACAAGCGATAAAAAGCATATAAAGCGCGTGACCACCGAGCTTTCCTACGGGGGCGGTTGTATCAACGACGTTGTTATCCACCTTGCCACGAGCGAGATGGGCTTTGGCGGCGTGGGCGAGAGCGGAATGGGCTCGTATCACGGCAAGGAGGGATTCGACACCTTCTCGCATTATAAATCCATTGTAGACAAAAAGACGTGGATAGACCTGCCCATGCGTTATCAGCCGTTTAATAACAAATTTCACGAAAAGTTATTGCATATTTTTTTGAGGTAATTGATGAAGAAAACACAAAAGCTATTGTTGGCTGTCAATATCATTGTTATTTCCGCTCTTTTTGTGCTGAACTACTTTTACCAAAGCAACGGCTTCGACTTTGCGCTTAAGTGCGCGTGCAGTACGCTGTTCGCTCTGCTCGGAATAGTTAACCTTATTTATTCTTTGGTAATCAGGGCAGAGAATAAGAAATTCTATATCAGTATGGCGGCGGGAGTTGTTTTCGGCTTTCTCGGCGACGTGCTGATCGAATACGATTTTATCGCGGGCGCGGCTATGTTTGCTATCGGGCATATTTGCTTCGTGGCGGCGTATTGTTTTATACAAAAAATGCAAAAGCTTGATTATATAATCAGCGGCGCGCTGTTTCTTACGGGAATTTTGTTTTTTGCGTTCTGCCCGTCGTTTACGTTTGGCACTAATATAATGGTCGTTGTAGCGATCGTCTATACTCTGATCCTTTCTACGATGTTCGGAAAATCGCTCGGAAACCTTATAAGGGAGCAAAACGTCGTCAACAAAACGATCGCTCTGGCGAGTGGTTTGTTTTTCTTTTCGGATATGATGCTGTCGCTGGATTGTTTTTCAGACCTGTTTAGCTGGGCGTACAACGCCTGCATGGGAACATACTACCCCGCGCTGTGCCTCTTGGTATTGTCGATGTGCTTGAAATCAATTAAAAACAGTCGATAATCGACGATCCCGCTACGGATGATCATAAAGCATTTCAATGAAAGCAAATTCAGATAACCAACAGTTGACAAAGTAAATCAACCGTCTCTTTACATCTTAGCTGTGTTGTGATATAATATAATCAGTTCCGAAGCAAATAGCTTTTTGGAGGGATTATTGATATGTCAAACCTAAAGATAGGCGATAGAATTAGATCGAAGAGAAGAGAACGTGATCTGACACAGGAAGAGCTTGCCAATATTCTCGGTGTAAGTAAGGCTGCGGTTAGCAAGTGGGAAAATGAAGAGAGTTATCCCGATATAACCACGCTACCTCAAATAGCGCAGTTGTTTCATATGACTATGGACGAACTTTTCGATTATAATCTGGAGCATAAGCCTTTAGTTATTGTGAATGAATACCATTTTGGATTTTCGCTTGACGATGTGGATAAACGAATTTTAGATCACGGAACAGCAAAGGATTGCGGCATATATAAAACGCAGGACTCATGGGAAGTGCGTATCCATTTTATCTCAACAGAAGATAACTTTCTGCATGTATTGCAAAAGCACGTAAGACCCGGAGTACTTGTTGATGGTTATAGTGTGAGAATTGCGGATGGGAAGGTTATTGACGATGATAAGCCAAACAAACATTACGTTTGTAGCGAAAAAGTTTGGGAATACAAGAACACAGATGTAAAGTATCTAAAGTCAATGCTCAAGGAACAAGTTGATATGGGGTTTATTGGCGAAGATGACGATATATAATAAAAAGTTGTTATCAAACTTCTAAACACCATAGTTAGGCGCGTACCTTATGGCAGAAATCTTCTTGATGCCGATTGCGGACGATGAATAATTGAGCGGGATGGCTGGTCGTTTTGCCCACCCATCCCGCGCTTTGCCTCTTGGTATTGTCGATGTGCTTGAAGTCAATTAAAAACAGTCGCTAAGGTTAAAAAGGCTTTGAGAATTGCTCTCAAAGCCTTTTTATCGTAACAGCAAGGCTTGAACTCGCGTCCTCTACCACCCAAACGGCAAATAGAATTTTTTTCGGTTATTTCGTGTTTTTTTAAGCCTTTCCACTACGGAAAAAATGCAATTTCGTGCTCTCGTTTGCTACTGTTTCCATGTAGTCCACTCCGCACTATGGTCAAGAATGTGGTCAAAACTCGCGCCTCAAAAAAGCACAAGTGGTCACCCAAAAATCGGTCAAATCATCAGGACGGTGGTAGCAGCCGCAAGAAGAAAACCGACAGAGAAAAACGAATGTGGTCAGCTCGAAAGCAACCGACCGAAATATGTGGTCATAAATAACCGAAACCTCGTGGTCAAGCCATGTGGTCGAAAGCCTTTGAGAGCAGGGAATCAAACTCCCACCTCAAGGGCTTTTCTTCTTCCGCCGGTGTCGTATTGTAACTTAGAAAAAGAACTTTGTCAAGTGTTAAAAGCGAAAATCCAATTTTGGCCTTTTGGTTGAAAAATGTTGTTTTTTGTGGTATAATGCTATTATGGCTATATGAAGTAAATGTATAAGAAATAGGAGAAGAAAATGCTTTTTGATAATTATGATACCCTTGTGAGAGGGATTCCTTTCTATGAAAAATTTATAAGTATTTTTCATATGCTGGATAATGTATTAACCATTAATAACATAGACAATCCCAAACAAACAATTTCATACTTAAAAGAAACAAACGTTGTAAAAGAAATTAATGATTTACAAATAAAACTTGTTAGAGAAAGAGATTCTTTGCTGGTATCTCCCGTTGCGTCTTTAGCATCAAATTTGCGCGGCTTGATATCTAACGAAAGAGAAAATGATCGCAATGGCATAATTAAAAGCAAGAAAACATTATTATCATTTATAAATTTTGAGTATGCTTCAGTCACATACACAAAAATAGTGGAATATTTAAATATGACATTGGAAGAAAGAGATAGACGTGGAAGTAAATTGGTTTTAGTTGCAGGAACAACAGATTTAAATGATCGGATATTTGTGAACGAAGAGATACATAGAATTTATGACATATCCAAGGAATCAATGTATTATGTAGTTCCACTGCTGGGATGTACTTTAGAGGTGTTTAAAACGTATATTACAAAATATAAATTCGATTATGTTCACATAGCTGGTCATGGTACTCAAAACGGATATATATGTTTTCAGGGAGCAAATGCGAAGCCTACAACGGTTGAAAGAGTATTTTTACAAAGCAATAAAAGTATAGATATGTTATTTATTAATTGTTGCCATTCTCGATTGTTTTACGATCAAATTAGCGATAAATCATTATCTGCCTGTTACATAACTTATAAAGATGAGTTGTCCTCACAACATGCCTTGGATTTTTCAAATGCATTTTATACTTCAAAATTCTGGGGTGATAACAATATACGAGATTCTTTTGATGTTGCTCAATCCAATCATAATGACAATAATTACGAGTTGAACTAATAAAATTAAAGGCCAGTAGAACAGATTGATTTCTGCTGGCTTTTTGTTTGAAAAAACATTTTTCTAAACCAATCGAAACTAATTAGTTCGAATATACAGTAGTGGCGCTTGGGCATAAAAACTCTTTCCGCTCCCCAAATAATTGGGAGCAATAAACAAAGAAAAAGGCGATTGACGAGTAGAGAAAAATATGATATAATAAGTGCAAGTGAATAGTGACTTGAGCGATTGCTTCGGCAATTGGGAGAATTACCGCAAACCTGACAGACTTGCGGTAACCTCCGACGGTTTCGTACTTTTGGTCGCAGACTCGTCAGCTGATGGGATAATTGTCATCTTTTTTGGCGTCTGCGCGTGCGTGCGGATGCTTTTTCTTTTGTCCGTATACAATCTGTCACAAAGGAGGTTTATTTTTTCTTCTGTCACCTCATGCTGTTAGTACTGAGGTTCAACTATTAAACTTTTCATTAAAGGAGAAAAAATAATGTCTAAGTATTCAATCAAAGATCTTTGGAATGAAATTTACGGAACAAGGGAAGAAGCGTATGATTATGCCGGTAGGCTGATGTTGAAATCAGCTTGCGGAAACCCTCATAGCGCATACCAACCAACAATCGATCATATCCGACCTATTGCTGACGGTGGCAAGGATGTAAAGCCGAACATTGTGCTTTGCCATTATCTGACCAACGAAGAAAAAGCGGATAGTTTCCCACATTGGAAGGTCAACGAAATTCGCTGTCATGCCAAGAAAACAAAGGGCGTACAAAACGGATACAAAATCGTCAAAGAAAGGAATTCGTGAGATATGTTTTCCAAACTCAAACTGTCACTCAGCCGAATAAACTACAAGCTCTTTGCGGCGCTCCTCGTTCTCGGACTTGCACCGACGATCTACACGACCGTGCGCGTGTTCTTCCTTGGACAGTTGCCCGGAGAGTATTCCTTCTCAATCGCAGGTCAGCTCTCGTGGGTGAATCTGCTTTATGAGATCATGAACGAGGCGATCATTTTGCCGCTTTTCTATTTCGTGGGTAAAGTCAAAGAGGACAAATGCGAATTTTCAAACCGCGTGCGGACGGGCATGCTGATCTCGCTTGGCGTGTATGCCGTTCTTTCCGCCGTGGTGATCGTCTTTGCAGAGCCGTTGCTTGCGCTTATGGCAACCGACACAAATATCATTGAAGCGTCCGCAAGCTACATACGAATTGAGAGCATCGCAAACGTTTTCTCGATTCTCACGCAGTTCGCTCTCGTGGCGCTCGTTACCGTCAACAAGAGCAAATACCTTTACGCCCTCACGGGTGCAAGACTTGCGCTGTGTCTTGCATCCGACACATTCCTCGTTTCCGCCTTGCCCATTTCGGCAAATCTCGGCGTGAACGGAATCGGATATTCCAACATCATTGTCAACGCGCTGTTGCTTGTAGTATCGCTCGTGCTTCTCTCAAAGGAAGGAATCAAGGTGTTCGGAAAGACAAAGCTCAGCTTTGCTTGGACGAAGGAATTTATCAAGGTCGGCGGTATTTCGGGCGCGGAATCGCTCGTGCGCAACGTTGCGTATATGGTGATGATCGCGCGGATGGTCAACGTTGTCGGTGAACAAGGTACGTATTGGGTTGCAAATAATTTCATTTGGGGTTGGTTGCTTCTCCCCGTGCTTCAGCTCGGCGAGCTGATCAAGCAAGAGGTATCGACCGACAAAGAGAATATCCGCAAAAACTCGCTTGGCTATTTTGGAATCACGGCAATTATTTCGATTTTGTGGTTTGTCTCGATTCCCGCTTGGAAGCCGTTTATGACTCACGTGCTCGGCTTTACCGACGCGGATAAGCTGTTCGGCTTGGTACTGCTTCTTGTTGGCTTCTACGTGCTGTACGCCGTTCAGAACGTATTTGATTCTACCTTTTACGGACTTGGCAAGACGAATTATATGCTGTTTGAATCGGTCGTAACGAATACGATCTATTACGGCATCGCGTTTGTTCTTTACTTGGTGAACGCGTGGACTCCCACACTTACGGGTATTGCCTTGCTGTTCGGTATCGGAAACGCATTTGACAGCATCGTATCGCTCGTCGCGTATGCGTTCTTGCTCAGGAAAGAGAAGATCAATATATTGAAAGTTGAATAACGAAACAGCCGATGAGAAATCGAAAGAAATCTCATCGGCTGTTTATGTTTATGAATCCGCCGAAGATGCTTGTGATGGGTGGAAAAAACGCCCAGCCATCCCGTGCATGGCTTATATTTGAAATGCAGATGAAGTCAAATGGAAAAAACTGATAAAATTCGTGAAATATACTTGTTTTTTTCTGCAAGTGGGTGTATAATGTACTCACAACTGAACAAACGGGAGCTTGTATACAGGCTGAGAGGAAGGTGTGACCTTCGACCGAGAACCTGATTTGGATAATGCCAACGTAGGGATGCCTGATACGAGAATATTGGGAGGAACAGAAGAATTTTTGGAGTTACCGAATCGGTAGCTCCTTTTTTGTTGCAATTTTTTGTGGAGGTGCGAAATGGTAAAGGTGAACGGAGAACCAAAGGATATTGCGGGCAAGACCATTGCCGAATATCTTGCGGCAACGAACTACGATGTGAAGCGGATCGCTGTCGAGCGCAACGGAGATATTGTTCCCAAGGCACAGTATGGTGAAGCCGTGCTTCATGACGGCGACAGCATAGAGATCGTCAGCTTTGTGGGAGGTGGTTGAGTGATCCCTACAAAAGAAGAATGGAATAACGCCTTGGAAGAGCGCCACGGCGAAGAATTGCACGAGGCGTTTGCGGCGGCAACCGTTGCCGTATGCGGTCTTGGCGGTCTTGGCTCAAATATCGCCATAGCTCTCGCAAGAGCGGGTGTCGGAAAACTGATACTGATCGATTTTGACCGTGTGGATATAACAAATCTTCACCGTCAGCAGTATAAGGCTGATCAGATCGGTATGTATAAGACCGAAGCGCTTGCGGAGAATCTTAAAGAAATAGCGCCGTATATTTCGCTTGAAGTACATACGGAGCGTATCACGGAAGATAATGCAATAACACTTTTGAAAGGCGCGGATATCATCTGCGAAGCGTTTGACGGCGTGGAATATAAGGCAATGCTTGCGGAGATCGTTCTAACCCGAATGCGAGATAAGTACCTCGTAGCGGCTTCGGGTATGGCGGGGCTGAATGAAGCCAACCGCATCAAAACAAGAAAAGTAACGAGCAAATTCTATCTGTGCGGAGACGAAGAAAGCGAAGTTGCAGAAGGGATCGGACTTGTATCGTCCCGCGTTATGCTTTGCGCCGCACATCAGGCGCACGCGGTACTGCGAATAATAGCAAAACAATTTGAAGTATAAAGAGGAAAAAGAAATGAACAACGACAAACTTATTATCGGCGGTCACGAATTTAACTCCCGTTTCATTCTCGGCTCGGGCAAATATTCGATGAAGCTCATTGAAGCGGCAATCAAGGATGCAGGCGCGGAAATTATCACGCTTGCGGTACGCCGTGCCAACACCAAAGAACACGAAAACATTCTCGACTACATACCCGAAGGAATCACGCTTCTTCCCAATACATCGGGCGCGAGAAACGCCGAGGAAGCAGTCCGTATCGCACGCCTTGCCCGTGAGCTTGGATGCGGTAACTTCGTAAAGATCGAAATTATGCGCGATTCAAAATATCTGCTTCCCGACAACGCGGAAACCGTCAAGGCGACCGAAATTCTCGCAAACGAGGGATTTGTGGTAATGCCGTATATGTACCCCGATCTGAACACCGCGCGTGACCTCGTAAACGCAGGCGCGGCAAGTGTTATGCCCTTGGCTTCTCCCATCGGCTCAAACAAAGGACTTGCTACAAAGGAATTCATTCAAATTCTCATAGACGAAATAGATCTTCCCATCATCGTTGATGCGGGCATCGGCAGACCTTCTCAGGCTTGCGAGACAATGGAAATGGGTGCGGCGGCAATTATGGCAAACACCGCGCTTGCAACCGCGGGCGATCTTCCTATGATGGCGGCGGCGTTCAAGCAGGCGATCGAAGCGGGGCGTAAGGCATATCTTTCGGGACTTGGCAGAGTGCTGACCCGCGGCGCATCCGCATCCGATCCCTTGACGGGCTTCCTTCGTGATTAAGGAGCGCAATATGGAAAATCAATTCTTTGTAGACTCGGAGCATCTGTCGCCCGAAGCACTTGCAAAAAAACACCGCATCGAAAACGATCCCGCGAGCCGTAAGAGTCATATGGAATATCTGCCCGACATGGAGATCATCGAGTCGGACGTGTGTTCCAAAGTAATGTCGCAGATGAACTCTTACGATTACGGCAAATACACGGCAAGAGATGTAAGATCCGCGTTGGAGCATACCAACTGTTCGATTGAGGACTTCAAGGCGCTTTTATCACCCGCCGCCGAGCCGTTTCTCGAACAGATGGCAGAGCGTGCAAGATTTGAAACGAGTAAGCATTTCGGAAACACCGTCTATCTGTTCACGCCCATTTATATCGCAAACTATTGCGAGAACTATTGCGTATATTGCGGCTTTAATTGCTACAACCACATCAACCGTATGAAGCTCTCTATGGAGCAGATCGAAAAGGAAATGAAGGTCATCGCCGACAGCGGAATGGAAGAAATTCTGATTCTTACGGGCGAGAGCCGTGCGCAGAGCAACGTCGAATACATCGGCGAAGCCTGCAAGCTGGCGAGAAGGTATTTCCGAATGGTCGGTCTTGAGATCTATCCCGTCAATACCGATGAGTACAAGTATCTTCACGAATGCGGAGCGGACTACGTGACCGTATTCCAAGAAACCTATGATACCGATAGATACGAACAGCTTCATCTTCTCGGACACAAGCGCGTGTGGCCCTACCGCTTTGACGCGCAGGAGCGAGCCTTGCGCGGCGGTATGCGAGGTGTGGCATTCTCGGCGTTGCTCGGACTTTCGGATTTCCGCAAGGATGCTTTGGCAAGTGCATTGCACGTCTACTATTTGCAGAGAAAGTATCCTCACGCCGAGATGTCGCTGTCCTGTCCCCGACTTCGCCCTATAATCAACAATGACAAGATAAATCCCCTTGACGTTCACGAAAAACAGCTTTGTCAGATCATTTGCGCATACCGTATCTTCCTTCCGTTCGTCGGTATCACCGTGTCTTCCCGTGAGAGCGCGGAGTTCCGCAACGGCATCGTGAAGATCGCCGCTACCAAGGTTTCGGCAGGTGTTTCTACGGGCATCGGCGACCACGAAAGCAAATACAGCGGAAAAGAGAGCGACGAGGTTCAGGGCGACGAGCAGTTTGAAATTGACGATAACCGCAGTCTTGAGCGGATGTATCGTGATATCGAGGGCGAAGGACTTCAGCCCGTGCTGAACGATTATCTGTATGTGTAAGGAGCAAATATGAAAAAATTTGATACAACACTTTATTTTATAACCGATTCCACGGGCTTTGAGGAAGCAGAATTTCTTCGCCGTGTGGAAGAAGCGCTCGCAGGCGGTGCGACGATCTTGCAACTCCGTGAGAAGAACAAATCCACAATGGAGTATATCGAGCTTGCCGAAAAGGTTCACGAGCTGACGAAAAAATACGGTGTTCCGCTGATCATTGACGACCGTATAGATGTAGCCCTTGCCGTAGGAGCAGAGGGTGTTCACCTCGGAAAAGAGGATATGCCTATTGCGACTGCACGCAGAATCCTCGGCGACGACTTCATTATCGGAGCGACCGCAAAGACCGTTCCTTGGGCGCTTGAAGCATACGAGGGCGGTGCGGACTACCTCGGCGTCGGCGCGATCTATCCAACCACGACAAAGGTAAAAACCGTTCTCACTTCCACCGAAACCTTGGCTGACATTTGCAAGGCTGTGCCGATTCCCGTGAATGCCATCGGAGGTCTGAACAAAAACAATATCGACATTCTCGCAGGAATTCCCATCGCGGGTATCTGCGTGGTTTCCGCTATCATGAAAGCCGAAAGTCCGAAAACGGCAACGGCAGGGCTCAAGGCAAGGGCAAAGGAACTCGGAATTATATGATAAAGGGCGAATAAAACCGATCAAGGCGAATTTTAAGATAAAAAGCGGCAGATCGGGGGCACCACCTTATGCCGCTATACAAAACGATGCTGAAAATGAAAGGAGTATTTTTATGAAAATGAAAACAGCATTGACCATTGCAGGAAGCGATTGCAGCGGAGGCGCCGGTATCGGGGCAGATATTAAGACGATGACAATGAACGGTGTTTATGCCATGAGTGCGATAACCGCACTCACGGCACAGAACACGACCGGCGTAAGATCAATTATGGAGTCCTCTCCCGAATTTTTGAAGGATCAGATCGACGCGGTGTTTGAGGATATCCGTCCCGATGCTGTGAAGATCGGTATGGTGTCCTCGGCAGAACTGATCGAGGTAATTGCCGACCGACTTGCCTATTACAAAGCAGAAAACATAGTTGTCGATCCCGTTATGGTTGCGACAAGCGGTTCTGAACTTATGAAAAGCAATGCGGTTACGGTATTGAGGCAAAAGCTCCTTCCGCTTGCCACACTTGTAACGCCGAACATTCCCGAAGCCGAGGTTCTTTCGGGAGAGAGCATTCAAGGCAAAGAGGATATGGAGCGCGTGGCAAAGCTCATCGGCGATGCTCACGGCTGTGCCGTGCTTCTGAAAGGCGGTCACAGCGTGAGCGATGCAAACGACCTTCTGTATTCAAACGGAAGATACAAATGGTTCAGCGGTAAGCGTATCGATAATCCCAACACACACGGCACGGGCTGTACGCTCTCGTCCGCGATTGCGTCCAATCTTGCAAAAGGATATGACCTTGAAGCTTCCATTGAAAGAGCGAAGGACTACATATCGGGCGCGCTTGGAGCAATGCTTGATCTCGGTGCAGAGTCGGGTCCGATGAATCACGCATTTGATCTGCGCGGGAAATATTCTCAATGAAATACTCATTAAGCCAAGTATCAACGTCTGCACCGCTGCAGGCAAAGAAAAGGGCGGCAGAGCAATCTGCCGCCTTGTTTGCAGAATTTTATTGAAGGAAATCGCGTTTTGTGGTATAATGTTTATGTGATAAATACCGTGCGACGGTACAAAAAGGAGATAGATTATGAAAAAATTAATACCGATATTCTTGTCCGCTCTGATGTTTACGGGCTGTGCGGGCGCGGGCAATCAAGCAAACACCTACCGACAGATAAGCATGGACGATGCGGTCGCTATGATGGCGCAGGAAACGGGCTACGTCATTCTCGACGTGCGCCGCCCCGACGAGTTCGCCGCAGGGCATATTCCGAATGCCATCAACGTGCCTAACGAAACCATCGGTGCGGAGGAGATCCCCGAACTGCCCGACAAGGATCAGCTCATTATGGTGTACTGCCGCAGCGGTCGACGCAGTAAAGAGGCATCCGAGAAGCTTGTGAAGCTTGGTTACACGAACATCGTCGAGTTCGGCGGCATCCTTGATTGGAAGGGCGAAACCGTAAAACCTCAATAACTGCACCGCATTAGGCAAAGAAAAGGGGAGAGGATCATGCTAACCTACACGTATATATCAAAAGGAAAATTCGGTTTGGTTGAGAAGCCCAAGCCGACAATACAGCACGAGAGGGATGCTATCGTTAAGGTCACGCTTGCGAGCATCTGTTCGAGTGATCTGCATATCAAGCACGGCAGCGTGCCGAGAGCGGTGGAAGGAATCACGGTCGGGCACGAGATGGTCGGAATCGTTGAAGAAGTCGGCTCGGCTGTCACGCACGTAAAGGCGGGCGACAGAGTTACGGTCAACGTGGAGACCTTCTGCGGCGAGTGCTTCTTCTGCAAAAAGGGATTTGTCAACAACTGCACCGACAAGAATGGCGGTTGGGCTCTTGGTTGCCGCATTGACGGCGGTCAGGCAGAGTACGTTCGCGTGCCGTTTGCGGATCAGGGGCTGAACAAGATCCCCGATGCCGTAACCGACAGACAAGCCCTGCTCGTGGGCGATGTTCTCGCTACGGGTTATTGGGCGGCGAAGATATCCGAGATCACAGAGGACGATACGGTTCTCATCATCGGAGCAGGCCCCACGGGAATCTGTACGCTTCTGTGCGTGATGCTCAAAGCACCCAAGCGCATCATCGTGTGCGAGAAGGACGAAAATCGTATCAAGTTTGTGAATGACCACTACCCCGATGTGCTGACGGACACGCCCGAAAAATGCCTTGATTTCGTTCGCAAGAACAGCGATCACGGCGGCGCGGACGTGGTGCTTGAGGTGGCAGGAGCAGAGAACACCTTCGAGCTTGCGTGGCAGTGCGCGCGCCCGAATGCGATCGTCACGGTGGTGGCGCTTTACGACAAGGCGCAGACTCTGCCTCTGCCCGATATGTACGGCAAGAATCTGACCTTCAAGACCGGCGGCGTTGACGGTTGCGATTGCGAGGAAACCCTCGCCCTCATCGCCGAGGGCAAGCTCGATACCGAGCCGCTCATCACGCATACCTACCAGCTTTCAAATATCGCCGATGCGTACGAGCTGTTTGAAAACAAACGCGACGGAGTTATCAAGGTTGCGGTGGAGTGTAATATCTAATAGATAAATAAGAATTTGACGGAGGTAGTTGCTATGGATGTAATCGATCATTATGATTTGTTGATAGAAGAACAAAACGATCCCTTCCGTGATCCCCCCATTTTGCAAGAATATATGAGCAAATGGGATGGAGTGCCGTTTTTGGAAGCGTTGGAGCTTTCCAAAGATAAATCAGTTTTGGAAATCGGTATAGGCACAGGAAGAATTGCCGTCAAGGTTGCTCCACGCTGCTTAAAGATGACAGGGATTGATATTTCTCCCCAAACTATTGAGAGAGCAAAAGATAACCTAAAAGAATACAGCAATATTTCTTTCATATGCAGCGATTTTAATAGTCACGAATTTGACGAAACATTCGATGTTATATATTCATCCCTCACAATGATGCACTTTAAGAATAAAGTAACTGTTATTACTAAAGTCGATAAATTGTTGAATGATAACGGTATCTTTTGCTTATCCATTGATAAAAACCAAAACGAATATATTGATATGGGAACTCGCAAAATCAAGGTATATCCTGACAACATCGACAACACAGTATCAATTATCGGTGAAACCGAAATGTCGGTTGTGGATGTAATTGAAACCGATAACGCATATATTATCGTAAGCAGAAAACAATAAAACAAATTCCAATTCGACGGCAGAAACAAACGCGTAAGAATATGCCAAAATAAATAAAAAATGTAGTCAAAATCTCCCTAAGTGGTCAAAAATGTGGTCAAAGGCGAAAAATGGGCTTGTTCACCCTTAAATTTGGGGCGAGCAAGTCCATTTGTTATTTTCTGAAAAAACGAGCATTTGCGAGAAAACGAGAGAAAATAAAATAAAAATCTGAGGTCCGGTTGAACCTCAGATTTGATGAGCTATTGGGATTTTATAATCAAAATCTTGATTTTTTACCGCAGTCGAAACAAACTATGACGGTTTCCTTGCCTGCGGGAATAATTGCTAAAATGAGTTTTAATATTGCGAACAAGGGGATTGCTATTATGCCTCCCACGAACACGCTTTCTAACCAAGAATTTCCATTGACGAATACTGTGAGAATAATTAACAATAAAACTATAAATAGGATGAGTGCGTTGCGGGATTCTTTATCCTTCCGAATCGTTTGTATATGTATGTTTTTTGATCCGCAGTGAGGGCATTCCATAAAAACAGCCTCCTTTTGTAATGCTTTTAGAATGAATAAAAAATATCGAGTGTTCCTAACATCAGTTATGAACACTCGATATGGTCTGAGTGACACGACTTAGGAACGTAAATTTGCGCGCAAAAAGGGCTAAAAACCGCTTATTTGGGCGGTAGCGCGCAAATAATACGTTTCGCAGATGCTCTGCGAAACGTAGACGTCCTGCGCCATTTTGACTAAAACTAAATAAAGCCGTCTGGCAAATGCCAAACGGCTTTATTTGGTCTGAGTGACACGACTTGAACGTGCGGCCTCTACCACCCCAATGGGCCTTTGCACAAGGGATTTTAGCCGTTATCGTTCCTTATTTAGGGATATCGTACCGTATTTACGCTTTTTTACGCCTTTTGGGCAGTTTTCGTGTTACCCCTTCAATGTACTTTTAGTGCAGAATGATACCCACTATGCACCAAAACTATGCACTGAATTCCTACGCAATAAGCAAAAATCGGGGCTTCGATACTTTTATCTTAACTCTGAAGCGGTCATTTGTCAAGTGCTTTTTTGAAAAATGAGAGAGTTTTATTTTTTGATGAACTTCCTCATGACTCGGGAATAGTCGCGTTTCGCGTTAAAAATTGAAAGAATATAAGATGTGTTATCTTTCGAAATATAGTGATAGAAGATCAGGTATTCCTTATGAACTAAAAAACGGTAGTTCGAGTTTTTCATAATTCTATCATCGGGAATCGTGCCACACTCGGGGAAGGTCTCAAGAATCTTTGTTTTTTCTCTCAATTCGTTAACGAAGTTGATAGCAATTTTTTTGTCCTTGGATTGCTCGGCGATATATGTGGCAATGTTGCGAAGATCTTCTTTGGCAGTATCGGCGAACTTAACCTTAAAACTCATAAGTCGAGGTTCTCCAATTCCGCAATGATATCGTCATACGCTTCGTCAGCATCTTGAACTCTGCCGAGCTTAACATCATCCATTGCTTGCGCCAAGTGTGCATATACGGCGAGCTTTGCTTCAAGCTCTGCGATATAATTTTGCTGATCTTGAAAATCCTCATGACTGAGAAGAACAGTATCTTCTTTGCCGTTAACCGTAATCGCAACAGGATTGCTTCTCGTCAGGGCAGAAATTTGCGCGTAATTTGTGCGTATATCCTTTGACGGTCTTATAGAAATAGCATTAGTCATTATCAAAACCTCCTTATCTTGGTAGTATTATTGTATCACAATTATGCTACCTTGTCAACTGCTTTATACAAATTTTGCTTTGAAAATATTGGAATCACAAAATTCCATTTTTATTCCTTTATCTTCTTCTCATACTCCTCGATGCGCACCTTGCCGCAAAGGGCAGCGTCGCGGTAGTCTGCCGCCCACGTCGACCAAGTCAGAAATTCTGATTTGGTCATTTTCTTTTTAAGAAGCCTTGCGTAGTGCGCCTTGTACGCACGGTTGTAGGCAAGCCACACGGGATCGCTCTTGCACTTCTCCTCGTACTTCTTGTGTGCGCCGATATCACGGCAGGTCTTACCGTTCGTGCCCTTAACAACGCGCTCGCAGAAATCGTAATAGCGTCCCGCGGTCAGAAGAAAGAACTTGCCGCAATGCTCGCAACGCTTCGGGATGTATCCCACGCGAAGCCCGCGGAAGAAATCAAAGTAGAGGAAAGAAGAAAGGCTGTCAAAGGTATACACGTCGCACCATACCGACTTGTTGCCGAGCTTGACGGTCTTACATACGAGTGACATCGTGCTGTGCGAATGGATGATTTTTCTGTCGCTCTGCTCCGAGGTATATTTTTCATAAAGAATTGCAATCTCGTCCTCGGTGAGATATCTGCCCTTGGAGTGTATGAAGTTGTCAAGAAATCTTCCGTATGTGTCCTTTAAAAATACGAGAGTGTCAAGAAGGTCAACGTATGGTTCGATCAGATCGCGCAGATCACGATTTAACAGCTCTGCTCCCAAATGATCTTCCAGCTCTCGCTCGCAGTACTTCCACTCGGGGCGGAAGTAGCGCAGATCTCTGTCACGCTCGG
The DNA here is from genome assembly GCA_045633005.1 of Eubacteriales bacterium. Lineage (GTDB taxonomy): Bacteria > Bacillota > Clostridia > Oscillospirales > CAG-272 > CAG-390. The sequence goes on along the minus strand of JAZQXT010000047.1, from coordinate 83,919 downwards.
AGTTGTCTTCGAGAACGAGGCTGTCGTTGAAGCCGAGGTCTCGGCTCTCATATCTTGGGGCTTCATAAAATGAATAGTGATCGCTTAGATCATCGAAGTCTTCTCCGTCATCATCAGCATCATCCTCATAGTCATCAAGATCTTCTTCGTATTCTGAGTTTGCGTCGTACTCGAGTTTCTTTTCTTCCTCGTCTCTTTCCGAAGCGAGCAAACACATATCGTTATAGTGACGATCGAACATAATGGTATGGCGGTTCAAGCAATTGATCAGATCCTGATAATCAAAATCCTCAAGATGCGTTATGTGCTTATACAGCGGCATTTTGAGAAGCAGATCTTTAACCCAATTCAAGTGAGCTTGTGTTTTATATACGTTGGAATCATAATTTTTCCAAGCGTCGTAGTTATCATCCAACTTAAATAAGAGCAGTTGGAGCAGACGCTTCAGATCCCTTTGCACCTCGGAAATTTTATCGGCGTTATAATTGAAGAGCTTGCAGAGGATCTCGCAGCTCTTGTAGCTGTGCTTTTCATCTATTATGCAGGTGTTGCCCGAATAGTATGCGGTGATCTCGAAAATGTTTTTCCGCTTTTTCGCCATAACAAACACTCCTTAATAAATAAAAAAGTTGAAAAAATTATAAAAAACTTTTATTTGTATGTATAACTCTTGCTCGGGTAAAAATATTTTTTCTGCTTTTACGGTTGAAAAAATTTGCATCACGGCATGCAAACGTGCCGAAATCCCTTGCTCCGCCTTGCAAAATCCACTTGTGAACAAAATGTAAATTCAAGTAAAATAGATAACAAAATAGATAACGATAGAGACAGTATACATTATCTATTGATTTTTGTCAAGTGCTGTGGTAGAATTTTGCTGTCGACAAAAAGGGGTCCGAGTCGTGCGCGGACGAGGACTAAAATCATTGAAACAAAATAACGGAGGTGCCTTATTGAACGAAGAAAAAGAGTTTAGCTTTGATGAAAACTTCCGCAGACAAATGCTTTCGGCTCTTGGTCTTACGGGGCTGGAAACGATGGACGCTGAAACCTTGGTGAACACACCGCTTGAAACTGCGCCGTTCGTTGTGTCCGAGCTGATACCGCAGGGGCTTCATATTATCGGAGGCGCGGCGAAGATAGGAAAGTCGTGGCTGATGCTTTGGCTTGGTCTTATGGTTGCGAAGGGCGCGCCTATATGGAATTATGAAAGCAAGCAGGGGACGGTTCTGTATCTTGCCTTGGAGGACAGCTACGAGAGATTGCAGCGAAGGCTTCTCGATATCACGGACGAGGGAAGTCCAAACCTTCATTGTGCGGTCGAGTGCAAAACTCTCGCTGACGGTTTTTGTGAGGACATAGATAAATTCATGGAGGAAAACCGAAATACGAAGCTGATCATCGTAGATACCTTTCAGAAGATAAGATCGGACGTCGGAAGTGCCGCCAATCTATATTCCAACGACTATAAGGAGCTTGGCACTCTCAAGGCTCTTGCATCCAAGCACCGTGTTGCTATTATTCTCGTTCACCATTTGAGAAAGCAGGGAGCAAGCGATCCCGTGAATACACTAACAGGCTCAACGGGAATCTCGGGTGCGGTAGACAGCACCTTCATATTGCAAAGGGATAAGCGAACCGAAAATGCGGCAACGCTGTTCTGCACGGGCAGAGATATCAAAACCTTGGAGATACCTCTCGTGTTCTCACAGGAGAGCTGCACTTGGGTTTTGCGTGATGAAAATCCCGAGCTTGTAAAATTGATCGATCCCACGGTAAATCAGGTGAGCGATTATTTTATTCAGAGCGGCACGGACGAGTTTTGCGGAAGCGCAACAGAGCTTGCCGATCTCTTGAAGGAGCATAGCGGTGTTGATATCTCCCCTGCGGTGCTCTCAAAAAAGCTGTTGTGCGGACACGCGCAGTTCTGTTCTCTTGGGTACGAATGCTCATTTTACAGAACGCACGAGGGAAAGAAAATCAAGATAGTGCGCGTTCATAGCGGGGAAGAAAGCGCGGATGCGTAAAGCATTTTGCGTCGGTGCGTCGGTAGCGTCTGTAGCGGCTCTCGCGCTCAAAGCTGCCGACACGCCGACACGGGAGAAGGGCGTGATTTTGTTTTTCTTCCACTCCCTGACGCTTTGCGTCTGGGGCAAGCATAGCGCAAGGACGTCCACCGCCGTCGGCGGTGATGCCATAGCGCATTATATCGGGCAGAAGCCCAAACCCACTTTGCTTTGTAAAGGAACGTAAAAGAAGGAGAAGGTGATTTATTGGGAAGAACGCAAACGGAAACGATTACGGTTCGGGTAACGCCCGAAGAAAAATATGCTATACAGGAACGAATGTACGAGGCGGTAGCACCGTCGATGCGGCAGTTCGTTATGGATATGTGCTTGAACGGTGAGATCGTTGTCAACAGCGATCTGCGCGAGCTGAACTCGGAGCTTCGCTATCAAGGAAACAATCTTAATCAGCTTACACGCCTTGCTCATCAGGGCAGAACGACGGTGATAGACCTTGCGGAGCTTCTGACGGTGTACAGAAAAATACTTCTCGTTCTTGGGAGTAATAACAATGGCAATCGTTGAATGTATCCCCGAGAAGAAGCAAACGCCGAGCGCGCAGAAGGGCGTGATAGATTACTGTGTGCAACCGTCGAAAACGGTTGACGAGGACGAGCGGCTTGCGTACGTGTCGGGTTACAATTGTGTTCCCGAAATGGCAAACGAATCATTCCTTGCAACGCAAAGGGTGTTCGGACACGAGCCCGACGGTGTCCGCTTCTATCATTACGTGCAATCATTCAAGGTCGGAGAGGACATCACGCCGAAGGAAGCACACGAGATAGGTATGGAGCTTGCCTGTGGATTTGGAAACCGTGAGGTGCTGATAGCCACTCATATAGACAGAGAGCATATCCACAACCATCTGGTCGTATGCTCATACGAGCTTGAAAGCGGAATGAAGTTGCACAACAATAAATTTTTCCTTGGCGACCTTCGTGAGCTGAGCGATAAGATCTGTCGGGCGCACGGACTTGACGTGCTTGAAAAATACGATCCGCGAAATAAATCGTTCCGCCCGAGTCCCAAGGAATACCGAGCCGCCGTGAACGGCAACAGCTGGAAGATACAGCTATGCGTAGCGATCGACCATTGCATGAAGCGCTGTAAAAGCAAGGGCGAGTTCCTGCGCGAGATGAAAAAGCTCGGCTATGACGTGATGTGGACACCCGAGAGAAAATATATTACTTATATTCTGAAGGCTGAGGACGGTACGGAAAAGCGAGTGCGGGATATAAAATTGCACGAAGAAAAATATCAAAAGGAGAATATGGAGCATGAGTTCAGGATCAGGGCAGAGCTATATGGACAAGCTCAAGGCGAGGAATATCCCTTCCTCGCTTATCGAACACGAGCCGAATGTGGGAAATACAATGGTTCAGATGAGCGAGCGGGACTGGAACGATCTGCTGGCTATGGTGAGGCGTCTGGAAGCGCTGAGCGCCGAGTTAACGGCTCAAAGAGCGAGCTTGCAGGCGGAGGCGAGCAAGTACGCCGAGGCGATGGCAAAGGCGGCGCAGGAGCAGACACGGACGGCAGAGGAGCAAATAAAGAAGATAGCAAAAGAAGCGAGCGAACAGGTTGGGAACGCGAGCGAGAGAGCTTCAAGAGTTATAAACAGAAGGATCATTCGGGACGAAGCGATATGGTTCATTCGCCTCATACTCACGGCGGCGCCGATGATATTGGTATTGCTTTTATGGGCGCGCGTGGGCTTGGGGATATAGCAAGTATAATTGAGAGCGGCGATGAATCCGAGGAGGAAAAGAAACGGAGAGAAGCACGCAACACGGGCTCCGCGCTTGGTGCGGCTGTCGGTACGGCTATCGGTATCGTGCTTGGTATCAGCCAAGACTCGGACGATGGCGACGAGCAGACGGAGGATGAATACGAGGAAGAAAGCTTTGGCATTAAAATGTAACGCTATCATAAAGCATCAGGCGGTGGAAATAGCCACCGTGATGAGCTAATCTAATGACGGAGGTGTAAAAAATGGCATCATACTATCGCCGTAAGAACGGCACGTATTGCGTCAGAGTATCCAATGGATGCAAGGACGGCAAGCAGGAGCTTATATCAGCAACCTACAAGCCTCCGAAGGATTTTACCGAACGCGAAACACAGCGCGGAGTCAAAGAATTTGCAAAGCTGTTCGAGGCATCGGTGCATAACGGGCTATACGTTCACGGCAAGCGCGGTGAAAATACCGTCGATCCCTTTGGAATGACGGTAGGCACCTTTGCCGCAGAGCATTATTTCAAAAGCGTAAAGGGACATCTCTCCCCCAACACGCTGACGTTTTATCGCTCCGTTATTGAGGATATTATAGTCCCGTCCTTCGGCAAAATACGCTTGACCGATATAACGGCAAGGCATCAGCAGGCGTTGATAGATTACCTCACCACGCCCGAAGCGCGTGCGGATAAGAGTAACGTCAAGCCGCTCGCGGCATCGACCGTTAAGCGTTACGCCACGGTTTTTTCCTCTCTGATGACCGAGGCGCACCGTATGGGCTTCGTTGAAGAAAACAAGCTACGCATGGGAGCCGTGCGGTATCCGAAAATTAAAAAAGAACCCGTCAGGGCATACGACCGTGATGAAGCGGCGGCGTTCATGGAAGGGCTGTCGGACGAGCCGCCGAGAACACGCGCACTCCTTATGACCGCGCTTCTCATGGGACTCAGGCGCGGTGAGGTGGTTGCGCTCAAGTGGGAGGATATTGATTTTAAGAATTGCACCCTCTCCGTAAACAAGAGCGCGTACAAGGAGAAGGGCAAGCCTCAAGCGCTCAAAGCTCCGAAGTCGCAGAACAGCATTCGCACCGTATATTTTTCGCATATATACAAGATGGCAATGCTGGAATGGCAAGCGGAGCAGAACGAGCAGAGAAGTGCGGCGGGGGCAAGATGGCGTGAGCAGGGATTTGTGTTTACGAATGAGCTCGGAGATATGATAAGCCTCTATGCTCCCACGGAAATGTGCAGCGATTATGAAAAGCGCCGAGGATTGCGTCACCTCAAGCTCCACGGACTTCGCCACACCTGCGGCTCGCTCCTCGTGGAGAACGGCGCGGATCTTGAAACGGTCAAGGCGGTGTTCGGGCACGAGAGCATCCGCACCACGGAACAATATCTCACTCCCTACGATACGTCCAAACGCCGCGCCGCCGAGCTGATTGCCGATATCGTAACGAATAAAGAAAGGGAGGAGTGCGGTTGAGAATAAAAACGATCCCGAGTATTATCGCAGAAATAAAAACGCTTGATCCTTCATCAGCCGTCGGAGCGTCATTTCTTACGGCTTTGGCAGAAGCAAAGCAGCTTCTGCATACCTACCATGGTAACCGTCTGGTCGCCGATGCGGAGGCGCTCGCGCCTACACTCAACCGCCTTCTCGGCTTTGAAGGGAATGGCGGCATTCCACATATCCGCACCATCAGAGGGGCGGCGGCAGAGCTGAAGGGAAGCCGCCCCGCGATGGGCATCGGAGAAAAACTCATAAGAAGCGCGGTGAAGGACGGCAGGATCCCGTGCATTCGCATAGGCAACAGAGAATATATCGCCATGCAAAGCTTTGACGAGCCGTATTGCAGACGCATATTCGAGCCGACCGCGACCGCCCCAATCTCGCGCGCGGAAGCCGTCCGCTGTGACGCGATGGAGCAAATGGCGAAAACGATAGCCTCAAGCCCGTTTGTTCCTACCGTAACACGCGCGCGAAGGGCAGGGTAAAGCAATATCCGCCAAGGGCAAAGCCCTTGGCGGATAATTAGTATTTGCGTTGCAGTAAGCAAATAGTAGAGCCGTGAAAAAGGTGGATCAATTTTCACAAAAAAGCTGGACTTTCTCTATCTTCTGTGGTATTGTGTTGTGCTATAGGAGGTGCAACTTATGAAAAATATGATAAAAGAGCTGTGGCGAGGGAACGTTATGCCGCCAGAGGATGGCAGACAGAACACGCCCGAGATGAAGCAACTGTTAGAGTACATCGGCAGACACAGCGATGATCTGCAAAAAACGATGACGGATGAACAAAAGGCGATATTTGAAAAATTCAACGATTGCTGGAACGAGTACGTAAGCCTCTCGGACGAGGCACTGTTCGAATATGCCTTCCGCCTCGGAGCACGGTTAATGCTTGAATCCCTTGAGGATTAATGATAATCTGCGTTGAAAGCCATATTGTTGATAACAACTAATAAAGTAAGCTGATGAGGGCGCAAAAACCTTCATCAGCTTTTTCATTTGATTCAACATGACGTACAATATTTTGCAAAACAACCTTGAAAAAATATATATTAATTATGTGATAATTATTATATTGATTTATTCACATGATTATGGTATAATTTTTGTGTATATTGCCTATATGCCCGCGCGAAGGAGCAAATATTAGTAAGCAAATAGATAAGTGATGTAAAAAAGACTTTAAGCAATTCACTAATTATCAATTTGCTGAAAAGTTGATGATAAAATATAGCAAGCTTGCGATTTTTTAGGGAGAAGGATATGACTCGATCTAAATTAGAATTTGAAGAACCAAAAGATTTGGAGCAATCGATTTGCTCTGATTTAACCAAGGAATACGGACTTGATTATGAGTTTGGAAGCTCGATTCAATTCAGGTATAACAAAAGGAAAAACTATGAAGGAGTGATTATAGGTTTTAATCCCAATACCCAAAAATATAAAATAATTTGTAAAAATGATGATAATTCTACACCCCTCCAAGGAAAAAAGAATCGTATTATAGAAATTGAAAAAGATGATATTATTGATTCCCCCAAAAAAACAGTCCCACACAAAAAAACGCTATCGCCTTTGATAGTCTCTCTTTTAGATGTGGAGGATATTTTAAGCATGTCCGCACTAGGACTGTGCGGTAGCAAGAAAGTTTGCGTAATTGATTTTGATTTCAAAAAAATAATTGAAAAAAATTTGCTGACGGAAATGTCCGATAGACCCAAGCCCAATCTACTGCTTAAACATTATACGCTCGGAGGAAAAAGACTCGCGCAAGTGGAGACGAGTGATCTGAAGTTTTGCCCTGCATTCAGATTTAAGTATGGCACGATTTATCTTCACGGTGGAACAAGCGGAACGGCTTTTTATTGTAATCAAGTATCGTATACAAAATTAATCAAGAAGATTTTTGAAAAAAAGCCGCAGGAGTTAGGATATTTATTAATATATATATCTATTGTACTTGGCAGAAATCTCTCCATTCTTAATTGTTACAATTTAACAAGTGGGGATGTGTGCGCATATTTGGAGCAATTAAAAGGAATGGATGAGGCTCATATCGCCAAAAAAATTGAAGAATTGGCGGCTGAAATTTTGGGATGTCTGGATTCCCCGAGGTGTCATATAGATTCAACTCTATCGATCGAAGAACTGCAACAGCAAGGATGGAATATTACCACAAATACAAATAAAGAAAAAAGAAGAGAGTTTTTTGCTAGTTACAATAGCAAGAAAAAAGAATATTCCCGTCGGCTGGAATCCAAATTGTTTTCCAAAGCCAAGCCTGAAGAATTTAATTATTTTTTCAGAGGAGACGACGGAAGGCAAAACAAAGATGCTATAGATATTTTAAAGACAATTTCTTCCATCACGATAAAGTCTCATAGTTGCACCGAAATAGACTTTGATATTACGTTTTCCCCTTTGTTTGAAGCTTGTGCATCCTTTGCAAACAACGCATTGAATCAAATAGTTTTTAAAAATAAAACAAAATACAAAGAATACTCTGTTTTGGATATGCAATGCTTTCTTGGGCGATTGGCGAATAGCGCTCGCGAGGGAAACCACGTGTTTTCATATTCTTATTCAAGTGATGGTTGCATGGAAAACGCAGAGGAAAATATGCTAAAGGAGGCTATTAATAACGGCTTGATCGAAAACCATTCAGATGGGAAATATCGCTTTTCGCAAAAATATGTTCGCATATATTTGGATGGCTTTTTTACGGCTTATTTTCTTGAAGAAAGGTTCATTTGCGAATCCAAGGAAAATCAAACGGCCGGAAAAACTAATATAGTAGGCGCTGCGATCGATCAGATGTTTTATTTTTCAAAGCCGGATAATTTGATGGACCACTTGGATTTTAGGTTGGCAGAGCCCTCTCTGTTTGCATTATCATTATTAACACATGCGAGTATACATTTTAGAGAAAAACTCATAATAGAGCTTATCGAAAGAGCTAAAAATTACGAGGTAAAAAACAACGGTCGCTTTGAGCAAGAGCTTGCTGCCCATATATTGTGTTATTTAATGGCTACAAACCCCGATTTGTTTACCTATCAAAATACGAAATCAGCATTTACTGCTTCATGTAGTCGCCAACTCTACCCTGCACAAGCTTCACTGTTGCGAGAAATGATGAGGAAAAATGCTTTCTTTAAAAAGTATCCTCAGGAGCAATTCCGGAAAGCGTTGGAAATCACTCTTGAGGGAGATGAAAACTATACGTTTAAGCAACAGCCGGAGTTCTATTTCTATCAAACCTTCTGTCAAGGCAAACTTGACTCAATTGATAGCCTTGAGTTTTTTGATTTGACCTCACGTGCGCAGTACGAGAGTTGGGTTACTGAAAATTATGAAAAAACCAAATCGTGTCTAAGGAAAGCGTACGACAAGGAAATATGTAATTTTAATGAGACTACTTTTAGCATTCAGTCCTCGGGGGACGATGCAGTTAAAAAGCTCTACGGAATGCAATTGTGGTTGTATGCTTTATCCAATATTTGCTGTCCGGCTTTAGAATGTAATGCTGACACGTTTATTGTGGAGGAGGTTCTTGGAAAGAAAAACGAAGAAAAGGAAAGCGTTTTAAATCATCTTTTGAAAGTGGTTTTTTATGCCGACTTCTTTCAAAAGAGGCAAAATCCATATTATCCGTCGAGAATAAATGAGATGACCATGATTTGCGGATCGTTTCGTTTTTTTAACACCTTTGAATTTGATGTTACAGTTGCCTTGCCAAGCCAAAACGACTCTGCTTTGAACATTGATTATATTAAGGAATATCGTGGTTGGATGGAAAAGGAAAGCCGAAACAGCAGATATTATTGGTTTCAGCGACGCCTCTTGTCATACTATATCTCCCAATGTACTTATAACGAATGTGAGGAAAACTATACAAATACCGTTTTTTTGAAATACGACAGATTCCCCAAAGGTTATCAGTCTTTTGTTAGTAATCCGAGACAATTATCATAAGCCACGAATCAATAATTGCTTAGGCACCCAAACGGGTGCCTTTTTATATTGTAACTAATACGACGTGTGCTTTTTGAAAATCGATAAATAAGTAAGTGATTATTTGCTTGTGAGGTGGTATTGCTATACATAAGCAAGTAGTAGTTGTGCGATTATTTTGATAGACAGCGAAAAATGCGGCTTACTAACTACTTCTCCCTTGGATCCCTATTGTGTAGTTAGTAAAATTGGCGTAGACTATTGATACAAACAAAAAAGGAGATAAAACCATGTACATAAAATTCTTTTCACATGACAGCGAACGAAGCGCTGGCGTGTGGAGTGATTGATGCAATGGTTTGATTCGCAATGCTGTGTAAAAAATTAGGTTTGATATTTTTACCTAATTTTTCCATTTTGCTTTAAAATTGCAAACGCTGCTTTGGTTGATATACAATATATACATAGGCACGAGAGATGCCACGATGAAAAGGAGAAGGCAAAAATGAAAGTATTTATAAACAGTAAATGTCAGTATAAGAAGGCAGATAGTGCTATGAAAATGTCTTTACTAAAAAACATTTTAAAGTTAAACGAAAAGCTCTCCACTCTTGATGTTAAAGATATGAACAGGCTTTTCAATCTCGACTCCGTGATATATGATCGTGTCAATAATGAGCTTTTTGTTTATAAGGGAAGAGGAATAAATAACCAGCAAATAAGAATTGTCTATTCTGTAGTCCCCAAAGATAGCGGATTTGAAATCTATCTGATTGAATATATTTCAAAAAAAGAGAATAATAAAAAATATCTTCGCTACTTTTCGGAGAAGTACGCAAGAGCTGCGCTTGGCGATTTTACCTTCTGCGAGATGGCAATTTAAAAAATTCAAAAGAAAGGACAGTGAACAAACATGCAGACTCATCCCCTTGATAACGTATCAAGATGATCAGTATACAAAAAACTTTCAAAAATCAAACCAATACCGAGGAGGGTATGCGGAATTGCTACGCTTTATTAATGTATAATATATGCATGGATCGCAGAGCATCCACATGAAAGATAAGGAGAGAAGATGATGATTCTAATTCGTGTTCGCGCGCCTTAGATGCAGCCAAAGTAACAGCCTTAGGAGTTAATGTTATTTAATTATAATGAAAAGAAGCTAATGATGAAAATTTTGACAGATGTATATGAAAAAATAATCAATTGTCCGCTAGCTCCACCAGAAACCGGTGGAATTATCGGCATAAAAAATGAAGTCGTTTGCTCTTGTTTTTACGATAACAGTTTGCCTCAAAGGAAGAGAGCGATTTACATTCCTAATGTTGATTTTCTAAATGCAAAAATTTGTGAAATTGAAGAAAAAGGGATTGAGTTCGCCGGAATGTTTCACTCTCATCCCCCAAATCAACCTAAATTGTCTGGAGATGATATTGAGTATATAAAAGTAATCTTTCAGGCAATGCCCGCGAGCATAAAAACTTTGTATTTTCCAATCGTTCTTCCGAATGTGGCGTTGGTATCTTTTAAAGCAATCAAACAAGAAGATGCTGTTCACATTCTTGAAGATAAAATCAAAATTATTTAAAGGAGCATTAAAGATGAACACCAAGAAAAAAGAAAGTGAAATCAAGATCCCTTGCGGAAAATTCTGTGGACACAACTGTGCAGATGGTTGTATTTATTGGAATCCTCGCGACAAGGATAGCAACGGCAGGCAGTACTGCAGTTGGTACAGATCCTATTATTATCCTCGTGAAAGACAGGGTTGTCTTTCTTTCAAGGAATAACACATAAAAGGCCTGAAGAAGCGAATACGCACTAATTTTTAGTGTCGATATTTCTGGCGAAATCCACAAAAGCAGACATGCCCCAAACGCGTCTGCTTTCTTGCGGCACTCTTGCTACTGGAGGATAAAAACAGAGCGGTGGAAAGTTCGCCGGTGGCGTTAAGCTTGATGCAATGTTCGTTGACGAAGGCAAGGGTTCTCTTGATTATGAATCCCTCAATCAGGCAATGAGAGCCCTTCAAAACCTTACCGAAGGCAACCGCCTTGTCGGCATTATTTCGCACGTAACCGAGTTGAAAGAATGCATTGACAAACAAATTGCTGTACCAAAGAAAAGAGGAGAGAATCATGCTAACCTACACGTACATATCAAAAGGGAGTTTCGGATTGGTGAGGATGTTGGTGATTTGATATTGAATAATTCACATAACGGTGAATTCAAGTATGAAAGCAGTTGTTAAGACTCGAATAAAAAATCACATTGATGAACATATATTTTGAAATATTTGGTTGTATTTATGAAATAAATTATATGAAGGAGATAAGATTATGAAGTTTACTTTGGATACAAATGAATGTGAAAATATCAAACTCGAAATTACGGACGAAGAAAGAGAAAATGTTGTATCGGCAATTCAAGAATTTTGTTTTGGTATGTCATCGTTTTTCGTTGATTTTTTGATGAAGTTCGGTTGCGATACCGAGGAAAAGGCAAAAAAACTTCAAGAGGCATGTATGTCCTGCATGGGCAGGAATCTTGATGTTATGATTAAAGACATCCTTTTGGATGACAAGAAACCTTCGGATGAGCTGTAAACTGATATTGAAACGCTAAAATCAGAAATGAAAAGTTACGGCTTTTCTGATAAAGAATATTGAAGACATTGTTGATCTTGTTCGGGACTGTGGTAGCCTCATCTGAGTTTACAAATATTGTTACATAGCAACTGAATCTTGGCATAACAAGAAAGCCTTTTCGCGCTTATTTGAAAAACAAGAGTGAAAAGGCTTCTTCGGTCGTGTTAATTTATTTTTGTGTTCATTGAAACCTGATGAAATATGGCAAAACTTATTGTAGTTTCTGTGTTTTTATGGTATAATTAAAAAACAAATAGCGTTTTAAAAGATCTACTAGCAACATAATGTCGATTATGTTATTGTCCAATGTATCTAACTGATGTAATTGTAAAATTCGTTTTACAGTTCATCAATGTTGGTCTTTATAATTAAGCACAAGGAAGGAGGATGTTATGAACTACGATATCCATTTTGCTTGTATTAGTCATATAGGTAATGTCCGAAGCATCAACCAAGATAATTTTATTTGCGACAGACGTTACATGGATATGGGCGATATACCTATTGAGTTCCCACTATGCGGTACAAAAACATCCAGAGATATATCGGTATTTGGAATCTTTGACGGTATGGGCGGCGAAGAATGTGGTGAAATCGCATCATATATCGCATCTAAAACCGCCTCTACAATAGAAATTGGAAAAGAAGCCGCCGCAGATTTAACTCGGTTCTGTCATAAAGCAAATGCTGAAATATGCGATTATGCAACACTGCATGAAGTGTCGGCTATGGGAACAACCGCAGCAATGCTTGTCTTTGCAGAAAAGGAAGTTGTCTTGTGTAATATTGGAGACAGTAAAATTTTTCGATTATGTGATGGTATGTTAGAACAAATATCTAAAGATCATGTTGCTGTTTCTGCGTTTGGAGTGAAACCACCGCTTTCACAAAATCTTGGGATCCCCCCCGATGAATTAGTAATAGACCCGTACCTTGCGCGGGGAGCATACAACGATGGCGATGTCTATCTAATATGTTCGGATGGCTTGACCGATATGGTTTCTGTTGGTGAAATAACCGAAGTGCTTGTTTCAAAACCTATTGAGGAAGCTATAACACAACTCCTTGATAAAGCCCTTGCTAATGGGGGTAAAGACAACACCACAATCATTCTATGTAAAATCGAACGCAAATCCGGGTGTTTTTTCAAACGGAAGCGTCACACTAAAAGAAAAGAGGTATAAATATGTCAGTTGAAGTTTTGAAACAAATATGGCCCGAATGGCAAATCGAAGGAAAGCCTCTTGGAAAAGGTTCCTTCGGTGTGGTTTATAAGGCTGTACGCAGAGACCATAACGTGGAAAGCTATGCGGCAATTAAGGTGATTTCCATTCCTGCCGATCCTTCCGAAGTTGATTCTTTGCGTTCCGAAGGTCTGGATATGAACGCCACCAGAACCTATCTCCAGGGCATTGTCAATGATTTCATCAGCGAAATTCAGTTAATGGAGTCCTTGAAAGGCGTCCAGAATATTGTAAGCGTGGAAGATTACAAGGTCGTTGAAAAGACCGATGAGATCGGTTGGGATATTTATATCCGAATGGAACTGCTTACGCCCTTTAACACCTACATCTGCGACAAGAAGCTGACTGAAGAAGAAGTTATCAAGCTTGGCTGTGATATATGTACCGCTCTTGAAATTTGTGGAAAGCGCAATATAATTCACAGAGATATTAAACCGGAAAATATCTTTATTAATGATTTTGGCTATTTCAAGTTGGGAGATTTCGGTATTGCCCGTAAAATGGAGAATATGACAGGCGGGCTTTCTCAAAAAGGTACGTTCAACTATATGGCTCCCGAAGTTGCTACCAGCAGTGAATATGATGCCCGTGTTGACACTTACTCACTCGGTATCGTTCTGTACCGTCTGTTGAACGGTAATCGCCTACCGTTCTTGGATACCGAAAAACAGCTTCTCAACCCTAACGAAAGAAGAAACGCTGTAGACCGCAGAATCCGTGGTGAAGAACTGCCTGCACCGTGCGAAGCATCTCCGGCTATGGCAGACCTCATTCTTCGTGCCTGTGCTTATGATCCCGGTAGGCGTTTTTCTTCTGCTACGGAAATGAAGCAGGCATTGATGAGTGTTGCTAACGGTACGTATTTGGTGGCTGCAAGCAACTTGGACGGAACTATTCCTGTTCGCAGGGTACCGTCTGACTATGATAAAACTACCCCTGTCCGCCAAGCCACCAATACCTCTGACCGCAAGAATCCTCCCGAAGTTAATACATTTGGTGCTAAACCTAAGAAAAAGAAAAAAATAGCTGCCTTGATTGCCGTGGTATTGGCACTTTTACTTCTTGTTAGTGTCGGTATTTTTGTTGTTCCAAATTTGTTTGATGATAAAGAAGATGGTGAAAGCGGAAAACATTCTGGTGATACAACGACCGAAAAAGCCGAAACTTATAAATCAATTGAAGAAGAGATAGCTTATATCATTAGCCAGGCGGATGCCTTGGCGGCGCAGAAGGATTATAAAAGCGCGATTGCTAAGGTACAAGCGGGACTCGCCACTTATCCCGATTCTACTGAATTGAAGAATAAGGAAGATGAGTACACCGAAAAACTTAACAATGAGGCAATTGCATCCATAATCAGTGAGGCAGATGCCTTGGCAGCGCAGAAAGATTATAAAAGCGCGCTTGCTAAGGTGCAAGCAGGACTTGCTACTTATCCCAATTCTACTGAATTGAAGAATAAGCTTGATGAGTATACCAAAGCTCAAAACGAACAAATCAAAGAAACGGCACTTGCAACCGCAAAATCCCTATCTGATGCCGGCGACCATCTTGCTGCACTCCAAACCGTTAATCAAGCGTTGAAATCTGTTGGAGCTGACAGTGCTCTTACCGCTGCAGCAAAGACATATGAAGATGCTTATGCAAAGAGTGTTTCTGCACAGGTTGACGCATACTTGGCTGAACAGAATATAACAGCTGCGAAACAGTTATTGGAAACAGCTTCTAAAGAAATCCCCAATAATGCTGTTATTAAAGCTCTAAAAAATGAAGTTGATAAATATAAAACCATTTTATTGAGTTCACTAACACCTATAAATGGGAAATTTCCGTGGAATGAAGGTTCACCTTCCGATCCGTTAGGTAATGATTATTCGAATGTTGAAAATTTTGTGATTTTACATAGTGGGACTTGGTCAGCTGTGCATCAGAAACCCAATAGTCATTCTGTAGAATACACATTATCAAAAAAGTTTTCTACCATATCTTTTCAACTGTCACCATATGTTGAGATGAATAACGAAGGCTTTGCTTATGTTCAGATATTCGTCAATGGTGTATTGAGATACACATCTCCCTATATTACACAAAAATCTGGGATAGTATCGGTTGTTGGAATCGATGTTAGTGATGCAGAATACATAACAATAACGGTTGAAAATAGTGGCTGGGGGTGTTTATTGATGTCGAATGTAATGCTTGATTCTATACCTAACTTCGTGTCAAAAATCGATAAAAAATATACATCATTATCTCAGTTTGATTGCCTGAACGGAAATATTGAATGGCATAATAATTATCCAGAAGACATTTTAGGCAATAATTATTCCTCAGTTCAGAACTATACAGTATTTCATAGTGGGACTTGGTCAGCTGTACATCAAAAACCTAATAGCCATTCAGCAGAGTATTTTATAGCAAAAAAATATTCATCTTTGGTATTTGATATTTCACCATATATTGAATTTGGGAAAGAAGGGAAAGCACAAATAAAAATATATACCGATGATAATTTAGTATATACTTCTCCAATCATTACACAAAAAACCGTAAAATTCAATACAGGAAGTATCGATTTAGAAGATGTAAATTACTTGAGATTTGAGGTCACTATGGATGGTTGGAGTTGTACGATGATTTCTGATGTTCTGCTGGAAAACGTGCAATAAAGGATATAAAAATAATGGAGTATGCTTCTACCGTGAAACCATATTCAACAAACATTATGGCTCGCATCTACATATTCGATTCCAATTCTCATCCTAAAGAGGTCAATTTGACCTCTTTAGGAAAATCAGAAATAACATTTGGGCGTGATACAAATAATGACATAACATTAACATCACGCCTTGCTTCCAGAAGCCATGGTAAACTGTTCTATTCAGACGAACAATGGTGTGTTACCGATCTCGGAAGCACAAATGGAATTATCTATCACGACAACGAAATTACCGAAGTTAAAGTGGACAAGGACGATTTCATTCGTATCGATGATGGTATTGAAACCGTTCCCGATGGTGTATTGATTATTTTTGCCAATGACCAATATTCAGACAAATGGGAAGCTATTTCGTCAGGCGAATGGAATTCGGAATACAACCTATGCTGCATTTCTCCTGATACCGATGCATCTATCGAACGGTCCGGCGATCTGTTCTATCTTAATGTGCAGAACGCTAACCTCTACATAAATAAGAAAGCCGCTTCCGGTCGTGTCGTTCTTCATGAAAAAGATGTCATAGCTTGTAATGACGTTAGATTGGTATTCACTTCTACCGCACTTTATATCAACAGATTGAAATCAAACTCTGTAACGGATTCAAAACCGATGGTTCAGGATGATTCTGCAATCAACAACAGCATTGAGGAAAATTTTGCGGATAACATTGCGAGTACAGTTCATGAAGAAACTCCTTCTCGCTTTACTCAAGACGTGCTCCCTATTGTGAATGAGCATGAATCATATGAGTCGGACTTTAATGATGAACCTGTAAACAATGAGCCTATTCAACAAGATATGCAATATGATAATAATTCTCAAAATACATATCAAAATAGCAGTTCATCGGCAACATCAAGCGGCGGAGGATTGCGTAGTTTTTTAGCATCTGATATAGGATATTATATTCTTTCTTTCGTAATAGCCATTATTATTTGGGGCATAACTCTCGCTCTTTGGTCATCGCAGGGTGAGATCGCTCTGATCGTTATTGTAGCTTGCGCGATTTTTGGCTGGCAAGCTCTTAACAGTATTCAGCCGGCAATGTTTATATGGATGTCGTGGATGGGGTGGTTAATCTACTTCTTCATAAAATTCATTCTGTCTGCAGTGATAGGCTTGTTTGTGGCTCCGTTTAAGATTGGTAGATTAATTGCGGGTGCTATAAGCGAGGCAATGATGTGATTAAGTGAGGTGATTATATGCAAGATTTTGATAAAACCACACGATTTGTTGGTGGTATAAACCAAGTTGCAAGTTCATTGGTGACAATCTTTGATGGTAGTATTGCGCCGCGCACAATCCGACTCAGTGAGTTCGGCAAAAATTTCATATACTTCGGGCGTGACCCGAAAAACGATATTGTACTCACATCTCACCTTGTTTCCTCTGAGCACGGTAGATTCGTCTATAAAGGCGATTCATGGGTTATTGAGGACAAGGCTGCGTACAAAGATACCGGCAGCACAAACGGTCTGATCTATAATAATGCGTCGATCGTTTCCCGAACTATCAGTGACGGTGACTTCATTCGTATTGATGATGGCGTGGAAACCGTTTCCGAAGGTGTACTGTTCGTGTTTTCTTCTGCTGACTCGGATAACAAGTGGCACACAATGCCGCTTGCCGGGAAGCGGGAGTTGAGCGTTGGTCGAGAGCAAAGCTGCGATATTACGCTTCCCCATGTTTCGGTTTCCAAGTGCCATGCCAAAATCGTTTACGAAAACAATGGATGGTACATAGTTGACAATGATAGCACCAACGGTGTAATCATCAATAACAAACGTGTTTTCGGCAAAGAAAAGCTTCACGAAAAAGATGTCATTGCTATCACCAACTCAAAGCTGATCTTTACGTCGGCAACCCTCTCCTATTGTTGCTATAAAAGCGGTATTTCTGTGGATGCGGCTGATATTGTAATCAAGCGTGGTAAAGGCAAGAAATCCTTTATCACAAGCAATCATGTGAACCTTAATATCAAGCCGGGCGAACTGATTGCCATTATTGGCGGCTCCGGTGCGGGCAAATCCACTATTCTGAATTGTATGTGTGGTTATTTGCCACCCACACAGGGTGAGGTTTTTATTAACGGTGTGAATCTGTATCAAAACTTTGATTCTCTAAAAAAATTGGTTGGCTATGTGCCTCAGTCGGACATCGTATACGATAATCTAACCTTGCACGATATGCTGTTGTACACCGCAAAGCTACGTCTTCCAAAGGACACAACAGCGGCAGAGCGAGAAGCGGCTATTACAAGAGCTATCGATATGGTTGAGTTGCCCGAAAAACGTGACAGCCTTATCAAATCGCTCAGCGGCGGTCAAAGAAAACGAGCCAGTATCGCTGTTGAGTTGCTGTCTGACCCTAATCTGCTGTTCCTTGACGAACCTGCTTCCGGTTTGGACCCCGGAACCGAGCGCAACTTGATGCAGTCGCTACGAAGTATGGCGGATGGCGGCAAAACGGTTATCCTTGTTACCCACAGTACGCTCCAACTAAAGATGTGTGATAAGATAGTATTCATGGGTAAAGGCGGCAACCTTTGCTTCTTCGGCTCATATGATGAAGCGCTGGCGTTCTTCGGCGTTTCCGACATCGTTGACGTATATAATATGATAACCGAGCAGGCAAAACAGTGGAGCGCAAAGTTTGAGAAATCCAGAGTGTCTGTAGGTAAAGTGCGTCAAACTTCTGCTGTTTCCGGCAAATCCAAGGAAAGCCGATTTAAGCAGCTTCGTGTTTTGAGTGCTCGCTATTTGAAATTGGTAGCCAACGACAGGCAACGCCTGTTGCTGCTTTTAGTGCAAGCCCCTTTACTTGCTGTGCTGATTTCTTTTGTCGCAGATGGAAAACAGTTTGAACAATACGAAATGACAAAAAGCCTTTTGTTTGCGCTTTCGTGTTCCGCGTTCTGGGTGGGTATGTTAAATGCCATCCAGGAAATCTGCAAGGAACGCACTATCATGAAGCGAGAATATATGACCGGATTGTCGCTCAGTGCGTATGTGTCCTCAAAAATTATCGTACTTGGCATCTTATGTCTGATTCAGAGTGCGATGATTACCGGTGTATTCAGCGTAATGGTAGGTCTGCCAGAGGAAGGCATTATCACGCACCCGTTCCTTGAACTTTTGATTACGACATTTATTACAGCGGTATCTTCTACCGCTATGGGCTTGTTCGTATCCTCGCTATTTACCAATGCAGACAGAGCCATGACAGTAGCACCTATTCTGTTGATGCCTCAGATTCTTTTCTCTGGCTTGATTTTCAAACTGAGCGGGGCAACAGAGATCATTTCTTGGGTAGCTGTTTGCCGTTGGAGCATGGAAGGCTACGGCACGACCGCAAATCTGAATGATCTGCCGTTGAAGTTACAGCAGGAAGGCGTTATGCTTCCCCATGAAGCAGAATCTTTCTTCGACTTTACATCTTCGCACTTGCTCACATCGTGGGGTATCTTGGTCTTTTACACTGGTGTTTTCTTAGTCCTTGCCAGAATCGTTTTGTCCAAGATCGGAAAGGAAAAGTCGTGATATGGAAGGCTATGACATAAGAGATTTGGATTTTACCGATGCTGCCTGGGAGTCTTTGTATGATGCTGTTGATGATACGCAATTTCTTGAAAAAGATGCACATTTGATATACAACTCCCTCAAACATAGACTGAAAGTTATATCATTTGGGGATTATCTGAAACGATACATCTATCAGAAAGCCGGATTAACAGATTCTTTTGCTGAGATACCGATTAAAGAGTATCAACTGATTATCCGCAGTGCGTTTTCGGATAATCATACCCCTGCGTCGTTCACTACCACGACCGCCAAATTGAGCGCGCTATCAAAGAACTGGCTCACGCAGCAAACGGTAAAGCGGAATGTGGTATTCTTGTTGGGCTTCGGCCTCAATATGAGCGTTGACGATGTAAATATGTTTCTGACCAAAGCTCTTCGCGAACAGGAAATCAACCCCAAGAATCCGTTCGAAGTGATATGTTGGTACTGCTATCACAAGCATTACAACTACCTTAAATTTGAACAATTATGGCGGATTTACAATGATACTCCACCTAATTCGCTTGATATGGGACGTATTTATTGCGAGCAAACAATAGGCGTGAGGAATTCAATGCACTCTATTCATGACGACGCTGCACTTATAGCCCATTTGGCAAAATTAAAGGCAAACGAAAAGATGTCCGCAATGAGCCTAACAGCGAGGCAATGCTTTGATGAATTATATGATGAAGCAAGAGATTCGATTGCAAAAATGTATAATGATTATGAGGCGGAAGAATATGAAAATGCTGTTCAAGAATATATCCACAAGCTTTCGTATAACGACCGCTTATATGATTCTGAAAAGCAAAAACGAATTGAACAATTTCGCTCAAAGAGGAAGGTTTTCTGTCGAGAGGATATTACAGAAAGCGATATAGAACATATTATCTGTGCCGCAATTCCCACTGATAGACACGGGAACTTAACTCCAAGCAAAGCTTCTAGATTGAATGATCAGTTTGCAGGAAAACGGTTCAGTCGTCAACGCATCGGAGACATTTTGTCCGGCAATGCGGAAGTTACTCGCTTTGATTTGATTACCCTTAACTTTTTTGTGTTTTCACAGAAACTTTATGAATATCCCGAATCCAAAGCGAGATTTTTGAAATTCCATGAATCAATGAATACAATTCTTGAAAAATGTTTTCTCGGGAAGCTATATGTGCAAAATCCTTATGAGTGTTTTGTATTGATGTGTATTCTGTCCGACGATCCGTTGGGCACATACGCTGATGTATGGGAACTGTCCTATCATCAATAATTGAATAACACCTTCACTAGGGGGACCGTTCGGTTTATGAACGGTCCCTCTTTCATGGTAAACCTCATTTTACAAGTGCCAACGGCAACTGACTATAATAAATGTACAGCAACGAACACATCAATCAGGTCTTGTAAAACGAAATTTACGGAACCGAAGTGCTAAAGGATATAATGAAAACAGATAAAACGAAAGGGGTCACGATTATGAAAAAAGCTATCTTAATCATTAGTCCCATGAACTTTTTGAAAATCGATAAATAAGTAAGTGATTATTTGCTTGTGAGGTGGTATTGCCATACGTAAGCAAGTAGTAGTTGTGCGATTATTTTGATAGCCAGCGAAAAAAACGTGTCTTACTAACTACTTCTCACCTCGGATCCCTATTGTGTAGTTAGTAAAATTGGCGTAGACTATTGATACAAACAAAAAAGGAGATAAAACCATGTACATAAAATTCTTTTCACATGACGTTTCGAATTTTGACAGTTTACCTGCAGAGGTGGTTCGTTCCTCAAAGAAAGGTTGTTATATTGTTGCGGAAGCATGCGATGGCCAACAAATCACAGGTTTCTGTAAGACGATGGCTCCCGTTGGAAGTAAGCTCTACGTAACAGCTGTTAATGAATTTCCCGACGGCGGGTTCTTCTTTATCCTTGACTCCATTCAATATCCCGATGTGCTTCCGTGGGGTGTTATCAAGGGAGCTGCTCCTCGCACCAATTTGGCTATTGCGTCATAATGTCGCTTAAAAAGACTCACGTGCCTCATCTATACTATGTTTTTTTCGCTTGATCAAACGAAGTTTGGCTGTATTATGCATCTAAAGTTTTCTCGCTTCGCTCGATTAACCCGCAAATAAGAATTGTCTATTCCATTCCCCCGAAGATATCGGGAGTGAGGAGAAAATGGCAATTTAAAAAAATCAAAAGAAAGGACGGTTAACAAACTATGCAGACTCATCCCCCTTGATAACGTATAAAGATGATCAGTATACAAAAAACTTTCAAAAATCAAACAAATACCGAGGAGGGTATAATGAAAAAACTTCTTTCTGTTCTTCTTACCGTTGTTTTTGTAACGGGCATATTTACCGCAGCAATTCTTCCCGCATCCGCACGTACTGTATCAAATGCTTATAATCAGCTGTCTAGCGCGGCACCCGCAAGAACGTACACGCTGAGCTCGTCCGGAATTACGATACCTTATACGAACAAAGAACTCACCACCAGAGGTACCGTGAACGGCCATCAAAATGGGGCGTATATTGACAATTCGTCTGATGAGATATACGTCTTCTCTGTCGGCAAGAACAGCAAAGGGACCATGTATGCCTATGTTTCCTATCCGGGCTCATACAGAAGGGTAAACGCCTACATCAAACTTAGTGATATCATAAGCTCTACCGGTACGTCGCACGTTTGCACTACCGCGAGAGGAAAATTCTATCTCTCCCTCCGCAGCAATTCTTCGCCCAACCGAAACTATTGGGTAGATAAAAATGACCCCGTTTTTCTTCTCTCGAAGAGTTCGACTAAAGCACAAATCATGGCTCCGCGTGGAAACGGTGGCTGGAGGATAGCTTGGTGCTCCGTATCGGATTATAACAAATATTGCTACGAAACAGCTTCCATTCCTGCAAAATCTATCTCCCTTAACTACAGAAATTTCTCCACGGTTACTATGAGTGGAAGCGGTAGCACCAGAACATTAAAAGCCACCCTTTCCCCTGCAAATTCTACAGATAACGTAAAATACACCTCCAGCGATACCAATGTCGCAACAGTATCCTCCTCTGGAGTTATAACCGCGGTTTCTAACGGTTCTGCTATTATCACCGCCAAGACCACGAGCGGAAAAACAGCGACGATAAAAGTTAAGTGCGTGAATTGCAATAATTGGGACGCTAAAGTTGGAAAAACAATTGCATCCATAAAAAATAGTTCCGGCTATACTAAATGGTATGGCTCGGGGAATATATCATACCGCGGGGGCTATAGTGGTCAGTGCACGTGGTACTCCTACGGTCGCTTCTACGAAATCACAGGTATTAAGCTGAATACCGCATATCACGCAAAGTATTGGCTTTCTGCTAATTCAAGTGATTCACGAGTGAGAGTTATATACGGCGCATCAAAGATAGTAGCAAAATCAATAGCAGTAAATACTTCCGGAAGATACGGACACGTAATGTTCATTGAGCACGTTACATATGACAGATATGGCACTCCTCAATATGTGTATTTCACAGAGTGCAACTATGATAATAATGGTGTTTATAATTCCGGCAAAGATTGTGTGCTTCAGAAAATGACATATAGCCGTTTTGTTTCGTTGAGAAATCCGTCCGGATATATTGTGGCAAAATAATTATCATACAGTAATTTTCTTTATTAATGCAATAATGGCTTGGTGAATTTCTGTATATGAAAACATCTATAAGTTCGGAGTTGTCTTAATAAAAGACCGCAGGGGCTTACTTGTAAGCTCCTGCGACTAAGAAAACTAATGAGGTTGAAATCATGTCTGCTAAAATAATAGTTATCGCCGGCGGGCCGTGTTCTGGCAAAACGCAGACGCTTCGCT
Organism: Eubacteriales bacterium; assembly: GCA_045633005.1. Classification (GTDB taxonomy): domain Bacteria; phylum Bacillota; class Clostridia; order Oscillospirales; family CAG-272; genus CAG-390. The sequence goes on along the minus strand of JAZQXT010000047.1, from coordinate 60,628 downwards.
TTCTACAAAATAACGTTTCTCCTGAGTTCGCGGGAAAAATTCGCTTCATCGATGAAGCGGCTTCATTTATTTTAAAAGCGCACCCTGACGCGAAAAATGATCGAGTGCACTTCCAAAAAATGATTTATCGCCTTCAACTAGATGCGGAGGCAGAAGCCTGCGCAGACGAAGATGTCGAGGTTGTGATATGCGACCGTGGAAAACACGATGTGTTTGCCTATCTTTCAGCAACCGAGCTTGAAATGTTCGATGAGCATTTAACACTAGCCACGATCACTCATTACGAAGCTGTTATTTTTTTAAAAACCAGCCCTGAATTTTTTTCAAAAGAAAACGGAGATATACAAAGACTTGAAGATTCAGATGAGGCGATTATTCTTGCAGAAAAAACCAAACTGGTATGGAAAAAACATCCAAGATTTATTGAAATCCCCACATTCTCTGTGATTGAGGAAAAGATGAAGTATGTATCCCAAAGAATCAACGAAATACTGGGCAAAGACGTTTTTAATATTCATTCTAATTTATGAATAAGGAGAAAACATGAAAATTAAATTTGATTTTAAATTTAAAGCCGTTACGATAAGCATTTTTGCGGCATTATCCGTTTGCATAAAGGCTTTGCTTATAGTGCTCATCTGTCACGGCGGCCGAGGAGAACAGTTGATTTCCGCGGATTTTGAATACGCTTCATTCGCGTGTGATGCGCTTCTTGCGTTGAGTGTTTTTGTCTTCGTACAATCCAAACTTTGCCGCATTTGGGCGAAAATTGCGTCAGCGGCGGCGTGCGTAGTGCTTTATATGATCGTCCTCATGAGCACGAATTTCTTCGTCACAGTCTTGGCGTCGAGGATATATGCCAACGAGGCGGTTTCGTTTATCGACGTTGCCGCAGACGCTATGAAAACGTATTTCCAAACGGGGCATCCCAAATATCACGTCGTGGCGGCTGTTCTCGCTCTTGCCTGCGCGGGAGTCATCGCGTTCGATATGTTCAGGACAAAGCGCGCACTTCCTCTCGTAAAAAGCGCAAAAACCGACGCGGTAACCCAAGAGAGCGGGGGCGAGAGCGAGGAGTAATGATGGGCGTATGCGAAGTTTGGGTATATAGGCAACAGAGAATATATCGCCATGCAAAGCTTTGACGAGCCGTATTGCAGACGCATATTCGAGCCGACCGCGACCGCCCCGATCTCGCGTGCGGAAGCCGTCCGCTGTGACGCGATGGAGCAAATGGCGAAAACGATAGCCTCAAGCCCGTTCGTTCCTACCGTAACACGCGCGCGAAGGGCGGGGTAAAGAAGTAGTCACCATAAGCTAAATGCCTGTGGTGACTACTAAAGATTCCATAAATGTGATAGGGGGAATAATTGACGGAGTTTGAAAAAACTGATATAATAAACGCAAATATATAGCGCTTTAATACGTTATTTAAAGAGTGGGACCGTTGGCGTGGCTTGTGGCGAATATAACTCACATTTAAAGAAAATACGGTTTATTTTTTAGCATCTGTAATTTTAAGCAGATGTTTTTCTTTATTTACTTGGGAATACTAAATTATCATATTAAACCTCAGGCAAGGAGTTTGTTGTGAAAAAAATAATTACCGATTCAGCTGTTGAAGAATTTGAAAATTACCTTCGATTTGAGGAAAAAAGCGAAAATACAATACAAAAGTATATTCGTGACGTGCGGTTCCTCCGCGAATTTGCAAGCGTAAGAGAAATCAGCAAAACGCTTGCTATAGAGTTCAAGGCATATCTTGCCGAAAAATATGAGCTGTCAAGCGCAAACTCAATGATAGCGGCACTAAATGCTTTCTTTCGCTTTTTAGGGTGGGGTGAGCTTTGCATCAAGCAGTTTAAAATTCAAAGAAAGGCGTTCTGCTCAGAGGAGCGCGAATTGACTAAAGACGAATATTTTCGCTTGGTCAACGCCGCAAAGCAAAAGGGAAACGAGAGATTAAATCTGATACTGCAAACGATATGCGGCACGGGTATCCGCGTTAGTGAATTGCGGTTTATCACGGTAGAAGCCGTGCGCAAGGGCGAGACGGTGGTGTCCTGCAAAAATAAGACCCGAACGGTCTTTATCGTTCGGGGATTGCAGAAAAAACTATTAAATTATGCCAAAAGAAACAGAATTGCGACGGGCTGCGTGTTCCTAACAAAAGCAGGGAAGCCGATGGAGCGATGCAGCATCTGGCGCGAGATGAAGCGTTTGTGCGCAGATGCGCACGTTTCGCCCGCTAAGGTGTTTCCGCATAATCTGCGCCACCTTTTCGCGCGGACGTTTTACGGAATCGAAAAGGACATCGCCAAGCTCGCGGACATTCTCGGTCACAGCAACATCAACACCACGCGGATATATATAGTCACAACGGGCGAGGAGCACAAGCGTAAGATGGAAAATATGCGCTTGATAGTTTGACCTTGCGCATAGCGCCGCTATAAAAAAAGCCGATGCTAAAAACACCGACATTAAATATCACATAATTCGCATTATGTTGCATTTAGGGAAAGATTATTTTCTACATAGCCAACGACTCTACTAATATCTGCCAAAAAAGGGCGCAAAAACAAAGCCAATGAAAAAATCGGTATCATTGGTGTTGTTTTTGTGCCGTTTTTTATGAAGAACTGTTGACTTTTTAGAATTTACATGTTAAAATTTATCTGTATAGGTGTATCCTGTGCAACATAATGCGAATTATGTTTTTATCGCATTGGATAAACCGCTATAAATATTCTGAAAGGAATAAGATCATGAAAAAGAGAAAGATACTTCTTGGTGTTGTTGCTGTGGTTCTTACCATTCTCATTTCCATTGCCGCAACTATCGCGTACCTTACGGACACGGACTCCGAGACTAACGTTATGACCATCGGTAACGTTGACATCGAACTGCTCGAGTACGAGCGTATCGATACCGAGACTAAGGACGCGGATGCAAAGGTGCAGGAGTTCCACGATAACAAGCCCTTGCTCCCCGCCGTTATCGAAAAAGGCTTTGATTACACTCCCGGCGATACTTACGTCGATTGGACGCAGGATGCCGTTAAGTGGCAGCAGCAGAACGACGATGACGGCTATACCTCGCCCATCTGGGACCCTGCGAAGATCAACAACGAAGTTGATAAGATGGTCTTCCTTAAAAATAAGGGCGATTACGGCGCGTACGTTCGCATCTATTTTGCGTTTGAGGCGGGCGCGTTCACCGATTTTGATGAATTCCGTAAAATGATCCACCTGAACCTGAACGAAACAGGTGATTGGGAGTGGGAATGGGAGAAGGTTCTTGCCACCAATTCCCAAGGCGGAAAGTATTTCATCGCAAATGCTACTTATAAAAAAGAGCTGTTGCCCGGCGACTTTACCGATATAACTCTTTCGCAGATCGCGCTTGATTCCACTGCAACCAACGAACAGGTGGCGGCATTTGGCGATACCTACGAGGTCTTCGTAAACGCGCAGGGCATTCAGTCCGCGGGCTTCAAGACTCCCGACGAGGCTTTGAGCGAAGGCTTTGGCGAAGATTTCCCGTTTGACAACATTTACATTGAAGGTGTAAACCTTTATACCGCGCTGCATTATCTGAACGGCGATGCTAATGGAACCAAGATAACCTCCTCGGTCGATAGCGTAACATTTGGCAAAAACAAGGACTATCTCTCTATCGTTAATGGCTACGAGGGCGTGCACACCAACGTTGATCAGGAGTCGCAGGTCAAGACCTACTACGTCCCCGACATCAGAACGGAAACGGATGCGGACGGTAACGTAGTAAAGGAAGTACCGATGTACGACCTTTACGTCCTCGCCGACGGTCCTATTTATACCCCTGCTGACAGTAGCAACCTTTTTGCGACTATGGATTGGCTGATCAACGTTAATACAGAAAACTTGGACGTAAGCAAGACTACCAATATGTACCGTATGTTCTATAGGTGCTACCGTATGCAGGCTATGGATACTACAAATTGGGATACTTCCAATGTAACAAACTTGCAGCAAACGTTTGAGGATTGCAATTGCCTTAAGACCTTGAATCTTACAAACTGGGACGTTAGTAAGGTTACTTTGCTTTACAGAACCTTCAACAAGTGTAATGCGATAAATAATTTGGACGTAAGCAAGTGGAACATCAGTAACGTTCAAAATCTTCGCATGACCTTTAGTAACTGCTATGCGCTGGAGACAGTAGACGTTTCGAACTGGAACACCTCCGCCGTCACCGATATGTATGGAATGTTCGCAAACGACTACGTTATTAACAATTTGGATGTTTCCAAGTGGGATACGAGCAACGTAACCAATATGAAAACGATGTTCGGTGGTTGCTTGGAACTTGAATATTTGGATATAAGCAATTGGGACGTGCGCAAGGTTGAGACGTTTGAGCGTTTCCTTGCAGGATACGATGCGTATGCGGGCGTAGATAATGTTTATGAAATGAAAATAGCTAATCTTGACTTCTCCAAGTGGGTTACCTCAAGCGCATATGATATATCTCAATCCGCGGCTAAAGCATTTTTTGGAATGTTCTCGGGCTGCGTAAACTTGACAAAGCTTGATCTGCGCGGCTTTAATCCCGCCCCCGGTAAAACCGTATCCTTGGCGTATATGTTTACCAATTGTACGAACTTGGTGGAGGTCAACCTGAGCGGAATGAACTCCGAACAGGTGCATGCTACGAATTATGCATTCTATAAGTGCCCGAACCTCAAGACCGTTTACGTCGGCGACGGTTGGAAGGGTATCCCTCCCGGAGATTCAACTGGTTTATTTACTAATTGCACCAGCTTGGTAGGTGGCGCAGGTACGGTATTTGATTCCGAAAAGACCAATAAAGAATACGCCCGCATCGACGTGCCCGCTATCGGCGACACCCCCGCCGTGCCCGGATACTTTACCCACATCAGCGCTAAAACCGCAGACCCCGAACAGAATCAGAATCAATAATCATTTTTGCCCCCGACCGAAACGGTCGGGGGTGAAGAAATATTTATCGCTTAATATAAAATGAACCAAAGGAAAAAGTTATGAAAAAAATATTAGCATGGGTTTTAGCGCTTGCGCTGATTGCAGTAGCATCCGTCCTCGGCACTATCGCGTATCTTAAGGATGATGCGTCAGCTGAAAACATAATGACCGTTGGCAAGGTCGATATTGAGCTGCTGGAGTATGAGCGTGTGGATACCGAGCAGAAGGATGCTGATAAGATAGTTAAGAATTTTGAGGATTACAAGCCCCTGATTCCCGCAGTCATCAATGGCGAGTTTGACTACTCCTTTAGCGAGCAGGATAACGCTCACGTTAAGTGGGACCACGATAACGAAGGAAATGCTATCAAGGCGGGTTATACCTCTCCCATTTGGGACCCTGCGAAGATCAACAACGAAGTTGATAAGATGGTTTTCGTAAGAAATAACGGCGACTACGGTGCATACGTCCGAGTTTTCTTCGCGTTTGAGGCGGGAAGCTATACGGATTTTAACGAGTTCCAAGATAAGATACACATAAATCTGAATGACGATGAAAAACAGTGGAAATGGGAGTGGGAGCCGCGCCTTGCCGAAATCAACGGCGAAACGTATTTTATCGCAAAGGCTACCTATCAGATAGAGTTAGTGCCTGAAGCTGTTACGGAAATAAGCCTTTCGCAGATCGCGCTTGATTCCTACGCTACCAACGAAGAGGTAGATGCTTTTGGAAACGATTATAAGGTTCTTGTAAGGACTCAGGCTATCCAGTCCACGGGCTTTAAAGATCCCGAAACTGCGCTTGATGAGGGATTTGGTAGTGATTTCCCCTTCGCAAACCTCACGCTTGTGGTTGGTATTGACTTGAAAACTGCGCTTCATAATCTTAATGGAAATGCCGATGCTCTTATCACCGACAAGGTGGCAAACATAACGTTTGGTTTTAACAAAGACTACGCTGACAAGGTCGAAGGCTACGCGGGCACTCTCACGAGCGTCGAGCAGGATGCGGTAGTTTATACTTACTATCTTCCCAATGCCGACAACGCCGCAAACTACGATATCTACGTCCTTGCTGACAGTGCGATATATACGCCTAAGAACAGCAACGAGCTGTTTATGAATATGACTGCTTTGAAAAAGGTTGGTACAACTAATTTGAAGTTGAGCCGCACGGAAACGATGGCGAGTATGTTCAATAACTGTTCAGCGCTCGTTGATCTGGATGTATCGGAATGGGACGTTAGTAACGTTAATACTATGAACCGTACGTTTTATAATTGCTGTAGTCTTACAGAGCTTGCTGTTGGTTCTTGGAACGTTGGAAACGTAACGGACATGGAACGAACGTTCAGCATATGCAGGGGACTTACCACGTTGGCAGTTGACAATTGGGATGTTCGTAAGGTCACCACTTTTCAAAGCTTTATTTCTGCTGCAAAAGCCAACAAAGGCGACCAAGGCTTGCTATCTATTAACGTTAGCAATTGGGAAACTCTCAGCCTTACCAATATGCAGTCTATGTTCTACGGATGCGGTTATCTGAAAGAACTGGATCTTAGCGGACTTGAGGTAGACAAGGTTACTACTATGTACCATATGTTTGCCGATTGTTACAGGTTAGAAAAAATAAATTTTGACGGTTGGAACACCGCGAGCCTTGAGAACATTGACGGTATGTTTAATGATTGTACTGTTCTTAAAACAATCGACCTTTCCAGCTTTAACACCCAAAAGGTAGTTAATATGGCGCAGGTGTTTGAAAACTGCGGTTTGCTTGAGGAGATCATAGGTCTGAACACTTGGGATACGAGCAATGTCAACACTATGTATGAAATGTTTTACAGATGCTCCAGCCTGAAAGAATTGGATCTTTCGTCGTTTGATACGAGAAACGTGTTGCTGGCGCTAAGGATGTTTGCGCAGGATACTAACGTAACAACTCGCCCTTGTAAATTGACCAAGATCTATGTAGGCGATAATTGGGATATGTCGAATATCCCAGAAACCAACATTGGAACAAATTACGAAAATTCGTCCAGAGAAATGTTTGCCAGATGCAATAGCTTGGTGGGTGGCAACAATACGACATTTGATTCCACCAAAACCGATAAAGAATATGCTATAGTTGACGGTAAGGACGGCAAGCCCGGATACCTTACCCACATCAGCGCTAAACCCGCAGAACCCGAACAAAATCAATAATCAATTTCGCCCCCGACCGTTTCGGTCGGGGGCAACGTTGATTTATGGGGAGAGCGCGGGGAGAGGGAGGTGGATCGTGTTTTTTCTTTGCTTGATTTTTGTTTTTACTTTTTATATTGACAAGCTTCTTTTTTTATGCTATAATATAGAACAAATGTTCTGTTTTGGAGGTGAAAATGTCGGTAGACAGAAGAAAAGAGGAGGAGATACGCGCGTTCAGGAGATTCGCGCGGCTCGGACTCGATAAGGAAAAAGAGCCGCTCTCGCTTTTGCGGCGCGTAAAAAGGGCGGGCTCGGAGGGCGTAGTCCTTGACCTTTTTGCCGTGTGGGAGACCTTGCGCTTTCTTGAAGCCGCGGGCAAGTGCGATACGGCGGAGGCGGCGCGCAGGGTGTATTTCTTCGCGCCCGAAATGAAGCTTATGCCAAACGAGCTTACATATCGCGTCATTTGCGTTGCGGGCGAGCTTCACTGCGACGAGCGGACGCTCTACCGCCGTCTGCGTGAGGCGCGCGCTCTGTGGCGCAAGCTCAGGTATAACGAGCGGTATTGAGCAAGAGTTTTCCGCTCAAATGCCCAAAATGGCAATAAAATGGTAGTTTGTAACAAAAAATGTCTGATTTTTAGCAAGATAACTATTGATTTTGTAAGTGAGATATGATATCATAATATAAATGGGGTAACCCCGTAATTTCCTATACATAAAGGAGAAAAAGGACTATGAACAACACTATTCTTCGCGCCGCTATCGTCGGATGCGGCGGCATCGCCAACAACAAGCACCTTCCCGCTCTCGTAAAGCAGAAAAATCTTAAGATCATCGCTTTCTGCGATATCGTTGAGGAGCGCGCTGTCAAGGCTCGCGCTAAATTCGGTAAGGGCGATGAATATATAACCACCGACTACCACAAGGTTATCGAGGACAAGGACGTTGACGTCGTTTACGTTCTTACCCCCAACCGCTCCCACAGCTTTATCACCGTTGACGCGCTCAACGCAGGCAAGCACGTTATGTGCGAAAAGCCCATGGCTATCAACTCCGCCGAGGCTAAAAAGATGCTTGACGCCGCAAAGGCAACGGGCAAGAAGCTCTCTATCGGTTATCAGAACCGTCACCGCCCCGACTCTCTCTGGCTCAAGTCTCAGGCAGAGGACGGCGTTTTCGGTGACATCTACTACGCTAAGGCAACTGCTCTCCGCCGCAGAATGGTTCCCACTTGGGGCGTATTCCTTAACGAGGAGGAGCAGGGCGGCGGTCCTCTCATCGACATCGGTACTCACGCTCTCGACCTTACCCTTTGGATCCTTAACAACTACAAGCCCAAGTATTGCGTAGGTACTGCTTACCACAAGCTCAACAACCTCGCAGACGCTGATCAGGGCAACGCTTGGGGTCCTTGGGACAGAAGCAAGTTCACCGTTGAGGACAGCGCATTTGGCTTCGTAGTTATGGAGAACGGCGCTACCATCGTTCTTGAGTCCTCTTGGGCTATCAATATGCTTGACACCAAGGAAGCTATTACCGCATTCTGCGGAACTAAGGCAGGCGCTGATATGAACGACGGCGTTCGCATCAACGGCGTAAGCCACGGCGCACAGTACCGCTTCGTTCCTAAGCTCACCGCTGACAGCGCGGCTTATAACGACGGTAAGGCAGGCGAGACTCCCGCAGACCGCGAGGCAAGACTCTTTATCGAGGCTATTCTCAACGATACCGAGCCCTTCGTAACTCCCGAGCAGGCTTACACTATTACGAGAATCCTTGAGGGTATCTACACCTCTGCCGCAACGGGCGAGATCTACAGATTCTAATTTCCGAGGTGCAAAATGAAACTTGCAGTACTTGAAAATCTTTACGCCGCCAAAACGCTTGACGAGTCTTTGTCCACTCTCAGCGGACTCGGTATAAAGGCAGTTGAGGTAGGCGCGGGCGGATATCCCGGTAAGGCGCATTGCAACCCCGCCGCTCTCCTTGCAGACCCCGCAGCTCTTGATGAATTCAAGGCTACCTTTGCAAAATACGGTATCGAGATCATTGCTTTGGCTTGCCACGGCAACCCCCTCCATCCCGATGCGGCTACTGCTGCCGCATACGACGAGGACTTCAAGAACGCCGTTCTGCTTGCAGAAAAGCTCGGCGTCAAGACCATCGTCGGCTTCTCGGGCTGCCCCGGTGACTCCGAGGGCTCGAAGTATCCTAACTGGGTAACTTGCCCCTGGCCTGAGGATTTCCTTGCTATTCTTGATTGGCAATGGAACGAAAAGCTTATTCCGTACTGGGTAAAGACCGCTGAATTTGCACTTTCCCACGGTGTTGAGCATATCGCGTTTGAGATGCACCCCGGATTCTGCGTATATAATCCTGAAACCGTTCTCAAGCTCCGCGCCGCAGTATCGAAGATCGCGGGCGAGAAGGTCGGTAACGTTCTCGGTGCAAACCTTGACCCCTCCCACCTTATCTGGCAGGGAATCGACCCCGTTGCCGCTATCCGCGAGCTGAAGGGTGCGATATATCACTTCCACGCGAAGGATACCAAGATCGACAAGTACAACACCGCAAAGAACGGTGTGCTTGACACCAAGCATTACAGCGACGAGCTTGGCAGATCGTGGGTATTCCGCGCAGTTGGATTCGGTAACGACGCCGCATATTGGCGCGATATCATTTCCAACCTTCGTCTGTGCGGCTACGATGGAGCGCTCTCTATCGAGCACGAGGACAGCATAATGACCATTGACGAGGGACTCAAGAAGGCTGTTGCCTTCCTTGCGCCTCTGGTTATGGTGGAGGATAAGCCCCGCACTATGAGCTGGGCGTAAAAGTAAAAGCCGATATGGATTTTCCATATCGGCTTTTACTTTACTTGTGCCTGTGGCGAAAATTATTCGTCTTTTATTTCCCAACCTCTTGGATATTGTATATGTTGTTTTTCAGCGCAAGTCGAACCTGACTTTCAAGGTCGGGAGACTTTCCGCATCCTAAAAGCAGGCGCAGGTTGTAGGTTGAAAGCGTGTCGGCGCACTTGTCGATCTTGTTCTGGATAAAATCCTCCGCGCTCATAAGCTCGGGAACGTGAATGCTGTAAAGGTCGAGCGCCAAAAACGCCTTACTTATTCCCGACTCGCGAAGGACGGTCTTGGCATCGTCGGATTCAAGAAGCTCGTGGTCGAGTGCGATACCCACGGCAAGAGATGCGGCATCCTCGCGCGAGAGAAGCTCAAGGATGAAGGCGTTCGCCTCGGCAAGTCCGTCGGGAGTCGAGGAAAAGCCGAGAAGCACTATCTCGTCGATTCCGTGCGAGGCTATCTCGCAAAGTAGCGCAAGCTCGTATTCCCTTGAAAGATTCTTCTCGGTGGAAGAGGCGGAAGGGAAGGAGAGGGCAAAAACACCGCTGACGTAGTCGTCTTCGGCAAACACGGAAAGGGCTTTTTCAAGGTCGAGCGCCGAGTCGCTTGCAAGGCTGTATTTTAACGTAAGCGGCGATGAATAATGAAGGAGCGCCGCGCCGTCCTCGGCAAAGGAGCGCAGAAGCACGGATATCGCGTTATAGGATATAGCGGGCTCGGACGGTGCGGTAGTCTCGTCGTTTGCGGTCGTGTCATCCGAGGGGAGTGTCGTTTCAGGAGCTTCGGTAGTATCGTCGCTCGGAGCGGCAAGCGAGTGTGCTTTTGCGAGAATTACGGGCATCTTGGGGGCGGTTGTGGGCGCAGTCGTAGATGGCACGGTAGTGACGTCGGTGTTATCTGCGATCTCGCCGAGCTTTGAACCGAGAGCTACGGCGAAAACAAATATCAAAAGCGCCGCTACGGTGACGCCGATAACGTATTTTGCCCACCCGTTCATAGGCTTTTTGTGCCTATGTCTGTATGCGCGGCGTCTGCCTGTACTGATCGTAGCCATCAGCTTATAGCCACAAGGTCAAGGCTTGCGCCGTATTCGTTGGGGATGAATTCCATCTTTTCCATATACTCGTTGAGTATCTTGTTGAACTCTGAACCGAGAATGTCGTCCTTGAAATCATCAAATTTTGCATTAAGATACGCATCCTCTACCTCAAGGCGAAGGATAACGTAATATCCATTGTCGGTCGTAACGACCTCGCTGACCTCACCCTCGTCAAGCTCAAACGCGGCAAGCTCGTATTCTTCGGGCAGGTCGGAGGAGTATCTTGCAAAGTATTTTCCGTGCGTGGTGGTCATTGTCCAATCATCGCAGTGCTTGCCCTTCATCAGTATAATGTCGGTCGCAGGATCGTCGGATGCGGCAAGCTCTGCTCTGAGCTTTTCGGCAAGGGCAAGACCTTCTTCGCTCGTGTCGGATATGTAGACGTGGTTCGTGCGAATGAATTTGTCCGAGTGCATATATTCCGTTATCGACTTATCATCGTCGGGAATGATGCCGAGGTCGCTGACAAGAATGAAGAAAAGCTCCTTGGCGCAATAGTCGGAGGCGAGATAGAAGCGGTAGAGTCGGTCGGAAAATGCGTTGTCCGAAAGCCAAGTCTTATATTTTCCGTTGCCGCCTTGCTCCTCTGCGGTAGCCTCAACGTCCTTTTGAACGGCGTCAAGTATCTCATCCTCGTTCAGCATCGCGCTTGAGCCGCCGACGTAGTAATCGTCAGCGAGAGCCAGTACGGCGTAATAGTCGCTCAGGATGCTGTCGTACACCAGCTTTTTAAGCTCGTCCTTGTATTTTGCGGCGGTCTCGGGGGCGTTCCATATACCCTCGCCGTATTTTTTCTCAAGCTCCGCTTTGAAGTTTATCGTAAGAAAACGGAGCTCGTCGTAATGAACGTCGTAGTTGCCTATCTTTCCAACAACGGCAAGCTCCGCCTCGGTCGGCTCGATGGGAGTCAGAGCGCAGGAAAGGAGAGCGGGAAGGGTAATGGCAAGAGCCAAAAGCAAAGCGGCGTATCGCCACGCGCGGCGTATTTTATTCATAAGAGTCCTCCGAGATTATGTAAAATATATGTGTGCATAATAATCTATCTTATATAATAGCAAAAAAATATGACTTTTGTGTGAATAGAACGGACTTTTTTCGATTTTTTGTCCGCTATGCAAATAAAAAATCAAAATTCCTATTCACTTTCCGCCGTTGGTGTGATATACTATTCATATAAAAACCTAAAGGATGTAAAAAAGTGGATAAATACAGTATTTCGCTTGCAAAGCTGATAGAGGAGTTTTCCCTGAACGTTATATACCTTCCCGATTCGGCGGAGAACATAATGGTAACGAGTAACGAGATAGACCGTCCCGGTCTTGCCCTTGCGGGATTTTTCGAGTATTTTAAGACCGACAGAATAAAGCTCATCGGAAACGCGGAGTACAGATATCTTTCCCGCCTTGACGATGCGGCGCGCAAGGTGAGCATTTCTGAGTTTCTGTCGAAGCGTCCCGTTGCCGTTCTGATGACGGCGGGGCATAAGCCCTTTGACGAGATAGTTGAAAAATGTGAGGAGTTTGGAGTTCCGCTTCTTGGAACGGCGGATGCTACCTCGGCTATTATGGCGGCGCTTATCGCGTCTTTAAATATTCATCTTGCACCGAGACTCACACAGCACGGAGTTTTAGTCGAGGTATACGGCGAGGGAATATTGCTCCTCGGCGACAGCGGAATAGGTAAGAGCGAAACGGCAATAGAGCTTGTTAAGCGCGGACACCGACTTATCGCGGACGACGCGGTGGAGATAAAGCGCGTTTCGGCAAAATCCGTTGTCGGTACTGCCCCCGACATAATACGCCACTACGTTGAGCTTCGCGGTATCGGTATAGTTGACGTGCGCCGACTTTTCGGTATGGGTTCGGTAAAAATGTCGGAAAAAATAGACCTTGTTGTAAACCTCGAGCCTTGGGAGCAGGGCAAGATGTACGACAGATTAGGTCTTGACGACGAGCGCGTGGAGATACTCGGTATCAGCCTGCCAAGCCTTACCATACCCGTCCACGCGGGACGAAACCTTGCTATTATCCTTGAGATCGCGGCTATGAATAACCGTCAAAAGAAGATGGGATACAACACCGCCGACGAATTCAATAAGCGCCTTATGGCAATGATGGGCGTTGGAGAATAAACGAAAAATCCACTCGTTTCGAGTGGATTTTTCGTTTATATAAGCTCGGCGATCCCGCCGTCAAGGAAAAAGCTCCATACGCGCCACTCGTTTTGATAAAGCACCTGAAGGACCATAATGCTGCCCTCAAGGCTTTCGCTTGCGGGTGCGCCGTCGGCGCTTACCGTGCGCGTCAGCTTGTAGTCAAGGCGCGTGCTGATGCAAGCGGGGGTGTAGGATATAGCGTCGGACACCGTAAGGCTGTCTACGTTAAAGGAAACGCTTGGCGGTAGCTTATAAACTACGCCGTAGGACTGCATAATGCCGATATATCCCGCCGTGCCCTCTACCATAGCGGCAAGCAGAGCGTCATAATTTTCATTGAACGCCTTTGAGTTTTCGGGGTGAGTCCAAGCACCGCCGTCGCAGACGTACTCGACGTATTCGTTAGCAAAATTCTTCGCCGCATCCACGCGCTCCTTTGCGGGCGTGTCGCCCACGGGGTAGTCAAATTCCCAAAGCACGTCGTATTCCTCGACCCTGACACCCGCTTCAGCAAGCTCGACACCGCCAAGCTTTGCCGTGATCTTCGGTAGGGCAAGATATCCGCTGATAACGTATTTGTCAAACGCGGGAACTGCCTCGGGAACAGCTGAAAGCTCGGTAACGCCGAATTTGCCAAGATACGTCATACCGCTTCCAAGCTCCTCGGCGCTTGCTCCGCCCTCGATCTTGGTTGCGGTATCAAGGGGCTTGCCGTTTACGGTAGCCTCTGCACCCGTGGGGAGTATCAGCGTTATGGTGTATTTACATTCGGCGGGCACGGTGAAAACGTAGTCGGTCTCGGTTTGAGTCTTTAGGGGAACTGCGTTGCCGTAGACCTCGCCGCGCACGGTGGGGGTGGAAAACAGACCGTCTACCGTCCATACGTTGAGTATCGGAAGCGTTCCGCTTCCGCCGTCATCAAGCTCACCAAGCTCGCCCTCTATCTGCGATTTGGATGCCCAAGATTCATTTACGACGGCATCTCCTACAAGCACCGTCATTCCCTCGGGGGCGGTTACCGTCAGGCTGTGCGTGGCGTTTTCGGGGTATTTGAAATAATACTCGTCCTCGCCAAGCTTTACGCATTCAAGGGATGCGCCGCCGAGTGTGGCGGATATTTCGGGCTGATAGTAAAGGTCGTCAAAGCTGTACTTCGTGCAGGGGGCAACGTCGCTTTGCGCCTCGGCGGGGGAAATTTCGGGGTACTTTACAGCCTCGGCTTTTTTGCCCGTTGCGCCATCAACGCCGTTTACGGTAAGCACGGCACCGTCGGGGACGGTCACGCTGACGTGGCGGAAGCCGATATCCTCAAAGAAAGAGATGTGAAAATCAATAACGCCTATCTCCCAAACGGGTAGACTTAGCGCCCCCTCGGAAACGTCGTTCAGCGTCATCGTAGCAAAGGATTTGCCGTCCGAGAAAAGCTCGTATACGGGCGCACCGTCGCGTGCGGCGTATCTAATATAGGTGACCTTGCCCACGTTAAACGCGGGGGAAAGCACCTCGTAGGCGAGCTTTGACGCGTCCTCGTATTCGGGATACGTCTTTGGAAGCTGTATGCGCAAATGCTGTCTCCAACCGTCTTCCGTGGTGGTCGAGGTAAGGGATTCAACAAATCTGTCAGGGGATGCTTCGTATGCTAACGGGGCGTATTTCCAACCGATGCACACGGCGGTTCCGATAATGAGGAACGCTATCGAAACGTAAATTATCATCGCCACAAGGAAGGTGTGACGCTTGGGGTGACGTCTGCGCTCCCTTGAGTGCTTGGGGTCGTACGGATCGACGAATGCGGTGGTTTTCGGTGCTTTTGCGCTATCCGACTCCGCCGTCTTTGCGCGGTTTTTAAGCTCCTTTATCTTTTCGATATCCTCGCTCACCGTCTGCTCGGATACTTCGGGGATGTTTTTTTCTTCGGGAGAGTTATTCATTTACCGCACCTCCTTCCGAAAATGACCATATTACAAGACCGTCGCGCGCCGCCTTACCTGCAAGACGGTCACCGCCGTATATAAAACTGCCGTCGGTATCTATCGCGGCGGCGGTGAGCGCGCCTGCTTCGAACATCAGCGCGGCAAGCTCGTCGTAGGTGATTCCCGAGGGATATATTCCGTCGCCCTCGGCAAAAATTACGATAATACTTCCGTCGGCGGCTTGTCCGATGGCGGCACGGCAACCGTATCCACCGCCGAGATCAGTCAAGGGCTCGCCGCCCGAAACAAGAACTCTGTCGGCTTCGATCGCCCAGAGAAGATCGGAATTTACAGCGGTGTAAATATCAGCCCCGCCAGCCAAAAGAACGCCCTCGCTGTTAATGGCGCAAAGACAGAAGATGCTATCCTCGTTTCCAACGTAATTCAGAACGCCGTCGGTATAATAAGCGTCTATCATAGGCTCAACGCCGAAGGAGAAGGTCGCGTTTGCGGCAACGCCCGATGCCGCCGTGGCTTTTAGATTTTTCGGGGATATTCCTTTTATAATATATCCGTCCCAATCCTCGCCCGATATTTCGGTAAGCGAGGGGACGTACTGCGTATCAGATGCTTGAAGCTTTGCCGACGCAAGGTCGGGCGCGGAGTATTTTACAGCCGCATCAAGCTCACCGTGCGTGTAAAAGATCGGACCCCAGACCGAGCCTGATTCGGCAAGAGTTGCCGCAAGGCGCACCGACGCATCTCCCGACGGACCTCTTGCAACGACGAATATAGCGGCAAGTGCGGCGCTACAGAGGATGAGCGCGGTTATAAGCAGCGCCGTAAGCGCTTTTAATATATTTGAAACGATTACCTTTTTGGTAACAGTACCCTTTGCCATTTTTCCTCCAAAAGAGCATAATATCTTATCTTATATTTTACAACAAACGTCGAAAAAAGTCAATACTGCCGTGCGTTATTTTCGCTCTATACGCACGCCCTCGTCAAGGGGGAGAAGCTCTACGCCGTCCGCTTGCGTACGGCATAGCGCGATAAGTCCGCATTTTTCGCCGTCGCAAATATAAAATTCATCAAAGGCATATCTATCTACGGGTATCGGCTTGCCGAAAAACGGCGTTACGCCCCTGCCTTCAAGCTTTCCGACAGCCTCGCGCCTTGCCCACAGACGGGCGAAAAGCTCCTCGCCGTCCGTGTCGGCTACGCTTTTCGCCTCGTCGGGCGTGAAGCAACGCGCGGCAAGCCTGCGGCGCGTGTCCGCGTCAAGCCTGTGCGGAAGCCGAGTCAGGTCAACGCCAACCTCGCATTCGATGGATAGGGCGCAAACGGCAAAGCCGCCGTCGTGCGAGATGGAAAAATACGCGCCGCCGTTCTCAAAATACGGCTTTTCGCAGTCGTTACGGAGTATTTTGCCACCAACTCCGAGCACCTCTGCCATATCGGCAAGCAATAACGCCCCCGCAAGCGAGTCGTTTCTCGCACGGGGATTTTTTTTATTTAAGGAAGCGGCGTAATCCTCTCCGAAAAGAAGGGCGATACGGGAAAGCGCCGCGCTCGTCGCATCCTCGTCAAGCGGAGCGACGCGCCGAGCTGAAAGTATTATACGGGCGTTCTTTTTCATATCCGACCTCCTTCGTTTTTATAAATTATATCCGATTATACGCGTTTTTTCAATAGCTTTGCCGTTTTTTTATGAGCTTTTGAGACTGTGGGCGACACTCTACAGCCTTTGAGACCCCGAAGCGCGATAAAATTCCATTGCACAGACGGGAAAGAGAGGATCGGCACGACTGAAAAAAGGATGAACACGGCAAACCAAAAAGAAAAAAATCTCCTTGCCGAAAGCATAGAAAAGGACGAGCTGTCACACCTTTTTGCCTCGTATATCGACTATTGCGCGGAAAAGGAAAGAATTCCTAATCTTGCGGGCTTTTGCCGATATTTCGGCGGAAGCATGAGCGATATAGCAAGCCTTCGGGAGAGCCGTCCGTCGCTTTACGGCGAGATATGCGCGGCTCTTGAGGATGAGGCGATAAACTCAAAAATGTCCTCCTCGGTGCTGTCGGTCTACTTGAAGCAAAGGCTTGGCTACGTAGGCGAGCGAGCGCCCGAAAGGGAGGAGGAGGCGGCGGGTGTGCGGCTCGTTTTTGAACACGACCCGTATGCCGACGGCGAGTAAATGGCAGAGGCGGAAATAAGAGTAAGCGGTGTACCTGCCGAAAGGCAAAGGGAGTTTTTTGCCTCGCGTGCAAAATTTACGGCGTACGGCGGAGCGCGCGGCGGCGGAAAGTCGTGGGCGCTCAGGCGCAAGGTGGTGCTTATGTGCTTGCGCTACGGCGGGCTTAAGGCGCTTTTAGTGCGCCGAAGCTTGCCCGAGCTTCGCTCCAATCACCTCTACAGGCTTCTTGCCGAGCTTGGCGATGCGGTAAGCTACTCCGAGCGCGACAAATGCGTCCTCTTTCAAAACGGCAGTAAGCTCTTCCTCGGTTATTGCTCCTCGGAGCGCGATACTCTGCGCTATCAAGGTCAGGAATACGACGTTATCGCTATCGACGAGGCGACTCAGCTTAGCGAATATCAGTTTTCCATCTTTAAGGCTTGCCTTCGCGGAGCGACGGATATGCCGCGAAGGATGTATCTTACCTGCAATCCCGGCGGCATCGGGCACGGCTGGGTAAAGCGGCTCTTTATCGACCGCGACTACCGAGCAGGCGAGCGCGCCGAGGACTACGCCTTTATTCCCGCGACGGTTTTTGACAACGCAAGTCTGACCGCCGCCGACCCCGAATACGTCTCACGGCTTGAGAGCCTACCGCCGCGACTGCGCGATGCGTGGCTCTACGGCAAATGGGACGTTTTCGAAGGTCAGTTCTTCTCGGAATTTGACGAGGAACGCCACGTGTGCGAGCCAAACGTTATCCCACGGACGCCGATAACGATAGCGGCGTTTGACTACGGCTTTGACATGCTTGCGGCGTATATCTGCGGATTTGACCGAGACGGCTGTGTTTGGATAAAGCGCGAGTATTGCCGCTCGGGGCTTACGCTGTCCGAGGCGGCAAGGGCGGTAAGCGAGCTTTGCCGAGGCGAGAACGTGGAATACGCCGTAGCCTCGCCCGACCTTTGGAACAGACGGCAGGATACGGGCAAAAGCGGTTTTGAGGTGATGCAAAACACATACGGTATGCCACCTATGCGCCCCGCGGACGACAGACGCGTGGCGGGCTGGCGGCTTTTCAGGGAATACCTTGCCGAGAACGAGAAGGGCGAGGTGAGGCTTCATATAAGCCGCGATTGCAAGGAGCTGATAAGCTCGATACCTGCGCTTCTTTTCGACAAAAATCGCCCCGAGGACGCGGCGGGTGAGCCGCACCGCTTTACGCATTCTCCCGAAGCTGTGCGCTATGCGCTTATGAGTCGCGCTCAGCCGCCCGACGATCTGCAAAATGCGCGCGGCTTCCGCTTTGGAAAAAGCTCTGCGGAGGACTACATTTTCGGCTAAACCGACAAACTTCGTCTGTGCAGTAGTCCTTCGCAAAAAATCTGAAAACAGAAGGTGAAAAATGAACAAGAACAGCTTATCAAAGGCTTGGCGTCAGTATGAGGCGGGCCGTAAATATAAGCAAAAGATCGGTCTTTACGAAACCGTTCGCGAAAACGAAAGGTTTTATCGCGGAGATCAATGGCGGGGTGGCAGCGGCGACCTTCCCCGTCCCGTATTCAACGTTATTCGCCGCATAACCGACAACCTTATTTCCACCGCCGCCGTCGGGGACATAAGGATAACGTATACCGATGAAAATCTACCGTTTTCCGAGTCTGCATCCGAGGCGGCGGCAATAGCCGACGGCGTAAGGATGCTTACCGAAAACGCGGCGTACAGGTGGGAGCGCGACAAGCTCCAAGCCCTTGTCTACCGTCTTTTGACCGATGCGGCGCTCACGGGTGACGGTATCGTGTACTGCGGCTGGGATGCCGATGCGGACGGGTGCGGCGTGTGGCGCGGTGAAATATTTACGGGTGCGATAGACAACGTAAACGTCTTTCCCGCTGACGTAAATAACCCCGATATTCAGTCGCAGTCGCACGTTATTATTTCGGGCAAGGCACGTCTTGCAGATCTTCGCGCCGAGGCTCTTGCCAACGGCGCGTCGCGAGAGAGCGTGATGAAGATCACCCCCGATACTCGCGAGGATGCCGTGGACTCGATGGCGGGCGATTTCGCCGCCGTTGAATACGACTACGAGCCGGAGGACGCGCCCGTTACCTACCTTATCAAGTTCTGGAAGGAAAACGGCTTCGTGGTGTTTGAAAAATCCACCAAAAACTGCGTTATCCGCCGCAGCGTAACGCCGTGCAAGCTTTATCCGCTTGCAAAATTTTCGTGGAGCAGTGCAAAAAATTGCTTCCACGGCAATTCCGCGGTAAGCGGAATGATAGCAAATCAGAAATACATCAACCGCGCGTTTGCAATGGTGATGAAGCATATGACGGATACGGCGTTTTCAAAGGTCATCTACGACCGCACGAGGATCCCCGAATGGACAAATCAGGTCGGCGAGGCGATCGCCGCAGTTGGCGGCGGTAACATTTCCGATGCGGTGCAGGTCGTGGGTACGGGCGCGCTTGAGGACGGATATCTTGAGCTTATCGAAAAGGCGGTCACTATGACCAAGGACCTTGCGGGCGCGACGGAGGCGGCGCTCGGAAACGTTGACCCCAACAACACGAGTGCAATTCTTGCGCTTCGCGAAAGCTCGATGCAGGCACTTGAGCGCGTGCGTTCCGAGCTTAATATCTGCCTTGAGCAGATGGCGAACATCTGGGCGGATATGACCTGCGGCTATTGCCTTGACGGCAGCCTTTTGCACACGAAAAACGGAGCTGAAAAAATAAGAACGGATCTGCTTCGCGGTGCAATGCTCCACGCGAAGATCGACGTTTCGGATTCCTCGCGCTTCTCGGTGTCGGGAACGCAGACAATACTCGACAATCTTTTGAAAGAGGGGCATATTTCCCTTCGCGAGTATCTTGAACGTCTCCCCGACGGGCTTGTGCCCGACAGATACGGCTTGCTTGCGGCAAGAGAAAAGGAGGGCGAAGATGCTTGATGAGATAGTAGAGGAGCTTGTGCTCACCGAAGAGTCCACCGAGGAGATCGAAGAAATTCCGTTTGAAATCGAAGAGGTCGAGGAAGAGGTAGCACAAGAAGCCGCACCCGATGAGGAAGCGGTGACAAGTGATTTCAGCGCCGAGATGGAGGAGCTTAAAGCACTTCGCTGTGAGGTCGAAAGGCTTCGCGCCGAGGCAGAGAGATTTGCCGAGGGGTACGCAGAGCTTATGGACCTTTATCCGTCGGCACAGCTCAGCTCCATGCCCGACAGCTTCAACGAGGCAGTAAGGCAGGGCGTGCCGCCTGCCGCCGCTTACGCGCTTGAAATGCGTCGGCGCGAGGTCAGGGCAAAGCGTGCAGAGGCGGCAAGAAGGTCGGCTGAGAAAACCTCGGTCGGCAAAATAAGCACCGTCGACGACGGTCTTTTCACTCCTGACGAGGTCAGGGGAATGTCGCGCCGTGAGGTGCGCGAAAACTACGGGCGCATTATGGAATCTATGCGCCGCTGGAAATAAAAAAAGGGCAAAGCCCACAAAAAGAAAGGAAAAAAACAATGGCAATTACTAATTTTATCTCTACCGTATGGAGCGAAAATCTTCTCACCGCACTTGACAATCAGTACGTAGCGGTAGCAAACTGCAACCGCGATTTCGAGGGCGAGATCAAGGGCAAGGGCGACAGAGTAAAGATCTGCGGACTTACCGACGTTACGGTTTTCGATTACAACAAAAACACGGATTTCGAGCTTCTTGCAGAGGAGCTTACCGATTTTTCCAAGACTCTCGTTATCGATCAGGCGAAGGCGTTCAACTTCCAGATCGACGACATCGACAGAGTTCAGTCCTCCCCCAAGCTTATGACGGGCGCTATGAAGGTCGCCGCGTCCGCACTCGCTAACGAGGCGGATAAGTACGTTTTCTCGCTCTTTGGCGAGGCTGGCTCCGTTATTACCGAGCAGGCGGCTACCGTTGATAACATCATCGAGCACATCATCGATGCTCGTACAAAGCTCCTTCAGAATAACGTAAGCGATCCCGCCGATATCGTTGTCGAGGTCTCCCCCGCAGTTGCGGCGCTCATCCTCAAGTCCAAGATCGCTATCAGCAACAGCGACAGCACCCTTGAAACGGGTTGTATCGGCAACGTTGCGGGCTGTAAGATCTACGTTTCCAACAACGTCGCCGTAGCGGACGGCGCACACAAGTGCCTTGCACGCACCAAGCGTGCCATCGCCTTTGCCGAGCAGCTCAGCGAAGTGGATGCGTACCGCCCCGAAAAGCGATTTGCGGATGCCGTCAAGGGTCTGCACCTCTACGGCGCAAAGGTAATTTACCCCTCCGAGATGGTACTTCTCGACCTCACCATAAACTGATTATTCGGGAGGAATAGATGTTAGTCAGCCGAATATTCGACAGAGCCGTAAGTCTGGTCATCAGAGCCAAGATAGCCGCCGATACCGATTCTATGGTCAGGGCGACGACGGCGGCGGCGAGTCTTGCGGCAAAGACCACGAAAGTCACCGAGACCAAGACGGAAACCCGCAATGAAACCAAAACGCAGAGCATAAGCGGCTCCGAAAACGAGACGGTTACCGCTAACGAAACGACGAGCGAGAGCAATAACGAAAGCTCGACGAACAACGTAAGCTCGACGACAAGCTCTACGGAAAACGTCAGCGGCGAGAAAACTCGCAGCTCAACGGCAGACGGAACAAAGAGCGACACGGAGAACGATACACGCTCGCATACCAGCTCCAGCACCGATAAAACCACAATTGAGGAATCGAAAACCGGTAAAACGAGCGAGAAAACCACGGAAACGCGAGGCAAGGATGCGGAAAATACCGACGAGCTTTACATAAGCGAGATCCCTACCTCGGCGGAAAACGTTACCGCTACTACCGAAAGGCTTATTACCACTATTGCCGAGGACGTAAGCGCAACTATTAATACGACGGGCACTTCCGAGGCGGACGTTGAAAAAACGGATGACAGGCTGGTTACCGTTACGGAAAACTTCACGGATACAAATAGTGAGAGCATAGAGACTCACGATGAGAGTGAAGAGACCTCTGCCCACACCAAGGATACGGTTTCGTCTGGCGAAAGCACCAAAACCAACACGCTGGAAAAGACGGCAAGCACGGCGGGCGAGAGTGAGCGCAGTACGACCACGTCGTCCTCGAATGAAAGCGATACGAGCGCCGAAAGCGGCGTCGAGGCGGAGATATCGACCGTAAAGATAACCGAGACCTCGGGCGTGGAGCTTTTCCCCGAAAGGAGCGAGGCGGCAAAAAAGGCGTATATGGATTCCATAATGGAGGACTATACCGAGCGCGCCCCCTACATTTTTGCCGCGCTCGTTAGCGAGGCTTCAAGGCTTGATCAGCTCTACCGCAAAGCGTACGGGCTTCCCGACCAGCCGCCCTACGACGTTATGGAAATATCGCTTGACAGCGAATTTCCTCTTTGCGACCGTTTTGTCAGCGCGGCTGTGAATTATACGGCGGCAATGCTCATCCTTGACGATGACGCATCGCTTTACGAAAAGCTCTTTCACAGATGGTGCGACGCTATTTGCATCATCGGAACGGAGATCCCCGCACAGCTTCACGGCATAGTAAATAAATATCCTTATTAAAGGACGCTTTACGCGGCGCACTCCCTCGGGAGTGTGCCGTTCTTTAATGAGAAAAGCGGCGGAAAATTCCGCCGCTTTTGCTATTCAATATTAATATCAGTTGTAGTTGTCCTCAGTCGCGTCCTCGTCAACGGGAACTATATCGTCGCGAAGCTTGGGCGCGGCGCAATCGTCGTCACCGCTGGGGCGAAGCTCACTGCGTATAAGCTCCTCGAAGTTATCCTCCTCCTCGGGCGAGATAACGTCGTATTCATCCCTGTCAAACAGGTCGATGATGTATCCGCCCCTGACCTTACGGATGGAGCGAAGCGCTACGGCGATGCCCGCGATAAGAGTTCCGACACCCACGAGCAGTACGCAAATGGCGACGAGCGTGTTCGTGCCGCTTTCATCGCTACTGCTTTGAACGTCTTTGTCCTTGCGCTTGGAGAAAATCACTTTACCTGCGGCAACGATAGCTCCGACGAAAGCCGTGCAAGCTGTAAGCGAAAGAAGCAATTTGCCGAATTTATTTCCTTTGTTTTCCATAACTTTTCCTTTCTTCAAAGCGTTTACTGCTTTGAAATGTGCTTCAGATACGCATTGATAAATCCGTCGATCTCTCCGTTCATAACGGCGGCTATATTACCCGTTTCAAAGGACGTTCTGTTGTCCTTTACGAGCGTGTAGGGCATAAATACGTAAGAGCGTATCTGCGCACCCCACTCGATATTCGTCTTGTTGCCCTGAATCTCCTCGATGGTGTCAAGACGCTCGCGTATCTTTATCTCCATAAGCTTGGATTTGAGCATCTTCATCGCGGTCTCCTTGTTTTGAAGCTGGGAGCGCTCCGTCTGGCAGGTAACGACTATTCCCGTTGCCTTGTGGATAAGGCGAACTGCGGAGGAGACCTTGTTGACGTTCTGACCGCCCGCACCGCTGGAGTGGAATGCGATAAAGTCGTAGTCTTCGTCGCGGATAACTATCTCGTCAAGCTTGTCAAACTCGGGCATTACCTCAATAGAGGCAAAGGAGGTGTGGCGGCGACCTGCGGAATCGTAGGGGGAAACGCGGACGAGGCGATGAACGCCGTTCTCACTCTTGAGATATCCGTAAGCGTTTACGCCCTCGACCATTATGGTTGCGCTCTTGATTCCCGCTTCCTCACCGTCAAGCCAATCGGTCAGCTTGACCTTAAAGCCGTTCTTTTCCGCCCAACGCGTGATCATGCGGTAGAGCATAAGCGCCCAATCCTGCGCCTCCGTGCCGCCCGCACCGGGGTGGAAGGATATGATCGCGTTGTTGCGGTCGTACTCGCCCGACAGGAGAATTGATATTCTCTTTTTCTCCTCGGCGGCTATTATTTCCTCAAGCTCAGCCTCGACCTCGGGAACACAGCTTTCGTCGTTTTCCTCGATGGCAAGCTCCGCAAGCGCGATAGCGTCCTCAAGGCGATCGACAAGCGCGTTGTAGTCCGCTACGGTGTCCTTGGCTTGCTTTATGGTTTGCAGGACCTTCGTGGAATTTTCCTGATCCGACCAGAAATCAGGCTCAAGCGTTTGCTTTTCAAGCTCCTCTGCGGTGGCGGCAAGCTCACTTACGCGGAGCGCATCCCCAAGCTCCTTAAGCACAGGCCGCATATTCGTTAATTTATATTTTGCTTCTTCAAGTGCAACTATCAAAAGAACCTCCCGCCCCAAAGGGCAATACGAAATTATTTTACATTATAGTATAACATATTATTCAACGCTTTGGCAAGAGGAAAATACAAATTTTATAAAATAAATCTTAACTTTACGCTTTTCCTTGACAAATACGGGGGATAAGGGTATAATTATTATATACGCTATACTAAAGGAGGATTTAATTATGAAAGTTACTAAGGAAAGCATTATCGGCGACGTTCTTGATTTTGACGTCGATACCGCGCAGTTCTTTTTTGCTATCGGAATGCACTGCCTCGGCTGTCCCGCCGCACGCGGAGAGACCATCGAGCAGGCTTGCGCCGTTCACGGCACCAACGCTGACGAGCTTGTAAAGGCTATCAACGATTATTTCGCCGCAAAAGCATAATTGATATCATGGGGTGTTGCGTAGCAGCACCCCAAAAACAAATTACGGGAAAATAATATGAAAAAAATACAGCTTGACTCGCGCCTTGCCGCCGCCGCGTCATTTGCGCGCCGCGGCAAAGCCTTTGCCGACGTTGGCACGGACCACGCAAGCCTTCCCATATATCTCGTTGGAGAGGGAATTGCGCCGCGCGGCGTTGCCTCGGACATAAACGAAGGACCGATAACTCGCGCGAGGATAAATATATCGGGCGCGGGTCTTGGCGACAAGATCGCCGCCGTGCGCACCGACGGACTTTCGGGGCTTGAAGAATACTCGCCCGAGGACGTGTACGTTCTCGGAATGGGCGGCGAGCTTATATGGCGCATCGTGGATGCGTCACCACTTGCAAGGCGCACGGGAGTGCGGCTCATAATGCAGCCGATGACACGCGCCGCCGAGCTTCGCCGCGGTCTTACCGAGGGCGGATTTTCAATAATCGACGAGGCTCTTGCCGAGGACGAAAAGCTTGGCGACGGTAGGATATACCAAATAATTGCCGCCGAATATACGGGGGTGCGCGAGGAGTACAGCGAGGTCGAGCTGATACTCGGACGGCACAATATCGCACGCGGAGGAGAGAAACTGCGAAAGCACGCCGCCTTCGCCGCCGAGGTGCTTCTGACCCGTGCGCGCGGGCTTGAAAGTGCAAATCGCGACGCTACGCCCGAAAGAAAGCTGGCGGCTGACATTCTTGCCGCCGTAAAGGAGAAAATATGACTGTCAAACAGCTTTACGAATATATAGAAAAGATACTTCCGCCACGCTATTCCGAGGAGATAGACACCGACGGAGCGCAGGCTATGCCGCACCCCGACCGCAAGGTGGGGCGCGTGCTCGTCGCGCTTGACCCCTACCGCGCCGCGGTGGAAAGGGCGATAAGCGGCGGCTTTGACGTACTGCTCACCCACCATCCGCTCATATACGGCGAGGCGGTGGAGGGAACGCCGCCCGCAAAATGGCTCGGCGAGCTTAACAGCGCGGGCGTTGCCGCGTTTTCGTTCCATCTGCGCCTTGATACAGCCGAGGGCGGGGTAAACGATATACTCGGTGAGCTTCTCGGCGTTCGAGATGTCGTACCGTTTGGCGACGAGGAGGTTACAGACCTCGGCAGAATAGGCACGCTCGACGAGGTGGTGAGCCTTTTTGAGCTTGCCGAGCGCACCTCGCAAGTGCTTAAAACGAAGAGCGTAAAATATTCAAATTCCCCCGACAAAAGGGTTCGCCGCGTTGCAGTTGCGGGCGGCGCAACCACGGATTTTATCGCTCCCGCCGCCGCGCTCGGCGCGGACGTTTTGATCGGAGGCGAGTTCAAGCATCACGCTTGGGGCTACGCCGAGGGGCAGGGCATCGCGCTTATCGAGGCGGGGCACTACCACACCGAAAATCCCGTTTGCCAAAGGCTTGCCGACATCGTGCGCACCGCCGACGCGGGCGTTACGGTGGAAATACTTGATTATTCACCCTTTACCGCTATATAATTTGGAGGAGATAAAATGACCTACGTTGTTTCAAATATTCACGGCTGTTACGCCGATTTTACCGCACTTTTGAAGGAAATAAATTTTTCAAAGAATGACGTTATGTTCGTTCTTGGTGACATCGTCGACATAGGTGACGACCCCATCGAGCTTGTGTGCGACCTCAGTATGCGCGAGAACGTCTGGCCCGTTGCGGGCGAGCACGATAAGCTCGCCGCCGAAATGCTTGAGGGCTTTTCTGAAATGCTCAAGGAGGGCAAAACGCCCGATGCGGATTTTATCGCAAAGATGCAAAAATGGGTCGCGATGGGCGGTCAGCGCACGCTTGACGGCTTCCGCGAGCTTGACGAGGATATGCGCGAGGGCGTTATCGACTACCTTGCGGATATGGCACCCTACGAAACTCTGCACGTCGGCGGCAAGGACTACGTTCTCGTCCATTCGGGAATAAAGGGTTATGAGGCTGACAAGGAGCTTGAGGACTACGATTGGGACGATTTCTGCGCCGAGGATGCCGACGTGTGCGCAGTTGCCGATGCTACTATGATAGTTGGTCACGCGCCCACCACCGAGAATTTTTCGTGCAACGGCGATATATATCGCGGCGAGGGCTTTATAGCCATCGACTGCGGCGCGGCACGCGGCGGCAGACTTGCTTGTCTGTGCCTCGACAACGGCGAGGAATACTATGTCTGATATAAAGAAAAACGACGTGGTGACCATCGACGTTACCGCCGTCAGCAATCTCGGCTACGGAGTAGGCAGGACGGAGGACGGCAAGGTCGTGTTCACACACGGCGCGGTCAGCGGCGAGAGGGCAGAGGTGAAGATAATAAAGATAACCAA
Source organism: Eubacteriales bacterium (assembly GCA_045633005.1). Taxonomy (GTDB): domain Bacteria; phylum Bacillota; class Clostridia; order Oscillospirales; family CAG-272; genus CAG-390. The sequence goes on along the minus strand of JAZQXT010000047.1, from coordinate 33,241 downwards.
GGGTTATCTTGTCGGAAGGCTTATGAAGGTCCTCACTCCCTCGCCCCTGCGAGAGACCTGTGACAAATGCACCGCCCCCGCAAGCTGTGGCGGCTGTGCGTACAGATTTATAAAATACTCTCACGAGCTTGAGCTGAAACGTCAGAACGTGCGCTCCGAGATGGATAAGGCTGGACTTTCGCACGTTGAGGTGCTCGAAACCGCACACACGGGCGAGATATGGGGCTATCGCAATAAGGCGCAGTATCGCTTTGCGGCGTACGAGGGTGGCATCCGCGCGGGCTTTTACGCTTCGGGAACGCACCGCGTCACGGGCGACGAGTCATGTCCGCTACAGCCTGAGATATTCGGTAAGATAGCGAAATTCGTTTGCGATTTCGCATATAAAAAGGGCATTTCCGTTTATGACGAGGAAAGCGGCAAGGGACTTTTGCGCCACCTCTATCTGCGCACGGGCGCGGGAGAGAATGGCGAAATACTCGTTTGCATCGTCATAGCGGGTAAGAGCTTGCCCTACGCCGACGAGCTTGCGGATGCGCTTATGCGAACGTTTTCGCGCATCGTGGGCGTGGTACTTAACGTAAACACGAAAAATTCCAACGTAATACTCGGTAATGAATATATCACCGTGGCGGGTAAGGCGTCGATAAGGGACGTTTTCTGCGGGGTTGAGCTTGACGTTGCACCCGCGGCGTTTTATCAGGTAAATCACGATGCCGCCGAGCTTCTTTGCCGCACCGCCGCCGATATGGCGGGGCTTCGCGGCGACGAGCATCTTCTTGACCTTTACTGCGGTATCGGAAGCGTAGGACTTTCTATGGCGGGGCGCGTCGGTCGCCTTACGGGCGTCGAGATAGTGCCCGAAGCGGTTGAGTGTGGCGTGGCTAACGCCGCACGCGCGGGCATTGAGAACGCGCGCTTTTTGTGCGCCGACTCGGCGCTTGGCGCGTCCGAGCTTCTCGGCGTTGCGGGCGAGCTTCCCGACGTGGTCGTGCTTGACCCGCCGCGCAAGGGCTGCGCCGCCGAGCTGCTTGATACGCTCGACAGCGCGGGCGTGGGGAAGATAGTGTATATCTCCTGCAACCCCGCAACGCTCGCCCGCGACCTCGCACACCTTCACCAACTCGGCTGGAGCATCGGCAGCGTCCTTCCCGTTGATCTGTTTCCGAGAACGGGACACGTCGAATCCGTCGTGTCGCTGACACGCGGATTCGACGTCGATATGCGCCGCTGACGCGCCGCTCGATATGCCGCCTTTGGCGGCTCGATATATCCCCTGCGGGGATTCGATATGTTTTGCCTTGCGGCAAAACGAGATTGGGGAAAAGCGCGTCAAGGCGCAAAGCGCCTCTCGTTGCCGAAGGCAACATATCGATTGCTCGCAACGCGAGCAAATATCGAGTTTGAGCGCAGCGAAAACATATCGAGTTGCGAAGCAACATATCGACATACCGAAGGTATTGATATCGAGTTGCGAAGCAACATATCGACAAAATAAAGGATTAGTAAAAAATGATAGAAAATAAGAACCAACTCCGAGAGGACGCGATTGAATTTGCAATTCAAATATCAGACCTTTGTGACGAAATCAAAGGTTGCTCCGTTTACGCCAATCAAATTGTCCGTTCTTCATCCTCTATAGGTGCTAATATTCACGAAGCAAAGTACGCACAAAGCAAGGCTGACTTTGTGAATAAACTTGAAATTTCTTTGAAGGAATGCTCGGAAACTGAATATTGGCTTGAACTGATTTTCAGAAAAGGAAAAATGGCAGAATCGACCTATAAAGATTTAAGAAATAAATGCGGTTCAATACGGCGCAGACTTATCTCCTCCATCACCACCGCAAAGGAAAACGCATAACAAAAGCAGAGGCGACCGCCTCTGCTTTTGATTTGTTCAAGTAAAGTGGAATTTGTTTAACTAAATGTCTTGTATATCTTTTCGCAGATTTCCTTCTGGTGTTTCATTAAGAAGTCGCCGTGTCCAAACCCTGGCATAATCTCCTCCTTGTAGTTTTTTAAATACCGTTTGAGGATGTTATGGGATTTAATAGCATATGGCTCTTTACTTCCACACCACAAATGAACCATCGTTTCATTCTGTGCAATTTCGGGACGAGTTTGGTAAGTATAGTTCTCCATAAAGTTTCGCCTTACCGTTTCATCGCTGGCATTCATATAAAGCGAATCCATCATGCCTAAATCTTCTGCTTTTAACCCGCAAAGCTTCATTGTCAACATTATCAAAGCGGGGAATTTACCTGTGTTTTTAATTTTACAGAACATTTTGTATGTTACCCATCCAGCGATTTTTCCTTGATGTGCAACATAGCATCCATCCATAATAACCGTACCAAGGTTGACTTTATTTCTGGTAAGCAGTTCTGTCAACATAAGACCGCCCTGAGATGCACCATATGCACCGTGAACTTTACCGTTGTAATTCGTTTGCAAATATTCTTCGATTTGCTGTGCTTGGTCAGCAAATGATGTGAAATCATTACTGCCCTCATAGAATCCGTCCTGTGCAGGAATGATAAGACGATAGTGTTCTTCTAACGGCTTTAGCAATTCATATTCACTTCGCCAATCTTGCATCATACCATGCAAGAGCAAAACAGGCGGGTTTTCTTTATTTCCAAATTCGGTAAAAAGCATATATTTACCTCGTCAAATTCAAATTTATCGAATTGATTATAACATAAAAATGTGAATTTTTCAATGCTTGGGGCTAAATTTAAGAAAGTATATTGAAAAAAACGCGCGCAACTATTATAATATGTATATAAAACATGAAAGGAGCGCTCGATGAAGCTGTTGTTTGACGCACTCGTGAAATTTATTCTCGGTCTCGTACTTGTGGGCGTGCTTTTGTTCCTGCCCGCGGGAACGCTCGCTTACGGCGGCGCGTGGCTGTTCCTTGCACTTTTGTTCGTCCCTATGAGTATTATGGGGATAGTCCTTTTCATCAAATCGCCCGAGCTTTTGCGAAAAAGACTTAATAATAAGGAAAAGGAAAAAGCACAGCGCGGCGTTATCGCGCTGTCGGGCTTGATGTTCCCCGTGGGATTTATCCTTTCCGCGCTTGATTTTCGCTTTTCGTGGTCGCGCGTGCCTACCTGTATTGTGGTCACCGCGTCCGTGCTGTTTCTTATAGGCTACGCGGCGTACGCCGAGGTAATGCGCGAAAACGCCTACCTCTCGCGCACCGTTGAGGTGCAAGAGGGGCAAAGGGTCATAAGCACGGGGCTTTACGGCGTAGTGCGCCACCCGATGTACCTTGCAACGCTCTTTATGTTTTTGCCGCTTCCCTTGATACTTGGCTCACTTTTGGGGCTTATCCCGTTTTCGCTTTACGTTCCCGTAACCGTTATTCGCATACTCAACGAGGAAAAGGTGCTTTCGGAAGGACTGGACGGCTATACCGAATACACTAAAAAAGTAAAATACAGACTACTGCCATTCATTTGGTAAACGGTGGATATATGAAAAGAGTGCTTTTGAACGGCGTACCGCACGGTGTTCCCGACGCGATACGCAAAATAATAGAGGGCGGCGCGGTCTACGACAGCTCCTGCTCGCCCGAGGCTCGCGTGTACTTTGTCGACAAGGACGGCGGCTATTATCTTAAAAAGTGCCGCGCCGCGTCCCTTGCGCGCGAGGCGCAAATGAGCGCGTATTTCGCATCCAAGGGCTTTGGCGCGCGCGTGCTTGATTATACTACGGCGGAGGAGGATTGGCTTCTCACCGAGCGCGTCGCGGGCGAGGATTGCACGCACGCGGACCATATCTCCGACCCCGAACGCCTTTGCGACACCATCGCGGAGCTGCTTCGCACGCTCCACGATAGCGACACGGCGGGCTGTCCCGTCCCCGACAGAATGAGCGAATATATAGCTCTTGCCGAGGAAAATTACAGCGCGGGAAAATACGATCTATCGCTTTTTGGGGATAAAATAGCTTTCGCCTCGGCGGACGAGGCGTATTCCGTGTTTCAGGCAGGGAAGGGCGCACTTGAGCGCAATACGCTTTTGCACGGCGACTACTGCTTGCCTAATATAATGCTTGATAATTGGCGGCTTGCGGGCTTTATCGACGTCGGAAACGGCGGCGTTGGCGACCGCCACGTCGATATCTTCTGGGGCGCGTGGACGCTTTGGTATAATCTGAAAACCGATAAATACAGCCACCGCTTCCTCGACGCTTACGGTCGGGATAGGGTGGATATGGAAAAACTCAAAATAATCGCCGCCGCCGAGGTCTTCGGTTAAGGCTTGAAAGGGAAAAATATGAAAGAACAATGGACACGCGAGAGGGCGAATGAATGGTATGCGGCACAAGGCTGGCTTCGCGGATGTAATTTCATCGGAAGCGACTGCGTAAACCGTCTTGATATGTTTCAGAGCTATGGCGCGGAGGCGAAGCTTGCCACCGCAGACCGCGAGCTTGCGCTCTGCCGTGACATAGGCTTCAACACCGTGCGAATCTGGGCGAATTTCGACGTTTACTACGCCGAGCCCGAATCGTATTTTGAGATATTTGAAAAATATATCGAGCTTTGCGCCAAGCACGGACAAAAGGTCATGGTAGTGCTTACGCACGAGGAGGACTTGCCGCGCGGCGACGTTTTCGCTCCCAAGAAAATGGGCGAGCAGGCGTACGCCCTCGGCGAGCATCAGGGCAGGGTTCCGCTGTCCGAGGAGGAGGCGGCAAAATCACCCCGCCACTACCTTGAATACCCCGAACTGCGCGAAAAATTCTTCACTATGATAAGCGAGACCGTGCGCCGCTACGCTCGCGACGAGCGCATAATTTGTTGGAATATCTACAACGAGCCAGGTATTACCATCGGTGCGCGCTCCTGCGATATCCTGCGCGAGCTTTTTGCGCTCGTTCGCGCCGAGGACCCCATTCAGCCGCTTTGCGCTGATATGTGGCGCGGTGTAAAGCACGGCATCGCAAGCGAGGAGGAAAAGCTTGCTATCGAGCTTTCCGACGTTATCAGCTTCCATAGCTATCAGGCGTACGAAAAGCTCGTCGTAACGATAAAGTACCTTGAACGCTACGGCAGACCGCTCCTTCTTACCGAGTGGCTCCACCGCATCAACCACAATAATTTTGCCGAGATATATCCGCTTCTTTACATAACGAACGTGGCAAACTATTGTTGGGGGTTCGTGGTGGGCAAAACGCAGACGCACGAGCCGTGGCCATCGCTTTGGGAGGAATGTGACCGCGGCGGAGGCGACCGCTACGATTTTACCAAGTGGCAGCACGACCTTTTCCGTCCCAATCTGCGCCCGTACGATCCGCGCGAGATAGCGCTTATCAAAAAATTCAACGCTCTTGCCGACGCTGATAAAAGCAATCTTTGACCGAGGAATAAAATGACGTCATCAATAGAATCACAGCATAGGCCCGTCGCCGCCGCGGCATCCTTCATAAAGAAGAACGCGGTGATGTGCATAGCACTCCTTGCCGCGATAGTAACGTCCTTTATCGTGCCGCCCGACGCGCAATACTTGGATTATTTCGACCTTAAAACGCTCACCTGTCTTTTTTGCGTGCTTGCCGTGGTATGCGCCCTGAAAAATATCAGGTTCTTTTACGTTCTCGCGCATAAGGTGGTCGAGCTTTTCAAAAACGCGCGTATGAGCGTTCTTGCGCTCGTGTATATAACCTTTATCGGCTCGATGCTTATCGCAAACGATATGGCGCTGCTTACCTTTTTGCCGCTCGGATATATCGTTCTTTCCGAGGCGGGAAAGCAGAAATATATGGCGTTCACCTTCATTATGCAGAATATCGCGGCAAACCTCGGCGGAATGCTTACCCCGTTTGGAAACCCGCAAAACCTTTATCTTTACACTAAATTCAATATCCCCACGGGTGAATTTATGTCGATAATGCTTTTGCCCTTCGCCGTTTCCATCGCGCTTATTACCCTGTGCTGTTTTATTTTCGTAAAGACCGAGCCGCTTTCGGTCTCGGATGAGAAAATACACCTCAGCGTGCCGAGAACTGCGCTCTATCTCGTGCTTTTTGCGCTTTCGATAGTTATAGTTTTCCGCGTGATACCATATTGGATAGGGCTTATCGTCATACCCGCGGTGCTGATCTTTGCTGACCGCGGCGCGCTTGCCAAGGTCGATTACCCCTTGCTTCTCACCTTCGTTTTCTTCTTCGTTTTTGCGGGGAATATGGCAAGGATAGGCGTTATCAGGGAGCTTTTTTCAATGCTTCTTGAAAAAAGCACTTTGCTTTTCAGCGTCATTTCCTGCCAGTTTATCAGTAACGTTCCGACCTCGATACTTCTGTCGCAGTTTACGGATAACTACGCCGACTTGCTCGTAGGAGTTAATATAGGCGGCGTGGGAACGCTCATCGCCTCGCTTGCAAGCCTTATTACCTTTAGGGAGTACGTCAAGCATAATCCGGGTAAGGCTCTGTACTATATAGGCGTATTTTCGCTGTTTAATTTCGCATTTCTTGCCGTGCTTACGGCAATTATGATGATAGCTTGAAAAAGGAGAAAAAATGTACCCATACGAAATAATATTCGGGCTTGGACTTTACGATATTTTTCTTGGTGCGGGCATAATTGCCGCAATGCTTTGCTTTGCGCATTTTTCAAAAAAATTGAATTTTTCCGCAAAATTTCACAATTTCGTGCTTTTCGACGGCATTTTTGCCGTAGTTGCGGGATATGCAAGCGCCGTGCTTACGCAGGCTGTTTATAACGCGCTTGACGGCGACGGCTTTGCCCTTAACGCATCAACGGGCGCTACCTTCCTCGGCGGACTCGTCGGCGGTGCGCTCTCGTTCATCGCCGTGTATTTTATCGGCGGAGCGTTTGTTTTTTCAGACAAGCTCCACGTAAGGAAATTCCTTGTTATCGCGGATATAGCATCAGTCGCCATACCCGTAGCACACGGTCTTGGCAGACTCGGTTGTCTTATGGCGGGATGCTGTCACGGTGCCCAGACGGATGCTTGGTACGGAATTTACCACGTCAGCGCGGGTGTGAAATACGTTCCCGTTCAGCTTTTTGAGGCGGCATTTCTGTTCGCTCTTGCGGCACTTATGTTTTACCGTACCTCCAAAAAACGCATCAACGGGCTTGCCGCGTATATGGTATGCTACGGTATCTGGCGCTATTTTGCCGAGTATTTCAGGGCGGACGACAGGGGAAGCACCATAGTCAGCTTCTGGTCGCCCTCACAGCTCGTTTCCGTGCTTCTCGTCGTGGGCGGCGCGGCGCTCGGCGTCAGCGTTTACCTCTATTACAAAAAGAAGGGCGTAAGCTATTATGAGGACTAAACGCCTGATCTTTGGCAGTCTCATTGCCGTTTTCATCGGCGCGATGGCGGTGCTTGAGCTTTCCTCGCCCACGTATTCGGCAAACGAAACGCTCAACAAGCTCATTTCGGTAAGCGTTACGCGCGCCCTCGGCGGCGTAGCGTTTATGCTCGTTACCGTGTTTTTCGGATACCGCGTGTTCGGCTTTAATAAAAGCCGCGCCTCGCTCCTCGTCGCTCTTGCGGCGATGGCGGTGGCGGTGAATAATCTGCCCATTATAGGACTTGTGGGCGGCAACGCCACAGTTGATGCCCCCGCGTCGCACGTCGCGCTTCTTGCCCTTGAATCGCTTATGATAGGCTTTTTTGAGGAATTTACCTTCAGGGGCGTGCTTTATACCTCTATTCTTGAAAACAGGCGGGGAAGCTCGCGGGAGATATTCCTCGCAACCCTTGCCACCTCGCTCGCGTTCGGCGCAATACATCTGCTAAACCTCTTTTTCGGCGCAGGACTTGGCGCGACTCTGCTTCAAGCGGGGTATTCCACCCTTATCGGCGGAATGCTGTCTATAGTGCTTTTAAAAACGGGCTCAATATGGCTGTGCATTGCCATTCACGCCGTTTACGATTTTTGCGGCTACCTCGTGCCAACGCTTGGCGGCGGCAAGATATGGGATGCCGCAACGGTCACGATTACAGCTATTCTCGGCGTTGCCGTGCTTGTGTTTATGCTTTATACGCTCCACGGCGTAAGCGCAGGCGAGGCGGAGAGATTGTTTAGTAAAAAGGAGAAGAAAAATGACACCTATACAGAAGAATTTTGAAAATATAGCCGCCACTGTGATAAAAAAGATGGCAGTGCGTCAGATTGAGGGCTACTACTGCCCCGACAAAGCGGCGGCGCTAAAAAAGGCGCTTGAGCTTATTCCCGAAGGCGCAAGCGTAGGCTGGGGCGGCTCCGTTACCGTATCGGAAATAGGTCTTATCGACGCTATCAAGGGCGGAAATTATACCGCTATAGACCGCTCTGATGCTAAAAATGCCGACGAGATAAGACAAAAATATTTACAGATGTTCGGCGCGGATTGGTTTCTGATGAGCGCCAACGCATTCACCGCCGAGGGCGAGCTTATAAATATCGACGGCAACGCCAACCGCGTAGCCGCACTTTGCTACGGACCGCAAAACGTTCTTGTGGTGGTGGGAATGAACAAGCTCGTCACCGATGCCGAGGGCGGCTTTGACCGCGCGCGTCTGTGCGCCGCGCCGCCAAACGCCGTAAGGCTTGGCAAAAAAACGCCCTGCGGCACGCTTGGTAAATGCGGCGAGTGCTTTACCGCGGGCGAGTGTATGTGCAGTCAGTTCGTCTACACGCGCCGCTCAAGCATCCCGTGGCGCATCAAAGTTATAATCGTTGGCGAGAGTCTTGGATTTTAATATTGACAGAACGAAAAATAAGTGATATAATTATCTATATTTTATGGGAAAGAGGTGCGCAAGATGCCCGTTATCCTGCCGCAAGGCTACAAGCCGCATTTAACGGTAAGACAAACACAGATAGCTATAAAAAAGGTAAAAGATTTTTTCCAGAACGATCTGGCAAATCAGCTCAATCTGCGCCGCGTCAGCGCGCCGCTGTTCGTTGATTCCGAAAGCGGACTTAACGACGATTTAAGCGGTGTCGAGCGTCCCGTATCCTTCGACCTTGGCGAGACGGGTGGCTCCTACGCCGTCGTTCATTCTCTTGCAAAATGGAAGAGAATGGCACTTCGCCGTTACGGCTTTACCGTTGGTGAGGGACTTTATACCGATATGAACGCCATTCGCCGCGACGAGATAACCGACAATATCCACTCGGTATTCGTCGATCAATGGGATTGGGAAAAGGTCATGCGCCACGAGGAAAGAACGGAGGCGTATCTGCACAAGACCGTGCGTTACATATACGACGCACTCCGTCAGACCGAAAACTACATAGCAGACGACTATAATTTTATAGACAAGCTTCTTCCCGAGGATATAACCTTTATCACCGCGCAGGAGCTTGAAAACAGATATCCCACGCTCACCCCCAAGGAAAGAGAGCTTCGCGCCGTAAAGGAGTACGGAGCCGTGTTCCTGCAGGGCATCGGCGGCACGCTCGCCTCGGGCGAAAAGCACGACGGCAGAGCGCCCGACTATGACGATTGGTCGCTCAACGGCGATATCATAGTCTACTATCCCGTTCTTGATATGGCGCTTGAGCTTTCAAGCATGGGTATCCGCGTCGACGAGGAAACGATGCTCCGTCAGCTTGAGGCGGCGGGCTGTACCGAGAGGGCGGCACTTCCGTTCCATTCCTCGCTCTTGAGGGGCGAATTGCCCTATTCCGTCGGCGGCGGCATAGGTCAGTCGAGAATGTGTATGTTCTTCTTGCGCAAGGCGCATATCGGAGAGGTTCAATGCTCCTCTTGGCCGCGCGAGACATATCGCATTTGCGCCGAAAACGGAATACCGCTTCTTTAATTTGATAAAAACGGCTGTTTTTGCCAAGTTTTGCGACTTGACTTACAGCCGTTTTCTTTCTATAAAAAGCATTGACAATAAAAATATAAAATGATATAATAAATAGATGATAACGGATGAAAGGACGAACGGCGATGAAGGAGATATTCCCGAAGCTATACGGCAACGGTGCGCTTAAAGCAAGACTTGGTAAAAGCCTGCTTGCGCCCACTCCCGACACCGCCCACGCCTACATCATCGAGGGCGCGAAGGGAATAGGAAAGCATACCCTTGCCTTGACTCTTGCGGCTTCGCTCGTCTGCGAGGCGCGAGGGGATGGCGCAAAGCCGCTTCCGTGCGGCGAGTGCGAGAGCTGTCGAAAGATATTTGCGCATATTTGCCCCGACGTTATCGAAATAGGCAGGGACGGCGACAAGGCTTCGCTCGGAGTTGACGCCATCCGCGCCTTGAAGGGCGACGTTTGTATATATCCAAACGACCTTGATCTGAAATTTTATATAATAAACGATGCCGATACTATGACGGTACAAGCGCAAAACGCGTTTTTGCTCACGCTTGAGGAGCCGCCCGCGTACGTGGTGTTCCTGCTCCTTTGCGAAAGCGCGGCATCAATGCTTGAGACCGTGCGTAGCCGTGCGCCCGTAATCCGTATGCAACCGCTAACCCCCGACGAGCTTTCGGCGGCGCTACGCGGCGCATTTCCCACGGAAAGTCGAAACAAGGAGCTTTTTGATGCCGCGGTAATGTCTGCGGGCGGCTCGCTCGGACGCGCTATCGAGCTGCTTTCGGGCGATGCCTCTGCCGAGGTTGCGGCAAGGCGTCAGGCGGCGGCGAAATTCTGCCGCATCTGCGCGGATAAGAAAAAGAGCGCCGAGGCGCTCTCGCACCTATGCGCCGCTTGTACCAATTCGCGCGACGAGGCGATAGGAGTGCTTACGGATATCTCAACGGCATTCCGCGACCTTTGCTTGCTTAAAAAAAGCACCGACGCGCCCTTGCGCTTCTATACCGACAGGGCGGCGGCGACGGAGCTTTCCGACAGCTATCCGCTTCGCAGGCTTCTTACGTTTTCCGAGGAGGTCGCGGCGGCTATCGAGTCGCTTGAAAAAAATATGAACGTGCGTCTTACCCTCATATCCCTGCTTTCGCGCACGGGAATGATGAATTAACGCTATAATGGAGATTGAAATGATTGAGGAAATTATAAAAACAGAAGAAGCCGACGGCGCATCGGGCGGCAATAGCTCGGGCGCAAGACACGACGGCAATAGAAACCGCCGCCACAGAAACGGCGACAGAAGGCGTTCTGGCAAGGGACGCTCTGGCGGAAAGGGAAGGCACAACGACAGCGTACCCACCTCGGAGGCTATCGAGGCTATCGCGGCGTTTGACGCTCCCGAGATCGGCGGAAAAAGCGTGGGTGGCTTCGGATTTAGCCGCTTTGCCGATTTTACCGAGTCTAAGGCTGACGAGGACTACGAGCCCATGCCCCCCGACCCCACGCTTGACGCGCTCTTTTCCGACGAGCCTGAGGCGGTCGAGGAGGAGATAGAAAACGGCGTTGAGATAGTCGGTGTGCGCTTTGCGGGCGGCGGCAAGATATACTATTTCGCTCCCGCCGATATTAAATTCAAGGTCGGTGACCACGTTATCGTCGAGACCTCGCGCGGTATGGAATTTGGCGACATAGCCATCGCTAACCGCAAGGTAGAGCCTGCGAAGATAGTTCAGCCGCTTCGCACGGTGCTTCGCGCCGCTACCGAGGAGGATATCGCGCACAACGCCGACAACCACAGAAAAGAAGAGGAATCTCTTAAGATATGTATGCAGAAGGTCGATGCGCACAAGCTCGATATGAAGCTCGTCGGCGCACAGTACACCTTTGATAACGCAAAGCTTATCTTCTACTTCACCTCTGCTGACAGAGTTGACTTCAGAAATCTCGTCAAGGATCTCGCATCCGTATTCCGCACGAGGATCGAGCTTCGTCAGATAGGCATCAGAGACGAGGCGAGAATGCTCGGCGGACTCGGAGTATGCGGCAGAAAGCTTTGCTGTTCGGGATTCTTGCCGAATTTCGCGCAGGTGTCAATAAAGATGGCAAAGGAGCAGGGGCTTTCCCTCAACTCTGCAAAGATATCGGGCAACTGCGGCAGACTGATGTGCTGTCTGCGCTTTGAGCAGGATACCTACGAGCGCGAGATCGCGCTTATGCCGCCGCACGGCTCTATCGTGGAGACCGTTGACGGTAGGGGTGTCGTTACCGACATTATGCCCATATCCTCGGCTGTTCGCGTAAAGCTTGACGAAAAGCCCGACCAAGCGCCAAAATCTTATAAGCTTGCGGACGTAAAGATCATCAAGGAGGCACGCAGAATGCCGTCCGCCGACAAGTCCGAGGACAAGTCCGCTGACAAGGAAAACGCGGAATAACGCTTTTGGCAAATGTTTTTTATAAAAAAACACAACTTTTTTTCAAAAAGGTATTTGCAAAATATTTTTTTTGTGATACAATATAGAAAACCATATAAAACACGGAGGTTATTATTATGGCATACAAGATTTCCGACGATTGCATCGCATGCGGTGCATGTGCTGATGAGTGCCCCGTAGGCGCCATCAAGGAAGCTGACGGCAAGTACGTTATCGACGCTGATACCTGCATCGACTGCGGTTCTTGCGAGTCCGTTTGCCCCGTAGGAGCACCCAAGGCTGAATAATTACATATTTTGCCGAAAACGGAGCCGCCCTATAAGGACGGCTCCGTTCTTCTTAAGCTGAAAGGATTTTTTATGGATATAGAACTTGCAAAGGGTGAAAGCATCTCCGAGGTCGGAGATAAGCTAAAGCTTATATACGCGGGACATGGGCTTGCGTGGGGAACGGACGCATATCTGCTTGCCGCGGCTATGCGCCCCGTGCGCCGAGTTTGCGAGCTTGGATGCGGAACGGGAATAATATCTCTGCTCGCCGCCGCTTACGGCAAGGCGAAGGAGGTCGTAGCCCTTGAAATAAGAGAGGATATGGCGGCTCTCGCGCGGCGCAACGTCGAGCTTAATTCGCTTTCCGACAGCGTTAGCGTGATAACTGCCGATATAAGAGAGGTCCACGAAATACAGCTCGGCGGCAGATTTGACGCGATCCTTGCCAATCCGCCGTATATTGCGCATCCGGGACAAGCAAAGCTTGACGATGCCGCGCAGGACGCAAGACACGAAAATCACGGCGGAATAGCCGATTTCTGCGCCGCCGCCGCAAAGCTCTTGAAGCACGGCGGAAGCTTTTATTGCGTTTTCAGGACGGAGCGTTTGCCCGAGCTTTTCGAAGCTATGCGCCGCGTAAGGGTAGAGCCGAAGCGCATGACCGAGGTGTACCCCGACACCGTTTCGCGCCCCTCTGCCGTCATAGTCGAGGGCAAGCTTGGCGCATCACCGCGCCTTGACGTTACGCCGCCGATAGTGCTTTATCTCGACGAGCCGCGCAACACCACGCGCGTGCGCACGGCGACGTTTGAGAAAATTCAAAACACCTGCGCTTTCCCGAAAGAATGGATAAAATAATGTCATTTACTACGAAATTTCCCGTTTTGATACTTGACCACGACGATACAACCGTCGCATCCACCCCCGCGGTGAATTATCCGTCGTGGCTTGAAATACTCTCAAAGCTGCGCCCCGATCATCATCCAAGCTACACGGAGTTCGTCGATTATTGCTTTGAGCCGGGTTTTGAGCCTTATTGCCGCGAGATACTCGGCTTTAGCGATGCCGAAATGGCGCACGAGATTGCCGTATGGCAACGCTTTGCCGACTCGATAGTCCCCGATGCGTTTGACGGAATGCGCCGTATAATCGAACGTCAACGTGCGGCGGGAGGCATCGTTTGCGTCGTTTCCCACTCTCACGAGCGTTTTATCGTAAGGGATTGGATGGCAAATTTCGGCACTCTCCCCGATAAGATATATAGCTGGGATATGGGCAAGGAATGGCGCAAGCCGTCCGTAAGACCTATCGAGCATATTAGCGAAACCTTTGGATTTTCGCCCTCGCAAATGCTGATGGTGGACGATCTTCGCACGGGCTACGATATGGCTCGCGCGGCAGGCGTTGCCTTCGTCGGTGCGCTGTGGGGACAGCCAAGCGAAAAAATTCGCGGCTTTATGCGCGAAAACTGTAAAACGTGCTTTGACAGCACGGCTATGCTGGAGGATTTTCTTTTCAATGAGTGAAAAAGATCTTGAAACTACGGCGACCGAGCCGAAAAAGAAAAGGGGCGCTGACACTAAGCGCTTGCTTAGCTTTGCGCGCCGCGCGGTAGACGATTACGGTATGATAGAGGATGGCGACAAAATAGCCGTCGGCGTTTCGGGCGGCAAGGACTCGCTCGCGCTTTTGGCGGCTATGGCAGGGCTTCGCCGCTTTTATCCCAAAAGCTTTTCCGTCATCGCCGTAAGTATTGATATGGGACTTGAGGGAATGGACTTTTCGCCCGTTACCGAATACTGCCGCGAGCTTGGCGTTGAGCATAAGATAATCAAGACCGAGATATCAAAGGTCATATTTGATATCCGTAAGGAGTCCAATCCTTGCTCGCTGTGTGCCAAGATGCGCCGCGGTGCGCTTAATTCCGCCGCCGCCGAGCTTGGATGCAACAAGGTCGCGCTTGGACACCATTTTGACGACGTGGTGGAAACGTTTATGCTGAATCTCTTTTTTGAGGGCAGAATAGGCGTTTTTCAGCCCGTGACCTACCTTTCGCGCGTTGGCGTTACGGTCATAAGACCGCTCATCTATATGCCCGAAAAGGATATACGCTATTTCGCTGGCAAGGCGGAGCTTCCCGTTGTAACGTCCACCTGCCCCGCCGACGGAAACACCGAAAGGCAGGAGATGAAACAACTCCTCGCGCGGCTTGAGCGCGAAAACCGCGGACTTCGCTACCGCATATACGGCGCGATACAGCGCGCCGAGGTCGGTGGCTTCCGTGAGATATCAAAGATGGCGGGCATCAAGGAATATGAGGAATAGGCAGTTGCAAAGCAACTGCCTATTCTTTATTATTTGTAATAGAAATATTTGTAAAAGTACGGGTGCGTGTCAAACAACTCTTGGAGTGTCGAGCGCGACGCGCTTGCGGGGTCGTTTACGGTAAAGCCCGATGCCGTAAGCGTCGAGCCACCCTTGTAGCCGTCAACTACCACCCAGTGCTGTGAGCCCGAGGCGGTCTTTGCTCCGATAAGAACGGGCTTGCCCGCGCGTAAAAGCTCGTATATCTTTTTTAAGTAATCCGTTTTGCTCGTCACCGCAACGTAGTTTTCGGGCCAATACAGGCTTCCCGTAGACGTATATTTCAAGCGCTTTGCCATCGTCGCGGGCGTTATAGTCGTACCCGTGCGGTAGGACTCCGTCATTGCAAGTCCCGTCGTGGCACAGCCTATTTTCGCCATAGTCTTTCCCGACGAGCCAAGCTTTACGCTCGCCCAGCGCTTGTCGCCCTGATTGTATGAGGGGACGGACAGCGAAACTGCGGGATAGCTTTGCGCAGTTTTTAGATATTGTGAGCTTACGTATCCCGTTTTTACGCCGTCGTAGACTACCTTGCTCCAGCCGTTTGCCGTGGATAGCTGAAGCACCACGTCGCCGTTTTGGAGCTGGTCTATGCGCGCGTATGACGTTCCCGCGCCGCTTCGCACGTTAAGTACGCCCCACGATAGCGATACCGTTTTCGGTACGCTCGTCACGGGACTTATGTAGTCGCCGTAGCAATAGCCGTATTTGCCGTCCGCGTACTCAACGTACCACCAAGAGCCGCTTTGCCACATAAGCGTAAGATAGCTTCCTTGCGGTACGGAGGCGAGGACGGATGCGCCCGTGGAGCTTGCGCTCCTTACGTTCAGTCCGCCGCTCGACGTGGATACCCTGCCGACGCGCGAGGTTGCGCTTGCGGCACTTGCCGCAGGGATAAAAATTGACGTAAGCATTATAGCCGATAAAATAAAACCAATAAATTTTTTCATTGCAACATCCTTTCTTGTCACTTTGAAGGCTGGCAAAAATCAAGAGAAATGCAAAAAGCCGTATGCCTTCGGGGTTATTTTGGGGATTTTTTGCTTTATTATCACGCTCCTTTCGCATATATGCACATATATTATATCATGAAAGCACCGCGCTGTGAATACTCCAAATTTCGGAAAATACCGCGCCAAAAAGCGTTTTTGCGGCGATTTTTTAATAAAACTATTGCGTTAAGATAAAATATAATATATAATATAGTGATACATTATTGCTTTAAGGAGTGTTCTTATGAAAGACACCAAAAGGATAGAGGAATGCATTGAACGCGGCAGAGCCGTGATACTCGGCTTTGGCGTGTCAAACCGCCCGCTTGCACGCTTGCTGTCGGGGATGGGCGCGCGCCTTAGCGTGCGCGACGCCAAAAGCCTTGCGGCGCTTGGCGACGATGCGGCGTCTCTTATAAAAATGGGAGTAGGTTTCGCGTGCGATGCAGACCCCACGGTGGGATTTTTGACCGATGATATGAGCGATACGGTCATTTTTCGCTCACCGGGTATTCGCCCCGACGCGGGCGAGCTTTGCGAGGCGGTGCGCCGCGGTGCGCTACTGACCTCTGAAATGGAGTGGTTCTGCGCATCGACCGAGGCGAAAATATTTGCTATAACGGGTAGCGACGGCAAGACTACCACGACCACGCTTACACACCTGCTTATGTCGCACGCGCCGAGCGTAAAACGCGCGTACGTTGGCGGAAACATCGGCACTCCGCTTTTGTCGCTTGCGCCCGAAATGACGGGCGAGGATGCCGCCGTGCTTGAGCTTTCAAGCTTTCAGCTTCAGACTATGCGCTCAAGCGCTATGCGCGCGGCGATAACGAATATCACGCCGAACCACCTTAATTGGCACAAGGATATGCAGGAGTACACGCTTGCGAAATACAACGTTTTTGGCGATAGCACCGAGCTTTTGGTGCTGAACGGCAAAAACGAGCTTTCCCGTGCCGCCGCCGAGCGTTTTTCGGGCAGAGTTATATTTTTCTCGGCTCATTGCACCGAGGCGGGCGCGGAATACGCCGAGCTTACGGGCGGCAGAGAAAACAGCGCCGCGATCTTTTTGCGCGGCGACGACGTGATATATTCCGACGGCGAGAATGAAACTTTGATCCTTCACGCATCGGAAATTAAAATACCGGGAATACACAACGTAGAAAATTATATGACCGCCGTGGCACTCACTTGGGGCTACGTTCCCGTAGAGGTCATACGTGAGGTAGCACGCGATTTTTCGGGCGTTGCGCACAGACTTGAATTCGTCAGGGAGCTTGACGGCGTAAAGTACTACAACAGCTCTATTGATTCAAGCCCGTCGCGAAGTGTGGCGGCTCTCTCCACATTTGATTGCCGCCCCGTAGTCATTTGCGGCGGCAGGGATAAGCACGTTCCGTTTGAGCCGCTTGCCGATGCTCTGATAGAGCGTGCGAGCGCCGTGGTGCTTACGGGCGAAGCCGCACCGCAGATAGCCGAGGCGATAGAGCGCCGCCGCGCCGAAGCGGGCGAGGAGGACGCGCTCCACGTGATATTTGAGGAAGATTTCGCGGCGGCTGTCAGCGCGGCTCGCGGCGTAGCGGAAAAGGGAAGCGCGGTGTTGCTTTCTCCCGCTTGCACGAGCTTTGACCGCTTTTCGAATTTTGAGGAGCGCGGAAATTATTTTAAGAAAATAGTTCTTGATTTTCAGGAGAAGAAATGAAAAACGAGCTTAAGGATATGATATTCTCGCTTGCGGGGCTTATGTCCGTGTCGGGACACACGACCTACAGCGAGGAGGAGCTTATGGAGCTTATCGGCGGATATTTTGACGAAACGATCGTCTCTCCGTTGAAAAACTACACCTTCATCCGCCGTTGCGGCAAGGAAAACGCCAAAAAGATACTCATTGATACCCATTTCGACGAGATAGGAATGATCGTCACGGGTATTAAGGACGGCGGCTTTCTTACCGTCACCAACGTCGGCGGACTTGACACGAGGATACTTCAGGCAAGCGAGGTAGTCGTGTACTGCCGCGATAAAAAGAAGATATACGGCGTGGTCGGCTCAACTCCGCCCCACCTTCAGCGTGCGGGGGATGCCGACAAGCTCGTTCCCATTGACGAGCTTCTCATTGACACGGGCTACTCCAAGGAGGAGCTTCAAAAGCACGTCAGCATCGGAACTCCCGTGGGCTTTATGCCGAAGTATTCCGAGCTTAAAAACGGCTTTATCGCGGGCAAGGGCTTTGATGATAAGGCTTGCGGAGCTATTGCGGTGCTTGCACTCGCACAGACCCCCGCGGACGAGCTGTGGGGCGACGTGTATCTGCAATTTTCAAACTTTGAGGAGTCGGGAAGCTATATGAGCGGCGCGGCTACGGGCGCTTTTGCCACCGAACCCGATTGCGCTCTCGTTGCCGACGTTGACCTCGGCAGAACGCCCGACACCAAGGACAGCGAGACCGTAAAGGTCGGCGCAGGACCTTCGATAGCGTTTTCTCCTCTTACGGACAGAAGGCTTACGCGCATCATCGAGAGTGCCGCCAAGGGAAACGGCGTTCCCACACAGCGCACGGTCGCGCCGTCGGGTACGGGAACTAACACAAACGTAATAGGTCTTGTCGGCCGCGGTATTCCTACGGTTGACGTAGGTCTGCCCCTTAAGAGTATGCACACCTGCACCGAGGTCATCTCCCTTGACGATGCCGAGGCACTTTGCAAGCTCATTAAGCTTTTTATAACCTCACCCGAGGTTGAAAAGGCAGTAAAGGAGATGAGCGAAAATGACTGAAAATAAAATTCTTTACGGTATTGAGCTTTTGGAAAGGCTCTGCCTTGAATTCGGTCCGTCGGGCAGTGAGGAAGCGGTTGCCGACGAGATAGCACGTCAGCTTTCGGGCGTGGCAACGCTCACGCGTGACAAGGTCGGAAACCTCTACGCACGGGTGAACGGCGAGGGAGAGGGACTCCCCACCGTAATGCTCTCCGCGCATACCGACGAGGTCGGCTTTATGGTAAAATATATCGAGGAATCGGGTTATATCCGCTTTGCCGCCGTCGGCGGCATCGACCCGCGCGTGCTTTGCGGCAGACGCGTGATATTCCGCGGCGAGAACGGTGACGTCGGCGGCGTTATAGCGTCGAAGGCGATACACCATCAAAGTGCCGAGGAGCGCAAAAAGGCGACCAAGATAAACGATATGTATATCGATATCGGCGCGACCTCTCGCACCGATGCCGAAAAATATCTTGCGCTTGGCGACTACGGCGTGTTCGACTCGGATTTCGTGCGCTTTGGCGAGAACGAGGGCTTTATAAAGGGCAAGGCGATAGACGACAGACTCGGCTGTGCCGTGATGATAGAGCTTCTTCGCAGACTCAAGGACGAGGGCAAAAAGCTCCCGTTTGACCTCGTTTGCGCATTTACCGTGCGTGAGGAGATAGGACGATCGGGCGCACAGGTCGCGGCGCAAAGAGTGCGCCCCGACTATGCCGTTGTGCTTGAATCCACGGCAATTGCAGACCTGCCCGACGTAAAGCCCAACTCCCGCGTTGCCAAGGTCGGCGGCGGAGGCGTTATATCCCTCGTTGACCGCTCGACCATCTACGACCGCGAGCTTGTTGACGGAATGCTTGATATAGCAAAGCGCCGCGCGATTTCAGCGCAGGTCAAAAAATACGTTTCGGGCGGCAACGATGCCGCGCATATTCACAAATCGGGCACGGGCGTGCGCACCGTAGCGGTATCCGCCGCAACGAGATATCTGCACTCCGCATCCTGCGTCGCATCGATCGACGATTACGAAGCCATAAAAGAGCTGATATACGCATTCCTTTGCGAATACGGCTTTTGAGTCTGGAGGAAAAAATGTATAGCCTTATTAAAAATATAGTTTGCTGCTCGGGCGTTTCGGGCAGAGAAAAAAAGGTAAGCGCGCTTATTAAAAAGGAGATAGCTCCCTTCGTTGACGAATGCTATACCGACGCACTCGGAAACCTTATAGCCGTCAAAAAGGGAAGCGGCGCAAAGAAGCTTCTTTTCTGCGCGCACAGCGACGAGATAGGCTTTATCGTTACCTATATCGAGGATAACGGAATGCTCCGTCTTGCTCCCATCGGCGGTATAAATTTCGTTGCCGCGGCGTATAGCGAGGTCGTTTTCGAAAACGGCACGCGCGGAGTCCTCGTTCCCGACAGCGGAACGAAGGCTGATGCACTCACCGCCGACCGCTTTTACGTTGATATCGGCGCGTCCACGCACGGCGAGGCGGCACGCCGCGTCAGCGTGGGTGATTGCTTTTCGCTTGTTCATCACACGACGAAGCTTTCTGCGAACCGCATAAGCGGCAGACCGCTTGACGACAGACTCGGTTGTGCCATTATGGTCGAGACGGCAAAGCGCATAAAGAATAACGAGTGCGATATTTATTTCGTTTTCTCCGTTCAGGAGGAGGTTGGATGCCGTGGAGCAAAGCCCGCCGCCTTTGCCATAGCTCCCGACGTTGCAATAGCGTTTGACGTTACGGGAACGGGCGATACTCCAGGCGCAAAGCCAATGGCTGTAAAGCTTGGCGGCGGCGTTGCGATAAAGGTAAAGGATATGTCCGTTATCTGCGACGACGACCTTGTTAACGAGCTTCACACCATAGCAAACGATAAAAAAATCAACCACCAAAGCGAGATACTGACCTACGGCGGCACGGATACCTCGTCCTTACAGCTTGCGGGCGCGGGATGCGCCGCGGGTGCGCTGTCCATACCCACAAGGTATATCCACTCCGCCGTGGAAACGGTAGATATGAGGGACGTTAAGGCTTGCGTTGAGCTTGCCGTAGCATACGCCGAGGCACTTAAATGATAAAAAGTTCCGCACCCATCGGGGTGTTTGATTCGGGCGTGGGCGGGCTTTCCGTGCTTGCCGAGCTTGTAAGGCAGATGCCGCGAGAAGATTATATCTACCTCGGCGACAGGAAAAATGCGCCGTACGGAAGCCGCACCGCCGACGAGGTGTTAAGGCTTTCCGAGGAGAATGCCAAAAGGCTTATCGACCTTGGCATAAAGTGTCTCGTCATAGCCTGTAACACCGCAACTGCGGCGGCGGCAGACAGTCTGCGCCGCACGTATGCGAGCATTCCGATAGTCGGCATTGAGCCTGCAGTGAAGCCCGCGGCACGCTCGGCTTGTCGCAGAGTGGCTGTACTTGCAACTCCGCGAACGGTGGAATCCGCACGCTTTTCAGAGCTTATCAGGGCAAATTCGGGCGCGTGCGAGCTTGTCCCCGTGCCGTGTCCGCGCCTTGCGGGAATGATAGAACGGGGCGAGGACGTGCGCGATTATTTGTCCGAGCTTTTGTCGGGTGTCGGAGATTTTGACGGAGTAGTTCTCGGCTGTACCCACTACCCGTTCGTTAAAAACGAGATAGTTGCCGCCGTCGGGCGCGAGGTCGAGATATTCGACGGTGCAGTCGGAACTGCGGCACAAGCAAAACGCCGCCTTGAAGCCTTGGGGCTTCTTTCGGATAGCGGCGAGGGGAAGATCAGCTTCATTTCCACCGACGGAGATGATGCGTATATAGAAAAAATTTTTAAGGAAGTTACAAAATGCCTTTTTCCGAAAATATAATGATGCTTGCCGCCGAGGCAGAGGCGGCACTTGCACAGAATTTTGCCGCCATCGACAAGGTGGCGTATGAAAACACCTGCCGCGTTATGGAGGCGTTCAAGGAGGAGCGCGTGAGCGACGCTTGCTTCGCGGGAACGACGGGCTACGGCTACGACGATAGGGGCAGGGAGGTGCTTGACCGCGTTTGGGCGCGTGTATTTGATACGGAGGCGGCGCTCGTCAGACATAATTTCGTCAACGGCACTCACGCGCTTTCCACAGCGCTTTTCGGTCTGCTCCGCCCGAACGATACGCTCCTTGCCGTCACGGGCAAGCCCTACGATACGCTTGACGGCGTTATCGGAATCGGCGGTGCTAACGGCGACGGCTCGCTTGCCGATTTCGGCGTAAAATACGACGCTATCGAGATGCGCGACGGCACTATCGACGTCGATGCCGTATGCAAGAGAGTCCGCGAGGACGATAGCGTGCGCGTGGTCTTTATTCAGCGTACAAAGGGCTATCAGAACCGCCGCACCCTCACCCCCGAAGAAATAACGGCAACGTATAACGCCGTCCACGCCGTGCGCGATAATATTTACGTCGTAGTGGATAATTGCTACGGCGAATTTACCTGCACCGCCGAGCCGAAGGCGGATCTGCTTGTAGGCTCGCTTATCAAAAATCCGGGTGGCGGAATGGCGCTCACGGGTGGATACCTTGCGGGAAGTGAGAGGGCAGTGACGCTTGCGTCCTACAGACTTACCACCGTCGGCACGGGCGGTGAGGTAGGCGCAACGCTCGGACAGAACAGAAATATGTTCCTCGGTCTTTTCTACGCGCCGCACACCACCGCCGCCGCGCTCAAAACGGCGCATCTTGCGGCTTATATTTTCGAGAAAATGGGATTTTTGGCAGAGCCGAAATGGAGCGAGAGCCGTGCTGATATAATTCAGACGGTCGTTACGCACAGCGCGGACACGCTTTGCGCGTTCTGCCGCGGAATACAGGCAGGCTCGCCCGTCGACGCTTACGTCGAACCACAGCCGTGGGCAATGCCTGGATACTCCGACGAGGTCATTATGGCGGCGGGCGCGTTTGTTCAGGGCGCATCCGTGGAGCTTTCCGCCGACGGCCCCATCCGCCCGCCTTACACCGTCTTTTTCCAAGGCGGACTTACATATGAAAGCGGAAAATACGGCGTACTGACCGCCGCAGATTACGTCAGTAAAATGAACTAAAGAGGTAATGAAAATGAAAAAAATAATCGTTGCGCTTATGTGCGCTCTTATGCTCGTATCCCTTGTCGGTTGCTCTAACGCGGGTGCTCCCGAGGGAATGCAGAACGCCGCCTCCGAAAACGAGGCTTTCTATCTCTTCGTGCCTCAGGCGTGGACTCCGAATACCTCGTCGGGCATCGCATCGGCGTATTATTCCGCAAGCGTTGACCGCTCCAACGTCAGCGTTACCTGCACGCTTCCCGCTGAGGGCTATCTCAGCGTGGAGCAGTACGTCAGCTACACCACCGACTCCCTTGCTAAGCTGCTTGACGATTTTACGGTAGTATCTGCCCCTGCCGAGGCAAAGCTTGGCGGCGCGGCGGCACTCAGCTTTGATTACACGGCTACCGTAAACGGCGCGGCTTACAAATACCGCCAGATAGTCAGCGCGTATAAGGATATCTTCTACGTATTTACCTATACGTCTACCGCAGAGCTTTTCGACTCGCATCTCGGCGACGTTGATGCTATCGTTTCCTACTTTACCTTCAAATAATTATGGCAATAGAAGTAAAGGACAGAATTTATCTTGACAACAGCGCGACAACTGCGCTTTCCGTGGGAGTCAAGGAGGCGATGATAGCCGCTATGGAGATATACGGCAATCCCTCGTCCCTGCATACGGCGGGCGACGAAGCCCACAAACTCCTCAATACCGCACGCGAGCAGATATACGCGGCGGTGGGCGTAAGGCAGGCGGAGGGCTGGCGCGCGGTGTTTACCGCTTCGGGAAGCGAGGCAAATAACCTTGCCATACTCGGCGCGGCAAGGGCAAAAAAGCATTTTTCCTCAAAGCGCATACTCCTTACCGATTCGGAGCATCCGTCCGTTGCAAGAGCCGTCGAGGCGCTTACGCGCGAGGGCTTTGAGGCTGTGTATATCTCAACTCGCGGCGGTGCGCTCGATATGGTACAGCTTCGCAACGAGGCTATGAAGGGCGTTTTCCTTGCATCGTTTATGCTTGTCAATAACGAAACGGGTGCGCTTTACGATATCGATGCGGCGGCACGCGCAATAAGAGCGGTCAGCCCCGACGCGCTGATACATTGTGATGCGGTTCAGGGCTTTTTGCGCCAAGCGTTGCCGAGAGTATCGTGCGGAATAGATATGATAAGCGTTTCCGCGCATAAGATACACGGCCCGAAGGGCGTCGGTGCGCTCATAATATCCCCCACGGTAATAAAGCGCCGCGCTCTCATCCCCGTGATCTACGGCGGCGGACAAGAGGAGGGGTTGCGTTCGGGCACGGAAAACCTCGTCGGCATCGCAGGCTTTGGCAAGGCGGTGACGGAGGGCAGACTTGCGCTCGTCCCAAACGCGGACAAGCTGCGCGGCTTGTATTCATACGCTACCGAGCGCCTCTCTGCGCTTGACGTTACGTTGAACGTCCCCGAACGCCACGTTGACCACATCATCAGCGTTACCGTTCCCAATATCAAGAGCCAAACTATGCTCAACTTTTTGTCCGCGCGCGGCATCTGCGTTTCAAGCGGCTCGGCTTGCTCGTCACACGATAAAAAGCTCAGCCCCGCACTTCGCGCATTCGGACTTAACGATAAGGCGGCGGATTCCACCATTCGCGTAAGCCTCTGCCCCGAAAATACCGCAGAGGATATCGACGCGCTCGTCGGCGCACTTGCGGACGGAATGCGCTCGCTTGTGAAAATAAAATAAGAGGTTGCAATGCAACCTCTTATTTTATTTCAATAACTCCCTCGGAGATGATATTATCAATTTTCACTCCGCTGTAAGTTCCCTTGAAGTTCCACGAGCAGGAGGCGTCAAACGCGCCCTCGCCGTTTGTAAGCGGCACCTTGGCGGTCAATACCGCAAGCACCGTTTCAGATTTTTTCGTCTCCTCAATGCTTATTTTTGGAGTAGAAAAACGGTAGGTTTCCTCACCTATCTTAAGGTAATTATTACTTCTTGAGCCTATTCCTATCTTGTAGGAGTTTAAAACTATAGTAAATTCTATTTCCGCTTCGGTTGCAGTACGCGACACCGTGCGCCAATCAACGTCCACACCGAGCTTTACCTCAAGTGCCGACGTAAAGCTACCGCTTACGGGCGGGTAATCCGCGGGCGCACTCGTTTCGGGCGTTGGAGTCGTTTCGGGCTTGGGAGTGGTTTCGGGCTTGGGAGTGGTTTCGGGCGGGGCAGTAGTGTCATCGGGCGCGGTAGTGCCGTCAGGCACACTCGGCGTAGTGTCGGGGGCGGTGGAAACCGCGGGTGTGTTTTCTGCCGTGCTTTCCGCCGTCGTGTCCGCAGAGCCGCCAAAGGCAACGACTCCGTAAACAAGCACCGCAAGCAAAAGCACAAGGCATGCAACGATGAGCGCAAGCATTATTTTTTGAGATTTCATATTACGTCCTTTCCGTGTCAACGAAGCGAGTCTGCGTACGCGGTGGCAAGTGCATCGCAACGCTCGTTGTACTCGTGTCCTGCGTGTCCCTTGACCCATACAAGCTCTACCTTGTGTACGTCAATGAGATACAAGAGCCTTTCCCAAAGGTCGGGGTTGAGCGCGGGCTTTCCGTCGGATTTTTTCCAGCCTTTAGCACGCCACGATGCCGCCCAGCCTTTTGAAATTCCGTCGCAAAGATATTTTGAATCCGTAGTCAACGTTACCTCGCAGGGTCTGCGAAGCGCGGCAAGCGCCTCGATAGCGGCGATAAGCTCCATTCGGTTGTTGGTTGTCATAGCCTCGCCGCCCGACATCTCGCGCTTGTGCTCACCGCACACGAGGATAGCTCCCCAGCCGCCCGGTCCGGGATTTCCGCGGCAAGCGCCGTCCGTATAAATAAAAACTTTATCCATTTTTTAGTTCTCCTATTAAATTAAATTATATCATAAAACTTACCGAAAAGTCAATATAGGGCGGATAATTCTTAAAATTTCACATATGTATATATTTTTCTTGATTTTTTGATTAAAATGGTGTATAATTACTCTGCTTGTGCTAAAATGAGCAGAAAGGCGGAAACACAATGGCGAATGAAAAAGACGTTACGTCAGGTGCCAAAACGATGACCGATGACACGGCGGCTAAAGCCACCGCGTCTGCCACCGCACCCGCAACACTTACCTACCGCAAGAGAAGGCGCCGACTCGGCGACCGAAAGGACGGTAGAAGGCTTCGCACTATTGAACCCATGCATCAACTTATGCCATACATAATGGCTCGTCGCTCCGACGCTTCAAATACGTTTTACGACAGAATAGAGGTAACCAAGGCGGATGAGATGTGCCGCCGCAAGATCAGAGAGGGAAAGACCTCGTTTGGACTTTTGCACATTATGCTTGCCGCTTACGTCCGCGTGATATCTCAACGCCCCGGAATAAATCGCTTTATCAGCGGGCAAAAGGTGTATGCAAGGAACTCTATAACTATAGTAATGACGGTAAAAAAGGAGCTTTCTCTAAACGCCCCCGAAACCGTTATCAAGGTGGATTTTGAACCCGGTGACACAGTGGACGAGGTTTATGAAAAATTCAATTCCACGGCAAAGGCGGCAATAGATTCGCTCGATAAGCCCACGGCGGTTGACCGCTTGGCAAAGGTGCTTAGCTTTATTCCGGGAGTCTTTCTTCGTTGGACCATCAAGCTTTTGAACGCGCTTGATTATTGGGGCTGGCTTCCGAAATCCCTGCTTCAGCTCTCGCCCTTCCACGGTACGATGGTTATAACGAGTATGGGCTCGCTTGGAATCAATCCCGTATATCATCACATTTATGATTTCGGAAATTTGCCCGTGTTTATATCATACGGCACTAAAAAGTCGGTTTTTGAGTATGACCGAAAGGGAAATCTTGAAAAATGCCGATACGTAGATATCAAGGCAGTTACGGACGAGAGAATATGCGACGGACATTATTTTGCATCAGCATTTAAGCTCTATAAGAAATTTATCGAGCGCCCCGACGCCCTTGAAGATCCGCCCGAGACCGTAGTAGAGGATATAGACTGACAAAGGGCTGCAAGTGTTTATCATTTGCAGCCTTTTTGCAAAAGTTAAAAATTGTTCAAAAAGACATCATATTAATAACACAGTAAAATGCTATTCTAATACAGAACTTAATCTTTTAAGGAGGAGCAGCTTTGATCGAGGTCAAAAATCTTATTAAAAAATACGGAAGTCATACTGCCGTAAGAGATATTTCCTTTAAGGTAGACAAGGGAATTTACGGACTTCTCGGCCCTAACGGCGCGGGAAAATCCACGACGATGAATATAATAACGGGCTGTCTTGCCGCCACGTCGGGCACGGTGCTCGTTGACGGACACGATATTTTCGAGGAGCCCGTCGAGGCAAAGCGCCGCATAGGCTATCTTCCCGAGCAGCCTCCGCTGTATATGGAAATGACGCCGAGCGAGTATCTCGTTTTCGTGGCAAACGCCAAGCGCGTGCCGTTTGAAAAAAGCATAAGACAAATAAAAGAGGTAATGACCATCACGGGTCTTGCGGGCGTGCGAAACCGCCTTATCAAGAATCTCTCCAAGGGCTACCGTCAGCGCGTTGGCATAGCGCAGGCGATGATAGGCGACCCCGATACTATCATTCTTGACGAGCCGACCGTCGGACTTGACCCCAAGCAGATAATTGAGATAAGAGACCTTATAAGGCACCTTGGAAAGACCAAGACCGTCATTATCAGCAGTCACATCCTTGCCGAGATAAGCGCAGTCTGCGACCATATCCTCATTATCTCAAACGGCAAAATAGTTGCCGACGCACCGCTTGCAGAGCTTGAAAATTCAGCCGACGAGCCGCTCTCTATCAAGGTCAAGTGCGACGAGGAAAGAGCGAAGGGCGTTATTTCACGCCTTTTCCCCAAGGCAAAGGCGGAATACTGCGCGGAAGGGGATGCTACCGTGATTTCTCTTACGGTGGATGACGGCGATAAGGTTCGCAGCGATATCTTCTTTGCATTTTCCAAAGAGAGCATCGCGCTTACCGAGCTTCACCGCGACGATAAAACGCTTGAAAACATATTCCTCTCGCTCACTAACGACAATTACGTCGAGGAAACCGACGTTGAGTGGAAGCATTACGAAAGCCCCGATATCGACGGTAAAAACGATGATGGCGGATATACTCCGCTGTTTTCGGCGAAAAATGACGAGGAGGATGAGAACGAATGATAGCAATATTCAAAAGGGAGTTCAAATCCTACTTCATAAGCATGACGGGCTACGTTTTTCTTGCCGTAATGCTCGTTTTTGCGGGTATTTACACGATGGCGATAAATCTGCTTCAGCTTTCGCCCTCGTTTGAATACGTGCTCTCCAATATGACTATCGTGCTTATGATAGTCGTGCCGATACTCACCATGCGCACGCTGGCGGAGGAGCGCCGTTCAAGGACCGACCAGCTCCTTTACGCTTTGCCGATGAAGCTAAGCTCCGTGGTCATGGGCAAATACCTTGCCGCTGTTGCCGTTTACGGTCTTTGCTGTGGCGTTCTGTGCCTTTACCCGCTTATTCTTTCGCTCTTTGGCGACGTATATATGCTCGGCGCGTATTCCGCGATATTCGGCTTTTTCCTTCTTGGAAGCGCGCTTATTGCCATTTGCGTTTTCCTCTCGTCTCTTACGGAGAGTCAAAGCATCTCCGCCGTTTTAGGCGTAGCGGTGCTTCTTGCAATATATCTGCTTTCAAGCCTCGTTGAGCTTTTGCCCGCAAGCGCGCTCGGCTCGCTTCTTTGCTTCCTTGCGCTCATCGCGGCTCTTGTGGCGGTAATTTATATGCTCACCAAAAACCTCATCATCGGCGGCGTGGCGCTCGTTATTTGTGCCGCACCTACGGTTATTACGTATTTCGTGGATTCCACGCTTTTCGAGGGACTTTTCCCGAAGCTCGTTGAATACCTTGCGGTCTTTGACCGTTTCTACAGCTTTGTGGACGGCATATTTGACCTTACAGCAATAGTGTATTTTATATCTATTGCCGTTTTCTTCGTTTTCCTTACGGTGCAGGCTATGGAAAAGCGCCGTTGGAGCTGATGGGAGGTGCGAAGGATGAAATTTTCATTTAATGCAAGTGCCAAAAGCGGCAAGCTTGGCGTATACAGCGTGGCTATCACCGCCGTTCTTCTTGGTGTGATAGTTTTTGCAAATCTTCTCGTAAACGCTCTGCCAGACGGTATCAAGAAGCTTGATACCACGAGCGTTGGCATCTACACTCTTTCGGAGACCACCGAAAAATACCTCGGCACGCTTGACGAGCAGGTAACGCTCAATTTCATTTGTCAGGGCGGCAACGAGGACGAGGTCATAAGAAACTTTATCGACAGATACGCGGGCGCTTCGCCAAACGTTACCGTAAAGGTCGTTGACCCGATAGTCAGCCCCAACTTCCTTACCGAGCATAACGCCAAGGATGCAACTAACCATAGCGTAGTCGTGACGAGCGAGCGCAGAAGCAAGCTTGTCAGCTACGACGATCTATTCTATTATTACAGCAGTCTGCTCGGACGTATGACCTACGAGCAGATGCAATCCTACTACTATATGGGATATTCCGCATATCTTACCGACGTTAAGGAGTTCTTCGCGGGCGAGAGCAGTATAACGGGCGCTATCGAGTACGTTACGGCGGAAAGTGTTCCCTCCGTATACGTTCTTGACGGTCACGGCGAAAGCGCGCTTTCGTCGACCATCACGGGATTTTTCGATGCGTACGGTCTTGCGTACGATACGCTCAACGTCGCACTTGATAAGGATAACGTGCCCGAGGATTGCTCGCTTATCATAATAAACGCCCCCACCATCGACCTTACCTCTGCGGAAAGAGATAAGCTCCTTTCGTATCTTGGTAAGGGCGGAAGCATCCTGCTTTTCAGCGGCGTTGGTATTGACAAGCTTGCAAACTTTTCCGCGCTTACCGCCGCACTCGGTATGAGCGCGGGCGCGGATACCGTTTACGAGGGCGATTCAAGCAGATATTATCAACAGCCGACTTATATAATTCCCGACGTTGACAGCGAGCATAGTGCCGTTGCGGAGCTTGCGGATTATAAGATGCTGCTGCCATCAAGCCACGCAGTATTAACGACGGAAAGCGCGGGCGTTACGCATACGACTCTGCTTTCTACCTCGGACAAGTCTTATACCAAATCGGGTAGTGAAAAGACCGAGGCGCAGTCATACGCTCTTGCCGTTGCGGCGGAGAAGGAGCTTGCGGACGGTGCCGTAGCAAGGCTTATATGGTGCGGCTCGGCAACTATGATAACGGACAGCTTTATTAACGCTTCAAACGGAAGCAACCTTTATTGCTTCTGGTTTATGACCAATTATCTGTGCGGTAGCTTTGCTTCCTCGCTTCCCGAGATAAGCGATATTTCCCTTGAAGGCTCCGTGCTTACCGTTACGGAGGCTCAAGCTAACCTCTGGGGCAATATCTTCATTCTCGTGCTTCCCCTTGCAACGCTCGTTCTCGGCGGCGTATATATTTATATGAGAAAAAAGAGATGATCCGATATGAAGGATAAAAGAATCAGAAATCTTATAATAATGATAGCGGTCCTCGCCCTCTTTATGATAGCGTACTTCGTTACGGGTGCGCTGTCGGGCGACGGCGAGGATACCACGCCGCAGGAGACCGCGCCGAGCTACCCCGTAGCCGACGTATCCCCCGACGGAGTCGAGCGCATTACTATGACGGTCAAGTACCTCGTTGGTGGCGACCACGCTCACGGCGATGAGGGCAGCGGGGGCGAGGAGGCTGAATATAAAAAGCGCACCCTTACCCTGCGCCGTGACGGTGACGGCTGGTGCGCCGAGGAATATCCCGACGTACCCGTGGATAAAGATGCGGTAAATATGATAATCGACGACTTAAACTCCGCAAAGTCAACAGAACTTATTACCGTCAGCGACGAGGCGAGCCTTGGAACTTACGGCTTGGACGAGCCGAGTGTTACGCTTACGCTCGCATATTCCGACGGAAGCGAGCGCGAGTTCCTTATAGGCGACGAAAATCGCTTTAACGCTATGTACTATTTCCTTGACCCGCTGGATAAGACGAAGGTGTATATGGTCGACGATACGCTACCCTCGCTCCTTACGGGTAACGTGCTTGATTTCGTGCTTTACGATGAAGTGCCAAAGCTTAAAAAGGACGAGGTCACCTCACTCAAATGGACGCAGGGAGACACCACGCTCGTTTATACCTATTATCCCGACGGCAACGGTAAGGATTATACCGACGATTACCTTTGGTATCTTTCGGTAAACGGCGGCGCGGAGTTTGCCGTGGACGAGGATGTTGCCGCCCTTATTACCGAGGCGGCTACCACTATGAGCTATCTTGATTGTCTCGCGTGTGATACCGCGAAGGATGCGGAGCACGGTCTTGACAAGGCGGGAAAGCTTGAGATAAGCTATAAGAGCGGTACGGATATAAAGACCTTGACGCTCAACCTCGGCGCTTACACGGACGACGGCTACTACCACGTCCGCCCCGAAGGCTCGGTGCTGACCTATTATCTGTCTACCGTGGCAAGCGATAATTTTGAGGTCTTGCTTTCGGGAATCGAGCGCAAGCTTCGCCCCAACGAGATATTCTACCCCGATTACGATCGCATTGACGGCATCAGCTTCACCGCGGGCGACAAGACCTTGAGCGTCGCACTTGCTCACGCGGACGGCAAGATAACGTACACGGACAAATCGGGCGCAGAGCTTAAATACGACGCATATATAAAGATATGCAAGGCGCTGGAGGAGCTTACCGCTACGTCATATACCTCGGTGTACGACGGCGATGCAAGCTTTGGAAACGAGCTGATATTTAAGGCGGACTTCATTTTCAACGCGGGCGAAAAGACCAACGCCGCGCTTGAAATAAGACGCTATAGCGAAAAATACTGCGTCGTCAGCTTTATGGACAGAGCAGACCAGCTCGTCACGCTTGATAAGGCAAACGCGCTCGCGAACTTGCTTTCAGACTATTACAAATAATAAAAAGCGGCTGATTTCAGCCGCTTTTGGTTTTATTCAAGTATAGCGAGAGGCGCACCCTTGCAGTAAAGCACCGTGTCGGATATTTCGTGCGCAAGCTCCGTATCGTGTATCACGGCAAGGCAGAGCGCACCCGCGGTGCGCGCGCGTATCACGCGGGCGCACAGACGCGCCGTCTCGGCGTCAAGCGAGGCAAACGGCTCGTCGAAAATGTAAAGCTGTGCGTCGCTTATTGCAAGCGCACGCGCGAGGGAAACACGCGCCTTCATACCGCCCGAAAGCTCGTCGGGGAGCTTTGTAAGGTCGTCTTTTTCAAAGCCAAGCTCCAAGAGAAGCTCTGCGGAGCTTTGGAGCGTTTCCTTTTTGTCGCCGATCACAAGGTTTACGTTTTCCGCCGCCGTGCGCCACGGAAGCAAGCGCGGCTCTTGGAAAGCCATAGATACCTTAAGCTCGCTCGGTGACGGCTCAATAGAGCCGCTGTAGTCGGTGTCAAGCCCAGAAAGTATGCGCAAAAGCGTGCTTTTTCCGCACCCCGACGGGCCGCATATAGACACGAAACCACAGCTTGGCAGAGTGGCGTTGAGTCCTTTTATTATCTCCTTATCAAAGGAGCGGCAAAGTGAGGTTATCTTTATCATTTCGACCTGCCTCCTATCCTTCTGCCAAGACGCTCGATGCCGCGGCTGAACAAAAATTCTATACCAACGCTGAGTATTATTATCACCGCCGTCCACGCAAAAAGGTCTACCGTTTCAAGATGGTTTTTGGATTGCGATATCATTTTTCCGATGGAGTCGGGGGAAAACGCAAGCACCTCGGCGGATATGCCCGCCTTCCACGAAAGTCCGAGCGACGATCTTGCCGCAGACGTGAAATATGGTGCCACCGACGGCAGATATATCCGCTTTAGCTTAAGCACGGGCGAGAGGCGAAAGAGCCGCGCCATTTCAAGAAGCTCTTTTGGAACTTGTGATATTCCTTCAAGCACGTTTGTGAAAACGATGGGGAATACCATCAAAAAGGAAATAAACGACGGCAGAGCGCCGCGCCCTATCCAAAGCATGGCAAGGATTATAAACGACGCCACGGGCGTAGCTCTTACTACCGTTATCACGGGCGCAAGCAAGCGCTCAAGTATTTTGAAACGGGCGCAAAGTGCGGCAAGGAACGTGCCCGCAATAACGGCGGACACCGCCCCGCCGAACACGCGCAGAAGCGAGGTAGCGGTTATTATGAAAAACTCGGAGGTGCGTGCAAGCTCGCCGAGTCGGGTCAGCGTTTCAAGCGGGGAGGGTAAGAGAAGCGCCGTTCCCGTTTTCCACGCGGCAAGCTGCCAAAGCAAGACCCAAAACAGAGCAACCCCCAAGAAGGGGGCGCTCTTTTTTAAGATTTTCATTTACCCGAAGATTCGGCTATCGGGGAGCTTTCCGCCGATAGAGGTGGGAACTATGCCGTGAAGTGCGCTCCAGAATTCGTTAAGCGCATTCTTCATTCCGTCACCCGTAAGATAGGTGATGTTGCAACGGGGCAGAGCGTTCTTGACGAGTGCCTC
>JAZQXT010000046.1:0-2913 GCA_045633005.1 Eubacteriales bacterium | reverse complement strand
AGACGGTGCCAGAATCCGCTTGTAACCGTCTTCGGCGGCCAGCGTTATTTGACGCTCGCATACGCCGCGACGGCCGACGCCGGACGCCTCATTGGATACAAGATCCATGATCCCCTCTAGCGCCAACTCCTTATCAAGTTCAAGTTTGACCCAGAGAACGCCCTCCTTTTGACCGCGACGTATAGCGAGATAACGGTGTGAAGGGATAGTCGAGATCGACTCTGAAAATTCATAATACTGCTCAAACTTTGTCGGCTCCGTCGGCTTGGGGGAGGCAACCTCACTTTTTACGACCGACTTTGTGGCGAAAAGCTGGCGGACATAGCCGCGCACGTTGGCCATATCGGCGACCCGCTCGGCGATGATGTCGCGCGCGAACTGAAGATCGTCCTCTGACGCGGCAAGCGCCGCCGCCTCGTCTCCGCTCCAAATAGAGTCGGCCAGAGGCTCAAAACCTTTCTCCTTCGCAACCTGAGCGCGGGTACGGCGCTTGGGCTTGTAAGGCTGGTAGAGATCCTCCAGCGCCGACTTCTGATAGCATTCCCGGATTTTCTTCTCTAGTTCGGGAGTCAGTTTTTCCTGATCCGCGATAGATTTCAGTATCGTTTCTTTACGCGATTCAAGTTCAGTATAATAAGTCAAACGTTCCTGAATCTTACCGATGGCGACTTCATCAAGGTTACCGTGCATTTCCTTGCGGTAACGGGCGATAAAGGGAACCGTATTGCCTTCGCCCAGAAGTTTTTCAACAGCCGAAATCTGACGGGACGAAGCACCGACTTCGCCCTCCATTCTTGCAAGTATTTCTGAATTCATCTTAGGGAGATAAAATTTAGCTCAAATAAAAATTATTAAGCGCCTCGATACGATCGTCAAGCGAAGGATGCGTCGAAAAAATTGAAGTGCGTTTTCCTTCTGCGATACCCATGGCCTTCAACGAATCCGGAAGCGTTCCGGGCTGAAGATCGCCAAGACGCTTAAGCGCGGCTATCATCGAAGACGGCGTACCCAAAAGCTTAGCCGAACCTGCGTCCGCCGCATATTCACGGCGGCGGGAATATGCAAAAACGATCAGCGACGCCAATATTCCAAGAACTATATCAAAGACGATAACCAGCATGAAGTACATCCCGCCGGAAGAACGGCGGTTCTCGCCGTTGGAAGAGAGAACGCGCGCGAGCATACGGGAGAAAAAGATGACAAACGCGTTGAGAATCCCCTGCACAAGCGTAAGCGTTACCATATCGCCGTTGGAGACATGGCTGATCTCATGTCCAAGGACGGCTCTCAGCTCTTCCTTCGTCATCTGTCGCATTATATCGGTCGAGACGGCGACAAGAGCGCTGTTTTTAAATGCGCCTGTGGCGAAAGCGTTGGCGGCACCCTTGTAAATGGCGACTTCCGGAGTCTTGATGTTTGCACGGCGCGCAAGCTCCGCCACCGTATCGACGAGCCAGCGCTCAGCAGGACCTTCAGACCCGTCTATGACGGTAGCTCCGCAGGCGAACTTGGCCATCGGCTTTGAGATCAAGAGCGAAATTGTCGCGCCAAGCATGCCGAATACGAACGCGAAAATAGCCAAATGAGCCCACTCGTCGCCTATCAAATCAGCTACAGTGGTGCCGAGAAACGCACATGCTATATGTGCAACAATGGTCAATGTGATCACCATTGCGATATTCGTGAGCAAAAACAATGTAATTCTTTTCATAGTGGAAATAGTATACCAAACGCATCCAACTACCGCAATTCACCTTTAGCCTGAAAACGGAAGACTGTCGGCAACGTCATCTCCAGAAGTAAATGCAAGTTTCTCTTGCATTTACTTCCTAAGTTTATTGAGTAATATTGATAGTGGCGCCTTTTCCTTCCGTTCCTTCCTAGGAAGGAAACCTGCGTTTACTTATGGACTAATCTCACTTTTATGATTTTCTACTGCGCCTGCGGCGCGACGACTTGAAACGACTTTTGTGTGCGCCGGATATGCGGTCGGCATTACGCCGCGTCCCGGACTTGCCGCCTGCGGCGGCGGGCGCGTCGTAAACGCCAATCGCGGCCCGCATATCCGTCGCACAACCATAAATAAGAGTTCTTTGATTAGCTCTCTAACGAGCGAAGTCGGAAGGAAGGATAAGGCGCTTACGACGATGCCGTCGCGCTTGCGCGACATGTCCGGGCATCGGCGTAAAGCCTTTCTTCCGACTCCGCTCGTCAAAGTCGTTTCAAGTCGTAGCAGCTTTAGCTGCAGTAACAAATAACAAAAAATTCTCCGTCATCACTCTGAAACATTGGTCAATGCATTCTCGTAAACTATATTGTATAATATCAACGAATCAACACTAAACAACACTCTCATCCATAGTCGAATAAGTAACCGCAAGTTCAACCGACCATGGATTATGATTTCTTTACCCCTAATTTCTAATACAGAAATCAAAAAGAAAGTCATAACAGCAATTTGTTCAACTTATAAAACTCTGACTCTACGTTAATACTAAAAATTTGCCAGAAATTATAGAATCGACTTGCAGTAACTTTCAGAACTTGCGTTTTGTTTTGGACACGACGGTCGATAATGACAGGCGCGAAATTGCAAATTTAATGGCGCGATTCGTTATGTAACATCTCGTCAAAGTCCGATTTTGATGCCGGTGGCGACGACGGCGTAATGCTTTTTGGCTTCCCGCGAAGGATTCTCGTCCAATTCTTCGCGCACGTCGGAATCAATGGCGGCGTAACCGGTGAGCGAGCAGTAAAAACTCACTTTGTCCGTCATCAGCCAACTCAACGTCAAACGTGCCGAACACGAATTGAGACCGCGCCCTATTCTGGAAGCGTCCTGCGTATATCCGAAACGCTGACTGTTCCAGCGCGCGCTGCCGCCGTCCATCCAAAATGAAGGGATGAGCGACC
>JAZQXT010000045.1:0-17679 GCA_045633005.1 Eubacteriales bacterium | reverse complement strand
AAGCGACTCCTCGCCCTCGTCCTCGCGTGCGACGGAAAACATATCTATCTGACCGTCGATATTTCGTCTGTTACGGTCTGCGACCGCGCCGAGTGACGCATCAAGCGACGCGAGAAGCCTTGAGCGGTAAACGCCGAGCGAGTCAAAAGCGCCCGCCTTGATGAGGGTTTCTACCATACGTCTGTTCAAATCACTTCCCGACATACGCGAGAGAAAATCGGCAAAGGACGTAAATCTGCCGCTTCTCCGCTCTCTTATCATCGCATCAACGAACTGACGACCTACGTTTTTAAGCGCAAGAAGTCCGAAGGTTATATCCTCGCCGCTGACGTGGAAGTCCGTCATACTGCGGTTGATATCGGGCGGAAGAACTCTTATCCCCGCGCGATTTGCCTCGGAGATATACTCCGCGACCTTTTCGGGAGTTCCGAGCACCGACGTAAGAAGCGCGGAAAAATACTCGCGCGGGTAATGTGCCTTTAGGTACGCCGTGCGGAAGGAAATGACAGCGTATGCCGCCGCGTGGCTCTTATTGAAGGCGTAGCTTGCGAAGCTCGACATCTGACCGAACAGCTCGTCGGCAACGCCCTCGCTCATTCCGCGAGCCACAGCCCCGTCGATGAAGCTTGCTCTTTCGGCTTCCATAACGTCTGCTTTTTTCTTTGACATAGCGCGGCGAACGAGGTCTGCTCTGCCAAGTGAATATCCCGCAACGATGCGGAAGATATTCATTACCTGCTCCTGATACACTATACAGCCGTAGGTCGAGCGAAGTATCGGTTCAAGCATCGGGTGCAGATATTTCACGTTTTCGGGGGCGTTTTTGCCCTCGATATATTTCGGTATGGACTCCATAGGTCCAGGACGGTAAAGCGCGATGGCGGCAAGGATATCGTCGATGCACTCGGGGCGGAGCGACGCGAGCATCTGACGCATTCCGCCAGATTCAAGCTGAAATACGCCCGACGTTTGTCCCGACGAGATAAGCTCGTAGGTCTTTTTGTCCGACAGATCGAGCGACTCTATATCAAAGCTCGGCTCTTTTTCCTTTATCTGCTCCACCGCATCCTTTATTATCGTGAGATAACGGAGTGCGAGGAAGTCGAACTTCAACAGTCCGAGCGACGCTACGGTATCCATATCAAACTGCGTGATCACCGCTCCGTTGCTTGCGGCGAGCGGCAAATACTCGGTAAGTGCCTTTTCGGTGATTACGACGCCTGCGGCGTGAATCGAGACGTTGCGAGGCATTCCCTCAAGCGCAGAAGCCGTATCAAGCAAAATCCTGACCTGCTCGGAGCTATCGTATTTTTCCCTTATCGCATCAAGCTTCAACGCATCCTCAACGGTAACGTCGAGCGCGCGCGGCACGAGCTTGGCAATAGCGTCCACCTCGGCGTAAGGCATACCGAGCGCACGTCCGCAATCGCGTATGGCGGCGCGTGCGGCAAGCGTACCGAAGGTGACTATCTGCGACACTCTGTCAGCGCCGTATTTTTCTTTAACGTATTCAAGGACCTCGTCCCTGCGGTTATAGCAAAAATCAATATCAATATCGGGCATACTCACCCTTTCGGGATTAAGAAAACGCTCAAAAAGCAGATCGAAGCGAATGGAATCGATATCGGTAATGCCCGTGCAGAACGCCACAAGGCTTCCGCATCCCGAACCGCGCCCGGGTCCGACGGGAATGTCGGAGCGCTTGGCGAAATTGACGTAATCGGCAACTATGAGAAAATAGTCGTCGTAGCCCATTTTGTGAATGACGGAAAGCTCGTATTCCATCCTATCGCGGTACTCCGCGGGGGTATGCCCCTCGGCAGGTATCTTTCCCTCTCTTTCGAGTCGGGAAAGTCCGTCCTCGGCAATGCGGCGAAGCTCCGCTTCCGCCGTGGTATTTGCCGCTACGGGGTACGTAGGAAGCTGAATGGTGTCAAAATCAAACTCTACGTTGCATCTTTCGGCAATCTTTACGGTGTTTTCGATAGCACCCTCGAATCCGCCGAAAAGACGCTCCATCTCGTCCGTGGATTTATAGTAAAACTCGTCGGTTTCAAAGCCGAAGCGCCCCTCGTCCTGCATAGTCGTGCCCGTCTGAATGCACATCATAACGGCTTGAGTGCGCGCGTCGCTCTTTTTAAGATAGTGAACGTCGTTGGTCGCAACTACGCCAAGTCCAAGCTCGCGTGCGAGCGAATAAAGCTCGGGAAGTATCTGCCTTTGTTCGGCTATGCCGTGATTTTGAAGCTCGATAAAAAAATTATCCTTACCGAATATCTTGACGTATTTTTGCGCTATCTGACGTGCGCGGTCGTAGTCGCCGCCCGTGAGCGCCGACGGTATCTCACCCGCAAGGCAAGCAGAAAGCGCTATAATTCCCTCGGCGTGATCCTTTAAAAGCTCCGCGTCCACCCTCGGCTTTGAATAAAAGCCCTCGGTGTACGCCTTTGAAACGAGATAAATGAGATTTTTATATCCTATCTCGTTTTCGCAAAGGAGAACGAGGTGATGCGCACCGCCCTCACGCCCCGCGATCTTTTCAAATCGGGAGTTCGGGGCTACGTAGACTTCACAGCCTATTATCGGCTTTATATCCGCTTTTTTGCAGGTGCGCCAAAACTCCACCGCGCCAAACATTGCGCCGTGGTCCGTTATCGCGACCGCAGTATGCCCCATCGCCCTTGCCGCCGCGGGTATGTCCTTTACGCGACAAGCTCCGTCAAGCAGGCTGTATTCGGTATGAAGGTGCAAATGGACAAAGCCAGACATAAGCTATCCCCTTTCTTATATTTTTTCAGCCGCCGAAAGCAGCTTTTCCATTCTGTGATTAAGTCCCGATTTTGAAATCGGAGGAACGTGCCTTTGGGCAAGCTCCGAAAGCGGCATTTCGGGCTCTTCCTCCCTTAATATCGCCGTTTCCTTCAGCTCGTCGGGGAGAAGGTCAAATTTTCCCGATGCTCTGAGCTTTTTTATAGCTTCAAGCTGTAAGGTCGCCGCGGAGGTCGCGCGGCGTATGTTTTTCACCTCGCAATTTGATTTTCTGTTCACCTCGCCGCGCAGCTCTCTGACGAGCTTTTGCTGCATCGAAGCCATCGCTGACACGCTCGCGCCGCCGATAGCGAGAACGTCCTCCACGTCCTCGGTGCGACGGAAAAGAAGCGAGGTAAGCTCCGTTCTGCCCGAAATAGACGGGGTGTTGCCCCTTGACGTAAAGAAGGTGGCTGTTCGCATAGCCCTTTGCGGATCGCTTATTCTGAATTCAAGCCTTGATTCCTTTGCGGGATCGCTGATCCTTGCGGCAGAAAGCAGAAGTCCCGCACAAAAGGCGGATGCGCAAGCCTTACACTTCAAAAACGGCAAAGGCTGGTCTGTTTTTTGCGCGTCGGAAAGCTCCGTAAGGGCGGCGGCAAGCTTTGACGACACGAAGCCGAACTCCGCCACGCTCCTGCCGTAGCAATTCGTAACGTCGGGCGTGACCTCTCTGCCGAACTGCTCAAAGAGCAGCTTTTGCACCAGCGGCGCAAGCTCCTTGCCCGTGATGCGAAGATATACCGCGTCTCCAACGCCGCATTCGGCGTTTATCATAAGCCCCATAAGCAAAGCACGGCGACAGCATTGCGAGCTTGGGACGGAGGCAAGCACCTCGTCCTTTACCTGTGACGAAAAGCTTTTCATTCTTCACTCACCGTACATATCTCGCACTCAAGCTCCACCGAATAGGCGGAAAGCACGGATTTTTTGATATGCTCAACGAGGGCGAGAACGTCGGATGCACTCGCGCCGCCCACGTTGATTATGAAGCCCGCGTGCTTTTTCGACACCTGCGCACCGCCGATGGTAAAGCCCTTAAGACCAAGCTCCTCTATCATCTTACCGACGTACATATCGGGCGCGGGGCGCTTGAAAACGCTGCCCGCGCTCGGATATTCAAGCGGCTGCTTATCGCGGCGGCGACCCATAATATCCTGCATATAGGCGTTTATTTCGTCCTTATTTCCACTCTTTAGCTCAAAGCGTGCGCCGATAACGGCGTAGCTTGGAAAATCTCTTATAATACTGTGACGGTATGAAAGCCGCGCGTCAGCCTTCGATATCGTAAACACTTCTCCGCTTGCGGTGTCGAGCACGCGCATATCGAGAAGCACCGACGACACCTCGCCGCCGTAAGCCCCCGCGTTCATACAGACCGCGCCGCCACAGCTACCGGGGATACCGTATGCAAATTCAAGCCCCGTGAGAGAAGCGTCCTTGGCGGCAATCGCCGCCTCGGTGAACGAATCACCGCAAAGCACCGAGAGGATATTTCCATCTACGGTTATTTTTCTCATTTTTCTCGTAATTATAACCGCTCCGCGATAACCTTTATCGGAGAACAGAAGATTAGTTCCGTTGCCGACGAGCATAAAGCGCATATCTGCGGCTTTTAGCACGCTTACCGCCGCGACAAGCTCGTTTTCCGTTTCGGGAAAGATGGCAACGTCGGCGTTTCCGCCTATCTTGAAGCTCGTGCGTGCATTAAGCGGAGCATCCTTTTCAAAATTTATACCTTTATCCGAAAGCTCACGGCAGACGAGCGCCGTTTTTTCGTTGAAATTATTCAAGTCGCACCTCCGAAACACTTATTCCTCACCGAGAAGCCTTGCCACCTCGGAGAGAGTTGTTACCGTATACGTTATGGGCAGATCGGCGGGCTTTTCGTGACCCTTGGGGTTCACCCAACAGGTATCTATCCCGTAATTTACACCGCCGAGAATATCGGACGTGAGCGAATCTCCGATAACGAGAGCATACGCGGGATCAAAGCCGTCGATGCTCGCCGCAACATGGTCAAAAAACGCGCGTCCCGGCTTTTCGCATCCTACCTCCTCGGATATAAAGGAGTGAATGAAATAATCCTTTATTCCGCTTTTTTCAAAGCGAGAATTCTGAATGACCTTTATGCCGTTGGTTATTATATACATATCATACTTGCCGTAAAGCGTGCGGCAAAGCTCAAGCGCACCGTCGCAAAGGAAGCCGTACTTTGATAAGTTTTTAACGTACTCCACCGCTATCGCCGCGGGATCGCCTTCAAGCGAGTAGTGCTGACAGAGCCTTTCAAAGCGCAAGACCTTAAGGCGTTCCTTGGTAACGAGTCCGCGCTCCAGATCCTTCCAAAGACCGTCGTTTATCTTGCTGTACGTCGTTACGACCTCGTCGGTCGCGGGCAATCCCATACCGAGAAGCGTGTCGGTTATACCTGCGCGCTCGGCGCGGGTGAAATCAAGCAGAGTGTTGTCCGCATCAAAAAGCAGCCATTTATATTTTTTCATAGTACACCTTTTTTCCATAACAATCCATTTAACATTATACAACAAAAAATCGCCCATTTCAACCTTTAACGCAATAATTACAAAAATTATTTTCTACTATTGAAATTTAATATTAAATGTGCTATAATTTATATATATGTGCCTTTTTAGGAGAATGCTATGTTTACGATAGGTGTTACGGGTCCGAGCGGCGCGGGTAAATCGCTCTTCTGCTCCCTCTTTGCGAATATGGGCTTTTTCGCTATTGATTGCGACGAGGTCTACCACGAGCTTACGGACGCTCCCTCCGACTGCACGCGCGAGCTTGCAAAGGAGTTTGGGGATGGCGTTTTACTCCCGACGGGCGCACTTGACAGACGCGCTCTTGCGAATGTCGTATTTGCCCCCGACGCAAAAGCCAAGCTCGACATCCTTAACGCCATCACCCACAAATACGTTCTTTGTGAGGTACGCCGCCGCATAGCCGCGCTCCCCACCGAATACCGCGGAGCGCTCGTTGACGCGCCGTTGCTGTTTGAATCGGGCTTTGATAAGGAATGCGACCTCACCGTTGCCCTGCTCGCACCGAGAGAAACGAGGCTTTCAAGACTTTCCGAGCGCGACGGCTTGCCGACGGGTGCGCTCAACGCACGCCTTGACGCCGCCAAAAGTGACGAGTGGTATACCGAGCGCTGTGACGTTACGGTGTACAACACGGGAGACACCGCCGAGCTTCAAAGAGCGGTTGCGGATATCGC
Source organism: Eubacteriales bacterium (assembly GCA_045633005.1). GTDB lineage: Bacteria > Bacillota > Clostridia > Oscillospirales > CAG-272 > CAG-390. The sequence goes on along the minus strand of JAZQXT010000045.1, from coordinate 11,630 downwards.
AAGGAAAATCCAAAACACGTAGGATAAAGATGAGAAGATCACTTATAAACTCGCTGATAATAATCATTATTATCGCGCTTTCCATAGGATGCGGCTTCCTTTACGACAAAATAGCCGACAGCTACCAAAGAAGCGAGTATCCGCGCGAATACAACGATACGGTCAGCGCACTTTCGCTTGAATACAGAGTTCCGACGTGGGCTATCTACACCACGGTGAAAATGCGAAGCGACTTTGATTCCTCGCTAAAGACGGAGGACGGCGGCATAGGGCTGTTTTCGCTCACCAAGGAGCAATACGCCGAGATAGGAGCGGAGCTTGGACTTGCGGTAGACGCGGGACTTCTTTACGAGCCCGAAACGAACCTTCGCTTTGGCACGTATTGGCTCAGCACGCTTTATATAAAATACGGAAATTGGGACTGCGTCTGGGCGGCTATCCACATAGGCGAGCCGACGGTGGACGAGTGGCGCTGGAATGCAAATTACTCAAACGCTGACGGCACGCTCAAAAATATTCCCGACGAGGAAACCGCCGAGTTTATCGAAAACGCAAACGAGACAGCGGAAATATACCGCAAGCTTTACGATTGATTTTAATTTACGGAGGATATAAAAATGTCAGAAATCAAAACCCCTGCGCAGGCAGCACGCGCACTTACCTACAAAAAGGAGACCGTATACGCAAAGAAGGACTCCGCATTCATTGACGAGGCTTATCAGTACGCCAAGGACTACGTAAAATACCTTGACGCGTCCAAAACCGAGCGCGAGGCAGTCGTTGCTTCTATCGCGCTTGCCGAGAAGAACGGCTTCGTTCCCTACGCATTCGGAGACGAAATAAAGGCGGGCGGCCGCTATTACTACAACAACCGCGGAAAGAACATCTTCCTTTTCGCCATAGGAAGCGAGAGTGTAGCCAACGGAATACGCATCTCCGCCGCGCACATCGACTCCCCCAGACTTGACCTTAAGCAAGTGCCGCTCTACGAGGAAAGCGGAATGTGCTTCCTTAAAACGCACTACTACGGCGGTATCAGAAAGTATCAGTGGGTAGCCACTCCCTTGGCTCTCCACGGCGTTGTCGTTCGCGCTGACGGAAGCACCGTCAACGTGACCATTGGCGAGGACGAGGGCGATCCCGTTCTTTATATCAACGACATTCTCCCCCACCTCGGAAAAGAATCCGACAAGAAGCCTCTTGGCGAGGCTATTGCGGGCGAAAAGCTCAACCTTCTTATCGGAAGCCGTCCTATCGCTGACGAGCCCGACGGTATAAAGCTCAACGTACTTTCCATTCTTAACGAGAAATACGGCATCTGCGAGGAGGACTTCCTTACCGCAGAGCTTTGCGCCGTTCCCGCGGGCAACGCGCGTGACGCGGGCCTTGACCGCTCTATGATATGCGGCTACGGACACGACGACAGAGTTTGCTCCTACCCCGCGCTTACCGCGCTGTTTGAAAGCCTTGACTCTCCCCACACGATGATGTGCATCCTTGCCGACAAGGAGGAGGTCGGAAGCGACGGCAACACGGGTATGCAGTGCGACCTGATGCTTGATCTCATTGACGCCATCGCCGCATCTCAGGGTGTTAGCGGCGCAGTTGTACGCGCTAACTCCAAGTGCCTTTCCGCCGACGTTTCCGCGGCGTACGACCCCAATTTCTCCGAGGCGTTTGAAAAGCGCAACTCCGCTCTGCTCTCCTGCGGCGTAGTGCTTACCAAGTACACGGGCGCAAGAGGAAAGTCGAGCACCAACGATGCTTCCGCCGAATACATCGGTTGGCTTCGTTCCGTTATGGCGAAGGACGGAGTGGTCTGGCAGGCAGGCGAGCTTGGCAAGGTCGATTTTGGCGGCGGCGGAACCGTTGCTAAATATATTGCAAACCACAATATCGAAACCGTTGACCTCGGCGTTCCCGTAATTGCTATGCACGCGCCCTATGAGGTCATTTCTAAGGTAGACCTCTACGAAGCACACCGCAGCTTCTCTGCATTTAACCGCTACTGATGCTTAAACGCTTAAAGGAAACGGAGGAAAAATACGTCCTCCTTTCGGCTATGCTTGAGGACAGCGCCGTTATCTCCGATATTGAAAAATACACGGCTATTCTGCGCGAATACAAGGCGCTGACCCCCATAGTCACGAAGTACCGCGAATATCTGCGTGCAGTTTGTGACGTTGAGGAGGCGCAGGAGCTTTTGAGTGCGCCCGACGCGGACATCCGCATTCTTGCGCAAGAGGAGCTTTCGCTTGCCAAGGAGCGCGTGCGTGTGACTCACGAACAGTTGCAGATAATGCTCCTTCCGCGCGACGAGAACGACGATAAGAACATCGTCGTCGAGATACGCGCGTGTGCGGGAGGTGACGAGGCGGCGCTTTTTGCCTCCTCGCTCTTCCGTATGTACTCGATGTATTGCGAGCGCGCGGGCTTTAAGCTCTCCGTAGCTACGGCAAATGAAACGGGACTTGGCGGCTACCGCGAGATATGCTTTACCATTGACGGCGACGGCGCGTATTCGCGCTTCAAGTTTGAGTCGGGCGGGCATCGCGTTCAGCGCGTTCCTGAAACCGAATCGCAGGGGCGCATACACACCTCGACCGTTACGGTCGCGGTGCTTCCCGAGGCGGATACCGTTGAGATAGACATTCCGACGTGCGACCTCGTTTTTGAGTCCTGCAAGTCGAGCGGAGCGGGCGGTCAGCACATAAACAAGACCGAGTCCGCCGTGCGCCTTACGCACAAGCCCACGGGCATCGTTATCGAATGTCAGCAGGAGCGTTCACAGTTCCAGAACAAGGAAAAGGCACTGAAGCTGCTGCGCGCAAAGCTCTACGACATAAAGCGCACCGAGCAGGAAAACGCGATAGCGTCCACGCGCCGCTCGCAGGTCGGAAGCGGCGACAGAAGCGAAAAAATACGCACCTACAATTATCCGCAAAACCGCGTTACCGACCACAGAATAGGACTTACTCTCCATTCGCTTGACAGCTTTCTTGACGGCGCGATAGGCGCGATGATGGACTCCCTCATCGCCGCCGATACTGCCGAAAAGCTCAAAAACGGAGAAAATAATTCTTTTTAACTTACACAAGGTACTTTATGAAGACCGAAATTTTAAAGATCGACGCAAGCGCCGTCACTCCCGAGTCACTTCTTGGCGCGGCGCAGATAATCAAGCGGCACGGCACGGTGGTATTCCCCACCGAGACCGTTTACGGTCTCGGCGCGGACGCAACCTGCACCGGGAGCGCAAGAAAAATATACGAGGCGAAGGGCAGACCGTCCGACAACCCTCTTATTATCCACGTCTGCGAACCGCGCGACGCCGAGCCATACGCTGTGACCTCTCCGCTCTATTACCGACTTGCCGAGCATTTTATGCCAGGTCCGCTTACGGTGATAATGCCAAAGAAGGACACAATACCCGACACGGTCACGGGCGGACTTGACAGCGTTGCGGTTCGTTGCCCCGCGCACCCCGTGGCACGTGAGCTTATACGCCTTTCGGGGCTTCCTATAGCCGCGCCGTCCGCTAATATATCGGGCAGTCCCTCCCCCACCTGCGCCGCGCACGTTATAGAGGATATGGACGGCAAGGTCGATTGCATAATCGACGGCGGCGAATGCGAGGTGGGCGTGGAATCCACCATAGTAAAGCTGACGGGCGAGGACTCGCTCGTGCTGTTGCGCCCAGGCGCAGTAACCTACGACGCGCTGTGCTGCGTATGCTCCGACGTTACGGTTTCCGATGCCGTAACGCATATGCTAAAGGAAAACGAGCGTCCGCTTTCCCCCGGAATGAAATACAGACACTACGCTCCTGCGAAGCCGCTCGTCCTCGTTGACGGAAGCGCTGACGCTCGCCTTGTGTTTTTCAAAGAAAAACAAGCAAGCGAGAGCTGTGTGATAATCTGCTACGATGAGCAGGCAAGCGAGCTTGGCGAAAGCACGATATGTATTGGCGCAGAAAACGACCTTGAAGCGCAGGCGCACCGCATTTTTGCCGCGCTCCGCGAGTCAAACGGAGTTGAGGGCGATAAAATATATGCAAATCTCCCCTCCACCGATGGATACGGTCTTGCCATATACAACAGGCTCATCCGCGCGGCGGCTCATACCGTTATTAAACTTGAAAACTAATCATTTCATATATATTTTAAGGAATTCAAAATGGCTAAGAAGAAAAAAGTTGATGAAAAACCAATTCCCGCGCCACACGCGCCCGCAACCGACCAGCTTATAACTGATACTATTGAGAAAAACTATATGCCATACGTTATGAGCGTTATAGTTTCCAGAGCCATACCCGAAATAGACGGATTTAAGCCCTCTCACCGAAAGCTCCTTTATACGATGTATAAGATGGGACTTATGACGGGGGCGCGTACCAAGAGTGCAAACGTCGTAGGACAGACGATGAAGCTTAATCCCCACGGAGACGCGGCGATCTACGAAACGATGGTGCGCCTTACCCGCGGCAACGCTTCTCTGCTCCACCCCTTCGTTGACTCCAAGGGTTCTTTCGGAAAACAGTACAGCTCGAACATGGTCTACGCCGCGTCGCGTTACACGGAGGTCAAGCTCGACAAATTTTCCGCAGAGCTTTTTGACGGTATAGACAAAAACGCCGTCGATATGGTAGACAACTACGACGGCACTATGAAGGAGCCCGTGCTTCTTCCCACCACCTTCCCGAATATTCTCGTCACACCGAACCTCGGCATTGCCGTCGGTATGGCGTCAAATATATGCTCGTTCAATCTTGCGGAGGTCTGCGACGCTACGATAGCGCTCCTGCGCCACCCGAAGATAGACACCGACAAGCTTCTTGACATTATGCCCGCCCCCGATTTTCCCGGTGGCGGTGAGATAATTTATGACCGCGAGGCTATGCGCCGCGTTTACGAAACGGGCTCGGGCCCCGTAAAGATACGCGCCCGCTACCGTTACGATGCCGAAGCTAACTGCATAGACATCCTTGAGATCCCCTACTCAACGACTATTGAGATCATAATGAAGCGTATCGGGGATATGATAAAGGACAATCAGCTAAAGGAGGTCGTTGATTTCAGAGATGAGATCGACCTTGCGGGATTTAAGCTAACACTTGATCTGCGCCGCGGAGTTGACCCCGACGCGCTGATGCTTAAGCTTTTCAAGAACACGAAGCTTGAGGACTCGTTCTCGTGCAACTTCAACGTTCTTATAGATTCCGTTCCGCGTCAGCTCGGCGTAATGGATCTCTTGCGCGAGTGGATAAAATTCCGTTGCCTCTGCCTTAGCCGAGAGCTTACCTTTGAGCTACAGAAAAAGCAGGACAAGCTACATCTTCTTTTGGGACTTGGCAAGATACTGCTTGACATTGACAAAGCTATCCGCATAATTCGCGGAACGGAAAAGGATTCGGACGTTATCCCGAATCTCTGCAAGGGCTTTGGCATAGACACCCGTCAGGCTGAATTTATTGCCGAGATAAAGCTCCGCAATCTTAACAGAGAGTACATTCTCAACCGCGTAAACGAGATAGACTCTCTGCGAAAGGATATTGCCGACATCGAATCAACGCTTGCAGACGAGCTGAAGCTTAAAAAGCTCATCGCCGATCAGCTTACCGCCATCAAGAAAAAATACGGTCAGGAGCGCCGCTCCTCCATCGTTTCCTCCGAGGATATAGCAGTCTACAACCCCGAGGAGCATATCGAAAACTACCCCGCGCACTTCTTCCTTACCGCGGACGGTTACTTTAAGAAGATCACAACGCAATCTCTCAAGGGCAACGACGAGCAAAAGGTGAAAGAGGGCGACAGAATAATCGCAGAGCTTGACGGCGAAAACGTGTCCGAGCTTGCGTTCTTTACGAATCAAGGTCAGCTTTACCGTTGTCGTGCGCTTGATATCCCCACCTGCAAGGCGTCGGAGCTTGGCGAGTATCTACCCGGAAAGCTCGGCTTTGACGAGGGTGAAAAGCCCATCTTTATGCGCCTCGGTGCTGAATGGCCCGACGACAGGCGAATGGTATTCGTCTTTGAGAACGGCAAGGGAGTCAAAGTCCCGCTCTCCGCGTACGCGGTAAAGGGCAAGCGCAGAAAAATGACGGGAGCATACGCCTCCGCCTCTGCGGTAGTGGGTATTTTCGAGGAGGACAAGCCGTTTGAGCTTCTTATAGTTTCCTCAAACGACCGCGCCATCGTGCTCTCGACCTCGCTGATCCCCGAAAAGACCACAAGGACTTCTATCGGCTCACAGCTCATCACGCTCAAAAAGGGCTCGACGGTCTCTGCCGTTATATCAGACTTCTCCGACAGATTTGAAAGCACCAAGGGCTACAAGAAATTGAAAATCCCCGCAACTCCCGTCCTTCTCGTCGAAAAGGATATGGAGAAAATGCAGATCAAGATGGACGTCTGACACGCAAAGGAGAAATAAATGAAAAATAACAAGATAAAAAAGGAATTGAAGCGCTCAACCGCACTTATTTTAGCGTTTTTGCTTGCCTCTTTCTGCTCGTTTGCCGTTTACGCAACGGTAAGCTACGACAGCTCCCAAGACCCCGTCGTTTCTCTGTCGGGTATGCAGGCGTACGTCAGTGAGAAGCTCGACGACCTGAAGACCATCGTTTCGGGCGTAGACCTGCGCCTGCAGGCGCTTGAGCTTGCCTACTCTACGGGCAACGCGCCCTCGGGTGGCGGAAGCGGCGGAAGCACGGAGGCATTGCAATCTCTTCTTGACAGAATAAGCGCACTTGAAAAAAAGACTTCCGAGCTTGAGGAGGCAAACACGGCTTTGAAAAACTCGCTGGACAGCACCAAGGAGGAGCTCAGCGACATGATCGCGGAGCTTGAGGGACAGTATGAGTCTCTTTCAGCCGAGCTTTCTTCCCTGTCCGACCAGCTTTCCAAGCTCCAAGGGCAGTTTACCTCGCTTAAAAGCGACGTCTCCACTCTCTCAAGCGACTTCAAGCAGCTCTCCACTATCTCAACAAAGCTCAACTCGCTTACGAACAAGGTAAACGACCTTACCTCGGCAAGCGGAGACGTTGGAAAGCTGAAGGCTCAATGCGCCCAGCTTCAAGCCGATATGGACGAGGTACTGCTAAAAGCAGGAACGCTTTATAAGCCCGTTTTCGTTCCCTACGGCGCAACCATACGCGCTCTTTCCGACGAGGACTCGGTGCTCGTAGTTCTTCGTTCAGGCTCTGCCGTTGCGGTATCGCCGTTTACTACTGCGGGAACTGCACAAGGACTTAACGACCTTTCCGACGGCGGCGAGCTTTACGACGGCGAAAGCCTTACGCTCTTCCACAACGTTCTCATTCCGCGCGGCGGTGAGGATGGCAGAGGCGTTACCGTTACGTCTTTTGACGGCGCATACGTTATGATAGGAGGCAACTATGTCATTATTCAGCCGTAAGACCGCATCGGGACAAAAGCTGTGGGTGCGCATCGTTGCGCTATCCCTTGCCGCACTTATGCTTATCGGCTCGATATACATAGCCTTGTCGCTCATTCTCTCAAGCTCTGCCGCAGAAGGCTCACTTGAATCCTACGCCTTCTCGACCTCGATCAAAAACAAGGATTTTTACGTCGCGGTCGGCATTCGTTACGGCTCGAGCGTGAGCGTTTCTCACTCGTTTACCGCCCCGTACGGCTTCGTAGCAGGTGAGGCGTATATTGAAAAAGGCTCCACACGCAGCTTTACCCCACTATACTTTATCGACACCGCATCCGTTGTCGTTGCGTGTGATGCAAATCTTTCCGTCCTCGCCGGAACATGCTCGCTGGCGGAAAGTGCGAAAAAAACAGACATCGGCGCATATAACGTCGAGCTTACGCTGGAAGATGGCAACGTTTGGGACTCTCTTGAGGAGCTTTCTGCCGCGTACGCCTTCGATTACGAGCACGTCTTTCCCGCCTACAACAACGGCGTTAAGTCCGTACGCATCGGAGCATACTTCGACTATGCAACCGCAGGCGAGGCGGCGGCTCTTATAGACAATGAGCTTGAGGGATACACCGTATCCGTCGCTTCCCCGTCAAGCTCCGCCGTTACGATCCTGAACGCAGATTGCGACACCATTCTCTTTGAACACGCGGGCGACGGCGATTACATCGGCGCTATCGCACCGCAACAGCAAGCGGATGCCGAGACCGCGTACACTCTTTATGCAACCACGGGTTATATGTACCCAGGCGTTTTTTGCTTCAGAAGATACATAACCGACAAATACAACGGCTTAACGCTGATCAATCTCACCGATCTGCAAAGCTACGTTGAGGGCGTTCTTCCCAACGAGATAATTACCAGCTGGCCGCTTGAAACACAAAAGGCTTTTGCCATAATCGTGCGCTCCTATACGGCGGGCAACATCGGACAAAAGTTCTCGTCCTACGGCTTTGACTTAGTCAACACCGCCGCCAATCAGGTATACAGAGGGCGAAATCAGATAACTGACAGAGTTTCGCAAGCCGTTGCACAGACCAAGGATATGATACTTGTCTGCGACGGTGAAATGATAACGGGATATTACTCGTCCTCGCAGGGCGGCTGGGCGGTTGACTCCAAATACGTTTGGAGCGGCTCTACGGGTCCATACATTATAAACCAGCCTACCCCGTGGGAAAAGTACGCTAACGTTTCGCGAGGCTTTTGGGATTTTGAGATGACTCAAAAGGAGCTTTTGCAGGGCTTTGGAATCTATAATTCCGGCGATAAGGTCAAGAGCGTGAGCCTTGAATTCGCGGGGGATTCCCCATACGTTTATAAAATGAGCGTTACCGACAGCAAGGGTAACGTAGGAACTAAGACGCGTTGCAGTAAGGTCGTTGGCGTTATGAACGATTACGGAGCGTATTCTGCCAACTTCCTTATTGGCAAGGGGTCTTTGGATTACACCTACGATAAAGTAATTTCAACAAGGATAATTTCACTTAACTCCTCATACGCGGAAAACATGAGCATATATACCGCAAACGGCGTTGCCGTTGAGAACTCAAAGAAGTTCAATTTCTTTACCTCGCTCGGTCAAGCCTTCTCCAACCTTTCAAGCTCGCTCTACGTTCACACGGGCAACGGCACGGCGATACTGACGCAGGACATCGAGATCCCCACGACGAGCAAGCCCGATGAAAACGGCAACTACACGTACGTTTGCGATTACGGCGATTTTCTCATCGTTACCGACCTCCAGCAGGTTACGGAGACCTTCAAAGCATCGTCAAGCTCCAACTACGTCGTCGTCGGTCGCGGATGGGGACACGGAGTCGGTGTAAGCCAGTACGGAACGGCACACCTCGGTCAAGCGGGCGCTATGTATCACCACATACTTGACGCGTACTACCCCAACACCGAGATCGCTAATTTCTACGATCATCTCAAATAATTTCTACATTATAATTATAAGGAGACTGAGATTTGGAAAAACAAGAAATTCTCCGTTACGTTGACCACACGCTCTTGAGTCAAACGGCAACCGAGGCAGAAATACTGTCTATCTGTGACGATGGCATAAAATACAACACGGCGTCCGTGTGTATTCCCGCATCTTTCGTAAAGACTGCGGCGAACTACGTCAAGGGCAAAATAGCTATATGCACCGTCATTGGCTTTCCCAACGGATACAGCACTACCGCCGTCAAATGCTTTGAAGCGGCTGACGCTATCAAAAACGGCGCTGATGAAATAGATATGGTAGTAAATCTCACGCTCGTGCGCGACGGCAAATTTGACGCGGTGTGCGACGAGATAGCCGCCGTAAAAAAGGCGTGCGGCGACAAGATACTAAAGGTCATCATAGAAACGTGCCTGCTGACCGATGAAGAAAAGATAAAGCTCTGCTCCGTCGTCGCCGACGCGGGCGCGGACTTCATTAAGACCTCTACGGGATTTTCAAAGGGAGGTGCTACGCGCGAGGACGTTGCGCTGATGGCGGCAAACTGCCCTTCTCACCTTAAGATAAAGGCGGCGGGCGGCATACGCTCGTTTGCAGACGCCGAGGAATTTATCGCCCTTGGCGCAACAAGGCTCGGAACGAGTGCTCTCGTGAAGTTGATGAAGGCTGAGGCTCTTTCAGACTATTGAATATTTTTATGTTATAATTTGGATTTTTTCAAGAAAACCGTTGACACAGCTTGTCTTTTGTGATATAATACTGCATTGGTACGGGAAAATTTTTGCAATCCCGTCTCCTTACTGCAGACAAGATCTGCGGTCACAAGTCCATAGGGAGGTTAAATATGGAAAACGTAAAGACAAACTCTGCTTACGAATGTATGTTTGTTTCCGATCTTACCGGCGCACGCGATGCCGCTGAGACCGTTGCGAAGTTCGTAGGCCTCGTCGAGAAGAACGGCGAGATCATCGATGTCACCGAGTGGGGCAAGCGCCGCTTTGAGTACCCCATCAATGACAAGAACGAAGGCTACTACACGATAGTTACCTTCCGCGCAGAACCCTCTTTCCCCGCCGAGTTCGAGAGACTTCTCAACATCGACGAGAACGTAATGCGCTCCTTCATCATCAAGCTCGACGAGGAAGAAGTTGCAAAGGTAATCCGCCGCGCTGCTGACAAGGCTGCTGCTGCCACCGCTGCTCCCGTTGAAGCAGTTGTTGAGGAAGCTGCCGCTGAAGAGGCTGTTGCTGAAGAAGCTCCTGCCGCTGACGCTGAGTAATTCCCCTTTATTGCAGGAGTGAATTATGGCTAACCTCAATTTAAACAAAGTTATTCTTTGCGGTCGTCTTACCGGTAACCCCGAGCTTAAAACCACCCAGAGTGGAATTTCGGTAGTTTCCTTCACGCTTGCCGTGAACCGCCGCTATCGCTCCTCTGAGGCAAATGCTCAACAGCCCCAAGCCGATTTTATAAATCTCGTTGCTTGGAGACAGACCGCCGAGTTTATCGCTCGCTATTTCAGAAAAGGCTCTGCCCTCTGCGTTACGGGCTCGATCCAGACAAGACGTTGGACCGACCAGCAGGGTCAGACAAGATACGCTACCGAGGTTATCGTTGACGAGGCTATGTTCGTTGACTCGCGCAACGAGTCGGGAAGCCGCGATTCCGCAATTGACGGCGGATATGCTCCCGAGCCCTTTGCTACCCCCGGTGCTGCTGAAAGCTTTAACGTCGTTGATAATAACGATGATCTTCCCTTCTGATTGGGAACAAACTAAATTGATAAGGAGTTAATTATTATGGATAGACAGCCTGAGCGCGCACCTCGCGCCGCACGTCCCGCAAACGCTAACCGCAGAAGAAAAAAGGTTTGCGTTTTCTGTGAGGAAAAGATAAACTACATTGATTACAAGGATTCTGCTCGCCTTCGCAAGTTCATCACCGAGCGCGGCAAGATCCTTCCCCGCCGTATCTCCGGCACCTGCGCAAAGCATCAGCGCGAGCTTCAGAACGCTATCAAGCGTGCTCGTCACGTTGCACTTCTCCCCTACGTTGGAGACTGATTTGTGCAAGTCATAACCACCGGCCGTGCCGGTGGCTTGCACCAGCCCCCTTGGGGCATGTCACAGGCTGAGCCTATAGGCTCACCGAAAAGTCTGCCAACCGCGCGACTTTCACGGGCATGCCCCTAAAGGGGCTTTATTTTATTTGCCCTCTTGTACCGGCTGACCCGTGA
>JAZQXT010000044.1:0-32913 GCA_045633005.1 Eubacteriales bacterium | reverse complement strand
TTATCTAAATAAACACACCGCCGAGAGCGATAAAATCGCTCTCGGCGGATTCGTTATAGATTAATTTATAAATTTATGATATAATATTTTTAATTCCACCTAACATTTCCCTCAATACACGGACTATATAAGTGAAAGCATTGATCAATCGCTTGGAGAAATAGATGAAAAAACAAGACTTGCTAAAATATTTTGACGACAACTTGCTTGATAAGCTATTTGACTTTTGTTATGCAAGGACCAATGACAGCTACGAGGCTGAAGCGCTTTGCTCTGACATAGTTTATACTCTTGTAAAAGCCGCCCAAACAGACGGAGAGATAGAAAATGTATATCCGTTTATTTGGAGGGTGGCGCGTAACGTTTATGCTGACTTTTCAAACAAGCGCAGAAAACACACGGAGATGATCTATGAGGGCGATTTTGAAGAAATACTACTTGAAATTGCAGAAGAGGAAGATTCGGATGATACTAAAGAACTATTGACCTCTGTATATCGAAGAATAGCATTCCTGACAAAAGCATACCGAGAAGTAATGATCATGTTCTACATAGACGGTCTTAGCACTGCGCAGATAGCAAAGAAGCAAGGAACAAGTGAAGGCGCTGTTCGTCAAAGACTATTTTCAGCAAGGCAAAAAATCAAAAGAGAGGTAGAAAAAATGGCTGATAATTATAATAAACCCGTTACGCTTGACAAAATCGATTTTGTCATTTGGGGAACCGGAAGTCCCGCTTGGGGAGATCCGCGAAACGTATGCACGAGAATGTTCTCAAATCATATTGTGTGGCTTTGCCACAAGAAGCCAATGAGCGCGTTCGAAATTGCAGAAGAACTGAACGTTCCCACGGTTTACGTCGAAGAAGAACTTGAAATTTTACGCAAAGGAGAAAACGGCAAGTACGGATTTCTTCGTCGCTTGGAAAACGGCAAATATGCACTTAATTTCATTTTGCTTGACAAGGATGTGTTCGAAAAAGCAAATGAAATTTATACAGAACAATTGCCAAAAATTTGCGAAACTATATCAAGCTACATTGAAGAACATAGATCCGAATATCTTGCTTTTCCATATCTTAATAAAAGAGTAGATATGAATTTGATTCTTTGGCAACAGATATTTAATATCGCAGATGCTTTCTCCTATTGTGTTGAGTGTGCTTTGAAGAAGAATCATTTTGCTGACGTTGAGAAAACAGATCGTCCGTTTAGTGTATTTGGATATGTAGATAACGGCAAGTATTATGGCGGTGGTTGGGATGGCGTTGACGCGCAAAACGTGTGCGGATTCTCTAATGTTCATCTTGATAATATCTACATCACACGTATTAAAAAACACTTTAGCTGCGGACTCAATGTGTCTAAAGACCCGCAGATTCAACTTGCGCTCCGCGCAATTGAAGGTCTTGATATTACGCTGCTTTCCGAAAAAGAAAAGGAGCACGCTGCAAAAGCTATTGAGTGCGGCTATTTGTATCGCGACGGAGATATGCTTTATACCAAAATTCTTGTAAATGCGCTTTCTGATAGAGCTAGGCTATTTGATATCAGTAATGCTTTGCAGAATGGATATTTCGATGCCGATGCCGAAATTGTTGCAGCAAAGGTTGCAGAGCTTATCAAAAAATCTGTTCCCGATTATCTCCTCGGAGAATGGAGATTGGCGAATAACCTTGCGAGTATGCCGATTCTCGATGCGGTTGTTGAATGTCTTATCGAAAAAGGCGTATTAACACCTCCCGAAGATGGTATTGGAGCAGAAGGTTGTTGGATGAGTGTAGAAAAGTAAAATAGAAAGCGCCGAGAGCGACAAAATCGCTCTCGGCGGCGGTGTTTATCGAAAACAGCCATAGCACTAATCTTTATTGTATGTTTACAATCAGAGAAATTTATGATATAATAAAAACGAAAAAGCAGCGCTGAGACGAAAGAAGGATGTATAAATGAAATTTTTGTATGCACTTATAGGCATCGTTGCTATTATCATATTATTTCCGTATATCCGTTGCTTTGTCAAGCGTTTGTCGTGCGCGGGCAAGATCAAAAAGCTTTGCCGAGAAAAGGGTTACGAAATGCACGCGGCGCATCCGTTTTGGTTTTTCGGGAGCAAGCGTGGGACAAGATGCGACCTTTATGTAGAAACCGCAAACGAGGTGTTTGCCATAAAATTGTTCGGTATGCCAAGACGGCGAAGCGTATTGATATTCAAGGAAACCGGAGAATATTTTATCAGGCGTTTTATCGGATTTTCCTCGTACGGTTCGGCAATACGGTATCCTATCGACGGCAGATCCCGCCGCTTGCCGCAATACGATTTCAGATATAAATACAGAGATGAATGGGAGATCAAAACGCCAAGGCATATCCTTTTGGTCAATCCGATTTCTATGGAGATACGCCGACAGCCCAAGAACGGAGCAGAGGTCATCGTGGGCGCGGGCGACACCGTAAACGGTATGGAAATAGAATCATTATCTCGACTTTTAGGAGATTTGGAGAGTGCTATATGATGAACGCACCGCGATTGCTGAATAACCGCAATACCGATTTGCCGAGATCGCTTTTTTCGGATCTTCAGCTCGATAAGCTTTTAAGCGCACAAGCGATTGCCGTATTACAGCATCCTTGCGAGTCTGACGAGATCGTACGCCGCAACGAGCTGTTCCTTCTGCTTGATAAAAGCGAGAACGCGGCACGTCTGGAGAATACGCTTTCTGCTTTGTGCGCAACCGAGAGGGCGTTGCTTGTATGCAAGGATGCAAAGCTTCCGCTTGATACATATCACCGCCAAGCAGAAGTGCTTGAATCCTATATCGCTTCGTGCGAAGCCTTGGCTTCAATGCGCGGTATGGGAAGCCTGTTTGCCGACGTGGCGGAGTATTTTTCATCCGAGGAAAAGCAAAAGCTACTTTCCGAAATGACGGATTCGGCGCGTAAAATAAGAATCCTGCTTCAAAAAATGAACGCAGGTTTTTTGTCGTTTTCCGATAAGAATTGGCTCACGCCCGACTATGATGCCGTAAGCGAATTTGACAGCATTTCCGAGTGCGCCGAAAGCCTCGGCTTTGCCGTTCCTAAAAAGAAGGTGCAGAATACCAAAATCAATCATTCCTTGTCGGACACGATATGCCGCCTTTATGTCGACGAGGCTTCGCAGATCGAAGCTGAGATCGCAAAATACGCCGACGTTGATTTTTACGCGCCCACCGCGTATATTTCCGAGATCAAATTCTTTTTGGAGATAAACGCTTTAACGCAACGCGCCGCCAAGATAGGCGTGCCGCACGTTATTGCAAAAATTGCAAAAGTGCCGATGTACGTATCCAAAGAGCTTTATGACGTTTCTCTTTTGGCGAAGAACTGCGAAAGCATCGTTCCGAACGATGCGGATTTTACCGAAAACGAGCCTTTCCTCTTTTTGCTTGGCGCAAACGGCGGCGGAAAAACGACGTATCTCCGCGCACTTGGCGTTAATCTGGTATTATTCCTTGCAGGCTGTCCCGTATTTGCAAGGGAAGCGGAAATATATCCCTTCGATATCGTCCTTTCTCATTTTCCAAAAGACGAGCGATTTGACAACACGGGCAGACTTGACGAGGAAAGAGGGCGCACCGAGAAAATGCTTGATGCGGCAAGGGGAAAGAGCGCGTTTGTGTTTTTCAACGAAACCTACAGCGGAGCTGACGAAAAGCGCGGCTTTGATCTGCTAACCGACACCGTTGAAAAGATCAAAGAAAGCAATTTCTTTGGTCTGTACGTTACGCATTTTCACGAGGTAATGACGCTTGATCATCCCGTCCTCTCGGCGCAGGTCGATTTTGCGGATGCCAACAAACGCACCTTCCGCATCGTAAGGTCAAAGGGAAGCGCATCATCGTATGCGGCAGATATTCTCAAAAAATATCGTCTTGATAAAGACTCTTTGATGGCAAGGAGGGGTAGAAATGGCAATTAGTGTTTTGCATTTGAGCGATCGAATTTCCAATGCCGAAGCTCTCTCCGACAGAATTCTGTATCACCTTTCGCTTGACCGTTCCTTCTCGCATATTTGTGCCGACGTAAATAAGCGCGAATATTTTCTCTCCGTGTTGTCAGACCTGACCGATGATAAAAACGAAATTCTGTACCGTCAGGAGCTCGTAAGGGACTTTGAAAACAATCCCGTTCTGCTTGAACAGCTTGCGTCTCTATCTGCGCGATTTGAGGAATTGCGTATCGCACAAAAAACGGCGGGCAAGGGCGAATATAGGATGAACGCGACGGGAACAACGTCAACCGATGCGCTAAAAAATATTCTGCAAACAAGAGCGCTTTGCCTCAAGCGCGCCTTGCTTTTCATAAAGGCGTACGGCGAGCTTTTGGAAAGATTCGATCTGCGCTCGCGTGGGCTCAAAGATTTTCGTTCCGCGTGCAAGGAAATATACGAAAAAAACGATTTTTCAAGGCTTCTTACCTTCTGCACGAAGTACGAAAAATTCAGTTCAAGCGGATTTTGGGATTTTCGCTTTTCATTGAATGACGAGGGGCGTATTGAGAGCTACGAGCTTGTCGACCACAAATATATTCGCGTCAGCGACCCCGACCTTAAAAAGAAAGGATTTTCGCTATTCAAAAAAGCGGAAGAAGCCGCGTATCCTTGCCAGCGCGTAAGCCCGACGAATGACGACTTCTACGGACAGCTTGCCGCCACGGCGCTATCCGAGCTTTCGGGCGCGTTTGCAAAGATATCCGAGCAGATATTTGAAAAATTCGACGGAGTCGGTCAAGAGCTTGTCTTTTACGAGGTCGCGATCAAATATATAAATGCGTTGTCGGAAAAGAAAGTGCAGATCTGCTATCCGACGTTTTCGGAGGATAACAGCGTAAAAGTCAAAAATCTATATGACCTTTATCTGTTAATGACAAAAGCAAACCCGTCCGACGTTGTCCCCAACGATTTCTCACTTGGGCAAGACGGTGGACTCTTGGTGTTTGGCGGCAACGGAAGCGGTAAAACGGTCTATCTGCGTTCAATCGGCACAATGCAGATCCTCGCGCAAGCGGGATTGCCCATTCCGTGCGAAAGCGCGGAGATCACGCCGTTTTCACAGCTTGCAACGGAGTTTTCGGAGGCGGAAAAGGAGTTCTGCGAGGGCAACGACGCAGGACGCTTCGAGCAAGAGGTGCGCGAGCTTGCCGAAATGGTAGATACTTTAAAAGAAGGCTCTCTTGTGTTCCTCAACGAAACCTTCCAAAGCACCGCTTACGCCGAAGGCGCAGAAGGTCTGTATCACCTATTGAAGCATTTTTCAGCTCTCAATATCCGCTGGATATTAGTGTCCCATCTGCGGCAACTTGAAGAAATGTTTGATAACAACGAAGCAACCATTCTGCATACTTCGGATGGATACAAAATAAATTGATAAAAAATACCGCCGAGAGCGATAAAATCACTCTCGGCGGTATTTCCTTACACATATATTATACCACAAAAACGCAAAAAAGTCAAGTCTTGTATTTGTATTTTTACTGTGCTATAATAAGACCCTCTCAAAATTTGCACGAAATAAGGAGAACGAAGGATGAACATAGGAAAAAACATAAGACGCTTGCGCAGACGCTCGGATTTGACTCAATGTCAGCTTGCAGACAAATTAGGCGTAACTGCTCAAGCCGTTTCAAAATGGGAAAATAATATGTGTATACCCGACGTTGCGCTTCTTCCCGAAATAGCGGGGCTTTTTGGCGTTTCCATCGACGAGCTGTTCGGTGATGCCGCCGAGCGCCCCACGGGCATAAATAAAAAACAATAGTAGCAAATGCTGCCGAGAGCGACAAAATCGCTCTCGGCGGTTTTCATTTAAGCGTTTATTTTCTGTATTTTTTGTCCTCTTCGAGTGCCTTTGAAACGCGCTTTTTGAAGAGCGAGGAAATGGCGACTACAATTATGTATCCGACGAGGATCAGCACGCCGCCCGTTAGGTTTTGCGAGCCCTTAAGTCCTGCGGGGAGCAGAAGAAAAAGTATCGCGCCGCCAACTGTCAGAAGTGCGTGCAAAAGCCTGCGGTACGCCTTGTCGTACTGCGCATCCGTAAGCTGCACCGACGCCGCGCCGAATGCGAGACAAAAGGGAATAAAGAGCATCACGCGAAGCGCGCCGAGTCCGCCCTCCGCGCCGTGAAAGGCAAGCATAGCGAAGGCGTACGCGCCGCAGATTGCTGAAAAATATATACAAGCTTTGGTGAGTATTTTTTTGATCATAGCGTTCTCCAAAATTGATTTTCTGAAAGACAGTTTACCATAAAAAACGACAAAAAGCAATATGAAACGAAAAAATGAATATTTTGAGTGAATATTTCAAGAAATATTCATTATATGTGTTGACTTTTTGAATAAAAGAGGTATAATAAATATATTATGGGTTTATATGCCATAGCGAGCCTATTGGCGTTGAAAGGAAATGCAAATGACAAGAAAAGAAGCAAGAGAAGCCGTTTTCTCTCTTTTGTTTGAGAAGGATTTCAGAAAGGACGCAACTCCCGAGGAGGTATTCGACGGGGCGGTTGAGTTCCGCAGTCTTGAGGCTGACGAGTACGTAAGAAGCACGTATTTCGGTGCTATCGAAAAAATGCCGTTTTGCGACGAGCTTATCGAGAAATATTCACGCGGCTGGAAGATATCGAGAATATCTCCCGTATCCCGCGCAATAATGCGTCTGTCGGTGTACGAGATGTATTTCCGCGACGACGTTCCCGATAACGTTTCGCTTAACGAGGCTATCGAGCTTGTAAAGCGCTTTGACGACGCGGACAAGGCTCGTTCCTTCGTAAACGGCGTGCTTAATTCCGTAATGAGAGCCAAAAAGGCAGAGGAGAACGCCTGATGCTTTTTTGCGGTATTGATACCAGCAATTACACCACTTCCGTTGCCGTTTGCGATATTGACGGAAATATCGTGGCTAACTTGAAGCGCCCGCTTCCCGTAAAGGACGGCGAGCGCGGCTTGCGCCAATCGGACGCCGTTTTCGCACACGTTAAAAATCTCCCCTCGCTTATGAACGAGCTTTCCGCGCTTATCGCGGATAGGCGCGTTTGTGCCGTGGGAGTTTCCTCGCAACCGCGAAATAACGAGGGCTCCTATATGCCGTGCTTTCTCACGGGTGTCGCCGCCGCTGAAGCGCTTTGTGCGGGCTGTGCCGCACCGCTTTATAAGTTTTCGCATCAGCAAGGGCATATTATGGCGGCTTATTCCACGTCGGGCGCGATAGATGACGTAAAGGAGTCTTTCCTTGCGTTTCACGTTTCGGGCGGCACTACGGAGATACTTAAGGTCACGCTTAACGCAACTGACCTTGACGTGCAACTCGTCGGCGGAACGTCCGATCTCAACGCGGGTCAGGCGGTCGACAGAGTCGGCGTTCGCCTCGGATACGCTTTTCCGTGCGGTCCCGCGATGGAAAAGGCGGCAGAGGCATTCGACGGGAAAGTGGCACCCTTAAAGACCTCGGTCAGGGGACTTGAATGCAACCTTTCGGGGCTTGAAAATAATGCGGAAAAGCTGATAAGCGGCGGAGAAGCGCCCGAAGCCGTCTGCGCCTACGTTTTCGCCTTTCTCTCCAAAACCTTTTCAAAGCTTGCGCAAAACGCTCGCGAGCAGTGCGGAGATCTGCCGATAGTATGGGCGGGCGGAGTTATGAGCAATAAAATAATTCAAAGCCGACTTTCAAGTCTTGGCAACTGTTATTTTACCAAGCCAGAGTATTCGTCCGACAACGCAGTCGGAACGGCTCTGCTTGCGAGAAAAAAATATATTTACGAAAATGGCTTATGAAGCAAGAAACGCCGCGTTGACGGTCACACAGCTTAATAACTACGTCAAAACTCTTTTTGATACCGACGACGTACTGTCTGCCGTTTCGGTCTGCGGCGAGATATCAAATTTTAAAAATCACTATTCCACGGGTCATCTTTATTTTTCGCTCAAGGATAACGAATCTCTTATCCGTTGCGTGATGTTCGCGTCGTCCGCGGCAAAATTGAAGTTTTCGCCCGAAAACGGAATGACCGTAACGCTTTACGGCAGGGTGTCCGTATATCCGCGCGACGGCGCGTATCAGATATACGTTTCAAATATGATACCCGACGGAATAGGA
This sequence comes from Eubacteriales bacterium, assembly GCA_045633005.1. Classification (GTDB taxonomy): domain Bacteria; phylum Bacillota; class Clostridia; order Oscillospirales; family CAG-272; genus CAG-390. The sequence continues at coordinate 24,781 of JAZQXT010000044.1, read as the reverse complement.
GACCAATATATCGCCTTTGAGCTGTTGAAAAAGAAGCTTGAGGCGGAGGGGCTTTTCGATCAATCGAGAAAAAAGCCGCTTCCGAAATTTCCGAGCACCGTGGGAGTCGTTACCTCGTCAACGGGCGCGGCAATAAGAGATATTATGAACGTTTTGTCGCGCAGATATCCCGTTGCGAGCGTACTGATATATCCCGCGCTCGTTCAGGGCGTGTCCGCCGCCAAGAGCGTAGCTGACGGAGTAAGATTTTTTAACGATCCAAAAAACTTTCACACAACACCCGCCCCCGACGTTATAATTATAGGTCGCGGCGGCGGATCGGGCGAGGATCTGAGCGCCTTTAACGACGAAGGACTTGCAAGAGCGGTTGCCGCGTCCTCGATCCCAATTATAAGCGCGGTCGGTCACGAAACTGATTTTACTATAACGGATTTCGTCAGCGACCTTCGCGCGCCCACTCCGTCGGCGGCGGCAGAGCTTGCCGTTCCCGACAGAGCTGAGCTTTTGCGAAAGCTCGCAAACGTCACCGCACGATGCACGAGCATTATGTCGAGCCGCATTGAGCATTACGAAAAGCGTCTTGATACGCTTGCGGCGGCAAGAGTTCTGCGTTCACCGCAAACTCTGCTTGATATACGCCTTGACACCGTTTCAAGATTTGCCGAAAAGCTTGATAACGGATATGAAAAAATAGTAGAGGCTTCGTCCGCAAATCTCGCGAGGGCGGCATCAAAGCTTGACGCGATGAGTCCGCTAAAGGTCATCTCGCGCGGCTACGCCGTTGTCCGAGGCGACGACGGAGTGGTAAGCTCCGTCTCGGAACTTTCCGTAGGTCAGGAGGCGGGGATTACGCTTTCCGACGGCGAGGCACGGGCTACGATAACGCAAATAACTAAAAAACACACGGAGATAGAATGATGTCAATGGAAAATATTACCTTTGAACAAGCTATCGCAAGGCTTGAGGCGGTGGTCAGAGCACTTGAGGACGGCAAAACGTCGCTTGAGGAGGCAATGAAGCTTTACGAGGAGGGCGTTGCCCTCGTGCGCTCCTGCTCGACTACGCTTGAGGAAGCAAAGCAAAAGATAATTACCGTTTCCGTTGGAGGAAATAGCGACAATGCGTGACGAACTTTTAAGGTCACTTGCCGATAACAGCGCGGATATCGAAAACGCGGTAAACGAGTATTATGCGGCGTTTTCCGATGCTGATACCGCAGAGGTAAGAGAGGCGGAGCTTTACAGCCTTCTCGCAGGCGGAAAGCGTATCCGAGCGTATCTTGTCAACGCGACCTGCAAGGCGTTTGGCGGCAATAAGAGCGCGTCAATGCCATTTGCGCTCGCGATAGAGATGATGCACACGTTTTCCCTCATACACGACGATCTGCCGTGTATGGACGACGACGATCTGCGCCGCGGCAGACCGACATCGCACAAGGTCTTTGGCGAGGCAACGGCGTTGCTTGCGGGGGATTCTCTTGCCATACGCTCCATCGAGGTCGCACTTGCCAATCCTTGCGTTAGTGCATCGGATGCTCGCAGAGCAGCGCTCGCGCTATCGCGTGCGGCGGGAAGCGAGGGAATGATCGGCGGTCAGATAATCGACCTTCGCGGCGAAAAGCAAGCGCTTGACAGAGCAACGCTTGAAAAACTGCACAATAAAAAAACGGGCGAGCTTATAGCAGTCAGCGTATACCTCGGTTGCGTTGCGGCGGGGCTTGCCGACGGCGACGAGAGAGTAGCCGCGGCAAATGAATTTGCAAGAGCAATAGGACTCGCTTTCCAGATAATAGACGACGTGCTTGACGTTACATCTGACTCCGCAACCCTCGGAAAGACCGTGGGCAAGGACAGCGAGCACAACAAAACCACGTTTATGAGCTTTATGACTCCCGACGAGGCGCTAAAATGCGCGGACGAGATAACGAAAAGCGCGATCAAGCGCATATCGGCGTATCCCGATACCGAAATGCTCGTCGAGCTTGCCAAATATCTGCTCCAAAGAAAAAGCTGATGAGAGTTGACGTTTTTCTCGTTGAGCAGGGCTACGCAAAAAGCCGAGAGGCGGCAAAAAAATCAATAGATGCCGCACTCGTTAAGATAGACGGCAGAACGGTTACGAAGGCGGGCGAAAAAATAGACGAAACTCTGCCTCACGAGGTGGAATTTACGCCTCTTATCCCATACGTCAGCCGCGGCGGACTCAAGCTTGAGGAAGCCCTCAAGGCGTTTGGCGTTGATCCTACGGGAATGCGCGCCGTTGATATCGGCGCATCCACGGGCGGATTTACGGATTGCCTTTTACAGCACGGCGCGGCTTGCGTTGTTGCCGTTGATTCGGGACACGGACAGCTTAGTGCATCCTTGCTTGCCGACGGCAGAGTTAAGTCTATCGAGGGACTTAACGCACGTACGCTTTCCCTTGCGGATATTGGCGAGCCGTGCGATATTGCCGTTATGGACGTTTCGTTTATTTCACAAACGTATATTTTACCGCAGATACCCGCGCTTCTTGTGGACGGCGGTATTGCGATAACGCTTATCAAGCCTCAATTCGAGGTTGGCAAAAGCGGCGTCGGCAAGGGGGGCATAGTCCGCCATGCCGAGGACAGACGCTCCGCGGTCCTTCGCGTCGTAGAGGCGGCGCGCCAAGCGGGACTTTATATTGAAGGGCTTATCCACTCTCCGATATGCGGCGGAGACGGAAACCGCGAGTATCTTGCGTTGTTTTCCACGACGAACAATGATAAAACTGACAGGATCGTAGACTCACTTAAATATTGAGCCGATCCGAAAGGAAGATAAATTATGAAAAGAGTGTCGGTGATCACTAATTTCAATATTCCCGGCAAAGCCGCCGTAGCGGAAAAGGTTATACAAAAATTCCTTGAATGCGGCGCAGAGGTTGCCGCCCCGTATTACGCCAAGGGGCGCGTTGATTGCCGCATCCCCGTGCTTATGCCCGGGGCGAAGCTTTACGATAACGCGGATATCATCGTCGTTATCGGCGGCGACGGCTCGGTGCTTGACGCGGCAAGGAGAGCCGCAGAGCGAGAAATTCCCATTCTCGGTATCAACAAGGGCAGGCTTGGCTATATGACGGAGCTTGAGGTCAACGAGCTTGATCTTATCGAAAAGGTGATGAACGGTGAATACAGGATAGAGGAGCGTTCTATGCTAAAAGTCCAAGCCGTAAGCGGAACGAAGGTCTTTCACGAAAACCGCGCACTCAACGATGCCGTTATTTCCAACGGCGCGGTCGCGAGAATGGTAGACCTTGAGGTCTACGAGGACGGTACCCTTATCGACGCTTACCGAGCGGACGGAATGATAGTTTCCACGCCTACGGGCTCTACCGCGTATTCGCTTTCGGCGGGCGGCCCCGTTATCGACCCGCGCGTAAAGGGCATTTGCATAACCCCCGTGTGCGCTCATTCCTTTGCATCAAGGGCGATGGTATTTCCGAGCGAATCCGTAATTGAAGTAAAAAACACCTGCGAGAGAGAGCCTAATCTCTTTCTCACCATCGACGGTAGAGTTAATATAAGACTTGATCACGGCAACATAGTGCGCGTAATGAATTCCGAAAAAATCACGAAGCTCATTCGCGTTAAGGATAAAAAGAAATACAGTGAGCTTTTCAAAAAGCTCTATTCATAAGTAGGTGGAAAATGAAAAGCAGAAGACAGGAAAAAATAATAAATCTTGTTACCAGATATGAGATAGACACCCAAGAGGAGCTTATCGGTATGCTTCGCCGAGAGGGCTACGACGTTACGCAGGCGACCGTGTCGCGCGATATCAGAGAACTTAAGCTCACTAAAGTTCCGACGGGGCGCGGCTCTTACCGCTACACCATCCCCTCGAAGGATGACAGAGAGCCGACGTTTAAGTTTAACAGCGTCCTCGTGGAGTCTATAAAAAAGGTTGATTTTTCGGGCAATATAGTGGTTCTTAAAACCTTTGCGGGACTTGCTCAGGCTGTAGCTACGGGGCTTGACGCTATCGAGTCGCACGATATTCTGGGCTGCGTTGCGGGCGACGATTGCATTATCCTCGTCGCAAGAACGCACGATGCCGCAAAGGATATAAGCGAGCGCATCAAAACGATGCTTAAATCTATATAAAATGCTTCGATCACTTCATATTGAAAATATGGCGGTCATCAAAAGGCTTGATTTCGAGCCGAGCGATGGCTTGTCCGTAATGACGGGAGAAACGGGCGCGGGTAAGTCGATAATAATCGACAGCGTCAATTTTCTGCTGTGCAATAAAACCGTGCGCGAGCTTGTGCGCACGGGCGAGAGTAAAGCCCTCGTTAGTGCTTACTTTACAGACTTTACTCCAAAGGAAAAAGAGATCCTTGCATCCCTCGGCATTGACGGAGACGAGCTTTCCCTTGAACGCACGATGAGCGCGGACGGCAAGTCCGTTTGCCGCATCGACGGCAAGGCTGTTTCACAGCAGGTGTTGCGAAGCGTTGGAAGCACTCTCGTGTCCATACACGGGCAGAACGACAACCGCCGACTTTATGACAGCGATGCAAATCTTGAGCTTATAGACACCCTCTGCGGCAACGCCGACGCGCTTTCGGAGTATTGTGAGCTTTTCCGCAAATGGACGGAGCTTGGCTCGCGCATAAGCTCGCTTAAAAAAAGCGAGGCTGAAAAATATCAGCTTCGCGATATGCTTGAATATCAGATAAAGGATATCGCCGCACACAAGCTGAAGCGGGGCGAGGAGGATGCGCTTGCCGCCGAGGCAAAGCGACTGTCAAGCCTTGAACGCATAAAAAAACATTCCGACGCGGCTTTGCGTGCGCTTTATAAGAACGAAAAGGGAATTACGGCGTCGTATATGGTCGAGCGTGCCGCAGACGCACTCTCGAAGCTTGTGGACGTTATCCCCGAATACGGCGAGCTTTGCGAAAAGCTGAAAAGCTGTAAGTACGAGCTTGACGATATCGCGGGCGAGATATTTGCCAAATCGGAGGAATACGGCTTTGACGACGATCCTTCAAAGCGCCTTGACGCTATCGAATCAAGGCTTCAAGCTATAACGAAGCTAAAGCGCAAATACGGCACAACGCTTGACGAGGTGCTTGATTTTGCGGATAACGCAAAGAAAAAGCTTGATGAAATTGACAATTCCGACGGCATTTTAGAGGAGCTTTCCGCCGAATATCAGGCGATGGAGTCGGAGCTTCGAGAGAAGGCTTTGAAATTAAGCGCCGCGCGAAAGCAGGCGGCGGCAAGCATAGAGGGCAATATAGTCGAAACGCTCGCGTATCTTGATATGCCGAAGGTGCGCTTTGCCGTGTCCGTCACGGAGAACGAAACTCTTGACAGCCGCGGCTGTAATACCGCAAGCTTCCTTATTGCGACCAACCCCGGAGAGCCGCTTTTGCCGCTTTCAAGGGTCGCGTCGGGCGGCGAGCTGTCGCGCGTTATGCTTGCGGTAAAATGTGCGCTTGCCGACGCAGACGGCATATCTACGCTGATTTTTGACGAGATAGACACGGGCGTGTCGGGTAAGACCTCGCGCAAGATCGGCGTAAAACTCAAGCAAGCGGCAACGTCGGCGCAGGTGCTTTGCGTAACGCATTCGGCGCAGATAGCGTCGCTCGCGCACGAGCATTTCCTTATCTCCAAAAGCGAGCAGGACGGCAGATCCGAGACCTCCGTTCGCACGCTTGACGAGCAGGGAAGAATTGACGAGACCGCCAGAATACTCGGTGGCATCGCAGTTACCGACGCACAGCGTCAGGCGGCTGTCGATATGATAAACGAAGGAAAAATTTATTAAATATTTAGGAAGAACATCATGCAGAAATTCAAAAAACTTATTGCAGAAGAAATTGCCAAATGCTCCGCTGATGCGTTTGGCGGCGCGGCGCTCGACGTAAACGAGATCGAAGCGCTCCTTGAATACCCGCCCGATACTTCTATGGGTGATATTGCTATGCCTTGCTTCAAGCTTAGCCGCACCCTGCGCCGCTCCCCCGTGCAGATCGCCCTCGCTCTTGAGGAAGCACTTGCGGGCGCGGATATCGGCGTAACGGCAAAGGCGCTCAACGGATATCTTAACTTTAAGGTCGACGACGCTATGCTTGCGGATCAGGTGCTTTCTGACGTTTTTGCCGAGGGCGCATCCTACGGCTCTCCCCGCATCGGCGAGGGCAAGACCGTTGTGCTTGACTATTCCTCGCCCAACGTTGCAAAGCCCTTCCACATCGGACACCTCGGAACTACCATTATCGGTCATTCGCTCAAAAGGCTTCACGAGTTTGCGGGCTACAAGTGCGTAGGTATCAACTACCTCGGCGACTGGGGTACTCAGTTCGGTAAGCTGATAGTTGCTTATCGTAAGTGGGGAAGCCGCGAGGATATCGAAAATGGCGGAATCGACAAGCTCGTTGAGCTTTACGTCCGTTTCCACAAGGAAGCGGAGGAGAACGCCGCACTTAACGACGAGGCACGTCTTGAGTTTTCAAAGCTTGAGCGCAACGACCTCGAAAACATCGAGCTGTGGCAGTGGTTTATCAAGATAAGCCTTGAGGAATATTCCAAGACCTATTCCCAGCTCGGTATTGATTTCGACTCCTATAAGGGCGAGAGCTTCTATACCGATAAAATGCCCGCACAGATAGAAAAGCTTCGCGAGATGGGACTTTTGAAGATAGACGACGGCGCATCCATCGTTGATCTTTCCGAGTACAATATGCCCCCTTGCCTTATTCTTAAGCGCGACGGATCGACTCTTTATCCTACGCGCGATATCGCCGCCGCCGTTTACCGTAAGCAGGAATACGGCTTTGATAAGTGCATTTACGTCACGTCGTCGGCGCAGTCTCTCCACTTTGCACAGTGGTTCAAGGTCGTGGAGATGATGGGCTACGATTGGTATTCCGAACTCGTTCACGTTCCTTACGGAACCGTAAGCATCAACGGCGAAAAGCTTGCTACCCGTACGGGTAACGTCATACTGCTCAAGGACCTTATAGCTATGGCTATAGACAAGGTCTCGCAGATAACCGCTGAAAAAAATCCCGATATGAGCGAGGCTGAAAGGGCAAAAATAGCAGAGGAGGTAGGTGTCGGCGCAGTCGTATTCTACTACCTCTCCAACAACCGCATAAAAGATATAAACTTCATCCTTGAGGATGCGCTTTCCTATGACGGAAACACGGGCCCGTACGTTCAGTACACCTATGCGCGCACCTGCTCGCTTATCGAAAAGGCGAAGGAGATTCCCGCGCCCGATAAATACAGCGTGACGACCGAGGAGGAGCGCGAGCTTCTTAAGGTGCTTGCTCTGTTCCCCGAAAAGGTTGCCTCCGCTATCGAGGCGTACGAGCCCTCCGTTATCACGCACTTCATCCTTGATCTCGCGGCGGCGTACAACCGTTTCTATCACAACTGCCAGATACTTACGCACGAGGATGCAGAGGTAGTTAAAACGAGAGTTGCGCTTACCAAGGCGGCTAACACCGTTCTCGGAACTGCATTCGAGCTTATTTGTCTTAAAAAGACCAAACAAATCTAAAATTCATTAAAAAGAGGTATAAAAATGTCAGGACACAGCAAATGGAGCAACATTAAGCACAAGAAGGAAAAGACCGACGCTCAAAAGGCGAAGGTGTTTACCAAGATAGGTAAGGAGATCACCATCGCCGTTAAGGAGGGCGGACCCGATCCCGCTTCCAACTCTAAGCTCAGAGACCTTATTCAGAAGGCAAAATCTAACAACGTTCCTAACGATAACATCGAGAGAACCATCAAAAAGGCTATCGGCGCAGACAACGTTGCGTACGAGGAGATCGTTTACGAGGGCTACGGACCTTCGGGCGTAGCCGTTATCGTTGAGACGACTACCGACAACAGAAACCGTACCGCAGGTAACGTCCGTTCCTATTTCTCGAAGTACCACGGCAACCTCGGACAGTCGGGCTGCGTAGGATTTATGTTTGACTTAAAGGGCGTTATCGTTATCTCCAACGAGGACGGCGACGTCGACGAGGATGCTCTTATGGAGACCGCACTTGAGGCGGGTGCATCCGATTTCGCCGCAGAGGACGAGGCTTTTGAGATATACACCGAGCCTGACGATCTCTACGACGTTCAGGCGGCTATCGAAGCGGCGGGCTACACCGTAGCATCCGCTGAAAAGGAAAAAGTTCCGCAGAATACCGTTGCTCTTGAGAGCGAGGAGGATATCAAGTTCATGGGACTTCTTATCGAGAAGCTCGAGGACGACGACGACGTTATGAACGTTTGGCACAACTGGGAGAACGTACAGTAAAAAATGCCGATTTCGGCAAGAACGGATATATTCAGATGAACAAATATAAAAGGCTATTGTCAAATGCGGCGATATTTGCGATAGGCACGTTTTCCTCGAAGGTAATGGTCTATCTCCTTATGCCGCTGTACACCAATATCCTGTCACCTGCGCAATATTCTACTTCGGACCTGATAACGCAGACCGCCAATCTTTTGTCGCCACTTTTTGCTATCGGAATATGTGACGGCATTTTCAGATTTGCACTTGATGCAAATGAGAAGATAAAAGAGGTCTTTTCCTCGGGAATCTTCGTGCTTTTGTGTGGAGCGGGGGCGTTTTTGGCGCTTTCGCCGCTACTGTTTATATTTGATTTCGTTGACGGATACGCGTGGCTCATCGTCGTTTACGTACTGAGTGCAAACGTTCAGCACGCTTGTGCAAATTATATCCGAGGCAAGGGCGACACCAAGGGATTTGCGATACAGGGCATAGTAAATACGGCGCTGACTATCCTTTTTAACGTCATTTTCCTCGTTTTATTTGGAATGGGCGTTACGGGATACGTTTTGTCCGTAGTGGTCGCAAATATTTTGGTAACTCTCCTTATGGTGTTCTGGAAGCGGCTTTATTGCGATTTCAGCTTCAGCTTTGTAAAGGCAAGCACCGTAAAGAGTATGCTTAAATACAGCGTACCGATGATACCCACGGCTATCTTTTGGTGGATAACGAGCGTGTCGAACAGATTTGTCGTCAAGGAGGTCTGCGGCGATGCCGTAAACGGACTTTTTGCCGCATCGTATAAGATCCCGACCGTAATAACCTTGCTTACTACTATCTTTATAGAGGCGTGGCATTTTTCGGCTGTCAACGATGCTGATGACAGCGATAGAGGTAACTTCTTTTCGACGGTGTTCAACAGCTATATGGGTATCATATTTATGGCGGCGTCGGGGCTTATCGCGTTCAGCAAGATATGCACGATGATCCTTTATGCGGATTCGTATTACGGCGCGTGGCAGTATATGCCGACGCTTATTCTCGCAACGACGTTTTCTGCGCTTACGACCTTTATGGGAAGCGTATATCTCGTCAAAAAGAAGAGCGTTATGTCGTTTTTGACCGCTATGACGGGAGCGCTCGTCAACCTCGTGCTTTCTTTCGTTCTTATTCCGCGCATCGGTGCGCACGGCGCGGCACTTGCCGCCGCCGCAAGCTATTTCATTTCCTTCGCCTTGCGGACCTTCACGGCACAGAAGTTTGTCAGGTTTAATTTCCACCCGATAAAGCTTGCGGTAAATACCGCTTTCGTGAGTGTTCAGGCTTGGATAATGGTCGCGGAGCTACCGCATTGGATAGTGTATCAGGCACTATTGCTTACGGCTGTGCTTATATTCAACGGAAAGCCCATTTTGGACGGCATCTGGCTCGTTCTTAAAAAACACAGAACACAGAAAAGCTGACTTATACAAAAACGAAATACACCCCGAGCTTTTATGACGGGGTGTATTCGCTTTTGCGGCGGGGCATATGCCAAATTAATTCAAAAAATATCTTTTTTCTATTGACAAACTATTGACAAAAAATAGTTAATATGATATTATATTTATGTTAATTATAGGGTTTCTGTGACTGACGGGTGATGTGGCGTAACACAGTGGAACAGAAATCTGTGGAGCGTACGCTTTGCCGACCGTCTGGGCACATTTATTCCGTGGAATAAGTGCGCCTTTTTGATTTTTAGGAGGTAGTTATGAAAAAAGTCGGAATCGTTATGGGAAGCGACAGCGATCTTCCCGTTGTTCGTAAGGCAGTAGATACTCTTGCATCTTTTGGTGTACCCTACGAAGTACATATTTTTTCAGCGCACAGAACGCCCGAAGAGGCGTCTGTTTTTGCGTCTGAAGCAAGGAAAAACGGCTTCGGCGCAATAATTGCCGCGGCGGGAATGGCGGCTCACCTTGCGGGTGCACTTGCCGCTCGCACGACTCTGCCCGTGATAGGCATCCCCTGCAGCTCAAATAAGCTTGACGGCTTGGACGCGCTTCTTTCGACCGTGCAAATGCCCTCGGGAATCCCCGTAGCAACGGTCGCAGTTGACGGAGCGGTCAACGCCGCCCTTATCGCAATACAGATACTCGGCGTGACCGATGCAGAGCTTGCCGCAAAGCTTGATGCAAAGCGCGCCGCAGACGCCGAAAAGGTACTTCAGAAGAACGCCGCCGTTGAGGCAGAGTTCAACAAATAATATCGCACCAAAAGCGCAAGATCGGAGGTCAACCCAATGGGTGGTTTTTTTGGAGCTGTTTCAAATCACGACGTTATCGCAGAGGTCTTTTTTGGAACGGACTATCATTCGCATCTCGGAACGAGTCGCGGAGGAATGGCGGCTTATGATGAGAAGATAGGCCTTCAACGCGAAATTCACAATATTCAAAATTCTCCTTTCAGAACCAAGTTCGAGCACGTTTTCGACGAGATGAGCGGAAACGCCGCGATCGGATGCATCAGCGATACCGATCCTCAACCGCTCCTCATACGCTCAAACCTCGGAACGTACGCAATATCGACGATAGGTAAGATCAATAACGCCAACGAGCTTATCGAGCATTATCTCTCCTTCAGCGGCGGTCATTTTGACGCTATGACGGGCGGCAGGATAAACGCAAACGAGCTTGTTGCGGCTATGATAAATCAAAAAAGCACCTTCGTTGAGGGCATACAGTTTGCTCAACGAATGATATCTGGCACGGCGTCGATACTTATCCTTACGGATGAAGGAAAGATCATTGCCGCTCGCGATAAGCTTGGAAGAATCCCCGTGATCATCGGAAAGAACGAGGACGGCTACTGCGTTTCATTTGAGTCCTACGCTTGCTTTAAGCTCGGCTATGAGTACGAAAAGGAGCTTGGACCGGGCGAGGTCGTAGAGATAAGCGCTACGAGCCTTACGCGCCTTGCCGCACCGGGTAAGAAGATGCGTATGTGCGCGTTCCTTTGGTCTTATTTCGGATATCCCACGTCCGAGTACGAAGGCGTCAGCGTTGAAGCTATGCGCTATCGCAACGGAGCGATAATTGCAAAGCACGACGAAGAAACGGGCGTTGTCGGCGAGCTTGACTACGTTGGCGGCGTTCCCGATTCGGGCACTCCCCACGCGATAGGCTACGCTAACGAAAGCAAAGCCCCCTTTGCAAGACCGTATATCAAATATACGCCTACTTGGGCGCGAAGCTTTATGCCGCAAAAACAATCCGAGCGCAACAAGATTGCAAATATGAAGCAGATCCCCGTTCACCAGCTTATTGAGGGCAAAAATCTTCTTTTCGTTGACGACTCGATAGTGCGCGGCACACAGCTTAAGGAGACGGTTGATTTTCTTTATACCAACGGTGCAAAATCGGTACATATGCGTTCCGCGTGTCCGCCCATTATGTACGGATGTAAATACCTGAACTTCTCCCGCTCGACGAACGATATGGAGCTTATAACCCGTCGCACGATAGTTGAGCTTGAGGGCGAGGACGGACTTAAATACATTGACGAATACAGCGACCCCAACACCGAGCGCGGCAAGAAGCTCCGCCGCTCGATAGCGGATAAATTTAATTTCGAAACACTTGAATTTCAAACCATGCAGGGACTTATCGACTCGATAGGACTTGAGCCCTGCAAGCTTTGCACATACTGCTGGACAGGTAAAGAATAATAAAGATAGAGAGGTCAAAAAAATGAGCCACAAGAATTCCAGATCAGACAGCTACGCAGCCGCAGGCGTTGATATTACTGCGGGTTACCGCGCCGTTGAACTTATGAAGCAGCACATCGCAAGAACTATGACGAGCGGTGTTTGCTCCGACCTTGGCGGCTTCGGAGGTCTTTTCGAGCTTGATATTACGGGTATGACCAAGCCCATTCTCGTCAGCGGAACTGACGGTGTAGGCACCAAGCTCAAGCTCGCGTTCCTTATGGACAAGCACGACACCGTCGGTATCGACTGCGTTGCAATGTGCGTAAACGACGTTATATGCGTCGGCGCAAAGCCTCTTTTCTTCCTTGACTACATCGCTTGCGGAAAGAATATTCCCGAGCGCATCGCGGACATCGTAAAGGGCGTTTGCGACGGTTGCGTTATGTCGGGTGCGGCACTTATCGGCGGCGAAACTGCCGAGATGCCAGGCTTCTATCCCGTAGACGAATACGACCTTGCAGGCTACTGCACGGGTATCGTTGATAAATCCAAGGTCATCGACAACAAAAAGATGAAGGCGGGCGACGTTATCATCGCGCTCCCCTCAAGCGGCGTTCACTCCAACGGATTCTCCCTTGTGAGAAAGGTATTTGACGTTGAAAACGCTGACATCAAGACTCCCGTTGCCGAGCTTGGCGGAAAGTCCGTCGGTGAAACTCTCCTTACCCCCACGAGAATATACGTTAAGCCCGTTCTCGCTCTTATGGAGAAGGTCAACGTTCGCGGCATTTCTCACATCACGGGCGGCGGCTTCTACGAGAACATTCCGAGAAGCATTCCCGAGGGACTCGGCGCAGTTATCGACCGCGCTTCCATCAGAGTTCTTCCCATTTTCGACCTTATCGCAAAGACGGGCAATATCAGCGAGAGAGATATGTTCAACACCTTCAATATGGGCGTTGGTATGAGCATCGTAGTTCCCGCAGACGAGGTAGATACCGCACTTGAGATACTCAAGGCAAACGGCGAGGACGCTTACGTTATCGGTAAGATCGTTGAGTCCGAGGAAAGCATCGTAATTCAGTAATGAAACGCCTTTTCAGCGGAATTTCCGCAGGAATACTTATTTCCATAGGCGGAAGCACTTTTCTTGCCAGCGACAATAAATACGTTGGCGCGATGTTTTTCTGCGTTGCGCTGATATGTATTTGTGCAAAATCGTATTTTCTGTTTACGGGCAAGGTCGGATATCTATTTGCGGATCATTCAAAACAGCAGATCGGTGACGTGCTTTTGGCGTTGCTTGGCAACGCCATAGGCACGATAGCGTGCGGCTACGTGCTCGGCTTCGCTTTGCCAAACGTTGCAGATGCCGCGATTACGGCTTGCACGGCAAAGCTTGAGCAGACGATTTTGACAGCTTTCGTGCGCGGCGTATTTTGCGGAATACTTATGTATCTTGCCGTCAGCATCTACAAGGAAAAGGGAAGCTATATTTCCGTTCTTTTCTGCGTTCCCGCGTTTATCCTTGCGGGATTTGAGCACTCGATCGCGGATATGTTTTATTTTGCCGCGTCGGGCATCGTTTCGCTCCGCGCGACGGGCTTTATATGGATAGTAATACTCGGCAACGCTTTGGGCGGTATGCTGCTTCCCGTGCTTGGCAGAATAGGAAAGAGCGAGGATAAAAAATGAGTGAAAACAAAATCAATATAGCCGTTCTCGTTTCGGGCGGCGGCACTAATCTTCAAGCGCTTATAGATGCCGAAAAAAGCGGTATCATAAAGTCGGGAAGCATCAAGCTCGTTATTTCAAACAACAAGGATGCGTACGCTCTCACCCGCGCCGCAAACGCAGGTATTGCTACCGCGGTAGTGTTAAAAAGCGAGTGCGGCTCGGCGCAGGCGTTTGAAAACGCTATTTCGGCTCTGCTTGCTGAAAACGATATAGACGTTATCGTTCTTGCGGGCTTTATGTCAATTCTCAGTGAGGAGTTTACGTCGAAATATCCCAAGCAGATAATCAACGTTCACCCCTCTCTCATTCCGTCGTTCTGCGGCAAGGGCTTCTACGGACTTCGCGTTCATGAGGCGGCGCTTGAATACGGCGTAAAGGTAACGGGCGCGACGGTGCATTTCGTTAACGAGATTCCCGACGGCGGCGAGATTATTATGCAAAAGGCGGTCGCTATCAAGGACGGCGACACCCCCGAAAAGTTGCAAAAGCGCGTAATGCGTCAGGCGGAGTGGAAGATACTTCCGCTTGCAGTTGAAAAAGTATGTTCAAATAAACTCGATAGGAGATAAATCATGGCACTTTACGATATCAAAAACCTGCTTTCTACCAATACCTACCCCGGTCGCGGAATCATAATCGGTAAATCCGCCGACGGCAAGAACGCAATGATCGCGTACTTCATCATGGGCAGAAGCGAAAACAGCCGCAACCGCATTTTCGAGCGCTTTGACGGCGGTATGCGCACCAAGGCTTTTGACGAATCCAAGATGTCCGATCCCCATCTTATAATTTACAACCCTTATCTTTCTGCGCAGAACGGTTCGATCGACATTATAACAAACGGAGATCAGACCGATACAATATACGATTATATAAAGGAAAACGGCGAGGATGGCTGTGCATTTGTCAAGGCATTGCACACCCGTGAGTTTGAGGACGATGCTCCCAACTTCACTCCCCGAATTTCCGGAATACTTCATTACGCTCCGTCTGGCGCATTCAATTATCAGATGTCCATATTGAAGAGCGCAAACGGAGATGGCTCGGTATGTAACAGATATTTTTACAGCTATACTCCCAGAGATGGCTTTGGTCATTTCATTCACACCTACAAGTGCGACGGCAATCCCATTCCGTCCTTCTACGGTGAGCCCGAGGAGGTAGAGCTTCCCAACACCGCCGAGGAGCTTGCAGATATCGTTTGGAGCAATCTTAACGCTGATAACAAGGTATCTCTCTTCGTCCGCGCAATTCCCCTTGACGGTAGCGAAGCAAGCGAGATCATCATAAACAAAAATATATAATGCAGAGGATCATATTATGAAAGAATTTGAACTGAAATACGGCTGTAACCCCAATCAGAAGCCCGCGAAGATATACATGGCAGACGGAAGCGAGCTTCCTATCGAGATACTTTCGGGCCGTCCCGGATACATCAACTTCCTTGATGCGTTCAACAGCTGGCAGCTTGTTAAGGAGCTTAAAGAGGCTCTTGGACTTCCTGCAGTAACGTCCTTCAAGCACGTTAGCCCCACCTCTGCGGCTGTCGGAATCAAGCTTTCCGACACGCTCAAAAAGGCTTGCTTCGTAGACGATATCGAGGGTCTTGACGACTCGCCCCTCGCTTGCGCGTATGCAAGAGCAAGAGGAACTGACCGTATGTGTTCCTTTGGCGATTGGGTGGCTCTCTCCGACGTTTGCGACGTTACCACCGCGCTGATGATCAAGCGCGAGGTCTCCGACGGCGTTATCGCTCCCGGATATGAGCCCGAGGCGCTTGAGATACTCAAGTCCAAGAGAAAGGGCAACTACAATATCGTTAAGATCGACCCCGATTACGTTCCCGCTCCCATCGAGACCAAGCAGGTCTACGGCATTACCTTTGAGCAGGGAAGAAACAATTTCGAGATCAACCGTGAGCTTCTCACCAACGTAGTTACCGCTAACAAGGAGATGCCCGAAAGCGCTATCCGCGATCTCATCGTTGCGCTGATCACTCTTAAATACACGCAGTCCAATTCCGTTTGCTATGCGGTTGACGGACAGGCTATCGGTGTTGGCGCAGGTCAGCAGACGAGAATCCATTGCACCAGACTTGCAGGTGAAAAGGCTGACACTTGGTTCCTTCGTCAGCACGAAAAGGTTCTTAATCTTCCTTTTAGAGCGGATATCGGCAGACCCGACAGAGACAACGTTATCGACGGTTATATTAATAAGAATGAAGAAGACGTTTGCGCTGACGGCAACTGGCAGAAGTACTTTACCGTCCGTCCCGAGCCCCTCACCGACGAGGAGGCAAAGGCATTCCTTGCTACCCGTGACGGCGTAGCGCTTGGCTCTGACGCATTCTTCCCGTTTGGCGACAACATCGAGCGCGCTCACAAGAGCGGCGTTAAGTACATTGCCGAGCCCGGCGGATCTATCAGAGACGATAACGTTATCGCCACCTGCGACAGATACGGCATGGCAATGGCGTTCACGGGAATGAGACTTTTCCACCACTAATACAAATTCGGAGATTTCAAATGAAAATACTCGTAATTGGCGGCGGCGGACGCGAGCACGCCGTTATAAAAGCGATAAAGAAAAATCCTGACGTAGAGTGCATTTACGCGCTCCCCGGCAACGGCGGTATTGCCGCCGACGCTATCTGCGTTAATATCGGAGCTAAAGATATCGACGCTATCGTTGATTTTGCGCTCGAAAAAGCTATTGATTACGCAATAGTAACCCCTGACGATCCGCTCGTTCTCGGTGCGGTCGATGCTCTGAATGCCAAAGGCATTCCTTGCTTTGGCCCCGACAAAAAGGCGGCTATAATCGAGGGAAGTAAGGCTTTTTCCAAAAATCTTATGAAAAAATACTCTATTCCTACTGCGGAATATGAGATTTTCGATAACAAGGAGGCGGCTCTCGCTTACCTTGCAGGTGTTGATTACCCTATCGTAGTAAAGGCTGACGGACTTGCTCTCGGCAAGGGCGTTATCATCGCACAGGACCGCAAGGAAGCCGAGGAGGCTGTTATCTCCATGATGGAGGACAAGGTCTTCGGCGCAAGCGGAGATAACGTAGTTATCGAGGAATTCCTCACGGGTCCCGAGGTATCCGTTCTCGCATTTACAGACGGCAAGACGGTAGTTCCTATGGTTTCCTCTATGGACCACAAGAGAGCGGGGGATAACGATACGGGACTTAACACGGGCGGAATGGGCACTATCGCGCCCAATCCCTACTACACCGCCGACGTCGCAAAGGTATGTATGGATGAGATATTCATCCCCACGATGAACGCGATGAACGCCGAGGGACGCACCTTCAAGGGCTGTCTCTACTTCGGACTTATGCTCACCCCCAAGGGTCCCAAGGTCATTGAATACAACTGCCGCTTCGGAGACCCCGAAACGCAGGTAGTTCTTCCGCTTCTCAAGAGCGATCTCTTGACGATAATGAAGGCGGTGACCGAGGAAAGACTTGCCGAGGTCGACGTTGAATTTTCCGACGGCGCGGCTTGCTGTGTTATTATGGCATCCAAGGGATATCCGCAGAAATATGATAAGGGTTTTGAGATATCTATACCCGCCGAGATTTCCTCGTCCGTTTATGTTGCGGGCGCAGAGATGCGCGACGGCAAGCTTCTTACGTCGGGCGGCAGAGTCCTTGGCGTGACCGCTACCGCCGACACGCTCCCCGAGGCCGTAAAGGCGGCATACGGCAAAGTAGAGAACATAAGCTTTGATAACGCATACTACCGTCACGACATCGGCGCGCGTGCGCTTAAAGCACTTACGGAGGAATAATAATGGTTTACAGAATATTCGTTGAGAAGAAAACGGGACTTGATAACGAAGCGAGATCGCTTTGCTCCGAGCTTCGCAATCTCGTTGGTATTTCAAGCCTTAAATACGTAAGAATACTTAACAGATACGACGTTGAGAACATCACCGAGGAGCTCTTTTCCGAGGCAGTTCACAGCGTATTTTCCGAGCCCCAGCTTGATATTACCTCTGACGACGTGGTATCAAACGGCGGCTACGTTTTCGCAGTAGAATTTCTCCCCGGTCAGTTTGACCAGAGAGCCGATTCCGCCGCACAGTGCATTCAGATAGTTTCCTGCGGCGACCGCCCCACTATCAGAACGGCAAAGGTATACGTTCTCGGCGGCAAGCTTAGCGATGCTGATATCGAAAAGATCAAAAAGTACGTTATCAACCCCGTTGAAGCACGCGAGGCAACTCTTGAAAAGCCCGATACTCTCGCTATGCAGTACGAGCTTCCCACTACCGTTGCAACGCTTGACGGCTTCTGTGCGCTTGACCGCGCAGGTCTTGCCGATTTCGTAGCAAAGTACGGACTTGCTATGGATATTGACGACATCACCTTCTGCCAGAAATATTTCATTTCCGAGAAGCGCGATCCTACCATTACCGAGATCAGAATGATCGATACCTATTGGTCGGACCATTGCCGTCACACCACCTTCCTTACCACTATTGATAACGTTCATTTCGAGGACGAGCTTCTCCGCGCCGCTTACGAGGACTATCTCGCAGTGCGCCGCGAGATCGGCAGAACGAAGCCCATAAATCTTATGGACATCGCTACCGTCGCTACGAGATACCTTAAGAAAAAGGGTATGCTTGATAAGCTCGACGAGTCCGAGGAGATCAACGCTTGTACCGTCAAGATCGAGATCGAGGTTGATGGCAAAAAAGAGCCTTGGCTTCTCCTTTTCAAGAACGAAACCCACAATCACCCCACGGAGATCGAGCCCTTCGGCGGTGCGGCTACCTGCATCGGCGGTGCTATCCGCGATCCGCTTTCGGGTAGATCCTACGTTTACGCCGCTATGCGCGTAACGGGCGCGGCTGATCCCCTTACTCCCGTTTCCGAAACCATCAAGGGCAAGCTGCCCCAGCGTAAGATCGTTACCACGGCTGCGGCCGGCTACTCATCCTACGGCAACCAGATCGGTCTTGCCACGGGTATGGTTGACGAGCTTTATCACGCAGGCTACGCCGCAAAGCGTATGGAGATCGGCGCGGTTATCGCCGCCGCTCCCGCAGAAAACGTACGCCGTGAGCGTCCCGAGGACGGTGACGTAGTTATCCTTCTCGGCGGCAGAACGGGTCGCGACGGTTGCGGCGGCGCAACGGGCTCGTCCAAAAAGCACACTCTGCAATCTCTTGAGACCTGCGGAGCAGAGGTTCAAAAGGGTAACGCTCCCGAAGAAAGAAAGCTTCAGCGTCTTTTCAGAAATCCCACCGCTTGCCGTATGATCAAGCGTTGTAACGATTTCGGCGCGGGCGGCGTATCCGTTGCAGTCGGCGAGCTTGCTGACGGACTTGACATCGACCTTAACGCAGTTCCCAAGAAATACGACGGACTTGACGGCACCGAGCTTGCTATCAGCGAGTCTCAGGAGAGAATGGCTGTTGTTGTAGAGGCAAAGGACGTTGAGGCGTTTATGGCTCTCGCATACAGCGAAAATCTTGAGGCGACCGTCGTTGCGCGCGTCACCGAAGAGCCCCGTCTGCGTATGCATTGGAACGGAAACACTATCGTTGATATTTCCCGCGAGTTCCTTAACTCCAACGGTGCTGAAAAGCATATAGACATCGCTCCCACCGCTCCCGCAGACTTTGCAAAGGGCGTTCCCGCAAGCTTTACCGACGGTTATATGGCTCTTGCCTCCGACCTTAACGTATGCTCGAAGCGCGGACTTTCGGAGCGCTTTGACTCCACCATCGGCGCAGGCACCGTGCTTATGCCCTTTGGCGGCAAGAATCAGACGACTCCCATTCAGGCAATGGTGCATAAGATCTCGGTAGAGAAAAAGCATACCGACGATTGCTCCTTTATGTCTTGGGGATATAATCCCTTTATCACGGAAAAGAGCCCCTACCACGGTGCTTATCTTGCAGTTGTTGAGAGCGTAGCAAAGCTTATCGCCGCAGGCGCAAGCTTTGAGGACGTATATCTCACCTTCCAGGAATATTTCGAAAAGCCTGCTCGTGATCCCAAGCGTTGGGGCAAGCCTATGGCGGCGCTCCTTGGCGCGTTCAAGGCACAGCTTGACCTCGGTATCGCCTCTATCGGCGGCAAGGACTCTATGAGCGGCTCGTTTGAGGACATTGACGTTCCCCCCACGCTCGTATCCTTCGCGGTCACTACGGGCAAAACCGCCGACGTAGTTTCGGGCGAATTCAAAAAGGCAGGCTCAAAGGTAGTTCTTATTGCTCCCGAATACGATGAAAACGGTCTGCCCACCGCAGACTCACTCAAGAAGTGCTTTGATACAGTAAGCGCACTTGTACGCGAGGGCAAGGTCTACTCCGCGTGGACTCCCACCTACGGCGGAATTGCCGAGGGCGTGCTTAAGATGTGCCTCGGTAACGGCTTTGGCTTTAAGTATGCCGACGGTATCACGCTTGATAAGATATTCTCCTACGCATACGGTGCGTTCCTCATTGAGACCGACGAGGTAGTCGGCGAGCTTATCGGTACTGTTACCGATGGCGACAGCATTGAGCTTGGCGCAGAAAAGGCAAGCCTTGCAAAGCTTTCTCACGCATACGAGTCGAAGCTTGAGAGCGTATATCCCTGCATGGAAAAGGAAGACGTTAAGAAGTACGAAAACTTCTCCTTCAAGGCAGAAAGCCGTAAGGCTCCCGCGCTCATCACCTCCACGCCCAAGGTTCTTATTCCCGTGTTCCCCGGAACTAACTGCGAATACGATTCCGCAAAGGTTATGCGTGACGCGGGTGCTGATGCCGAGATATTCGTTATAAACAACCTTACTGCCGATTCTATCGCGCGCAGCGTAGATCAGTTTGCCGAAAAGCTAAGGAGTGCGCAGATGGTATTCATCCCCGGAGGATTTTCGGGCGGCGACGAGCCCGACGGTTCGGGTAAGTTTATTATGGCGTTCTTCCGCAACGAAGCCGTAAAGAACGGCGTTCACGACCTGCTTGACAATCGCGGCGGTCTTATGTGCGGTATTTGCAACGGCTTCCAGGCTCTCGTAAAGCTCGGACTCGTTCCTTACGGAAAGATCATCGACACCGATGAAAACTGCCCCACGCTCACCTTCAACAACATCGCACGCCACCAGTCGAAGCTCGTTCGCATCAGAATTGCTTCCAATAAGTCCCCTTGGCTTTCCGCCACTAACGTTGGCGACGTTTACACCGTTCCGATCTCTCACGGCGAAGGTAAGTTCCTCGCATCCGACGAGGTAGTTGCCGCACTTGCCGCAAACGGTCAGATCGCAACGCAGTACGTTGACCTTGACGGAAACGCTACGGACGACATCAGATACAATCCCAACGGCTCGGTATGCGCTATCGAGGGTATAACATCTCCCGACGGCAGAGTTTTCG
Source organism: Eubacteriales bacterium (assembly GCA_045633005.1). Taxonomy (GTDB): domain Bacteria; phylum Bacillota; class Clostridia; order Oscillospirales; family CAG-272; genus CAG-390. Next base: position 3,695 of record JAZQXT010000044.1, on the reverse strand, counting down.
GTAAGATGGGACATAGTGAGCGTATCGGCTCGGGACTTTACAAGAACGTTCTCGGTCAGTTCGATATGCAGATGTTTGCCTCTGCCGTGAAGTACTTCAAGGGCTAAACCCTTCCTTACATTATTAAATTTCGGAGGAAATTATAGTGGCATATCTTTCTGATATTGAGATCGCTCAGGCGGCTAAAATGTCATATATAGGCGATATAGCCAAAACCGCAGGTATCGACGATAAGTATCTTGAGCCTTATGGAAAATATAAGGCTAAGGTCGATTACTCGCTTCTTAATGAATCCACTCGCAAAAACGGCAAGCTCGTTCTCGTAACGGCTATTACGCCCACGCCCGCAGGCGAAGGAAAGACCACGACCACCATCGGTCTTTCCGACGGCTTGCGCCGTATCGGCAAAAACGTCGTCGTCGCTCTGCGCGAGCCCTCTCTCGGACCCGTTTTCGGTGTCAAGGGCGGCGCGGCAGGCGGTGGATACGCGCAGGTGCTTCCTATGGAGGATATCAACCTGCATTTTACGGGCGATTTTCACGCAATAGGCGCGGCAAACAACCTTCTTGCCGCTATGCTTGATAACCACATCTATCAGGGCAATGCGCTTGGAATCGACCCTCGCCGCATAACTTGGCGCAGATGCGTAGATATGAACGACCGTCAGCTTCGCTTTGTAACGGACGGTCTTGGTGGTCGTGTCAACGGCGTTCCCCGCGAGGATGGATACGATATCACCGTAGCGTCAGAGATCATGGCGGTATTCTGCCTTTCGACCTCTATAAACGATCTGAAGGAAAGACTTTCCCGCATAGTAGTCGCATACACTTACGAGGATAAGCCCGTAACCGCAGGCGACCTTAAGGCTGTCGGTGCTATGACCGCGCTTCTCAAGGATGCGCTCAAGCCCAATCTCGTTCAGACCATCGAGGGCACTCCCGCCTTCGTTCACGGCGGCCCGTTTGCTAACATCGCACACGGCTGTAACTCCGTTATCGCAACGAGAATGGCTATGAAGCTTGGAGATTACGCAGTTACCGAGGCAGGCTTTGGCGCTGATCTCGGTGCTGAAAAGTTCCTTGACATCAAGTGCCGCGCCGCAGGACTCCGTCCTGATGCGGTTGTCGTCGTTGCTACCGTTCGCGCACTCAAGATGCACGGCGGAACGCCCAAGACCGAGCTTGGTGCTGAAAATCTTGAATCGCTGGAGAAGGGAATTCCCAACCTCCTTCGTCACGTTTCGAACATCAAAAACGTATATAAGCTTCCTTGCGTGGTGGCTGTCAACCGTTTCCCCACCGACACGGATGCCGAGATAGCTCTCGTTATCGAAAAGTGCAAGACGCTTGGCGTAAACGTTGCGCTTTCTACCGTATGGGCAGAGGGCGGCAAGGGCGGCGAAGCGCTTGCCAAAGAGGTCGTCCGTCTTTGTGAGGAGGAGAACGATTTCTCGTTCAGCTATGAGCTTGACCTTCCCATAAAGGATAAGATAGCTACCGTTGTTCGCCGCATTTACGGCGGAGACGGCGTTGATTTTGACGCAACTGCTGAAAAATCTATTGCAAAGCTTACCGAGCTTGGCTTTGACAAGCTTCCGATTTGCGTTGCGAAAACGCAGTACAGCTTCTCCGACGATGCTACGAAGCTTGGCGCGCCCGAGGGCTTTACCGTAAAGGTTCGTGACGTTAAGGTGTCCGCAGGAGCAGGATTTATCGTCGTTCTGACGGGTGCTATCATGACGATGCCCGGACTTCCGCCCAAACCCGCCGCCGAAAGGATCGACGTGGACGAAAACGGAAAAATTTCAGGACTTTTCTGATTATAAAAGTAAAAACAGCGTCGAAAGATCGGCGCTGTTTTTGCCTTTTTGCTAAATTTTATCAACTTTGTATTGACAAAGGCACGTATTTATGGTATTATGAATTAACTGAAATAAAGAATAGAGGCGCGATTGTTCAAAAGTAAGGTTTGTGTAACGCTCGCAACGCTTGCAAGCTTGAAAGGGGACGTCGCCGAAGGAGCACGAGGCGTAAGTGTATCCTGGTAACTCGGACAATATCCGTTTTACTGTCGTGGACGGCGTTTTGCCGTTTTAACGGAGTGCTATCATTATTATTTGAATATGCGCCCTTTTGTTGGGGTCTTCGGTAATTATGGTAGTCGATGTTATGTCGGCTATTTTTATTTTTCAGAATAATTAATTATTTCAGGAGAAAACACATGAAAACAGTATTCACAGGTGCGGCTACCGCCATTATCACTCCCTTTGACAATCAGGGGAACATTGATTTTGACGCTTTCGGGCGTTTGATCGATTGGCAGATCGCCGAGGGAATCGACGCTATCGTCGTCGGCGGTACGACGGGCGAGGGCTCGACTCTTACCGACGCGGAGCATAAGGCTATTATAAAGTTTGCCGTTGAGCAGATCGCGGGCAGAGTTCCCGTTATCGCGGGAACGGGCTCTAACCACACCGATTACGCGCTTGAGCTTACCCGCTATTCCTGCGAGGTAGGTGCTGACGCGGCTCTCGTGGTTACACCTTATTATAACAAGGCTACCCAGAAGGGTCTTATCAAGATGTATGAGGCTATTGCTGATGCAAGCTCCATACCGCTTATCCTTTATAACGTTCCTTCCCGTACGGGTGTTAATATTGATCCCGCAACCTACGCAGCACTTGCCGATCACCCCATGATCCAAGGTATCAAGGAAGCAAGCGGCGATCTTTCAAGAGCCGCAGAAACGCTCCACCTCGTTGGCGATAAGCTCGATATGTATTCGGGAAATGACGATCAGATCATCCCTATCATGTCTCTTGGCGGAAAGGGCGTAATTTCCGTTCTTTCCAATCCGCTTCCCAAGCTGACGAGCCGTATGTGCCACCTTTTCCTTGAGGGAAAGACTGCCGAGGCGGCAAAGCTTCAGCTTGATATGATTCCTCTTATCAAGGCTCTGTTCTCCGAGGTCAACCCGATTCCCGCAAAGGCGGCTATGGCGGCTATGGGATACGGTGCGGATTATCTGCGCTCCCCCCTCACTCCTATGGAGGATGCTCACAAGGAAGTTCTCATCGCCCGTATGCGCGAGGCAGGAATAAACGTCTGATACAGATTAGGAAGTTAAAAAATGAAGATAATACTGAACGGATCGCTCGGTAGAGTAGGAAACGAGCTTCAGCGTCTTTGCGATGCGGGTTATCACGGCACGAAGATCGCCGCCTACGTCGATATAAACAACACTCCCGTACCGAGCAGAAAATTTTATAACGATATATTCGATTTCACGGGCGCGGCTGATTGCATAATTGATTTTTCGCATCACAGCGCTACCAAGAAGCTGACGGACTATGCCGTCGAGCGCCGAATCCCCCTCGTTATTGCTACCACGGGACACACTGCCGAGGAGCTTGCTATGATAGAGGAGGCTTCAAAAAAGGTCGCTATCTTCCACTCGGCAAATATGTCCGTAGGCGTGGCGGTGCTCGTTAAGCTTGCAAAGTCTGCGGCGGCGGCTTTCCCCGATGCGGATATTGAAATTATCGAAAAGCATCACAACCGCAAGCTTGACGTTCCCAGCGGCACGGCACTTATGCTTGCTAACGCCATAAAGCTCGTTCGCCGCGATGCGGAGTTCGTCGTCGGACGTAGTCAGAACGGTATGCGCCAGCCCCAGCACATCGGCATCCACGCCGT
>JAZQXT010000043.1:0-11017 GCA_045633005.1 Eubacteriales bacterium | reverse complement strand
GGATCAGGTATTCTACATCAACGACGAGGTGTCCGAGATATATATCAATCCGATAGTCAATTCGGGCAGAGAAGGCAGATATAAGATAGTGGATTTCAACAAGGATATCTTTGACGCTCTCCTTGCCGCCGCGGAGGTTACTACACCGCCCGCGCAATAAAAGATGCGCGCTGTGTCCGCAAGGACACAGCGCGCTCGATATAAATCCGCTATCGCGGATTTTCGATATACGCCGCGACGCACATTGTGCGCCGCAACGTTCGATATGCGCCTTCGGCGCACGATATGCTCACTTCGTGAGCGCGGATTTATATCATATCGAGTTTGAGCGAAGCGAAAACATATCGAATTCGAGCAGAGCGAGAATATATCGAGCCGAGCGAGAGCGAGGCATATCGACAAAAATTGCATTCCTGCGAAAACAAAAAAGAGGCTGAGTCATTTGCTTTCTAAAAAGCTTTTGACTCAGCCTCTCTGTGTTTTATATGCGTTTTATTCAAACAAAAGTGCTTTTACTCTTTCCCAGATCTCGTCTGCGACGTCGTCAAGCGGGCGGGCGGCGTTGATCCTGATGATCTTTTCCTCGCCCTCCATTTTCGCAACGTGGGCAAGTGCGCTCTCAAAGCTTTCCCTGACCTTGCGTTGCTTTTCGTCCGCATCGTAGATCTCCTCGGATGCTCTGTCAGCCGCGCGGCGCGCGCGAGTTACCTCGGGCGGCACGTCAAGATAGACGATAGCGTCGGGGGCAAGGCGCGCAACACACGGGCGATTAAGCTCGTAGATATCCTCAACGCTCAGCGTTTCCCCCGAATTGTACGCCATATTCGACGGATAGTATCTGTCGCACACGACGTGGCTTCCGCCCTCAAGCAGAGGAAGCACGAAGTCGATGTGCTCAAGCCTGTCGGCAACGTGGAGATACGCCATACTGTCGGGCGATATCTTGACTCCGCCGTAAAGCGCGGAGCGAATGACCGCGCCCACGATGTTTCTGGAGTCGGGCTCGCGCTCGATAAGGCAGGGCGAGCCCGTATATTCGGCTATGCGGCGGCGCAAAAGCTCGGTCTGCGTGGTCTTACCACAGCCGTCCGTTCCCTCAAAAACTATAAATTTTCCGCGGGAGTTCTTGTTTTCGGGCATAGCCTTGCTCCTTTACTTAAAAAACGAATTTGAAGGTGTTGCTTCCCTTGCGGGGGATCTCATACTCTTCGGGAAGCTTCGGTCCGCAAGAGTATGAGCCGATTCCGCGCATTGCGATATCAACGCAAACGTTTACGAAATCATTGGGCTTCAGCTCGAAATCGTGGAGAGTGTCACGAAGCTGTACGGTGGTGTAGGGGTTGACGGAGAACGAGAAGTTCTTGTCCGCGGTCATATCGAACACGCCCTTTACGCCGAGGTACTTCGACGCATAGTGGCTTCCCGATTCCTGAGGACGGATGTACTTTCTGTCGTAGTTGTCCTCGGCACAGCTCTCGTAGTAGCCGTAGTCGGTGGCAACGTGCTTATCAATATAGCTCTCGGTAGGTCCAAAGCCGATGTAGGCGAAGTCGCCGCACGCCTTGTCAACACCAAACTCGATACCGAAGCGAGCCATATTCTCGATATAGTCCGCGATCTCGTAATCAAGCGCGATCTCAAGCTCGTTACCCTTTACCGTGTAGGAGAGCTTGAACTCAACTGCGGGCATAAGGCAGTTTGCAGCAAGGCATCCGACGAAATCGTAGCCGTCGGCGCGCTTCTCGCAGGAGAAGATATTGGGCTTGCAACGGGGCAGGCGGAATCTCTCGTTGAGCTTTGCGGAAAGCTCGCGGTCGTTATCAATAAATCTCGTTATGTTAAGGTGAATGGGGGTACGGAGAACCTCCTTGCCGTCAGCCTTGATGGACGTAAGCTCGCCCGTATGCTCGTCGGCTGTGATCTCGATGCTCTTCGCTCTTGCCGTGATAGCGGGCAGAGGAATGTCCTTGATCTCGGAGGTGCGCTTGCCGCCGTAAACGGCACGCATTTCAAGCGCGGAGGATTTGGGCTTGCGGTCGGGAGAAAGAATACCGTCAACGCAGAAGTTGTCGTCGTGCTCGGTCTCGCCGAAGTCGCCGCCGTAGCAGAAGCCCTTGCCCTTCTTGAAGGCGTGGTCTGCCCACTCCCAGATGAACGCGCCGAACATCTCGTCGTGCTCGTCTATCATCTTCCAATAAGCCGCAAGGTCGCCGCAGCTATTACCCATAGCGTGGCTGTACTCGCACATTACGAAGGGACGGAACTCGTCGGGGTTGTTGAGTATCTTTTCCTCGATCTTGTTAAGGCGAGGATACATATAGCTGACCATATCGACAAGGTCGGTATAGTAATACTTCTTGTCCGCGCAGGTGAAGTTTTCGTAGTGGATGGGACGTGTGGTATCTCTCTCTCTGATGTATTTAGCACCCTCGAAGAAGGACTCGCCAAACGAGGACTCGTTACCCATCGACCAGATGATAACGCAGGGGCGGTTCTTGTCGCGCTCAACGAGTGCGACCTGACGCTCGGTGATTGCGTCGGCAAAGAACTCCATCTCGGCGTACTCGTTCCAAAGCGGAATATCGTATCTGCCGTCGCGGCGAGCCGCGCCGTGGGACTCAAGGTCTGCCTCGTCCATTACGAAAATACCGTGTACGTCGCAGAGCTGATAGAACTCGGGACGGTTGGGGTAGTGGGAGGTACGGACGGCGTTTACGTTGAGCCACTTCATCATTTTGATGTCTTCCATAAGATTGTCAAGGCTTACGGTAGCGGCGGTCTTGTAGTTGAAATCGTGGCGGTTTACGCCGCGAAGCTTCGTCTTTTCGCCGTTTACCTTGAAAACTCTGTTCTCAATGGTAACGTAGCGGAAGCCGACCTTCTCGACTATCTTCTCACCGTTTGCGCGAAGCACGAGGGTGTAAAGCACGGGCGTGTCAGCACTCCAGAGCTTAACGTTGCGCGTGGTGAACACAACGGTCTCGCCCGCCTTGGCAACCATGTGCTGGCGACCGAAGGTAAGGTCGATGTCGACCTTGCTCTCGTTTATGAATTTCATCTTACCCGTCTTGCCCTTAACGGTGGTTTCGATCTTATAATCGGTAATATGCTCCTCGGGGCGGCAAAGAATGTAAACGTTGCGGTAAATACCCGAGAAACGGAACTTATCCTGACACTCAAGGTAGGAAGCAACGCTCCACTTGAGAACCATAACGTCAAGCACGTTCTCGCCGTCGCGAACGAGGTCGGTGATATCAAACTCGCTCGTTGCGTGAGCTATCTGGGAATATCCCTTGTACTCGCCGTTAACGTAGAGGTAGAACGAGCAGTCAACGCCCTCGAAGTTGAGGTAGTAACGCTCGCCCGCCTTCTTTGCCAGCGCAAAGCTGCGGCGATAGTGCCAGCAGGGGTTGTCGTAGGGCATATGGGGGAGCATTACGGGGAACGGGAACGAGGAATTTATGTACTGGATATGATCGTATCCGTGCATCTGCACGCAGGCAGGAACGGGGATCTTCTCGGTAAGCTCCTCGGAAAGCACCGCTTCCTCGACGTTTCTGTGCTGTTTGATAAGCCAAGTGCCGTCAAGCGAGATAAAGCGCGAGCTTGTCGCGCGGTTTACGATGCCGAACTTCGTTCCGACTCTGTCATCCTCCGCAAAGGGAATATAATACGCTCTGTGAGGCTCCGTGCCTATGCGTTCTAATCTTTCGTATTCTTTCATTTCAAAACTCCGTTTGTGTTTTTAGATGCCTAAGACACCCTATTATATATTATACCTTATTTTATGGAAAAGTCAAGTTGTTTACATAAATATCCTCTGCAATGGGGTGCTCTTAATAATAGTTTCTTGAAATTCAATACAATACGTTATCCACCGACAGGAAAAGGACAGAGATTTTTTAGTTCTCCGTCCTTTTTTCTTGTACGTATTCATTTGTCGATATGCTTCGCTACGCTCAGCTCGATATATTTGCCTTTCGGCAAATTCGATATAACCTCCCTTTCGGTCGGTTTCGATATGATATCAATCCCGCAAGGGATTGATATCGATGCGTTGTGTCCTTAAGGACACAACGCTGGACGTTTTTTCTTCCTTATTTATTATTAACCGAAATTACCTGACACGCGGGGGTCCTGCGCCATTTCCATCTCCATAAGCTGTTGCTTGGTGATGAGAACGTTACGGGGCTTGGTGCCGTTTGCGGCGGATACAAAGCCGAGTGCTTCCATACGGTCGATGATCTTGCCCGCTCTGCCAAAGCCGACGGACAGCTTTCTTTGCAAGAAGGACGTAGCCACCGTGCCGTTGTCCACGGCTATGCGCAGAGCCTGCGTAAACAGGGGGTCGGCGTCCTGAATGGCGATCTCGCCCGACTCCATATCTCCACCGCTCTTTTTGTCGGCGGCGGCAAGCCTTTCGGTCTCGCGCTCGATCTCGGACATAAACTCGCTATCATACTCGACCTTGCAGGAGTTCGCCTTGATGAACTCCGTGACCGCCTCGACCTCGTCGTCGGCAACGAATGCGCCCTGAACGCGCATCGGCTTCGTTGCGCCGATGGGGGCGTAGAGCATATCGCCCTTACCGATGAGCTTTTCCGCACCGCCCATATCCATAATTACGCGCGAGTCGGTCTGCGACGCGACGGCAAAGGAAATTCTTGACGGAACGTTTGCCTTGATAAGACCCGTGATAACGTCAACGGACGGTCTTTGCGTACCTATAATTATATGGATACCCGCCGCGCGCGCCTTCTGCGCCAGACGGATGATGGACGTTTCGACCTCGTTGTGCGCCGTCATCATAAGGTCGGCAAGCTCGTCGATGAAGATAACGAGCTTGGGCAACGGAACGAAATCGGGATCGTCCGCCGACATAGTGCGATTGTACGCGTCGATATCGCGCACGCCGACTTCTTCAAGAAGCTCGTAGCGATGCTCCATCTCGTTGACCGCGGCGTTGAGCGTACCCGCCGCCTTCTTCATATCCGTAACGACGGGGACTTTAAGGTGCGGGAGCTTGTTGTACATACCCATTTCTATCTTTTTCGGGTCTATCATTATAAACTGCACCTCGTCGGGACGCGCCTTATACAGAAGCGAAAGGATGATGCAGTTCATACAAACGGATTTACCCGATCCCGTAGTACCCGCGATAAGCAGGTGGGGCATTTTTGCGATATCGAAGAATATCATATTGCCGCCGACGTCCTTGCCGAGACACGCGGAAAGACGCGAGGGCATATTGCGGAACTTCTCGGACTCGATAAGCTCGCGGATGAAAACGGTCGCGCGGCACTTGTTCGGCACCTCAACGCCGACCGCACTCTTGTTGGGAATGGGCGCTTCGATACGCACGCTCGTTGCAAGCTCAAGCGCGATATCGTCGGAAAGATTTGCGATAGAGCGCACTCTCGTTCCCGCCTCGGGATAAAGCTCGTAGCGCGTTATCGTAGGTCCGCGGGAATATTCTATCTTATTTATTTTTACGTTAAAGGACGAGAGCTTGTTCATCAGCTTCTGCGCGTTGGTGCGAAGCTCGGCGGCGATATCCTCGCGCGAGGGGTTTTCGACCTCGTGAAGAAGCTCGATGCTCGGATAAATATACGCGGCAAGCTGTTCGGTGCGCGACTTGCGCGTTGCGGAAGGGTCTATCTCGTCGGGCGCGACCTCTGCGGCGGCACTGTTGTCATCGTTTATCTGCGTCATCGTAAGCTCAAGCTCAGGCTTAGGCTCAGCAGGAGCGGGTGTGGGTGCAGGCGCGGGTGCAGGAGCGGGGGTGTCAAGCGGAACGGCGGGCGAGGGCTCGGCGCTCTCTCCGAATATATCGTCGAGCACGCTGTAGGTGTCCTCCATAGTTTTCGCATCCTGTGCCGCACGCACGGGCGTGGGTGTAACGGGCGTAGGCTCGGCGGGTGCGGGCTCGGGCATCGGGATGGGGGCGGGTTCGGGAACGCTCACGGGCTCGGGCGTGCTTTCCACGCTTCCCGTGATCTCGTCGTCACCGAAATCGTATTCGTCAAGCACTTCAGCGGGGGCTGCCGCCTTCTCCTTGCGGCGTTGTTTTCTCTCCTGCGCTTCCCTTTCGCGCTCCTCCTCTTCCATCGCCTCCTCTTCTTCGGCGAGGGCGGCGGCGCGCTTTTCGCGCTCAAGCATAATTCTGTACTTGATAGCCGTCCATACGTATCTCGGCGTAACGCCCACAAGGAACATAATGCCCACGGTGATGGTGGCAATAAGGAGTATCAGCGAGCCGACAAAGCCGACGAGACAGCGGAAAAGTCCGCCGAAAAAGCCGCCGAGGAAGCCGCCGCCGACAAAGTCAACGCCGTAGCTCCAGTTGCTGACGGCATCGCCCGTGCCGAAGATGGACGCACCCCAATCGCCCCAAGTATACGTGCTTTCGTTGATCGCGGGGATGGTGCAGACGTGAACGAGCGCGGCGATGAAGAAAAGCATTATCGCGGAAAGCGTGACCTTCCACACGACGATATCCATATCGACGTATTTACGCCAGAATATCGCAAGATTTATAAGAAAAACGGGGATGAGGAACGCGGGCCAGCCGAAAAATCCGCAAAGCAGATCGCGCAAAAGTCCGCCGATAACGCCCATCGCGCCCTCTACGCTCGACAGGATATAACACGCCGCAAGAAAAATGGCGGCAACTATCAAAATATAAGGTACGAACTGATGCACGAAAGCGGACGATGCGGGAACCGCCTCGATATTCTCTTTTTTGCGCGACGAGCCGCCTTTTTTATCGACCGAGCCGCCCTTTTTGGCGGTAACGGCGCGATTTTTTGACGTGCTTGCGCTTTTTTTCTTATTTTCAGCCAATTTATTATCCTTTCTCGGCGTATTGACGCCGCTTTGATATGACATACTAAAACCGTAACGGCACGGTTTTGTAAAAATCTATAGTTAAAGTTTATTATATCATATTTTTTCCAAAATTACAATACTTGATACAAAAAAACGGAGGTGCGTAAGGGTATGAAGCGCAAAAAGGATATGCTGGCTCTGCTTTTTGGCGCGGCGGCGGGATTTATCAACGGACTGCTCGGCGCGGGCGGCGGAATTTTGCTCGTGCGCGGCGCAAAATATCTCTTTCCCGACAGCGTCTCACAGCCGCGCGACGTGTTCGCGTCCGCCCTTGCCGTGATGCTGCCGATATCCGCCGCATCGGTCGTGCTTTACAGCACGCAGGGCGGCGCGATACCGCTCCAGCTGCCGCGCTTTGCCCTGCCCGCCGTGCTCGGCGGCACGGGCGGCGCGATGCTCTTGTCGGTGATCGAGCCGCGACTCTTAAAGCTTGTATTTGCCGCCCTGACGGTCTGGTCGGGAATAATGATGTTACGCTGAAAGGACTGCGCTATGCTTGATTTTTTCGTTGCTCTCGGCGTCGCTCTGCTCTCGGGCTTGGGAGTGGGAAGCGGCGGACTCCTCGTCGTTTGGCTGACGCTCCGCCGCGGACTTTCGCAGGTCGCGGCGCAGGGGATAAACCTGTTTTTCTTCATTTTTTCGTCGGGCGCGTCCACGGCGGTCAACTGCTTTCGCCGCCGCATAGCGTGGCGGCAGGTAATACTGCTGAGCATCGGCGGCGTTATCGGCGCGGCGGCGGGCTACGCGGTGCTGAATATGCTGCGCCCCGACCTCTTAAAAAAGCTGTTCGGAGCGATGCTTCTCATAACGGGCGCTCCCGCACTTTTTCGCGCTCTGCCGCGCCGAAAAAAAGAAAAATCGGACCGCCAAGCAAGCGACCCGTAAGGCAAAATATTTTTACACCGCACCATTTATCATTATATCACAAGTCTGCGAAAATGTAAAGAGTTAGTTGTGAGTTTTTAACAAATTCTATTTTTTAAACAAAAAATTATTGTAAACTTTGTACAAATCGTGTATTGCAAAACTTCTTTTTCTATGCTATAATATAGACACAGGAAAGGAAGGTACGGTCCAATGTACAACTAAACCTCAGTACTTCGGCAGCGACGTAAGCAAAGCACAGGGACGCGGGAGTGAAAAATCGGGAGCGCAGATCGGTGTAGCCCAATGTAAGGATAGATAAGTCCCCGCAAAGCGATAAGTCAAGCCCGAAGACAAAAAGCACAGCCAAACGGCAATTTAAGAAAGAGAGGTATAAAAAATGATGTTAGATACCAAGGGTGAATCGAAATGACCCTTGATTGCAGGAGCTAAGCCGCAATCAAGGGTCATTTCTTTTTTATTTTCACGAAATAGGTTGAAATCGCGCGCGTTTTGTTATATAATATATTCTGTAATTTTATATTTTGTTAAGGTTAGATATGAGCATTATTATAAACGACAAGCCCGCGACGGACCTTTCCACCGCGGATTTTGATTATTTTCTCCCCGAGGAGCAGATAGCACAGCTCCCCTTGGAGCCGCGCGATTCCTCGCGCCTTATGGTGATAGACCGCGAGAGCGGCGATATCTCCCACAAGCATTTTTACGATATAATCGACCATCTGCGCGAGGGCGACACCCTCGTCGTAAACGACTCGCGCGTTATTCCCGCACGCCTTTACGGTCACGCCGACGGCAGACCCGAGGCGGCGGTTGAGCTTTTGTTGCTCCGTCAGCGCGGCGATAACGAGTGGGAAACTCTCGTAAAACCCGGCAAGCGCGCACGCCTCGGCGCGAAAATGGTGTTCGGCGGCGGCGATATGGTAGCCACGGTCGTTGACATAGTCGAGGAAGGCAACCGCATCATCCGCATTGATTTCGACAAAAATAAATACGAAAATATCTACTCGATGCTCTCCGAGGTCGGCGTAATGCCGCTTCCGCCGTACATCACGGAAAAGCTTCGCGACCGCGAGCGTTATCAGACGGTGTACGCGCGTGAGAACGGCTCTGCCGCCGCGCCCACCGCGGGACTGCATTTCACGCCCGAATTGCTCCGAAAAATACGCGAAAAAGGCGTTGAGATAGTCCCCGTTATGCTCCACGTCGGGCTTGGCACGTTCCGTCCCGTCAAGGAGGATAGGGTGGACGCGCATATAATGCACTCGGAGTTCTTTTCCGTCAGCGAAAAGGCGGCAGAGACCATCAACCGCCGTCGCGCCGCGGGAGGCAGGACGATATGCGTCGGCACGACCTCGTGCCGCACGCTTGAAAGCGCGTCGGACGCGGACGGCACGGTACGCGCGATGAGCGCGGACACGGGTATTTTCATCTACCCAGGCTATAAATTCAAGGCGACGGACGCGCTGATAACGAACTTCCACCTGCCGAAAAGCACGCTTTTGATGCTCGTCAGCGCACTTTACAGCCGCGAAAAAATGCTTGAAGCATACGATCTCGCCGTCGCGGAAAAATACCGCTTCTTCTCCTTTGGAGACGCGATGTTTATCCAGTAGAAAGCAGCGTTGCTCTTGACAACCGTAATAATCTGTGTTATACTGATTTTGTGAGCGGGGACGGCACCCATAACAAAAAACGGAGTCACAAAACAATGCAAATTTAATTACAAGGGGGCGACACCCATCGAAAAAAACGTAATTGTAGTTGATGAGCAAGGAAATGAATATGAAGCGACCTACCCCAAGCGGGCAAAAGGTCTTGTTAAATCAGGCAGGGCACGCTTCGTAGACGAGAATAAAATATGCCTTGCGTGTCCGCCGAATGAATATTTGGAGGATAATAAAATGACTGAAAATATTGTTGAAACAACAAAAGCAGAAGAGATAACGACTGAAAATATCTCGTTGGACTACATTTTTACACAGATCGATAAAATCGTTTCAAATACGGCGCATATCACGGAGGCGTTAGAGATTTTGAAAAGCATACAATCGATAGGTCCCGGAGATATTGGTGCAGAGGAAAAAGCAAAAGGAATTGCGGATGTTGTAAGAGTTCGTGAAACAACAAATCAGCAGCTTTTGGCTTTTTACACAAGAGTCTATACCGATCTTACGGCTCCAAAAAAGGATCCGATAACGACAAGAGTGGAACTGATAAAAAATCTTCGCTTATCGACGCTTAAAGAATTAAAGGGCTGTTACTGCGAAGACGAATTGGTGGAGCGCGCCGACAGCATCCTGTGTGATATTTCGAGCTTTTGCAATGACATTTTTTCGACAGAAAATAAAATCTAACTGATTTTTTCCCGAGGTGAAAATCCTCGGGAATTTTTAAAAATATATTGACAAAATCACGATACCGTGATATAATATAAGTGAAAAAACACTCAAGAGGAACGGTCATGCCTGTATTGTCAAGATTTTACGGAATCGTCATCAGAATGTATTTTTTGCAAAGCGAGCATAATCCACCGCATATTCACGCTATTTATAACGAAGACGTAGCCGCGATCGATTTTATGACGGGAGCGGTGCTTTAAGGGCATCTTCCGAATAAAGCGCTGAACATGGTGCAGGAATGGATAGCCTTGCACAGAGATACTCTTATGGAAATTTGGAAAACGCAGGAGTTCAAGAAGATTCCGCCGCTTGAATGATAGGAGGAATAACGATGTTTCATAAAATTAAAAACGTTGCCCCCCTTCCCGAATACAGATTAAGCGTTCAATTTTCGGAGGGAATAACTAAAATTTACGACGTAAAGCCCTTGTTTGAAAAAATCCCTTCGTTTGCAAAATTAAAAGAAAATTGCGCCGAGTTTAATTGTGTCGGCGTTGACGTTGGCGGCTACGGCATCGTATGGGACGACGACCTTGACCTGTCTTGCGACGAGCTTTGGGAAAATGGAGTGCAGGTCGATACTCCGTTTGACGGATTGATGGCGTTCAGCGATGCCACAGAGCTTTGGGGGCTTAACGAAAGCACGCTCCGCAAAGCCGTCACTTACGGAAAGCTTGTCAACGGCGTTGACGTTTGCAAATTCGGCAAACAATGGGTGGTTTCCGTCGAAGCGATGAAACGCGAATACGGAAACGCTCACAAAAGAATATAAATTCTTATAAGTTGGCTTTTTGCGAAGCAAAAAGCTTCCTATTGAAAATCGAATAGCGCATTCCTTAGCG
>JAZQXT010000042.1:0-41269 GCA_045633005.1 Eubacteriales bacterium | reverse complement strand
TCGGGCTACGGCTCGCTTGCGTACACCGAAAACGGCGGCGCTTGCTCGCGCACGAGCGCGAACAGCAGCTCGCTTCACGCCTTTAATTACCTTACGGCGCGTATGTTCGGCGCGGACGTGCAGTTCGTGGCGCATAGCGGCTGGGGCGTTGCGTATTCTCCGAATAAGGCGATAAGCAAGGTGCTTGACTACAGCGGTATCACCACCTCGAACGACGTTGCGGGGGCGCAGACTACCGCAAAGTGGGACCACAGTGCGTGGGTGCCCGACGTGATACTTTTCAACATCGGCGGCAACGATACGACGAAGGACGGTTTTGACCAGACGACGTATCAGCGCGAGGTCGTTGCGATGGTGCAAAAGCTCCACACGCTTTACCCGAATGCGTATATGGTGTGGACGCACACCAACTCCAACGCGGGTAAATACGCCGTTTCCGCAATGACGGATGCGGGTATTATGAAGGAGGATTATATACAGGTCGTGGTCATTCCCAAGGTCGGTGCGGACGGCACCGAGGGCGCGGCTGACCACAACAGCCTTCTTACGCACATCACGACGGCGGATATAATTGCAGACGCGCTCGCAGAGAAGTGGGGCTTTACCCGCATCCGCGAGAACGTGAAATTCGAGGATTACAAAGAAAAATTGCAAATATTCGGATAAAAATAGGGGGTATCAAATGCAAAAGCATTTGATACCCCAATTTTTATTTTTTAAGGCATCGGGTTCCATCTCGGTTCAGGAACCCAAGTCTTGAAGTCGGTAATGGTCATATTCGTCTCGCCTGCGACGTGGTTCGTAATGCCGTCCGCGAAGAACTGTCGGTTAAAGATTACGTCCCTTACCGTTGCTCCACCCGAGCCATCGTAATGTCCCGTGCTAACGGGCCAGAATACGATAGTGGGCTTTGCGTAGGAGTAAACCATACCCGCGTCCGTGTTGTGATAGCCGTGGTGTGCAAGCTGGAGGATGTCGCACTTAAGCTCGCTTCCGTAGATGTTCTTGAGCTGGGTGTTGAGCAGTCCCTCGGCATCCGCAAGGTAGAGCGCGTCGTAGCCCTTGAATTCTACCATACTTACTACAGACATATTGTTGTGGGAGGAGATAGTTCCGGGGAGAACGAGGTCCTGCGAGCCGAGAATGTTAATAGTAACGTCTGCAAAATGGATTACCTGACCGGGATGAGCCTTGATAACGTTTTCAACCTTCCAAAGATTGAGCGCGTTGGGAACCCATACTCGTCTGTAATATTTGCCGATATCCTTCATATGCTGATCGTTCGGCTGGCTGTATATAACGGTCTGCACGGTTATTCTGCTCGTGCATTTCTTTTCTACTGCCATATCAATGAACGCGCCGACGTGGTCGTTGTGGATGTGGGTGAGGAGCCAGCCCGCGATAACGATGTTTTCGGGGTCGTCAGCAAGGTCAAGGAGCGTGTTGTAGAGCCATTCTGCCGAGCACATAGCCTTGTTGGAGCATTCCTCGGCTCTGGTGATACCGCCGTCGATGATGAAGAATCTGCCGTCGGAGAGCTTGTAAACGTAGCCCATTCCACCGGGATATCCCGACTCACCGATTCCGATAACGGTAAGGGAGGGCTTCGTTACTTCCTTGTAGATGTTGTCGGACTCGAGTCCCGTCAGGTCAAACTGCGATCTGTCGTCGACGGTAACTCTCGTTTCGCTCTTGTTCTGGAAATACATTACGTTTACTATCTGCGTTTTGGTAATGTAGGTAGCGTACTGATTTCCGCCGATCTCGTTGTCGGTGTAGAATACGAATCCCGCTTTCTTAAGGTCCTTAAGGTACTGCTCGTACTCGCTGGCGCTCGTGCCCTTGGCAATGTACATAAGCGAGCCTTGACCGAGGTCAACGTCGCTTGACGTGAACGCCTTGCCGTTGTAGGTGGGAAGCGCAAGGGTGTCCTTAAGCTTATTTACCTCGTAGCCGAGGACGTCAGCGGCGGAGAGCTTTATGTTCCAGCTCTCGTCGATAATGATGGTGTCGGATTTTTTCGCGGCGGAGCGAAGCTTCTTTTCTATCTTCTCAAGGAGAAGAACAAGTCCCTTGGGGGTGGAGTATACGATAACGTACTTGTTGTTTACGTATTGCGCCGCAGCCTCGTTTTCACCGAGCTTGTTGAATGCGGAGCTTGATTCCGCAATGCTCGTCTTGCCGATGATAATGGCGGGGGCGTTCGCACCCGAGGCGGTGTCGGTTATGGAGGAGGGCTTTTTGCCGAGAACGTTCTTGAACGTGGCTTGGAGCGAGGCAAGGTCGTCCTTCAGAGCGGAGCTTGCACCGTTTTTGATGATAATATTAGCCTTATATCCGCCGTCTGCGTAAACAACGAGTCCTTCGGGCTCGGGGACGACGGGGGCTGTAGTGTCGGGCACGGTAGTGTCAGGCACGGTGGTGTCGGGCACGGTGGTGTCGGGCGCTGTAGTGTCGGGCACGGTGGTATCGGGCACCGTGGTATCGGGCACCGTGGTATCTGCCGCAGTAGTGTCTGCCGCGGTGGTGTCGGATGCGGTCGTATCGGAAACCGTCGTGTCAGCTACCGTCGTGTCGGGTGCAGTAGTGTCGGGGAGGGTAGTGTCGGGCGCTACCGTGGTATCGGGCGTGCCGCCACCCGTGGGTGAGCAAGCGGCGAATGCTCCGAGGAGCATGGGAGATACCAACAAAAGCGCGATAAGTCTTACGTACTTCATATTTTTCTCCTTTGATTGAAATTGTTGAATGATCATCCGCGTTTGTTTCTAACGTAATTATAGCATAAAATTCTGAAAAAGGCAAGATGTTTTAGGAGATGCGGAAAAGTTTAGGAAAGCTTTGTTTTTTCCGCATATAAATCACGCCGAGGGCGTGAATGGAATCCGCAGCTTGTCTGCGGTATGGAATCATCGCGAAGCGATGTATGGAATTGCGGCGAAGCCGCGCATGGAATCAAGCCGCAGGGAAATTCACGCTGACGCGTGATGCCATACCGTCGCAAAGCGACGGATTCCATGCTCACCTGCGGTGAGATTCCATACCAATCCTGCGGATTGGATGCAAAAAACCTCTTTTGTCGAAGGACAAAAGAGGTTTTTTGCTGCGAAAGAGCGACTAAACGGTGTATAAGTGGAGGTAAGAACGACCAAAAGTATTGTGGATTACCATTCCCGATTCAGACGAAGATCATTCCAAAAGAAAGTCGCTTCCGTTTCCGGCAAGTACAGTTGGCATTCCCTATAATAAGGCTTTTTCTTGGAATGAATTGCACAATGCCACATCTGCTCATAATGGGTTCTGTATTGTGTAATGAACTCGAGGGTGCATTTCCCTCTATTTACAGAAGTAATGAGTTGTTCCATATGCCAGTTTTCCACGCTCATTTTTCGAGACCAACACCATGTGTTTCTTGTAAAAACACGAACTGATATATCATCAATATCTTCTATTGAAAAGTCGACTACGGAAGCATCGGTTCGTACTGTCTTTTCAGAAGAATTCACTTCGTGATGAGGTGTTACCCAAAAACCATCGGGCAAGTAAAAACGAAGTGTATGATTTTCAAATGAAATCTTATCTGATATACAATCGTGAAGAGTGAGTTCCTTGCCGTAAAACTCATCTGGATCAATATGTTTGAAATTATCATTTATCACTGGAAATCTCCTCCTTTTAAGAGAATTATACTACTTTTTCGCAAACAAATCAAGGCGAAGCCTTGTATATCATCCGCAGCTTGTCTGCGGTATGGAATCATCGCGAAGCGATGTATGGAATTGCGGCGAAGCCGCGCATGGAATCAAGCCGCAGGGAAAATGCACGCTGATGCGTGATGCCATACCGTCGCAAAGCGACGGATTCCATGCTCACCTGCGGTGAGATTCCATACCAATCCTGCGGATTGGATGCAAAAAACCTCTTTTGTCGAAGGACAAAAGAGGTTTTTTGCTGGCGCGCCGTAAGGGACTCGAACCCCTGGCCTTTTGGTTCGTAGCCAAACACTCTATCCGGCTGAGCTAACGGCGCATTTATTGGGTACTTTTTCGTACCCACATATAATACCACATTCCAAACCGTTTGTCAATAGCAAAAATGAAAAAATCTAAAAAAATTTGACATTTTATTTTGACAAATAGCCCTTAAGGTATTTGCCCGTATATGAGCGCTCGCATTTTGCGACCTCCTCGGGCGTGCCCGTTGCCACTACCGTGCCGCCGCCGTCGCCGCCCTCCGGACCGAGGTCGATAATGTAGTCGGCGGTCTTTATGACCTCAAGGTTATGCTCGATAACAAGCACCGTGTTGCCCGCCTCAACGAGCCTTGAAAGCACCGTCAACAGACGCGCCACGTCGTCGGTGTGAAGTCCCGTCGTCGGCTCGTCAAGGATGTAGAAGGTCTTTCCCGTGCTTCTTTTTGCAAGCTCGGTGGCAAGCTTTACGCGCTGTGCCTCGCCGCCCGAAATGGTGGTGGACGACTGACCTATCTTGATGTAGCCGAGTCCTACGTCGCAAAGCGTTTGCAGGTACTTTCGTATCTTCGGGATGCTGTCAAAGAAAACGAGTCCCTCCTCGGCGGTCATTTCAAGCACCTCGTAGATGTTTTTGCCCTTGTACTTTACTTCCAGCGTGTCGCGGTTGTATTTGTGTCCCTTGCAAACGTCGCAGGTAACGTAAACGTCGGGCAAAAAGTGCATTTCTATCTTTTTTACACCGTCGCCGCCGCACGCCTCACAGCGTCCGCCGCGCACGTTAAAGGAAAAGCGTCCCGCACCGTAGCCGCGAGTCACCGCGTCCTGAGTTTTTGCAAAAAGCGTGCGAATTTCATTGAAAAGTCCCGTATACGTCGCGGGATTTGAGCGCGGTGTGCGCCCGATGGGACTCTGGTCGATGTCAATGACCTTGTCAAGATGCTCGATGCCCTCAATAGAGGTGTGCTTGCCCGCCTTGCGGCGCGCGCCGTTGAGCTTCGACGTAAGCACGGGATTGATAACGCCGTTGACGAGCGAGGATTTGCCCGAGCCCGAAACGCCCGTTACGCAAACGAAGCATCCAAGCGGAACGTCCACGTCAACGCCTCGCAGATTGTTCACCTGCGCACCTCTTACGCGCAGGAAATTGCCGTTTCCGCTTCTGCGCACGGCGGGGAGCGGTATGCTCTTGCGCCCCGAGAGATACGCGCCCGTCAGCGAAGCCTTGTTTTTTGCGACCTCCGAGGGCGTGCCTGCGGCAACTACCTCGCCGCCGTGAATGCCCGCGCCTGGACCTATATCGACGAGATAGTCCGCCGAGCGCATCATATCCTCGTCGTGCTCGACCACGATAACGGTGTTCCCGAGGTCGCGCAGTTTTTTGAGAGTTGCGATAAGTCTGTCGTTGTCGCGCTGATGCAGACCGATACTTGGCTCGTCAAGCACGTACAGCACGCCGACGAGCGCCGAGCCTATCTGCGTAGCAAGGCGTATGCGCTGTGCCTCGCCGCCCGACAGCGTTCCCGCGCGGCGCGAAAGCGTCAGGTATTCAAGTCCTACGCTGTCAAGGAAGCTCAGGCGCGCGCGAATTTCCTTGATTATCTCGTTTGCGATAGCCGCCTCGGTCGCGGTCATTTCAAGCGCCGTGTTGTTGACGAGCTCAAGCGCCTTTCCTACGGAAAGATTACAGAACTCGTCTATCGCAAGTCCGCCGACGGTAACGGCGAGCGACATAGAATTTAAGCGTCTGCCGCCGCATTTATGGCAAGGGACTTCCTCTACGAAGTCCTCGTAGTATTCCTCCGCGCCGCCGTATTGCATGCGTTGCTCGATAATGGGTATAACTCCCTCAAATTTTGCAAGTCTGCGGTGCGCCTCCTTGCCGAAATAGCGCGTAACGTCGTATTTCTCCTCGCCCGAGCCGTAAAGCAGAACGTTCATCTGCTTATCCGTGAACTCGGAAAGGGGAGTGTCCATAGTAAAGCCGAATCTTTCCGCAACTGCGGCGAAAAGCGGACCGTTCCAGCTCTCCTCCTCAAGCGATTTGAAGCCGTTTACCGCTATCGCGCCCTGTGAGAGCGAAAGCGAAAGGTCGGGAATGACCTTTTCAACGGATATGCGGCGGCTCATTCCGAGTCCCGCGCACGCGTCGCACGCGCCCGCTGGGTTGTTGAACGAAAACATACGCGGCTCAAGCTCGCCAAAGGAAATGCCGTGCTCCTCGCAGGCGTATGACTGCGAAAACTCAAGCTCACGCGCTTCATCGCCCTCGTCGCGCGGAACGGTAACGATGAGAAGTCTGCCCTCCGCAAGAGAAAGCGCGGTCTCTACCGAATCCGAAAGGCGCGAGCGTATGCCATCGCGGATAACGAGTCGGTCGACTACGATTTCAATGCTGTGGCGCAGATTTTTGTCGAGCTTTATCTCCTCGTCAAGGTCGTACATGCTTCCGTCAACACGCACGCGTGCGTAGCCCGATTTTTTTGCGTCGGCAAAGACCTTTTCGTGCATACCCTTCTTGGCGCGAACAACGGGGGAGAGCACCATAAAGCGCTCGCCGTCGGGAAGCGTGAGTATGCGGTCGATTATCTGGTCAACGCTCTGACGGCGTATCTCCTTGCCGCAAACGGGGCAGTGGGGAACGCCTATTCGCGCGTAGAGAAGGCGCAGATAATCGTATATCTCCGTAACCGTACCCACGGTGGAGCGCGGGTTTTTCGACGTGGTCTTTTGGTCTATTGATATAGCGGGGGAAAGTCCCTCGATGGAGTCAAGGTCGGGCTTGTCAAGCTGACCGAGGAACTGCCTTGCGTACGACGAGAGCGACTCGACGAAGCGGCGGTGTCCCTCGGCGTATATGGTATCGAACGCGAGCGAGGATTTACCCGAGCCCGAAAGCCCCGTAAACACCACCAGCTTGTCGCGCGGTATCGTAAGATTGACGTTTTTTAAATTGTGGACGCGAGCGCCCGTTATTTTAATTTGCTTTGACATTTTTATTCCTTACTTTTTCTTTGCGCCCTCGTCGCGCAGTATCTTTATGCGGTCGCGCAGGTAAGCTGCAAGCTCGAAGTCAAGCCGCTTTGCCGCCTCCTTCATTTCGCGCGTCATGCTCTCGATAAGCTTTTCGCGCTCTGCACGTCCCATCTTCGCGGGCTTTGCCGTGTCCTGCTTCTTCGCACTTGCCTCGTCGCTCGGCAAGCCGACGTCGATAAGGTCGCGTATGCCCTTTTTGATGGTTTTCGGCACTATGCCGTGTTTTTCGTTATATTCCTTTTGTATCTTGCGGCGGCGCTCCGTTTCGGCTATCGCGCGGCTCATAGAGCGCGTTACCGTGTCCGCGTACATAATGACCTTTCCGTTTGCGTTTCGCGCGGCGCGTCCTATGGTCTGTATCAGCGAGCGCTCCGCACGCAAAAAACCTTCCTTGTCCGCGTCAAGTATCGCCACGAGCGACACTTCGGGGATGTCAAGTCCCTCACGGAGAAGGTTTATTCCGACAAGCACGTCGAAAACGCCAAGTCGCAGGTCGCGTATTATCTGCATACGCTCCATCGTGTCGATGTTGAAGTGGATATATCTTACCTTTACGCCGTTGTCGGCAAGGTAGTCGGTAAGGTCCTCCGCCATTTTACGCGTCAGCGTGGTCACAAGCACGCGCTCGCCTATCTCGGCGCGGCGGCGTATCTCAAGCAGGAGATCGTCCACCTGACCCTCGATGGGGCGCACCTCTATTTCGGGGTCAACGAGTCCCGTGGGGCGAATTATCTGCTCGGTCACAAGCTCGCAATGCTCCTCCTCGTAGTCCCCCGGTGTGGCGCTTACGAATACGGCTTGATTTATCCTTGACTCGAATTCCTCAAAATAAAGCGGGCGGTTATCGTACGCGCTGGGGAGGCGGAAGCCGAAATCAACGAGATTGCGCTTTCGCGCCGTATCTCCGCCGCTCATTCCGCGCACCTGCGGAAGCGTAACGTGGGATTCATCCACGAACAGCAGAAAATCACGCGGGAAGTAATCAAGCAACGTGTACGGCGTTGAGCCTGCGGGTCTGCCCGAAAGCACGCGCGAGTAGTTTTCAACGCCTGAACAAAAGCCTATCTCGCGGAGCATTTCAAGGTCGTATTTCGTGCGCTCGGTTATGCGCTGAGCCTCAAGGAATTTGTTCTGTGAGGTAAAAAATTCAGCCCTCTCCACCATTTCGCGCTCTATCTCACGAAGTGCGACCTCCTTTTTATCGTCGGACACCGCGTAGTGCGTGGCGGGGTAGATGGCGGCGTACGAAAGGCGGCGCAAAAGCTCGCCCGTTACCGTGTTTATCTCGGATATGCGGTCGATGGTGTCACCGAAAAACTCCACGCGGAGTGCCTTGTCACCGCTTGACGCGGGTATGACCTCTACGGTGTCGCCGCGCACGCGGAAGCTGTCGCGCTCTGGCGCCATATCGTTTCGCGTGTAGCTGATAGCAGCGAGTCGGCGCAAAAATTCGTTGCGCTCCATCTCCATTCCGGGGCGCACCGCCAAAACGAGACGGCTGTATTCCTCGGGGTCACCGAGAGAGTAGATGCAGGAAACGCTCGCGACTATGATAACGTCGCGCCGCTCAAAGAGAGCCGAGGTCGCGCTGTGGCGCAAGCGGTCTATCTCGTCGTTTACCATCGCATCCTTTTCGATATACATATCCTTACCCGGGATATACGCCTCGGGCTGATAATAATCGTAGTAGGAAACGAAATATTCAACCGCGTTTTCGGGGAAGAATTCGCGGAACTCCGAGCAAAGCTGTGCCGCCAGAGTCTTGTTGTGCGCGAGAATGAGCGTCGGGCGGTTCATACGGGCAATGACGTTTGCCATTGTAAACGTCTTGCCCGAGCCCGTAACGCCGAGAAGCGTTTGCATACGCTCGCCCGCGTTAAGCCCCGCGACTATTTTTTCTATCGCTTCGGGCTGGTCGCCCGTCGGCGCAAATTCGGAAACTAATTTAAAGCTTGCCATTAATTGATCCCCTCAACGGTGGTATCGTAGTATTTTTCCTGAAAATTGATTGCCGCCGCCATCTCCTCGACAGTGAAGTGCATTCCCTCGGGCGCGGCGATGAGCTTGTCCTCAACGTCATTCGCGCGGTGAGCGATGCCGATAATGCGGCAGGTGTATTCCGTAACGGGTGTGGAAACGCCGAGAAGATAAACGTCAAGCTCCTCGCCGTCGCCGCCGAGAACGTTCGGGATATATCCGTAGTTTATGGGATAGTGCAGCGAATATTTTTCCTTGTGATGAACGTATCCCACGGGTCTGTCGATGCCTATGGTAACGGTCTTGCCGAGATAAGCGCGGACAAGCGCTTTTCTTTCTTCAAAGGTCATTTTTTCTCCTCCGTTTACGAGCCTATTCATAATTATTATATCACAAAATAAAAGTATATGTAAATAGATATAAAGAAAAAACACAGCTCACCGCTGTGTTTTTTGAAATCTGTCAAGCTTTAGCTTTTCGTACCGCAAAAGGAGCGATAGCGTCGGGAAAGCGGAAAATGCAGATTGATGAATTTGCTTATTTATGATATAATACCTTTGAAAAACAAAGTAAAACTATACTTTGCCTCAACAAACACTTCGTGGAATAATTCCTGAAATCTGATATAATAAAATCACAAAAGCGCTTTTGAATAATGTTTGGAGGACAAAAATATGTCTATTGGTTCTACTATTAAACGTTTGCGCCGCGAGAAGGATATTACGCAAGAACAGCTTGCCGAGTATCTTGGAATCACCTCTCGCGCAATTTCGCAATGGGAGTGTGACCGAACCGCTCCCGACATCTCTCAGATTCCGGCACTATGTCATATCTTTGACGTTTCATCGGATGTTCTGCTCGGAATCGATATTGAAAAGAATAACGAGGAGATAAAAAAATATTTAACCGAAGCAGACGAGCTTGGCTATCAAGGAAAGGGTGCAGAGCGTACTGCGCTTCTCCGCGAGGCGAACAAAAAATTTCCACGTGATCATAAGATCATGCAAAGCCTTGCTGATTCGTTGGTATGCGAGTACTCTCGGAAAGGAATCAAGGAATATGACGAGGTGTTTGACCTTTGCAATCGAATCCTTGCGGAATGCACCGATAACATCACTCGATACGAAGCAATTGCTACTCTTGGAACTGCTTACGGATACGCAGGCAAAAAAGAGAAAATGCTGAAACTGGCTAAGGAAATGCCGCGCACTCATTTTTCATATGAGAACTTTATGATGTACCGTTGGAAGGGTGATGCTGACTTTGAAGAATTTCAAGGATATTTATCTTATTTAATTTACCACACAGCTGAAATGATTGAATGTGCAGTCCATCAAAAGCACGATAATGGAGAGTTTATTTATCCACTTGAAGACAGAATTCATTTGTGGAAAACCGAAGTAGGTTTTCTCGAATTGCTTTTCCCCGACGGTGATTATCAAATCAAAGCTCAGCTTGGTGAAGTTGCTTGCGGTTTGCTTTGTACCGCATATTTGAGAAAGCAGAACTATGAAGAAGCGTGGAAGTGGTTGGAAAAAGGTGCAGATTTTGCAATTCATATGGACACCTATGATTTTGATGCCGCTCATACCTCGCCCATTCTTCGCGGCTACTCAAGTGGCGGCTGGATCATGGAAGCAGAGGGCAACCGTTCTCACTCCATGCTTGAATGGTTGACAAACGATGATGAAGCTGCCGTTTTGCGTGCCGATGCGCGTTATGAATCGATTGTTGAGCGCTTGAAAGCAGTTGCAAAAAAGCCGTAAATTCTCGCCCCGCCTCGCGCGGGGCTTTGCTTTGTTTTTCTGCGTATGAAAAAGCCACCACTTCAAAAAGTGATGGCTAAATTCAATTTTACCGCTAATTTTGCACGCCTTCACGGCTGTGTTTTTTGAAATCTGTCAGGCTTTAGCTTTTCGTGTCGCAGAAGAATCGAGGCGATCGCCGCGCCTATCGTAACGCCCAAAAAGTTCAGGATAACGTCGTCGATATCCGTCGCGCGGGATGGCAGGCAGGTCTGTATAAGCTCAATGGCGCACGAAAGGATGAGTCCGAAAAGTGCGCTCTGCCACAGACGGCTTCGCACGGCAAGGCGGTGGAAAAAGCCGAGCGGAACGAAAAGCAAAATGTTTCCGATCACGTTCACGGTAAGAAAATACCTGAAATCCTCGCCGCTCATTTTCGAAAGCCTTGAAAAGACCTTAAACGGTATGATATTCACCGTATCCCGACTCAGCTCGGGCGCGGAAAAGCCTAACGAATATATGCTTCCGTCGCGCGTGAGCGTTTGCGAAAGAATGGCGATCAGAAACAGATGAAATAGGAAAAGCGCACCCTCTCGCGCAAGCGAGGTGTTTTTTCTGATGGTCAGCCCCCTGATTCCTATGTAAAGCAGGGAAAAAATGAGCGCGAAGGGGAGTATCTTTTCACAGTACGAGAGAATATAACTCACGCTAAAACCTCTTATTCTTCGTCCGAAGTGGCGTCAAAGCTTGCGACGGGGCGAGCGGGCGCACGCTTTAGCGGGTCGTAGATAAACGCGCGGCAAACGTGGTCAGCGTCAACTACGCCCTTCTTGTCGCAAAGGATGTTGCCCTCGTCGCCGTAAAGGGTACGCGCGTACTCGCAGTACGCACAGCAACGCTCTATCTGCACGCTCTCGCGCGCGTTATTTTCTTCCTCATCCTCCGTAGCCTCAAGCGCCTTTATATGTCTGCGCTCGATCTCATCCTTGCGTATCTCGTCGGGCTTTTTGTTCGCAAGGAAGCAAAGAAAGTAAACGATGATAAAGAGCGCAAGAAGCGCAAGCGTTATAAGCTCAACCCCCGACTCAGCCACGACGGGCGGCAGAGCGGAGAGGAATGGAATGCGATGGATGGATGTACAAACGCCCTCTACAGCCGCAGAGTTGGTGCAAGCGCCGACCTCGGTAAAATACACCGTTAGTGCCGACGCGGCGAAGATGAGCGTGGAAAATATAATATTTACGGTAATGCCGCTCTTTCTCATAATGCCCGCGCCACAGATGAGCACGCAAAGCTCAAGGTACAGCATACCCGCCGTCACGGAGAGCATAAAGCCGACTAGATCGTGCCTTACGATGCCGAGCATTTTTGCCGCCCATTCGAAAAGGAAAACGGCGCAAACCACGTATACGGCAGAGGAGACGAAAAACGTTATCAGCTTTTTTGCTCCCGATGCGCGTCGCAGGGCAACGAATACCGCAAGCGCGGCGAGCAGCGGAAATAATACGGCGCACGCGGCGTTCCACACCGAGTACGGAAGTCCGAGGTCAGATAAAGATATTCCCATTTTTATAACCGTTCCTTTTGATAGGCTTTAGAATAACTTTATTATAACAAATCAAGCGTATTCTGTCAAGATTTTTAGAATATTCGGGTAAAAAACAAAACGGCGGCGGCGAGCGCGGCGGCAATGGCGCTTTGCCCGAGCTTTGCGGCAAAATAGCGGCGCAACGGTAGCTTCAAGCCCTCGGCTGCGCATACGGATATCACCTGCAAATGCACCGAAAGCCCCGACCACGCGCCCGCGGCGGCGGTAATTATAAATCCGAGCGCCTTGCTTTTGACGAGCGAAGCTGACGCCGCCCCCGACGTAAGCTCGAAAAACGAATATATAAACGCCTCCGCGGTTTCACCCATACCACCTGCGGCAAATGCACGCGACAAGCACCCGACCACGCAGGAGAAAAACGCTATGTATGCGCACACGTTGAGAAGTGAGAGAGCCGCCGCCGTTATCGACTCGCCGATAACGGCAATGCCTATGCGCGTCTGACGTGGGCAGTAAGGAGTGAGCTTTTCGCCGCCGCGACGGTGCAAAAGCCCCCATATCGCACCCGCCGAAAGCACGCAGATATAGAGGATCCTGCCGATTCCCGCATCGTTCCACAGCGATGCTCCGACCGCGCTTATCATAAAAGCGGAGGAGGGGTAATTGCAAAAGCACAGCACCCGTACCGCCTCGTCCTCACTCATCTCGCCGCGACGGTAAAGCCCCGCCGCCGTGGACGCGCCGACGGGGAAGCCGCATACTGCGCCGAGAAGTATCGCCACGGCTCCCGCGCCCGACGTGCCGAACAGCGTGCGCATCGGTGCTTCAAGCCGCTTGCCGACTATCGCGCCGCACCCCGAGCGCACCATAAGCTCCGAAACCGCCATAAACGGAAAAAGCGTCGGTATCACCGATGCCGTGCAGATGCGCAGTCCCCGACTCATATATTCTATGGCAAGCTCGGGCATAGATGTAAGGATTATTATAAATCCCACGCCGAGAACGCAAAAAGCTCCCACCTGCCAACTTATCTTACGCCTTGAAAATGTAATCTCCGCCGCCTCCCTCGCATAAAATCAAACAGTAAAATATATTCTTTGGGGGAGGAAAAATGAACGATAAATCGAAAAACAAAGAAAGCATAGGCGAGCGATTTTGCCGCCGCCTTGACCTGCCCGCCGATATCGCGTCGGGCGGACTTACGCTTGAGCTTCGCGGCAGGAGCAATCTTTTGCTTTGCGGATGCCGCGAGATACTTGCCTACTCGCCCGAGCGCATACGCCTGCGCCTTTCGCGCGGACAGATAGAGATATGGGGCAGAAGCCTTGTAATGACCGCGTATTACGAGGGGCAAACGGGCATTGACGGCGAGATATACGGCATAAATCTCTGCCCCGACAGCGAGGCGCAAAATGAAGATAAATGAGTTTTGGACGGGCAGGTGCAAAATAGAAGCCTCGGCGGAGCATACCCTTGCCGTGATGAATATCCTGCTCGCCACGCGCACCGTATACAGACGGCTGTGCGTAAACGGCGACCGTCTTTGCTTTGAAGCCTCGCACGCCGCGGCAAAAAAGCTTTCGGAGCTGTGCGGAGCAGAGGGGATAGAGCTTCGCGTGATTTCCGTTTGCGGTCTGCCGCATCTGTGGAGGAGATACAAATGCCGCTTTGGTCTGTGGCTTGGGCTTGTCCTCGCCGTGGCTGTTTTGGCGTGGGGGAGCGGCGTGCTTTGGCAGGTCAGGGTAGAGGGCAACGAGGAGATGAGCGACGGCGAGGTATGCGCTCTGCTTTCCGAATACGGCGTGCGCGTGGGCGCGGATATTTCGGAAATAGACCTCGACACCGTGCGTGCGCTTATCGAAAGGGACAGCGACAAGGTCGCGTGGCTTGCAATAAACGTGCGCGGCACGGTCGCGGAGGTTCAGGTGCGCGAGGAGCGTGCGCCCGACGCGACGGAGGCGGCAGAGGGCGACGGAGTCAACCTCGTAGCCGATAGGGACGCGCTCATAATCGGATACGAGCTTACGGCGGGCGAGATGATAGCGCCCGTCGGAAGCACGGTAAGGGCGGGCGAGCTTCTCGTCAGCGGACTGCTTGAAAGCCGCCGCTTCGGTTGGCGTGCGGTGAGAGCCGAGGGGCGCGTTTGGGCGCAAACGCAAAGGAGCTATACCGTAAATATTCCGTACGAATACACGGTCAGCACGCCCGTGGAGCGCGAGATACTTGAAATTTCGCTGATTTTTTTCTCAAAAGAGCAAAAACTTTTCA
This sequence comes from Eubacteriales bacterium, assembly GCA_045633005.1. Classification (GTDB taxonomy): domain Bacteria; phylum Bacillota; class Clostridia; order Oscillospirales; family CAG-272; genus CAG-390. Next base: position 26,727 of record JAZQXT010000042.1, on the reverse strand, counting down.
AAAATAGTGGAAATTATATTGATAATTGTGATAAAATAAAATCGGTTAGTTATGTGTACTCGTCAGACGAGCATACCGTTCCCGTCGGTATATCCACCGTAAGCCGCCTTATTACTACGGAAATGACGGCGGTGCGGAGCGCGGCAGAGGCGCGTGAGGCGGCGTATTTTGAGCTTAACAGACTCATTTCCGCCGAGGGCGACGGAGTGAGGATAGTACACAAAAATATCAAGGAGACCGAGGGCGAGGCGGCGTTTACGCTTGAATGTACCCTCGTTTGTACGGAGGATATCGCGCGTCCCGTTGCGTTTTATATGCAGGACGCGGATGAGAAAGGATAAAAATGGAACAAAGGATAGTAAGGATAGGTGAGCCGAGCGTTACCGCAAAGATATTCGGCGCGGCTGATATGAACGTAAAGCTCATCGAGGATGCGTTCAAGGTCACGGTATACAATAGGTCGTCGGGCGTTGACGGCGAGGACGCTCTGCTCGTCAGCGGCGAGTCGGAGGACGGTGTCGGCGCGGCGGCGCGCGCTATCTCCTGCCTTGCGCGAATGGCGGCAAGGAGTGACGTGCTTGGCGAGCAGACGGTGATATACGTTATAAATATGGTAAGGGACGGCAGAGAGGGCGAGCTTGATGCGTTTGATGAAAACTGCATATGCCTGACGAGCCGCGGCAAGCCGATAAAGCCCAAGACCATAGGTCAGCGACAGTACGTTGACGCGATAAAGAAAAACACGATAATTCTCGGCACGGGACCTGCGGGAACGGGTAAGACCTTCCTTGCCGTCGCAATGGCGGTAAAGGCTCTGCGCGACAAGCAGGTCAACCGCATAATCCTTACGCGCCCCGCAATCGAGGCGGGCGAAAAGCTCGGATATCTCCCTGGGGATCTGCAAAGCAAGATAGACCCCTATCTGCGCCCGCTTTACGACGCACTTTTTGAGATGATGGGCGCGGAGAACTATCAGCGCAATCTTGAAAAGCAGATAGTGGAGGTCGCACCGCTTGCGTATATGCGCGGACGCACGCTCGACGATGCGTTTATCATTCTTGACGAGGCGCAAAACGCCACCTTCGAGCAGATGAAGATGTTCTTGACGCGACTTGGAAATAACTCAAAGGCGGTCGTAACGGGCGACCTTACGCAGACCGATTTGCCGCGCGGACAAAAAAGCGGACTTTGGTCGGCGGTGAAGATACTTGAAGGCATCGAGGGCATAGCTATACACAATTTCACCGACCGCGACGTAGTGCGCCACAAGCTCGTTCAAAAAATAATTCTCGCATACGATAAATTTGAGCGCGACGCGGCGAAAAAGGACAACGAAAGGGGCAAGGCAAAATATCGCCGCCCCGATAAAAGCAAGGAGTAAAAATGGAACTGTTTATGGAATCCCACAACTCACAGCGCAAGGAGACGGTAAGCCCCGAACTGCTTTCGCTTATTCGCCGCGCGGTTAGTGAGACCCTTGATTACGAGGGCTATGACGATGATTTTGCGGTGTCCGTTACTCTTGTTTCAAATAGCGGCATACGCCGATATAACCGCGAGTACCGCGGCATCGACCGTCCCACCGACGTGCTTTCGTTTCCGATGGCGGACGGCGACCTCTCGGATGCCTTCGACGGCGAGAAATATCAGCTTGGCGATATCGTTCTTTCTCTTGAAAAGGCAAGGGAGCAGTCCGAGCTTTACGGACACAGCTTTGAGCGCGAGGTGGCGTTCCTCACGGTGCATTCCACGCTCCACTTGCTCGGTTACGACCACGAAACGGGCGAGGAGGACGAGGAGGATATGCGCCGCCGTCAGCGCGAGATAATGAAGAAAATGCAGCTTGAAGTAAAGGAATAATAAATGAAAAAGACAGTTTTTATATCAATCGTAGGCAGACCTAACGTTGGAAAATCCACGCTTATGAACCGCATTCTCGGTGAAAAGGTGGCGATAGTTTCCAATAAGCCGCAGACCACCCGCAACTGCATCAGGGGCATACTTACCGAGGGCGAGGATCAGTTCGTTTTCTTTGACACCCCCGGCATCCACCGCCCGCAGAACCGCCTTGGTGATTATATGGCAAACGCCGCCACGGCAGGTATGCAGCAGGGCGACGTGGTGCTTCTCGTCGTTGACGCGGGCAGGAGCGTTTCAAACGTTGAAAAGGAGGTTGTTGAATATCTTAAAAAGAGCGGCACGCCCTGCGTGCTGGTGCTTAACAAGATAGACACCTACCGCCGCGAGATAATAGCCGAGACCATTGCTGCATACGCCGCAATACACGATTTCGACGCGGTAGTTCCGATCTCGGCAAAATCGGGTAATCACGTTGACGAGGTGATGGACGAGCTTTCAAAATTCCTTCGCGAGTCAGAGTGGTTCTTCCCCGAGGACGCAGTTACCGACCAGCCTATGCGCCAGTACGCATCCGAGATAATCCGCGAAAAGCTCCTTCGTGCGCTTGATCGCGAAGTTCCGCACGGAATTGCCGTGGTCATCGAGGAATACACCGAGGAGGGCGGACTTACGCGCATACGCGCCGAGATAATGTGCGAACGCGCGTCCCACAAGCGAATCATCATAGGCAAGGGCGGCGAGATACTTAAAAAAGTTGGCTCTTATTCAAGGCAAGAGCTTGAAAAGGTCACGGGAACGAAAATATATCTTGACCTTTGGGTAAAGGTCAAGGAAAATTGGCGCGACAGCGCGGGACTCGTCAGCAATTTCGGCTACAACAAAAAGGATATCAACGAGTAAATTTTTGAAAGGAGTGAGTATATGGCAGTTCGGGATATCAGCGTGGATGCCCTAGTTATACGGGAGCTTCCGCACGGCGACCACGATAAGATACTCACTCTGCTTTCTGCCGAGTACGGCAGGATAAGCGTTATCGCAAAGGGCGCGCGCTCGGTGCGAAGCCACATTCTTGCGCCCACGCGGGCGTTCGCGTATTCGAATTTCGAGCTTCACCGCAAGGGCGATTTTATGTGGGTGCGCGACGCATCCGTTATCGAGGCGTTTTCCGCGCTTGAAAGGGATATTGAAACGCTTTATATTTCGCAATATATCGCGGATATTTGCTATGAGCTGAGCGGCGAAAACGTCCCCGCCGAGAGCGTTTTGCGCCTTGCGCTCAACTCGTTTTTCGCACTTAATAGCGGACGCTACGAGCTGAAAAAGGTCAAGGCGGCGTTTGAGCTTCGCGCGGCGGCGGAGGCGGGGTATCTGCCCGAGCTTTCCGTTTGCGCCACTTGCGGCGCTGTGAATGCCAACGCGGTATATCTTGACGTGATGAACGGCTCGCTCAAATGCTCCGAATGTATCGCGAGCGGTGGCGGCGCGGCGGCAGACGGCGAGATGATAGCCGATGCCTTCGGCACTCGCCGCATACTTTTGCCGCTTCCGTCGGGTGCGCTTGCCGCTATGCGCTACATAGCCGAAGCACCGCTCAAGCGCTTGCTTGCGTTTGATATAAGCGGCGGCGCGGCAGAGGCGCTTTTTGACGCTTGCGAGAGCTATATATTGAACCACCTTGAGCGCGGTTTTTCCTCGCTCAATCAGTATCACGAGCTTGAAAAGCTCGCTAAAAAATTAAAAACAGGTCAAAAAAATGATGTATCTACCCGAAAAAACGATAGCAACACTTGAATTTGATAAAATAAGACAGATGCTCGCGGAGCTTGCGCGCACCGAGGGGGCAAGGGCGGCGGCGCTTGCGCTTATGCCCGAATCCGACCCCGTGCGAGTTCTGCGCCTTCAGCGCCGCACCACCGACGCAAAGCGTCTCGCCTCGGATAAGGGCGCACCGCCATTTGGCTCGGTCAAGGGGATAGGCGAGCATTGTGACAGAGCAAAAAAAGGCGCGGCACTTACGCCGCGTGAGCTTCTCGACGTGGCAAACGTACTGCGCACCTGCCGCAGTCTGCTTGATTACAGCCGTGTCAACCGCACCTACGAAACGGTGCTTGACGAGGTTTTTGAGCGGCTTTTGCCCGACCGAAAGCTTGAGGACAAGATACTTCGCGCGATAATCTCCGAAGACCTCGTTGCCGACGATGCAAGCCCCGCGCTTGGCGACGTGCGCCGCAAGATACGCGCGACCGCCGCAAAGATAAAGGACCTTCTTGCAAAATATACGGGCGGCGCGTATTCAAAATATCTGCAGGAAAACATCGTCACCATACGAAACGGCAGGTACGTTATCCCCGTGCGAGCCGAGTGCCGCAACGAGATAAAGGGTCTCGTTCACGATACATCCTCGTCGGGCGCGACTATTTTCGTCGAGCCGATGGCGGTGGTCGATGCGAACAACGCTCTGCGCGAGCTTGAGGCAAAGGAAGCCCACGAGATAGAAAAGATACTCTACGAGCTTTCCTCCGACGTTGCAAGGATATCGGAAAGCTTGCTTTACAATGCCGATAACATCGACGAGCTTGCGTTCGTTTTCGCGTGCGCCGCGCTCTCCGAAAAAATGGACGGCGCGCAACCCGCTATTTCCTTTGACGAGCGAGTAATTGATCTGCGCCGTGCGCGACATCCGCTCATCCCGAAGGAGAAGGTCGTTCCCGTCAGCGTTCACCTCGGTGACGGCTTCGATACGCTCGTCATCACGGGTCCCAACACGGGCGGAAAGACGGTAACGCTCAAAACGCTCGGACTTTTCACCATTATGGCTCAATCGGGACTTCACATTCCCGCCGACGAAAGCTCCACAGTGGGCGTTTTCGGCAGAGTTCTCGTTGACCTCGGTGACGAGCAGAGCATCGAGCAATCGCTCTCCACCTTCTCATCACACATGGTAAATATCGTGTCGATAGTAAACGACCTTTCCGCCGACGCGCTCGTGCTTTTCGACGAGCTTGGCGTGGGAACTGACCCCATCGAGGGCGCGGCGCTTGCTATCGCCATAATCAGCGAGGTGAGAAATGCGGGCGCGCTTTGCGCCGCGACCACACACTACGCCGAGCTTAAATCCTACGCGCTTAATACCAAGGGCGTTACGAATGCGTCCTGCGAGTTCAACGTGGAAACGCTTCGCCCGACGTACAAGCTTACGATAGGCACGCCCGGTAGGTCAAACGCCTTTGCAATATCCAAGCGACTCGGCTTGCCCGAACACATAATTGAGCGCGCGAGTGACGTTGTAAGCTCCGACGACAGACGTTTTGAGGACGTTATAGACAAGCTTGAGGCGGCGCGCGTTGAGATGGAGGCAAAGCGTGCCGAGGCAGAGGAGCTTCGCGCCGAGTGCGAGCGCTTCAAGCGCGAGACCGAGGCAAAGCTTCGCCGCAATCTTGCGGAGTCCGAGCGTCAGCTTGAGGCGGCAACGAAAAAGGCGGCAACGATGATAGAGGGCGCGAAGATATCGAGCGAATTCGTGCTTTCACAGCTTGAAAAGGCGAAAAAGGCAAAGGACACCGACCGCCTTGCCGAGGAGCTTGCCGACACGCGCCGCCGCATACGCGAGCATATGAAGGAAAACGAGGATAAATTCAACCCCGTGGACGAGGGACTTGACGAGGCGTATACGCCCTCTCGCCCGTTCCGCAAGGGCGACGCGGTCTACCTTATGAACGTAAAGCAGGAGGGCGTTCTCCTTGCCGACCCCGACCGTTCGGGCAACGTAAGCGTTCAGACGGGCAGTATCCGCACGAAGACGAAGATAAAAAATCTCAAGCTGATGGACGATATCGTCACCGTTACGAATTCGCAGGGCGAAAAACGTCCCGTAGCGGAGTTCAGAAAGACCGTGGTAAGCCGTAGCTGCTCCGACGAGATAGACCTGCGCGGTATGACGGGCGACGAGGCTTGGCTTGCCGTTGACAAATATCTTGACGAGGTAATGCTTGCGGGGCTTCACACCGTCCGCCTTATTCACGGCAAGGGCACGGGTGCGCTCAAGGCGGCGCTCTGGCGTATGCTCAAGAGCGACGGACGAATTTCATCGTACCGCATCGGACAGTACGGCGAGGGCGACGGCGGCGTTACCGTGGTTGAACTAAAATAATAAAAAATTGGTAATTTTGCCATATTTATTTAGGTGTTTTAACAAAAAAGCAAAGCCGCTGAAAATATTCTGAAAAAACATTTGCATATATTGCGTTTTTATGTTATAATGTGTCTATAAATGTTTTCTTGGGGGAAAGTATGAAAGAACTGGTTTACGGCGATCTTGGTATTATCGGAATGCGCGGTTGCGAGCATTTCGTCGAGCAGGTTGACAATTACATAAAAAAGAGTCGCGGCACTGACAAGAGCTTTTTGGTCTCTGCCGAGTGTCCTCGTTTCGGTAGCGGAGAAGGCAAGGGTCTGCTTCATCAATCCGTTCGCGGACTCGACATCTTTATCATTTGCGACATTTTCAATTACGGTGTAACGTATAAGCTTCGCGGCGCGGAAATTCCCATGACGCCCGACGAGCATTACGCAGACCTTAAAAGAATAGTCGGTGCTATCGAGGGCAAGGCGAGAAGAATTTCGGTCATTATGCCCATGCTCTACGAGGGCAGACAGCACAAGAGATCCATGCGCGAGTCGCTTGACTGCGCTATGATGCTCCGCGAGCTTGAGTTCTACGGTGTTAAGAACTTTATCACCTTCGACGCTCACGACGACAGAGTACAGAACGCTATCCCGCTTTCGGGCTTTGACAACTACCGCCCCACCTATCAGATGGTCAAGGCGCTCGTTCGTGAGGTTCCCGATATCGCGTTTGACAAGGATCAGCTTATGATCATTTCTCCCGACGAGGGCGCAATGGGCAGAAGCACCTATATCAGCTCCATTCTCGGAATCGACGTCGGTATGTTCTACAAGCGCCGCGATTATTCGAGAGTTGAAAACGGCAGAAACCCCATCGTCGCTCACGAGTATCTCGGAAACGACCTTGCGGGCAAGGACGCTATCATCATCGACGATATGATAGCTTCGGGCGAGTCTCTCTTCGACGTTGCCCGCCAGATAAAGAAGAGGGGCGCAAAGAGAGTATTCAACTTTGCCACCTTCGGTCTCTTTACCAACGGACTTGAAAAGTTTGACAAGGCGTATGAGGAGGGACTTATCGACAAGATATTCACCACCAACCTCGTTTACGCCGATCCCGAGCTTGCGAACCGTCCTTGGCACGTCAGCGTAAATATGTGCAAGTACGTTTCCTACATCATCGACACGCTCAATCACGACGAGTCCATAAGCGTTCTTATTGACCCCGTCAAGAAGATCCACAACCTCGTTGATCGCCACAAGGCAGAGCTTGGCGGACAGATGAGCATTGATTTCGGAGCTGACAAAAAGAACGTTTGATCAGAATAACAAAAAAGCAGAGAATGAAAATTCTCTGCTTTTTGTCGTTTTCAGAACTTCAGTATTCCGACTGCGTAAAGCAGGTCGGAGGAGGTAGCCTCTCCGTCGCGGTTGAGGTCTGCGGCGCGTGCGGCTGATGCCTCAAAGCCACCGACGAGACCTTCGGATATAGCCAGCGCATCTGCGCTGTCGATAGCGCCGTCGCCGTTTACGTCGCCTGTTATAGCAAGCGTTATGCTTGCTTTGCTTCCGTCTACGGTAGAGGTCACGATACAGCCCGTGCTGACCGTGCCGCTTGTGAGCGCCGCGCCGCTTGCGGTGGTTACGGTTATCGTTTCATTTGGGAAAAGTGCCTTTATTGCGGCAACCGTGGAGAATTCGTCGAGCGTGAGGATATCGCTTTCCGCATCAAGCTCTGCACCGTCAAAATGCGTGGGCGGAGCCGCTATAGCGTGGGTGGGAATGGGAACGCTGACAGCCGTTTGTTTCGCGTTTGGTGTCGTTCCGTAGTAGTAAATGATGTTATCGAGTATCATATCGAAGCCGTATATGTTGCCGCCGTTCAGCGCGGGGGCAAGCTCCGTGCGCACGTCGCCGCCTTCGATGCCGATGCTCATTATTTTAGTCGGCGTGTTAAAGTACAATCTACCGTTGTAGAGCGCAAAGCCCGAAAGCGCGCCTACCCATGAATAGCCCGGTTTGCTGAGATTCTTCCAGCTTTCGCTTATTTTATAGAAGGGTGTATATGAAAAATCGGATATATCGTAAACGCCTATGGTTTTGTTGGCTTTATCAATGCTGAACCACTCGTTTCCGTATTGGAGCATCGACATTTCGCTTTCGGCAAGCGTCACATTATAGTACTTTGTTCCCGTTGCGCTTATTGCGGGAGCCCAGCTTGAGTGTCCGCCGCCGTCCTCGGCGTTCAGCGCGGCAAGGCGCTCGTCACTCAACAAAAAGTAATCGTGAGTGTTTATGCCGCCGCCGTACGTCAGCGGGTCCGCCCACGTTATGTCAACGTGGTACCATTCGCCGTCAAGCTTTACCATGTTCCAGCAATGCTGTTCGGGCGAGTCAATTACCGTGTCACATTCTACGCCGAGGTGGGTAAGCACAGCCTCGTAAAATATCGCCAAAGCCTCGCAAACGCCCTTGCCGTTTACGAGAAGATCGTACGTGCAGTCGATAACGTAGGTGGTATCGTAGCAAAACGAGGCGCAAATGTTATCGTGTACGGCAAGCACGCGCTCATACTCGCTGTCGTCGGGGCTTACGTTGCACGAGACCACGAAGGCGTTAAAGAGGTTTACGTACTCCTCGCGCATTTCGGGGATGTCGGCAACGTCGTAGCGGTATTCGGGAAGCATCCTTGTAACGTATCCTGTAGAGGAGCTTTTGTAGTAGCTCCACGTCTGCGCAAGGAAGAAAAGTTCGTGATGCTCGTAAATGACCATCTCAACGGCGGACGCAAGCTCCTCTGGAGTAAGCTTGTAGGTGCTTATGTTTATATCGTCGGCGTAAGCGTCTACGCCTTCGGCAATAACGTCAGCGGCGGCGGCTATTCTGTCCTCTGCCGCGGCGGCAGGAACGGAAAAGATGCAAATGGACGTAAGTAGTAATGCAAGCGCAATGAAGAAATAAGCGATTTTGAAAAACCTTTTTTTCATAGTGTTTCTCCTTTATCGTTTTTTGGAATGCTTTACTAATTATATTTTAGCGCGTTTTTTTGCACTTGTCAATCAAAAAACGAAAAAAGAGTTATTTATATTATGCTTTGTGTTCACACTATATTCATAAATATAGGTTATAATAAATTAAATATATTTTAATATGGTGATAAAATGAGCAAAAACACTTGTGAAATAAGAAAAAAGACCTCGATCGGCGGACAGGCGTTGCTTGAGGGTATAATGATGCGAGGACCGAAAAAGACCTCGCTCGCAGTAAGAAATACCGACGGTGAGATCGTGGTGGAGACCAACGAAAACACCATAACCAAAAGACCTCGCTTCTTTAAGTGGCCCATTTTTCGCGGCGTTTTCGGCTTTGCCGACTCGATGATATGCGGCTATAAGGCACTTATGCGCTCCGCGGAGCTTTCGGGACTTGAGGATCTTCTCAACGAGGAGACCGAGGAGGAAAAGGCAAAGCGCGAAAAGAAGGAAGCTAAAAAGCGTGCAAAGCTCGCTAAAAAGGGCATCGCCGTAGAAGAAGCGGTTGCCGAAGAAGCGGTTGCAGAGGAAGCGGTTGCAGAAGAAACGGTTGCAGAAGAAACGGTTGCAGAGCCTCAAAACAGCGAAGAACATACCGAGGAAAAGCCCGCAAAGCCCGAAAATAAAGAGGGAAGCAGTGCGCTTATGACGGGAATTATGATAGTTTCCGTTATCCTTGCGCTCGGACTTGCGCTCGTGCTTTTCAAGGTCGTTCCCGAAACGCTTTGGGAAGGACTTACGCGCCTTATCCCCTCGCTTAACGGTAGCGGATACGTGTTCAACATCCTGCGCGGTGCGTTCACGGGAATTATAAAAATAGCTATTCTCGTCGGATATATGGCAGCTGTTTCGCTTATGAAGGACATCAAGCGCACCTTTATGTATCACGGTGCAGAGCATAAGACCATCTTCTGCTACGAGCAGGGGCTTGAGCTTACCGTGGAAAACGTGCGCAATCAGCGTCGCTTCCACCCCCGTTGCGGAACGTCGTTCCTCATTCTTATGCTGCTCGTTTCCATTTTCGTGTCGATATTCATCCCCGCGAAATTCGTTGATAACGGCGTTCTTAACGTGGTTATCCGCACGGGCATCGGACTTCTGACGCTTCCCGTTATTATGGGCATCGGTTACGAGCTTATCAAGTTTGCGGGCAGACACGATAATCTCTTTACGCGCGTTATTTCCGCCCCGGGCGTATGGCTTCAGCACATAACCACCAAGGAGCCGACCGACGATATGATCGAGTGCGCCATCGCCGCGATGAACGAAGTTATTCCCACCGACGACAGCGATGCGTGGTAAGTAAATAAAAAAGGAGCGAAAGCTCCTTTTTTATTTACTTAAATATTTCCAAAAGCCTTGAAAAAGTTCAAAATTTATGCTTTAATATATGTATATTGCTTACACAAGGAGTTTGCTATGGCTAATAGATTGAGCACAAAGCAACGGCTTTTATCATTTTTTTGCTGTTTTGCGTATTTTACAAGTTATATGACGAGGATAAATTACGCCGCGGTGCGTCTTGCTATCGCGGACGAGCTCGTCCTCACGCTTCCCGAGCTTGTGACAGAGCTTGGAATCGCCATCTCTGCAACCTCGGTGACCTACGGACTCGGTCAGTTCGTCAGCGGCGTGCTTGGGGATAAGGTGAAGCCTATTCCGCTCGTTTGCTTGGGACTCGGAGGAGCATCGCTGTGTAATCTGCTGATGCCCCTGCTTTACCCCTCGGTATACGTTATGGCACTCGTTTGGGGAATCAACGGATTTTTCCAAGCTCTCATTCGCCCGCCGCTTGGCAGAATTATTGCCGCAAATTACGACGAAAAGGGCTATATAGATACCTGCGTTGCCGTTTCGAACTCCTCACAGGTTGCAACCGTGCTTACCTATCTTCTTATCCCGCTTTGTCTGCGCTTATTTGACAACGAGTGGAGACTTGCCTTCTACCTGCCCGTAATTATGGGTGCTATTGCGCTTAGCTGTTGGATGTTCCTCGTGCCCAAGCTTATTGGCGCGAGTGGAGAAGCCGTTTCAAGCGGAAAGAAAGACAGCGACGTGCGCGAAAACGCGCCCGAACCGCTTCTGCGCATAATCGTCAAGTCGGGACTTTTCATCTTCATTCCCGCAGTTCTCATCCACGGTCTGCTCCGCGACGGTATTACCGCGTGGATGCCCGATTTTATATCCGAGGTCGGCGGACTCGGCACGGACGTTTCGATACTTACCACGGCTATTTTGCCCATCTTCTGTATCGTGTGCGTGCTTATCGCTAAGCGCATTTGCTACGCGCTCCCTGCGGACGGTAAAAGTTCTGCTATACTCTTTGGCGTGTGCGCCGCCGCCGCGCTTATAATTATTCCGCTTTTGAACTGCGTAAACACGCTTACGTTTGTCATCATCGTCGTGCTTATGGCGCTCATTACGGGCTGTATGCACGGCGCAAACCACATATTTATAACGAGGATACCCGGTGCGTTCAAGAAGGAAGGGCGCGTCAGCGGTGTCGTTGGAGTTCTCAACGCGCTTACTTATATCGGCGGTGCGCTCTCGCCCTACGCCGTAGCTCTCGTGGCAGATGCGGGCGGCTGGGGAATGGCAGTTCTGCTTTGGGCGGTGCTTGCCATAGTCAGCGTGGTGCTTTGCCTTGCCGCGTCGGGCAGATGGAACGCTTTTAAGAAAAAGAACGCTTGATTTTGGAGTAAAAATGCAAGCAAAGGACGCAAAAAGAATATTTTCCAAAATCCCCACGCTGACCACTCCGCGACTTACGCTTCGCGCTATGCGCCCTGCGGATTCTTACGATATGTTTGAGTATGCACGCCGCGCCGACGTTACGAAGTACCTGACGTGGCAGCCGCATCCGAGCAGGGAATATACGCGCGACTACCTTGACCTTGTTGGCAAGTGCTACCGAAACGGCGAGTTTTTCGATTGGGCGGTAGTTTGGCGCGAGGGCTTCTTCTGCGAAAAAATGATAGGAACTTGCGGCTTTACAAGGTTTGATTTTGCCAACAACTCTGCCGAGCTTGGCTACGTTATCAATCCCGAATACCGCGGACGCGGCATCGCGCCCGAGGCGCTAAAGCGCGTCATAGAATTCGGATTTTATGAGCTTTCGCTCAATCGTCTGGAGGCGAAATACATCGTCGGCAACGACGCTTCGCGCAGGGTGATGGAAAAGGTCGGTATGCGCTTTGAGGGCATCAGCCGCGGCTCGCTTTTGCTTCGCGGCGAGTACCGCGACGTGGGCGTTTGCTCGATTCTTGCGAGCGATTATAGAAATTAAAAAAGGCAGTTGCATTGCAACTGCCTTTTGGCTTTGTAAGATTACTCTGCGTCGTCCTTCTTGGCGGAAACCACGAGGTTTACGATAATGCCGATGATGAGTGCGCAAGCAACGGCGGTAAGAGTTACCTTACCGAAGGTGAGGCTGAGTCCGCCAACGCCCGCGATGAGAATGGAGGAAGCAACGAAGAGGTTCTTGTTCTCGTTGAAGTCGATGCCCTGAATCATCTTGATACCCGAGATGGAGATGAATCCGTAAAGTGCCATACAAACGCCGCCCATTACGCAAGAGGGGATGGAGTTTACGAATGCAACGAAGGGGGAGATGAAGGATATTGCGATAGCACCGATAGCGGCGGCGATAATGGTATATACGGAAGCGTTCTTGGTAATTGCTACGCAACCGACCGACTCACCGTAGGTGGTGTTGGGGCAACCGCCGAAGAGTGCGCCCGCAAGCGAGCCGATACCGTCACCGAGAAGAGTGCGGGAAAGTCCGGGGTTCTCAAGAAGATCGCTTTCGATGATGGAGGAGAGGTTCTTGTGGTCTGCGATATGCTCCGCAAATACTACGAATGCAACGGGAACGTAAGCGACTACGACGGTAAGGACGTAGGAGCCCGAAAGCTCGCCAAACGCGCCGAATGCGGTAAGGAAGGTGAAATCGGGAACGGTGAGGAAGGAGGAGAGGGAAACTCCGTCGGCAAAGAGAGCCTTGAGTGCGGAGTAGTCAACTACCTTCAGCGCGTCAATGCCTGCGACGTTACCGATAACGGTAAGGACGGAGGAGAACGCATATCCCGCGAGGATTCCGTAAACGAAGGGGAAGAGCTTGCCCGACTTCTTGCCGTATACCGAAGCGATAACGATGGTAAGAAGCGTAACAAGACCGCAGAGAACTGCGATGGGGGCGGAAGCGACGGAAAGGTTGTTTACCTTAAGACCGCCCGAGGTCATATCGCCAACGGCGTTGCCCGCAAGGGAAAGACCGATGATGGCAACCGTGGGGCCGATAACGATGGGGGGCATCAGCTTGTTTATCCAATTAACGCCCGCAACCTTAACGACGGCGGCAATGATAACGTAAACCAGACCCGCGCAAGCCGCACCGATGATGATTCCGAGGTATCCGAGAGATACGCTTGCGGCACCCGCAAACGCCGCACCCATCGAGCCGATGAATGCAAAGGACGAGCCGAGGAAAACGGGGCTCTTTTTCTTAGTGAAAAGGATGTAAACGAGAGTACCGACACCTGCACCGAAAAGTGCGGCGGCAGAACTCATTCCATGACCGACGATAACGGGAACGACGAGCGTTGCCGCCATGATGGCAAGGAGCTGTTGGATGGCAAAAACGACGAGCTTACCCGCGGTAGGTTTGTCGTTTACGTTGTAGACGAGCTTCATAAAAAGTCCTCCTGTGAAGTTTTTTGCAATTTGTTGCTAACTAATGATAGCACAAATAAGTCGAAATGTAAATAGTTTTGTAACAATTTGCCTTATTTAATTTCATAAAAATCGACCTTGCTTTTATACCTTTATTATGTTATAATACAGTTTGTAATATTAAATTACGCGGAGGAGTGACGCTGATGCTTTCAAATCTACATACGCACACGATACTTTGCGACGGGGCAAATTCCGCCGAGGAGATGATATGCTCCGCCATAGAAAAGGGATTTTCCTCGCTCGGCTTTTCGGGTCACGGCTATACGGATTTCGACCTGAGCTACTGTATGAAGGATATGGACGCTTACGTTTCGGAAATACGCCGACTTTCTGAAAAATACAAGGATAAAATTCGCGTATACGTCGGTGTTGAGGAGGATGCACGCTGTCCGATCGACCGCGCACGCTTCGATTATATCATAGGCTCGTGCCACTACTCCGTAAAGGACGGCGTTTTTTACTCCCTTGACACAAGTCCCGAGCATTTTGCAAAATGCCTTGATGCGTGGCACGGCGACGGCGCGTCACTTGCCGAGGAATATTACGGCAGCTTTTGCGATTATATATTGAAGCGCCGCCCCGATATCATAGGTCACTTTGACCTCCTTACGAAGTACAAGGAAATAGGCGTTTCGGACTTTTTTGCCTCGGCGGAATATCAGCGCATAGCGGAAAAGTATACGAAGGTCGCACTTGGCGCAAATTGCATTTTCGAGGTGAACACGGGCGCGATGGCTCGCGGATACCGCACGTCCCCATACCCCGACGTTGAGCTTCTGCGCGTCATAAAAAACGAGGGCGGGCGCGTTACCCTCTCGTCCGACAGCCACGGCGTAGACACGCTTGATTTTGCCTTTGACGAGGCGCGCGCGCTTCTGCGCGAGGTGGGCTTTAGGGAGCTTTGGGTGATGTCCGACGGCGTATTTAAGCCCGTGGCTACTTGACAAAAAAGAATATAAGATATATAATAATATATTGTAATTTATAAAACACGTTGCGGCGCGACCGCACGGGAGGTTTTAATGAAAAACAGTCTCCTTTCCTTGATAGAGGAGAAGATGCCCGCCTTTTCGAAGGGACAAAGGGCTATTGCAACTTACTTGCTTGAAAACTACGATAAGGTAGCATATATGACCGCCTCAAAGCTCGGTGGGATAGTCGGAGTTTCCGAGTCCACCGTGGTTCGTTTTGCCATCGAGCTTGGCTTTGACGGATACCCCGATATGCAACGCTCCTTGCAGGAGCTTATAAGAATGCGCTTGACCTCCGTTCAGAGAATGGACGTTACCGATCTGCTCATTGGCGATGGCGACGTGCTTGATAAGGTGCTTTCGTCGGATATCGAAAAGCTCAGATACACGCTTGAATGCGTCGACCGCGCGGCGTTTGATGCCGCAACGGATGCGCTTATCAGAGCAAAGCATATTTACATTATGGGTGTTCGCTCGTCCTCCGTGCTTGCGAGATTTCTCAATTTCAACCTGCGGATGATATTTGACGACGTAAAGCTCGTTCAGACCACGTCGGGAAGCGAGATGTTTGAGCAGATACACCACATCGGAGAGGGCGACGTGCTCGTTGCCATCAGCTTTCCGAGATATTCCAAGAGGATAATAAAGGCGGTGGAATACGCCAAGGGAGTCGGAGCGCAGGTGATATCCATCACCGACAGCGACCGTTCCCCCATAGCACCGCTTGCCGACCAGCTCCTTATCGCAAGGAGCGATATGGTGTCCTTCGTGGACTCCCTCGTTGCCCCACTTTCGATAATAAACGCTATGATAGTGTCCGTAGCCCGTAAAGACCCCGCCACCGTCCGCACAAAGCTCCAGAAGCTTGAGCAGATATGGGAGGAGTACGAGGTCTACGACACTGCCTCAAACTGATATGGCGGGCGTAAGTATTGCCGTCATAGGCGGCGGCGCGGCTGGAATGCTCGCCGCGGCAACTGCCGCACGCGCGGGTGCTGACGTTACGGTTTTTGAGCGCAACGGCAAAAACCGTATGGGCAGAAAGCTCGGTATCACGGGCAAGGGAAGATGTAATCTTACCAACGACGCTACGCGCGACGAATTTCTTGAAAACGTACCGCGCAATCCGAGGTTTATGTTTGCCTCGTTTGCCGCATTCGAGCCGCGCGACGTTATGGCTTATTTTGAGTCGCTCGGCGTGGAGCTTAAGGTCGAGCGCGGCAGGCGCGTTTTTCCCGTTTCCGACAAGGCGGCGGACGTTGTGAACGCCCTCGCGCGTGAGGTCACGGCGGCTGGCTGTCGCGTTATCGGTGAGCGCGTGAAAGCCGTAAAAAAGAACGACGACGGCACGTTTACCGTTGTTTCCGATAAGGAAATGAGCTTTGATAAGGTCATTATCTGCACGGGCGGAATATCCTACCCGCGCACGGGCTCGGAGGGCGACGGCTACCGCTTTGCCCGCGAGCTTGGTCATACCGTTACGGAACTTACCCCCTCTCTCGTTCCGCTCG
The DNA here is from genome assembly GCA_045633005.1 of Eubacteriales bacterium. Classification (GTDB taxonomy): domain Bacteria; phylum Bacillota; class Clostridia; order Oscillospirales; family CAG-272; genus CAG-390. Next base: position 10,494 of record JAZQXT010000042.1, on the reverse strand, counting down.
TCTGCCGTGGACACCTTTGCCCTTCAATGCAGGGGCTTTCTCTCAAAAACGTGGCGCTTACCGTTGCCGATACCGCGTCGGGAAAGGCGGTATGGGAGGATTTCGGTGAGATAATGTTCACCCACTTCGGTCTTACGGGACCTATGGCGCTTTCCGCCTCGGCGCATCTTTCCGATATCTCGTCGGGCAGATACGAGGCGCAGATAGACTTAAAGCCCGCGATTGACGAAAAGGCGCTTGACGCAAGACTTCTTTCGGATTTTGAAAAATATAAAAATCGTGACCTTGTAAATTCGCTGTCCGAGCTTCTTCCGCAAAAGATGATAGAGCCCTTCATCGAAATGACGGGCATATCTCCGCGCACGAAGGTCAATTCTATTACCAAGGAGCAGAGAAGGGCAATGATATCGTGCCTTAAATGCTTCAAGGTACAGATATCGGGCTTCCGCTCGCTTGACGAGGCAGTCATCACGCGCGGCGGCGTTTCCGTTAAGGAGATATCCCCGAAAACTATGGAATCCAAAATATGCGAAGGACTATATTTTGCGGGCGAGATAATAGACGTTGACGGATACACGGGCGGCTATAATTTGCAGATCGCTTGGTCTACTGCCCGCGCCGCAGGTATTGCCGCGGCTGAATATTAAGGAGATGCTATGATGAAAAAGCATTTGAATATCGCTATCGACGGTCCGAGCGGAGCGGGAAAGTCCACTCTTGCCAAGGCGATAGCCAAGAAAATGAACATATCCTACGTCGACACGGGCGCTATCTACCGCACGGTCGGCTACGCCGCTCGCCGCGCTGGCATCGAGCCCACGGACCGCGACGCGGTTTGTGCACTTCTTCCGCGCATTAAAGTGGAAGCACGCTTTGAGGACGGTGCGCAGTATATGTATCTTGACGGCGAAAATCTCGGTGAGCGAATACGCGAGCATGAAATCTCCCACTACGCTTCCGCCGTTTCCGCGATTCCCGAGGTTCGTCAGTTTCTTTTCGATATGCAACGCTCCATAGCTGAAAAAAACAGCGTGATAATGGACGGACGCGATATCGGAACGGTCATATTGCCAAACGCCGACGTTAAGATATTCCTTGTAGCGTCCTCGCGCAACAGAGCCGAGAGAAGATATAAGGAGCTGCTTGAAAGAGGGCAGAGCGCCGTTTTTGAAAAAATACTTGCCGATATCGAGGAGCGCGATGCACGCGACAGTAGCCGCGATATAGCGCCCCTTAAGCCCGCAGACGATGCCGTTTTGCTTGACAATTCGGGCTTTACCCCCGATGAATCGCTCGCGGCGGCTTTGAAGATAATTGAGGATAAGCTGAATATCGGAGGCGCAGATGAAAAGTAAGTTTTACGCGGTCGCGCATTTTCTTATCGCGTGGCTCGTCAGAATAGTGCTTTTGGTCTTTTCCAAAAACCGCAAGAACGAGCCCAAGCAGAGCGAAGGACCTTATCTCGTTTGCGCGAACCACATATCGTTTCTTGACCCCGTATACATCTGCGCGGTAATGCGCCGCCAACAGCCGCGCTTTATGGCGAAGGCGGAGCTTTTCAAGAACCCCGTCCTCGCGTGGCTTCTGAAAAGCCTTGGCGCATATCCCGTTGAGCGCGGAGGCGCGGATGCGGGAGTGCTTAAAAAGAGCATCCGTATGCTGAATGAGGGCTATTGCGTCGGAATGTTCCCGCAGGGAACGCGCCGACAGGGCGTTGACCCGTCCACCACTACCGTAAGGGGCGGCGTGGGACTTATCGCCGCTAATGCGAAGGCGACCGTTCTTCCCGTATTTATAAAATCCAAGGGAAATCGCACGAGATTTTTGCGCCCCGTCCGCGTTATCGTGGGCGAGCCGATAAGCTTTGAGGAGTACACGGCGGGCGGCGAAAAGGCAAGCGATTACACCTATATTTCAAATTACGTCTTCCAGCGTATATGCGATCTCGGAAAGGACGAGGGCAAATGAGCCGAGTGTGCGTTGCCGCACATGCGGGCTTTTGCTTTGGCGTGCGCCGTGCCACCGAGCTTATTGAGGAAAGGCTCAAAAGGGCGGATGGCGAACGGATATACACACTTGGCAGACTCATCCACAACGATACCTACAATGCGCGTCTTGACGCGGCGGGTATCGTGGCAATAGAGGCGGAGGATATTTTATCCGTTGCCGCGTCCACCGAAACGCAGGGCAGGGCAGTGGTCTTTGCGCGCGCCCACGGAATCACCAAGCAGACCGAGCAGCTTCTTGCCGATTGCGCAAAAAAGTATCCCGATTTTTCCTACGTTGACTGCGCTTGTCCGTACGTTAAAAAGATACATAAGATAGCCGCGGAAAACTCACCGCGCGAGGGCGACGAAAAGGAAAAGATATTTATCCTTATCGGCTCTGCCGCACACCCCGAAGTCATAAGTATTATGAGTTATTTTGAGGGACGGGGCTTCGTTTTTGCGAATGCAGAGGAGCTTGAAGAAGCGGCAAAAAGTAAAAAAATTCCATTAGGGGAAGAAATTGTAGCTATTTTGGCGGCGCAAACCACACAAAATCTCTCAGAATGGAAAAAATCTTTGGAAATTATCAAAAAACTATATACAAATCCAATTATTTTTGATACAATATGTAATGTTACGGAAACTCGCCAGCTTGAAGCGGCGCGTTTGGCATCGGAGAGTGACGCGGTTGTTGTTATCGGCGGTAGCAGCAGCTCAAACACTTCGAAGCTTTACACGATATGCAAGGGCGTTTGCAAAAACACCGTGCGCATCAACGACGCAAACGAGCTTGACGATAAATTTCCGAGCATCCACAAGAACGTGGGAATTGTTGCCGGAGCATCAACGCCCGACGACATAATAGAGGAGGTATACAACAAAATGAGCGAAATCAAAGACAAGGCTGTTATTGAAGAAAGCTTTGACGAAATGCTCAACTCAGCGTTCAAAACATTAAGTTCAGGAGACACCGTTACCGGTACTGTTATCGCGGTAAACGACGTCGAGCTCAAGCTCGACCTCGGCGCGAAGGTTACCGGCATACTGACCGCCGATCAGATATCCGACGATGCTTCCCTGAAGCTGAGTCGTGAGTACAAGATCGGTGACGAGATAGATGTTTTTGTTATCAGAGTCAGCGATGTTGACGGATGCGCAACCGTATCTAAAAAGCGCGCAGACCTTGATAAGAACTGGTACAAGGTAATCGAGGCGAAGGACAACGGTGACACCCTTGAGGGTAAGGTTACCGAGGCTGTTAAGGGCGGAGTAGTAATTCCGATCTACGGCGCACGCGTATTTGTCCCCGCTTCTCAGACCGCTCTGCCCCGCGAGGCAGACCTGTCCACCCTCGTTGGACAGACCGTAAAGTACAAGATCATCGAGATCAAGCCCCACGGCAAGAGCGCTATCGGTTCTATCAGAGCCGCAAGCCGCGAGGAGCGCCGTGCTCTTGAGGAGCAGTTCTGGGCAGAGATCGAGGTTGGCAAGTACTACACCGGTAAGGTTCGCGGAATGACCGACTACGGCGCATTCATCGACCTCGGTGGTGTTGACGGTATGCTTCACAAGAAGGAAATGTCTTGGAGACCCATACATAAGCCCGCCGACATTCTCAATATCGGCGACGAGCTTACCGTTTTCGTTAAGTCCTACGATCCCGAAAAGCGCCAGATCTCCCTTGGCTATCGCACCGAGGAGTCTCGCCCTTGGAACGTATTTAAGGCACAGTTCAACCTTGGCGACGTTATCGACGTTACCATTTCCAACATCATGAGCTACGGTGCATTTGCACGCGTAATCGATGACGTTGACGGTCTTATCCACGTTTCCCAGATCTCTACCGAGCGCGTTGAGAACCCCGCTGACGTTCTCACCTCGGGTCAGCAGGTTACCGTTAAGATCATCAAGATCGACGATGACCAGCAGAGAGTAAGCCTTTCCATGCGTGCCCTTGTTGAAGAGGACAACGCTGACGAGGCTGATGCCGCAACCGAAGAGGCTGCAGAGTAAAAAATCAAGGCTGTCCGCAAGGACAGCCTTTTTTAAAAATCATACAAAATACTACTTTATATGTTGCATTTTTTCACTTTTAATGCTATAATATATATAACCAAATACATAAATGGAGGATTTTCTTATGAAACTCACAGAAACCTATGAGAGCCTGCCTAAGATCGCCAAGATACTTATTCAGATTTTTCTCGGCGCTTTTGTTGGCGGTGTTTACCGTATCATTCGTTATACCGAGACCAAGAACGTCGTGACCCTCGTCGTTGGACTTCTCGTTCTCTTCACGGGTGTTGGTAACGCTATTGCGTGGGTAGTTGATCTTATTACCGAGGCTACCGCGAACCGCATCACCGTACTTGCTGACTGATTAGAATATAAAAAACAGCCGTAAAAAACGGCTGTTTTTTATATTCCGAGGAATTTTTTTGCGTTAAAATAGCATATTTTGTCAAGCTCCTCGTCCGTAAGTCCGAGGGCGTAGAGCCTTTCAAGCTCGTGATTTGCAAGCATTACGGGGTAGTCCGTGCCGAACATCACCTTGTCCACGCCGAGCTTGTGTATCTGCTCTGCGGCAAATTCGGGCGTTATCGCCCACAGCGCACTTGAAGTGTCGTAATAGACGTTTGGTGCGCCGATAAGCACGGAAGCCTCGTCCCACGCGGAATAGCCGCCGAGATGCGCCGCACCGACGGTAAGGTCGGGGAATTTTTCAAGAATTTTTACGAGCTTTCTCGCCTCCGAGAAGCGATATTCGGGGCGATCGTCGCCCATATGGAGATATACGGGGAGCTTTTTGCGCTCGCAGATAGCGTATAAGGGGAGAAGCCTTTCGTCGTCGATATCAACGCCCTGAATGTCGGGGTGTATCTTAAAGCCGCGAATGCCCATACCCGTGGCGTGTGCCACTACAGCCTCGGTATCAACGCAGTCCTGATGGTATCCGCCGAAGGCGTAAGCCTCAAAGCCGTTTTCGTTAGCCTCGCGGGCGAGGGCGGCTATCCAATCGTTAACGTGCTCGACCTGACGGGCGTTAGTCGCGGTAGCAAGCATCAGCGCACCCGAAATGCCGTTGTCGACAGAGGTCGAATAAAGCTCGGGGAACGTGCCGTTGCCCTCGGGAACGAAGTTGTAGAAGCGTCCGAGGCTCACGACCGCCGCGTTTGATATCTTTTCGGGATAAACGTGAGTGTGAATATCTATTATTTTTCTGTTTTTCATCTTGATTTGCGCCTTTTACGGTGGTATAATTTATATATCAGCTAAAAAGGAGATATAAAAATGGATTGTCTTTTTTGTAAAATAATTGCGGGGGATATCCCCTCGTCCAAGGTGTATGAGGACGATTACGTCTACGCCTTCCGTGATATCGCGCCCCAGATGCCCGTTCACGTTCTCGTTATTCCGAAGCTTCATCTCGCCTCTGCGGACGAGGTCAGCGAGGTCAACAGCGTTTACGTTTCAAAGATATTTGAGGTAATTCCGAAAATTGCCGCGGCAGAGGGGTTGACGGGCGGATATCGCATAATCTCCAACTGCGGAGACGATGCGTGCCAGTCCGTAAAGCATTTGCACTTCCACATCCTCGGCGGCGGACAGATGTCCGAAAAGATGGCTTGACGAAATTTAATCAGAGTGGCGCTTGCGCGCCACTCTGTTTTTTTATTTTACAAATTCGCGGTAGATAGCCTCGATCGCGGTGTTGAAATCGTGCTCCTCGATACCAATGATGATGTTAAGCTCGGACGAGCCCTGATCTATCATCTTGATGTTTACGCCTGCGTCGGAAACGGCGGCGAATACGCGAGCGGCAGTTCCTCTCGCCTTGACCATTCCGCGTCCTACGACGGCGATAAGCGCGAGATTATCCTCGACGTTAAGGCTGTCGGGCTTGATGTTGCGGTTGATAGCGGCAAGGAGCTTTTCGCGGCAGGAGTCAAGCTGTTCGGTGGAGCAGATAACGCTCATGGTGTCGATGCCCGAGGGGATGTGCTCAAGCGAGATATCGTAGTCCTCAATTACCTCAAGCACGCGGCGGACAAATCCTACCTGCGCGTTCATCATATCGTGCTCGATGATGATGGAGGAGAAGCCCTTGATACCCGCGATACCCGTGATAACGTGCTCGCTATCGTAGTCGGTGGCGCTGGCAACTATCATAGTGCCCTCGTCGTCGGGCTTGTTGGTGTTTTTGATGTTGATCGGGATACCCGCGTTTCTTACGGGGAATATAGCATCCTCGTGAAGAACGGTAGCGCCCATATAGGAAAGCTCACGAAGCTCGCGGTAGGTGATGGTCTTTATTGCAAGAGGATCCTTTACGATTCTGGGGTCAGCCATAAGGAAGCCCGAAACGTCGGTCCAGTTCTCGTAAAGGTCGGCGTTTACCGCACGGGCAACGATGGAGCCCGTGATATCAGAGCCGCCGCGCGAGAAGGTCTTTACCGTGCCGTTGGGCATAATACCGTAGAAGCCGGGGATGACTGCGCGCTCGTGGCATGCAAGCTCGGCAGAGAGGACTTCCTGCGTTTTTTCGGAGTCAAACTTGCCGTCCTCGGTAAAGAGGATAACGCTTTCAGCGTCGATAAAATCGTAGCCGAGGTATTTAGCAAGGATAAGACCGTTGAGGTATTCACCGCGGCTTGCGGCGAAATCACGGCCCGCGTGGCAGAGAATGGCACGCTTAACGTACTCAAGCTCGCCGCTGATGTCGAAATTCATACCGAGATCGGCAATAATGCCGTTGTAGCGGTCCTCGATCATTTTGTACTGTGCGTCGAATTCCTCGGAAGAGCCGCCCTTCGACAGATCGTAGCACGCGTAGAACATATCGGTGACCTTGATGTCACCCGAAAAACGCTTACCGGGGGCGGAGGGAACGACGTAGCGGCGCGCATCGTCCGCCTTTATGATATTGGCAACCTTGCGGAACTGTTCAGCATCGGCGAGCGACGAGCCGCCGAATTTTACAACCTTAATGCTCATAATAAAATCTCCAAAAAATTAATATAATATATTATTATAATAAATCAAAAGCAGAATGTCAACCATAAAGCAATAAAAATCGCCCCAAAGAGCGATTTTTATTGCTTTATTATTGCTGTTCACCGTGGTGACGGCGGTGGTGCGGGTGTTGCGGAGCGGAAGAAGGCTCGTCGCGGTCGACGAGATCGCCGCCCTCAAGGTATCTCTTTGCCTGCGTGGAGAACAGCTCGTAGTATTTTCCGTGCTTTTCCATAAGCTCGCGGTGCGTGCCCTCCTCGATAAGACAGCCGTATTCAAGCACCACGATCTTCGTGGCGATAACGGCGGAGGAAAGGCGGTGGGAAACGAAAATGGTGGTCTTTCCCTCGCGCAGAGTGTCAAACTGGTTGAATATCTCTTGCTCTGCCATCGGGTCAAGGGAGGCTGTCGGTTCGTCAAGTATCATAATATCGGAGTCGCGGTAGAACGCACGCGCGATAGCGAGCTTTTGCCATTGACCGATGGACGGCTCGATTCCATCCTGCTCAAAAATACGCATAAGCGGCGTATCGTAGCCTGCGGGCAGACGGGAAATGTAGTCCGAAGCTGCGCTCTGCTCGGCGCACGCGCGCATTTTTGCTTCGTCCTCGGGGCTTGTAACGTCGCCAAAATATATGTTCTCGGCGGCTGTTACGGCGTATTTTCCGAAGTCTTGGAATATTATTCCAAACAGCGAGTAAAGGTCGGCAACGTCGTATTCGCGTATATCGTGTCCGTCAAGCAGTATAACGCCCTCGGTGGGGTCGTAAAGCCTTGTCAACAGCTTTATGAGCGTGGTTTTTCCCGCGCCGTTAAGACCGACGAGTACGACGGTCTCGCCAGGGCGGAACGTGGTGGTGAAGTTGTTTATTACCTTTCGGTCAGTACCGGGGTAAGAAAAGCTGACGTTCTTAAACTCGATGGTGTGCGGCATACCGTGCTGTACGCGCAAGGGTTCTTCAAGGGTCGGTACGACCGTTTGCTCCTCTTTCATAAAGGAAACGAGGTTGTCAATAAACAGCGTGCCCTCGTAAACGTGGGCGGAGATGTTGATAAGCGCGGTCACGCATCCCGCAATGGACGCAAGCGCGCCCGTGTAGAGCGAGTAATCACCGATAAGGAAGCGACCCTCGAACACGCCGTACGCGATGATGGCGTAGAATATGCAGTTCACCACGGATGAAATAATGGCGATAACGATAAGCCAGAACGCCTCCGCGACTATCAGCTTGCGAAGCCCCGCGTAATAGCGGTTGAATACGGATTTGTATCTTCCGATAAGCGTATCGGAAAGGTCGAATATGCGTATCTCCTTGGCAAGATCCTTGTTGACGAGCAGATCGGAATAGTAATTCATCTGTCTGCGGTCCTTGGAGCGGCGGCGCATATAATTAAAGTTTTTCCGTCTGTAAACGAAGGAAACGATGGCGGACGGAACGGAAATGGCGATTATACCGAGCGGCATCCACCACATATCGGGGATCGTTGCAAGTATCACGATGTAGCTTGCGAGCGAGATGATCTGGCTGACCACCGAAAAAGTGGATTGAAGGGTGGAGATGGGGCGGTTGCCCGCCTCGCGGTTCGCGTTTTCAAGCTTTTCGTAAAACGCGGGAATGTCAAAGGAGGAAAGGTCTACGGTCTTTGCCTTTTCCATTATCTGCACCTTTACCTGACGCACGACCTTTTCGCCCGCTACGCGAATGATAGAGGAGGTCACCCTATCGAAAACTCGCGTGAGTATGCGGTAGGCAAAATACGCGATAAGGAGCGTCAGCACCGACGAGCCCCAGAAAACGATAGTGTATATCTGTCCTGCGTTTTCGGCGATGGTGCGCTCCGCGATAACGGCTTGCATTTCGTTCAGAATGTCTGCGGAAAGCACGGAGCCGATAACGGGCGCAACGCCGTTGAACACGGCAACGAACACCATCGTAAAGAGTATGATGGGGTTAGTTTGCCATACTAAAAGGAATATGTAAAAAAGACGGTAGAAAAAGCCGCCTACCACTTGGCGCAAAAAGCGCGGAAGGTCTTTTATGCCCTTGGGTGGCTCTACCTTTTGATGCTTATATCTGTCGGGGGGAGGTCCTCCGAATCCCGGTCCCATTGGATCACAGCCTTTCATTTTGGATTTTACCACATTATAGCATAAAATAGTTGCGAGTGCAACAGTTTTTTATATATTATGAAAAAAACTGTTGCCAAAAGTAATAAAATGTAGTATAATTAAAAAAAACTTATGTGAGGTCAGAAATGTATATATATCCTGCTGATATTATGCTTCCCGATTTTTCCCGCGTAGACGGTACCAAATGGGCTACCGTCGCTTGCGACCAGTACACCTCCGAGCCTGAGTATTGGCTTGGCGTAAAGGAGCGCGTCGGAGATGCGCCCTCCGCCTACAAGCTCATTCTGCCCGAGGTATGGCTTGACGAGAGTGCCGCACGCATTCCCACCGTTCACGCCGCTATGGACAGCTACATCGCATCCGATTGGCTCGTAGAGCGTAAGGCTTGCGGTATCTACCTTGAGCGTCGCCTTTCGGGCGGTAAGATCCGCCGCGGTATCGTTGCCGCAGTTGACCTTGAGGACTACGATTACAGCGTAGGCTCTACCTCCGCTATCCGCGCTACCGAAAAGACGGTAGTTGAGCGTATCCCCCCGCGCCTTGAGGTAAGACGCGACGCCGCGCTTGAGCTTCCCCACATCCTTCTCCTCGTTGACGATATTGAGGATAAGATCCTCGGTCCGTTTGCGGGCAGAGCCGCCGATGCGTACGATTTTGCGCTTGACGGAACGGCTGGTGCAGTTCGCGGCGCGTTCATCACCGAGGCGGAGTTTGCCGCTATCAACGCCGCTGTTGAGGATGCGGTGAAGAGCAGAGGAAGCAAGAACGCTCCCATCGTTTTCGCCGTTGGCGACGGAAATCATTCCCTTGCTACCGCGAAGGCGGCTTACGAGGAGATCAAGGCGAAGATCGGCGCAGATGCGGCGGCAAGCCACCCTGCAAGATACGCGCTTTGCGAGCTTGGAAATCTCCACGATGCTTCCCTTGAGTTTGAGCCTATATACAGAATAGTCGAAACTGCTGATCCTTGCGACCTTGTTGCGAAGTTCCGCGCCCTTGCCGAAAACACCTGCGGTGATGCCGCCGCGCAGAGCTTTACCGTTATCACGGAGGGCAAGAGCGAGGTCATTACCGTCTCAAAGCCTGCGCTGACGCTCGCAGTAGGCACGCTTCAGAAGTTCCTTGACGAGTACACCGCCGAGCATCCCGACACCGTTACCGACTACATACACGGCGAGGATACGCTTTGCCGCCTTGCCGAGAAGAAGGGCTGTGTTGGCTTCCTCTTTAACGGAATCGAAAAGAGCGAGCTTTTCCCCGCAGTTGAAAACGACGGCGCTCTGCCGCGCAAGACCTTCTCCATGGGTCACGCCGCAGACAAGCGTTACTACGTTGAATGCAGAAAAATTAAATAACATAAAA
>JAZQXT010000041.1:0-13773 GCA_045633005.1 Eubacteriales bacterium | reverse complement strand
GCCGTGAAAGGGCGGTGTCTTAACCGCTTGACCAACGGGCCTGGTAGCGGAAGTTGGACTTGAACCCACGACCTATCGGGTATGAACCGATTGCTCTAGCCAACTGAGCTATTCCGCCACAGCTTGTCCATTATATCACAGCTTTTTAGATTTGTCAACACTTTTTTTCGCTGATTTGAAAAAAATTCATATTTTTTTGTATTTATTTTTTGGGGGCGTCGAAAAAAAGCCAAACTGCGAAAAAATACGCCATTGTTTACATTCTATCATTGAAATTTGAGCGCGTTTATTGTATAATATAAATTGTATTATTGTTTTTATTTACTGTTACGTTTGCGGAGGTCTTGCCTATGAGCAATTTATATACATTCAAGGGTGGGGCGGTAGTGCCGTCGTATTCCGTGGCGCGCGACATTCCCATTTCCGTGCCCGATGCGCCCGACGCGGTCGAGCTTCCCATATCCGCCGAGGGAGAGGCGTATACTCTCGCCGTAAGCGAGGGTGACGGCGTTTCTTGCGGTCAGCTTGTCGCCGAGTGCGAGGACGGCGCGCGCGTTTACAGCAGTGTGAGCGGTACGGTGAAGGGCGTTTCCGTTTTCAAGGACGTCCGCGGCAGGAGCTTTAACAGTATTATTATATCAAACGATAAAAAATATACTCTTTCCGACGAATGCGTGCCGCATTCCAAAAAGCTCTCCGAGACTACGCCCGATGAGATAATCGAAAAGGTGCGCCGTCTTTCCATAACCACGGACGGCGGCGAGGCTTTGGCTTTGGTTCTTCAAAGGGCGGCGGGGAACACTCGCAGATTCATCCTCGTTGCCGCCTCTGACGGTGCGTATTCAACCGTAAATTACCGCATTGCCATCGACAAGGCAAGCGACGTTATCGGCGGCGCAAAGATAATAATGCGCGCTCTTGGTGTGGTCAACACCGACGTGGTGTTCGGCGAGGACGACACGGAGGCGGCAAACGCCCTCTCTGAAAGCGTGGGAAAGAGCAATCTTTTTACTTTTCGTATGCTTAAAATGAAATATCCGCGAACCCACGAAAAGCTTATAGTGTCGGCACTTACGGGCAGGGAGCTGACGTACCCGCTTACTGCGCTTGACGCGGGCTACGTCATCGTAACTCCCCGCGTTTGCGCGGACGTTTTTGCCGCGTTTGCTATGGGCAAGCCGAGCGTTGATTGCTACGTTGGCGTTGACGGAGACGCTGTGACGTATCAGCGCACGCTTTGCGTGCCTCGCGGAACGTCCTACCGTCACCTTATTGATGCGTGCGGCGGATTTTCAAGTGATAATGCGATAGTCAGCGTCGGCGGCGGACTTGTCGGAGATATTGTGGATAATTATGATTCTCCCAACGTTTTACCTTCGTCCGAGCTGATAATTTCCGCACCCCAGAGCGACGAGAGCGGTGAGTGCATAAACTGCGGCAGATGCGCCGCGGCGTGTCCGATGCGCCTTATGCCGATGCTTCTTATGATATATTCAAGGAAGAAAAAATACCAAAAGGCAAAGCGTCAAGGGCTTTACGAATGTATAGAATGCGGCGCGTGCGCGTTTGCGTGTCCCGAGGCTCTGCCCGTCAGCCGCCTTATTGCAAAGGCAAAGTCTGCGCTTGATGCGGAAAATGCATCTGTGCAGACCGAGAAAAAAGAGGAGGTGGCAAGCGATGAATAAAGAGAAAAAGCTTTTTGCGCGGGACACTATCGGTACGACCTCGATGATGCTTGACGTTATCGTTGCGCTGTCTCCCGTGCTTATCTGGGGCGTGGTCGCGTTTGGTCTGCGCGCGCTCGCCGTCGTGCTTATTGCTTCCGCCTCTGCGGTAGTAGCCGAAGCCTTGATGCGCCTGATATTGCGCCGCAAGCTTCGCTTTACCGACCTTGGCGCTATCGTTTCTGGTATGCTTTTAGGGCTTACCCTGCCCGCAAGCGTGCCGTTTTGGATACCTGCCGCGGGCGGCGCGGCGGCATCGGTGCTGAAGCAAGCCTTCGGCGGCGGAAGATGTCCTTTTAATTCCGTGGCGGCGGCGCACGTCATTTTACACCTTGCCGTCGCTCCCGCTATGACATATTTTACCGCTCCGTTTGAGTGGTTACCCATAACCAACGTCGTTTCCGCCGCGCCGTTCAGAACTGCGCTTGAAATAATCGCGGGCGGCGCGATGCCGAGCCAAAGCGTTCTTGAACTGTTTCTCGGCAAGGGTGGCGGCGCGATCGGTGAGATATCTGCCGTATTCATCATTCTCGGAGGTCTTTATCTCTTATACCGACGCGTGATATCTTGGCATATTCCCGTTGCCTTCGTGGGTGCGGCGGCGCTTCTGTTTGGATTTTTGCCGCAGAGCGTTGACGTTACGGGATATCTTTTCGGCGAGTTGCTTTCGGGCGGTATCGCGCTTGCCGCGGTGTTTGCCGCTACCGATTTTTCCGCTACGCCCGTAACCGTGCCCGCAAGACTCATATTCGGCGCGGCGTGCGGCGCGCTTACCGTCGGCTTGCGCTTCTATACGGGAAGCTGTGACGGCGCGTTTACGGCTCTGTTTGCCGTAAGCCTTTTTGCCCGTCCGCTCGATATGATCTTTTCGGGCTCGCGCTTCGGCTCGGCGTATAAAAAGAAAAACGCCGCCCTTTTATCAAAGCTTAAGGCGGATAAATAATTAGTGAAAGGAGAAAAAGAATATGATATTTACGTCCCCCGTTTTTCTTATGCTTTTTCTCCCATTTATGCTTGGCGCTTACGCCGTTGTGCCTCACCGCTTGCGTAGGTGGGCTATATGCTTGTTCAGCCTCTTGTTTTACACCTGTGCAAGCTTTCATCACCCCGCAAGCCTTGCGTTTTTGATAGTATGCGCTTGCTTTACCTATTGCGCGGCGTGTGCCGTCGTTGCGACGGGAAGCCGACGTATCTTCGGTTGTGCGGTTTTGCTCATCACGGGTGCGCTCATAGTATTGCGAGCGGTAAGCTTCTTTTCAAGTGAAGGCGCGTTGCCGTTTTTGCCCTTGGGCGCGGCGTTCTACCTGCTTTCTTGCATTTCCTGCATCATCGACGTAAGGCGTGGGGATGCCGTTGTGAACGGATTTTTCGACGTGTTTTTGTACGTCAGCTATTTTCCCGTGCTTATTGCGGGTCCCGTTATCAAATATAAGGATTTCGTAAGCCTCACCAAAGCGGAAAAAATAGAATTCAACGCCGTCAATATGGGCGTGGGTGTGCGCACCTTTGCGCTCGGCTTTATCAAGCGCGTGGCTGTGGCGCAGGTCCTTCTTGAAAGCTATGAAAGGATAGCGGGCAGTCTCTCTCTTGAAGCGGGCGAGCGTATAAGCATCGGCGTTATGTCCATTCTCGTTCTTCTCTTGCTCGTTGGCGTGTATTTTGCTTTTTCGGGCTTTTCGGATATGGGGCGCGGTCTTTCCGCAATGCTCGGCATTCCGCTTGAGTCGGACTTCGGCAATTGCTTTTTATCGGCTACGCCGTCGGATTATTTTAAGAATTTTTTAAAGAGCCTTTGGCTTTGGATGAAGGATTATTTGCGCGCGCCAATTGAGTGCAGATTCGGCAAGGATAGGCGCATCGTCAGAATAGCCAGCGCCGCCGCGGTTTGCGTGGCGATAATGCTTTGGTACCGTGCAAGTCCGCAGATGCTCCTTTTGATGATTCCCATAATCATTTTCGTGGTTCTTGATAGGGCGTTTTCGCTAAAAAAACGCTTTTCGCAAAATCTGCTTGCGCGTGCGGTCGGCGTATTGCTGACTGTCGTGTGCGTTGCTATTTTCTGGGTACTGATAAAGAGCAGAAACGTTAATATGCTGATCAATGCTATAAGCGGATATTCCCCCGCGCCGTCGCTTCAATCGTACAATATGTTTATGACGGTATTCAGCCCCGAGCTTATTGCCGTATGCGCACTTATATTTTTCATTATGCTTCCGCAGATATTTGCGGCAAGAAAAAAGCCCATTTCGAAGCGGGCGGCTGATATTTTTTCGTGGTCGTGGACGTCTGTGGTCGTTATAATATTCGTTATAACTCTGTTGTTCGTTATGCCGCAATATCCCGAGCTTGCAACCACGCCGTTCTGGGATATCTCACTTTAAGAGGTGAAGCATGGAAAAAGAAAATAGAGATATTCAGGCTTCGTTTGAAAGGATGCCGAGAACGCTTTGCATCGTGCTGACCATTCTTTTCGTGGGCATTCTTTTGTCGTTTGCCGTAAACGTTTTGCTGTCGTCTTATTTTGCGACGGACGACTATTACAAGGATTATTACGACGGCAAGGAGAGGAACGATATATTTTTCTCTAAATTTGCCGACGGCATTTATAAGGACTCCGATATGCGCGACCTTATCGTGAGCGCAGATTATATTCTTTACGGAAATTTGCGCTCGGACAGCGTTCTTCTTGGAAAAAACGGCTTTTTGTTTGACGTTTACGATGCCGATAGCGGTTACAACTATATCGAGGATTACGTAGGCGAGCGTTATCCCGACGAGGAGTATCTTGCAGAACTTGCAAAGGGCATAGCCGAGGCGCGCCGCCCGTTTATCGAGGCGGGCAGTGAGTGCGCGGTTGTGGTGATACCCAATTCACAGACCGTGTACGGTGAGCTGATGCCAGAATATTTTGGAGAGATAAGCAACAATACCGTCTTAAAACGCCTTAGCGAGTATATGAAAAGCAACGGATGTGACGGCTACGTTGATATGACGGACGTTCTTATTAGTGCCAAGGAGGACGGTCAGCTTTATAATAATACCGAAAACTCGCTCAATTCCCTTGGCGCGTATTACGTATACCGCGCACTCATTGACGCTATACCCGAAGCGGAGAGAGGTGAGATGCGAGTTATCGAGAGGGGTGACCTTGAGCTTGCGCACCACTATACCGCGGGAAAGGCTCTTGCGCGGCGTGCGGGTATCGAGAGTCTGCATTTTAATCGCACCGTGTCGGTGGACTTTGGCTTTCCTCAAAATTACAGCATTTTCCCGCGAGTCAACGAAGTTGAAAAAACTTATAACACCGATTTTTCGGGCGGTAACGTCGTGCTTCTTGAGTGCATAAACGAGTGGGATAAGATAATGCTTGGAGATTATTTTTCGAACAGCTTCCGCACCGTGGGATGCCGCGTGGGGGCTACGGACACGAAAAATCTTTTTGAAACGATAAAGCCCGATATAACGTATATTTTCGTTCACGAATATCAGCTTTCGACGTTTGCGGACGGAAATTGAAAGGATGAAGAAAATGGAAAACAATGAGCTTGAAATGCGATGGAGCGCACTTGAGGAGAAGTGCCGCACCTGTCACGCCTGTCCGCTTGGAGATACGAGAACTAATTGCGTTTTCGGCACGGGAAGCCGCACGGCGCGCCTTATGTTCGTGGGCGAAGCCCCGGGTGAGCAGGAGGATGCAAGCGGCGTGCCGTTCGTGGGACGCGCGGGTCAACTGCTTGACCGTTATCTTTACGCTGTGGACATACCGCGCGAGGACGTTTATATAGCCAATATACTTAAATGCCGTCCGCCCAAGAACCGCGACCCGCTTCCCGCAGAGGAGGATGCCTGCATAGAGTATCTGCGTGAGCAGGTGCGCCTTATCCGCCCCGAGATAATCGTTTGCCTTGGCAGAATAGCCGCGATGCGCCTTATAAAGCCTGATTTCAAGATAACGCAGGAGCACGGCGTTTGGTTTGAAAAGGGCGATTTTGCCCTCACCGCCGTATTCCACCCCGCCGCACTTTTGCGCGACCCGCGGCGCAAGGAGGATATGCTCGCGGATATGAAAAAGATAAAGGAAAGGCTTGACAGCACGAAATAAAAAATAAGGATTTGCCCGTGGGCAAATCCTTATTTTTTAATATTCAACGAACTCGGTGTAGCCTTCCTCGGAGAGCTTGGTCTTTTGGAAGTACACGTTCTTCATCTTGGTGGTGACGAGCACGCGAGCGCCGTCTGCGCGAAGCGCGGCGGCATCGGCGCACATACGGAGCATATCCTCCTCGCTTATTTTCTTGTCAGCGAGGAAAGCAACGCTTCTTGCAGGTGCGGGCACGGTAAATCCGCTGTCGGCAAGAGCGGAAACGATGCGCTCGAAGCCGAGGGAGAAGCCGCAGGCGGGCGTTTGCTGACCCGCAAACTTGCCGAGCATCTCGTCATATCTTCCGCCGCCGCCTACGGAGTAGCCGTAGCCGTCCATGCGGATCTCAAATATAGTGCCTGTGTAGTAGGACATTCCGCGCACGAGCGTGGGGTCGAACTGCAGCTTGCATCCGCCAACGGTCGCGGCGGCGGCACAGCGCATAATGGATGCGACCTGAGCGGCGATCTTTGCCGCGCTTTCTGCGTTATCGCCCGAAAGCTTGGCGGTGAAATCCTCGGCACTTACGTCCTCTGCACCCGTGTAGAGCGCGATGTATTTGTCAACGGTATCGGCATCGTAGCCCTCGGAGAGAAGTTCACTCTTTACGCCGTCAAGCCCGATCTTATCCATCTTGTCAAGGATGATGAACACCTTGTCGTGCTCCTCGGGAGCGAAGCCGCAAGCCTCTGCGCAGAGCTTAAGAAGGCGGCGGTCGTTGATGCGGACGGTGAAGTTGTCAAATCCGAGGCGGCGAAGCACGCCCGCCGTGGCGGAGATGAGCGTTATCTCTGCGGTGGGGGTAGAGTCACCGAGAATGTCTATGTCACACTGCGTAAACTGGCGGTATCTGCCCTTCTGTGGGCGGTCGGCGCGCCATACGTTGCCTATCTGCATTGCAAGGAAGGGGGAGGGGAGCTTTGCGGAGTTGTTTGCGTAATAGCGGGAAAGCGGAACGGTCAGGTCGTAGCGCAGACCGCTGTCGCACAGCTCGTCCTCGCTTGCGGCAGAGTTGAGCTTTTCGCCGCGCTTCATTATCTTGAATATCAGCTTTTCGTTCTCGCCGCCGTTCTTTCCCGTGAGGTTTTCGATATGCTCAACGGCGGGGGTTTCGATCATACAAAAGCCCGCGGAGGAGTAGGAGGAGACGATAACGGATTTTACGTATTCGCGCAGAGCTACTTCGGAGGGCAGATAGTCGTTCATTCCCTTTGTGGGAGTTTTAATAAGCTTCATTTTTATACCTCTTTATCAGTCAAATTTTACCTTAGGGTCGCGGAATTCCGCAACTCTGCGGTCATATGCCGCCATTGCGGCTTGTTTGTGTGCGGCGCTGGCGTTGCTTCCCGCAAGGCGCAGCACGTATTCGCAAAATTCGGGGTTGAGCGGAAGTATCGGGCCGATAAGGTGTGTGCCGATAAAGTTTTTGCGGCGCACGCCCTCAAGCTTGCTTTGCTTGTTTATGCCAACGCCGCGCTCGACCTTGATAAAGGCAAAGTCGGAGTTGTCGCCGTAAACGAAGGAGAACTGCGAACGAAAGCCCGTCAGAGTCATACCGTCAGCCTCACCGATCACCATTCCGTTGTAGCGTGCAAAAAGGTCGGTCTTAACGGTCAAGGGGAAGATTCCAAGACCGTCCACGGTTATCCCTTCGGTAACGTATTCTATCTTTTCGGTGAATATCTCGTATGCGTTTCCCGTGGCGAGAAATACCACGCCGTCGTCGATAAGCTCAAGTATGCGCTCCTTGTACGGCATAAGACTTTTGATGGCAAGGCGTTGCATTGCTTCGCTCATCGCGCCGATAAGGATGATGTCGGGGCGCTCGGCGGCAAAGTAGGGAACAGAGTCAAGGCGAGTGTTTATTATCTCGCAGTCGGGGTCACATTGGGAAAGATAAACTGCATTTTGCGGGTCGCCGTAAAAGTTTGCGACCTCGCCGTAGAGAAGTTCTATTTTCATTTTTCAGCCTCCACGCGTTCTATCAGTCTACGCTTCGCGCGAGCCGCGGCGGGAATGGTGTAAAGCTGATAAAGAATAAATATTTCGCTGTGGTTTTTAACGTCGATAAGGTCAACGCCGTCGGCGGGCGTGTCCGTTATCTTTATTTTGTCCTCGGGAACTCCCGCCATGATAGCGCGTAGCTTTTGGTCACGGCAACGCTGACCCGCGAATACGATCTCGTTTATCGTGGGATCGGCAAGCGGTGACATATCAGAGTCGTAAAGCCAACAAACGCTCTCTGATTCGTCGCGCTCCTGAAAATCCGTCATAATGAGAACAGATTTGCGCTCGCCGCTGTGTCCCGCGACGTAGCTGAAGGCTCGTCCGCACGCGCTGGGGTTTTGTCCCTTGGCGAACTGCATCGTGATGCTGACGTCGCCAACGGTAGTTCTATCGTATCTCGTTGCGACTATCTTAAGGCGGTCAAACGCGCCGCTTATCTGCTCGTAGGTAAGACCGATTTTGTGAAGCACCGTGATAACGGCACAGCTGTTATAGATGTTTATGATGTTGTCGTTCATAAGGCGGTAGACTTCGCTCACTCCATCGTGGGCGACGGTAAGCGTGCCGCCCTCGGTATCAACGTCCGTTACCGTAAACTGACGCTCGGGCGAGCGCAGTCCGCATTCGGGGCAGGACATACGTCCGATGTGATAGTAGCGGATATAGTCAACGTCAAGTCTGTGTCCGCATTCGGGACAGTAAACGACGTCGCGGACGTTTTCGGGGTCACCGCCCTCGGGCTTTCTTACGTCAACGCCGAAGTAGGTGCGGTCGGTGCTTTTCGGCGCAAGACGGGCGCAGATAAGATCGTCGGCGTTGAGTATGACCTTGGTTTTTTCGGTGAGCTTATTATTGATTACGTAGGAAATAAAATCGGGGTGAGCGTTGCGCTTAAGCGAGTCACGCATAATGTTGTTGCACACGAGATAGTCGGGAGTGATGTAGGAATAGACCTTGATTGAGCTTCGCTCGTCCACCTCGATAACGCCGAACTGCTTTTTGGATTTTCCCGTAAGAGAGGCATCGGTAAGCAGGGCAGAGGCAACGCCGCCCTGAACGTTTGAGCCGTAGCTGTTGTTCGTTACGGAATAGCCGCAATCGCGCAAAACGTCACCGAGAAGATTGCTGACGGTTGTCTTGCCGTTCGTGCCCGTAACGCAGATAAGCGTCTTAGGTGTTCCGACGTGCGCGAGAAAATCGGGGCAGAGCTTCAAGGCTATGACACCGGGCGTACACGTCGCGGGCTTGCCTATCATCCTGAGTGCCAAGCGCGATGCCTTGGCTACCCACAGCGCGACGATGAATCTTATTTTTTTAAGCATTTTAAAACTCCTAAAATTCACGAGAATTATTACAAAGCATATATAACATATAATACATTATTTGCCGTAAAAAGTCAATATATTATCTTCCTAAAGAAAGGAATTTATATCGAAATATCTGAAAATGTTGCTTGGATTTTGCCGATAAAAATCTTTCGCGCATACTATCGAAGGTCAGCGTAGGTTTTTATCGGCAAATAAAAGGGGTGTTTTCGCCGTTTTGGCGGTGATTTTCTTGGTCGCTTGCTTCAAAAACTCACTCTTGTGTTTAAGGCGCAAAGTTTCATTACGCAGTTTTTCGCTCTTGGATTAGATAATGTTAAAAGCATATGAGCCAATTCAATTAGAAACTCATCTAAAGCAAATGAGCATATAAACAAAACATTAGATGAAAATCTAATAAAAATAGGTATTGATTTTTTCTTGAATATGGTATATAATAGGTTTATGATTTGAAGCGAAGTACAAAATTCAATAAAGGATCTTTATAGTATGGCAAAAGAAGCAACTAAAAAGGCAAGCGCAAAAAGCGACGCTAAGTCTGAAAAGGCAAAGAAGACGGCTGCGAAGGCGGCATCTGCGCCTGCCGAAAACGAAAGCGGATACGATAATCAGAGCATAGTTTCGCTTAAAGGCCCCGACCGAGTTCGTAAGCGTCCGAGTATTATTTTCGGCTCTGACGGTCTTGACGGATGTCAGCACGGCTTTTTCGAGATACTTGCAAACTCCATAGACGAGGCAAGCGCGGGCTACGGCAAGGAGATACGCGTGACCGTTTTTGCCGACCACTCCATGGAGGTCGAGGACTTCGGTCGCGGTGTTCCGCTCGGATATAATGCGAAGGAAGAAAGATACAACTGGGAGCTCGTTTTCTGTGAGCTTTTTGCGGGCGGTAAGATGGATAACAACAACGCCGACGCCGCGTATAAATGCGCCCTCGGTGTAAACGGTGTCGGTGCGTGCGCAACGCAGTGCGCTTCAACTTATATGAACGTAGACTCATTCGACGGTAAGCACGTCAGCTTCATTCGCTTTGAAAAGGGCTTCCCCGTGGGTGAGCTTGAGGTGCGTGAGCTTGCTCCCTCGGAGCGCAGAACGGGAACGGTGATCCGCTGGCTTCCCGACCTTGAGGTGTTTACCGATATCAATATTCCGCACGAGCATTTCGAGGACGTTTTGCACCGTCAGGCGGCAATCAACTACGGCGTAAAATTCGTTTTGCAGATAGAGCAGGAGGACGGAAGCTTTTCGGAAAAGGTGTTCTTCTATCCGGGCGAGGACAAGCTTGCGGCTTACGTCAGAGAGATCACGAACAACAATTCGATAACCGAGCCCGTCAATCTTTTTGCGTCCGACCGCGGACGTGACCGCGGTGACAAGGAGGAATATCTGCTTGAGGCGGATTATTCTTTCTGCTTTACTCAGGCGGCGGGCAAGCAGGAGTATTACCACAACTCCAGCTACCTTGAGCACGGCGGCTCGCCCGACCGCGCCGTCCGCTCCGCCTTCGTTTACTCGGTCGACAAGTACCTTAAAAATACGGGCAAGTATAACAAAACCGAGCAGAAGGTGACCTACAACGATATCGCCGACAGCCTTGTTATCGTTATCAGCAGCCACTCGACCATAGCGTCGTACGAAAACCAGACCAAAAAGGCTATCACCAACTCCTTTATTCAGGAGTCGATGACGGATTTCCTTAAAAAGAGCCTTGACATATACTTTATTGAGCATCCCACCGAGGCGGATAAGATCGCGGCGCAGGTGCTTATCAACAAGCGCAGTCGCGAGAACGCGGAAAAGACGCGCATAGATATAAAGAAGAAGCTGACCGCCACCATCGACGTTGCAAACAGAGTGGAGAAGTTCGTCAACTGTCGCAGTAAGGACCCCGAAGTGCGCGAGCTTTACATCGTTGAGGGTGACTCCGCGCTTACGTCGTGTAAGCTCGCGAGGGAGGCGGAATTTCAGGCTATCATTCCCGTGCGCGGTAAGACGCTCAACTGTATGAAAAGCGATTACAAGCAGATATTTGACAACGAGATCATCGTTGATCTGCTTCGTGTTATCGGTTGCGGAGTCGAGCTTGAGGGCAAGGTCAAGCTGAAAAACGATATGGCGGCGTTTGATTACGATGCGCTCCGCTGGTCGAAGATAATCATCTGTACCGATGCCGACGAGGACGGCTTCCAGATAAGAACTCTGCTTCTTACGATGTTCTACCGTCTGCTCCCCACGCTCATAGAAAAGGGAAAGATATTCATAGCCGAGTCGCCGCTATTCGAAATAACTACGAAGGATCAGACGTATTTTGCTTACGACGAATCGGAAAAAACGGCTATTCTGAAACAGCTCGGAGACACAAAGTACACGCTCCAGCGTTCAAAGGGTCTTGGCGAGAACGAGCCTGAGATGATGTCAAAGACCACGATGAAGCCGCAAACGCGCCGTCTCATCGCCGTAAAGCCCGCGGACGCCGCCGCGACGGAGATGATATTCGACACCCTGCTCGGCAACAACCTTGCGGGACGCAAGGCGTTTATCGCGGAGCACGCAAACGAATATATGAAGGACGCGGATATATAATATATGAAAACAGAGCCAAACGCCATCGGCGTTTGGCTCTGTTTTTCGTTGTGCGATAATTGAGTGGGGTGACAAATTGGAAATTTGATCAGCATTTCTTTGTTAGAATATTCTCGATAGAATGATACGTCATCACAAGTCCCGCACTTAACAACGCACCGCCTATAATATCGGTGATCCAATGCACACCCGAGAAGAGTCTGCCTATCACCATAAAAGCGGTGAAGGCTGCAATAGAGATGATAGCGCACCGTTTGAGAACGGTATTTTTGATACGCGCGTTCAGCTGTATTGCCGCCGTCGGCATCACGCACATAACGAGCATCGTGGTTGACGACGGGTAGGAGGCTTCGAGGTATCCGCCAACGAGTGTCGGTCTGTAATTTATAACAACTATTTCAAAGAGGATGTATACCGCCATTACAACGATATAAAAACCACCGAGCGCGAGAATGCTGTGATCTACCTTCCACAGACTTTTGCGTTTGATTAACTGCACAAGTCCGAGAATGGCAAATCCAAGTGCCACGGCTATTGGGATAAGTCCCAACCAATCGGTTATTGTGTAGAGAAGCCAATTTACACCCGTAAGCTCGTGTACTAATTCGTTTAATGTCGCAAAGCCAACCGACGAACCTTCGGGGCCGATAGCTCGCACGTTAACGGAGCGGACTAACGCCGTCCATAGCACAAACATCGCAAGAAAGCTTGCTCCCCAAACTAACCTTTTCCTGTTTTTTCTTTCCATTATCCGATACCTTCCTTTTTGTATTGGCTTTCGCCTGAATACATTTTAACGGAAGGCACGGGGAGATACAAGAAACGAGCCGTCGCGGGCGTGATACGTTTCGTATCACCCGCGTTTTATAAGCATTAAAGCCTTAATTGACAAGAGGGCAAATGCAAACACGGCGGCATACGGCTGTGAGCTTATCATAAAGACCAAGACAGCGCTCGCGCCGAGTATCAGCGAAATCGTTGTTTTGCTTTTTATCCAAGCCCGTGCTTGAGAGTTCTGTAATGCGAGTGTCAGAATGCCCATTACGATCATCGAAATAACAACGGCAAAGTACGCTGTTTTTAAGTACGGCTGAATGCTGTCAAGTGCGATGAGCGACACACTTTGAACGATTGAGTCTGATTTTTCGGCAAAGAACGGCAGAAAAAGGAGCATAGCAATACAGAAATCAAGTAGTCCGTATATCAAATCACGAAAATGCTTTTCTTTTCGTTTGTTATCTTCCTCGGCTATCGTCAGCACCTCGCCCGAGGAGAGTAGCTCGTCAACCGTCACCGAAAAGAATTTCGCAATCGCTTTTAATGACTCTATGTTTGGATATCCTCTGCCTGACTCCCATTTTGAGATAGCGGTTCGGGACACGTAAAGCTTTTCGGCAAGCTCCTCTTGCGTAAGTCCCTTTTGTTTTCTTAATTCTTGAAGTTTTTCGTTAAATTCCATAGTTCATACTCGCCTACAAATTTTTATTTGTAGGGTTGATTATATCACACTTTCGCAGATAAATCAAGGCGAAGCCTTGTATACCATCCGCAACTTGTTGCGGCATATCATCAGCCCGAAGGGCTGGATATCATCAATGCGAAGCATTGTATATCACCAACACGAAGTGTTGTATATTGAGGGATACACGCTGCGCGTGGATACCCACTCCCTGCGCCTGACGAGCAAGCTCGTCGAGCTTCGGTCGGGGTATGCGAACCCTGTCTTGCGAAGCAAGACAGGGTTTTCTCCACACCCCTCGCCACAACAAAAAAGGAGATGCGAAGCAGTTGCATTTCGGGATACACGCTACGCGTGGATACCCGCTCCCTGCGCCTGACGAGCAAGCTCGTCGATCTTCGGTCGGGGTATGCGAACCCTGCCTTGCGAAGCAAGACAGGGTTTTCTCCACACCCCTCGCGACAACAAAAAAAAGGAAGCGGAGCATCTCCTTTTTTGTTGTGGCGGAGAGACAGGGATTCCAAACCTGGTTGG
>JAZQXT010000040.1:0-1915 GCA_045633005.1 Eubacteriales bacterium | reverse complement strand
GGACTTAAAGCCCGTTTCGTGCGTACCGCCCTCGATGGTGTTCATATTGTTTGCGAAGGTCAGTATCGTTTCGTTGTACGAGGTGTTGTATTGCAGGGCAATTTCTGCCTGCGACGTGCCCTTTTCGCCGCGCATATAGATAACGTCCTCGTGAACTGCCTCGTTGTGGCGTTGCGCGTTAAGATAGGACACGAAATTGCGTATACCGCCCTCAAACTGCAGGTCAGCGGACTTTCCGTTTGCCTCGGGGCGCGCGTCGGTCAGGAGTATGCGAACGCCCGCGTTAAGAAACGCCTGCTCGCGCATACGGTTTAGGAGCGTATCGTAATCAAATATGGTAGTCTCAAATATCTCGCCGTCGGGCTTGAACGTGACCGTTACGCCGTGCGACTTTTCGCCCTCGGCAACGGGACCGAGGCAGGTAAAGGGGCGCGAGACCGCGCCGTGCTCAAAGCGCTCGGTGTATTTTACGCCGTCGTAAACGTCAACGACCTCAAGCCACTCGGAAAGCGCGTTAACTACCGACGCTCCAACGCCGTGCAGACCGCCCGCTATCTTGTAGCCGTCGCCGCCGAATTTACCGCCCGCGTGAAGAATGGTATAAACCACCTCAAGCGTGGGAATTCCCTGCGTGGGGTGCATACCTGCGGGGATACCGCGTCCGTTATCCTCGATAGTAATACTGTCGTCGGGGTTTACGGTAACCTTTATAAGATCGCAATGTCCCGCAAGCGCCTCGTCGATGGAGTTATCGACTATCTCGTTTACAAGGTGGTGCAAGCCGCGCACCGAGGTAGTACCGATATACATACCGGGGCGTTTTCTTACAGCCTCAAGACCTTCAAGGACTTGGATCTGACTTTCCGTGTAGGCGTTGTCGTCCACCACGGTATTCAGCTCGCCGCCCTCGTCAAGCTCGATGATTTCAGGGGCTTCCTCGACCTCTGTGACCTCCTCTGAATTTAAAATTTCAATTTCGGGAGTCTTTTTTTCTTCCGTCATTTTTGTAACCGTACCTTTCAAATACTTTATTACTATTATAAACTTTATTTTTTGCTTGTGCCTGACAGTTTTCTGTCAGAAAAAGTCTAAAAAATCTCAAATAGTCTCAATTATCCATTCTTCCGACGAGCGCCGAGGTGGAAAGTGTGGAAAAGCACACCCGCGTGCCTTCGGCGGTTCTGTAGAGGATGAAGGATTTTGGGATATCGTCGCCCGCGGACTCGACCTCTCCGCGCTTTTCGGCGGCGGCGAGGTATTTTTTTGTGATGGGCGATGACAGCGTCGCGTTGTCGGTGTCAAAAATACCGATAACGTCCTTTTTTCTTATATTTTTATTGTTTCCCGCGTGTAAAAACATTTTTTTACCCTTTTATAATGCTTTTTGCTACGCAAAAAGCTACATTATTTGCCTCCCTTGTGTAAAGGGAGGTGGCATTTTCGCAAGAAAATGACGGAGGGATTGTCGAAAAAGCTATATTTCGGATTAAAAACAATCCCTCAGTCACCTTCGGTGACAGCTCCCTTTACACAAGGGAGCCTTATGTCTGCAATCGCCTTTTAATAGTTCGTAGCCGTGTGCTTTGGCTGTGCCGAATGTTCGCGCCTACAATTAGCCTCTCACTCTGGGAGAGGTGTCGGCGTAGCCGACGGAGAGGGCTTACGCGCCCCCTCTCAGTCGCTATCGCGCCAGCTCTCCCTAAGGGAGAGCCTTATATGTGCTATCGCCTTTTAATAGTGCGTAGCCGTATTCGCTTTTTCAATAGGAATGCTTTTTGCCTTGCAAAAAGCTTCTTCATTATTTGCCTCCCTTGTGTAAAGGGAGGTGGCATTTTCGCAAGAAAATGACGGAGGGATTGTCGAAAAAGCTATATTTCGGATTAAAAACAATCCCTCAGTCACCTTC
The DNA here is from genome assembly GCA_045633005.1 of Eubacteriales bacterium. GTDB lineage: Bacteria > Bacillota > Clostridia > Oscillospirales > CAG-272 > CAG-390. The sequence goes on along the minus strand of JAZQXT010000040.1, from coordinate 9 downwards.
GGTGACAGC
>JAZQXT010000039.1:0-20576 GCA_045633005.1 Eubacteriales bacterium | reverse complement strand
CGGTGCTTTTTCCTGCAAACCGAAACAGATAAACAAGCATATTCTTTTTATAAGAAGCTGGGATTTCAAGAAGAAGGTACACCTGTGAGCTTATATAAAATTATCGATAAGTAACAGAATGACTAATTCAAATTCCAATTTGTCGAACATATATGCACGGAGCCAAAACAGACACCTTTTGTTCGTTTTTACCCTTGTTCACACACCTTTTTACTGTTCTTTCGCAAGAAAAAGAGGTATCGCATCCGCGATACCCCTTTTTGTTATCCAATCCGAAGGATTGGCATGGGATCACGACGAAGTCGTGCATGGCATCGCCGTAGGCGTATGGCATCACGCAATAGCGTGTATTCCCCTTCGGATTGATTCTATCCACGGCTTGCGGCGTGATTCCATTCATCCCTTTGGGATGATTCCATACCGCAACAAGTTGCGGATGTAAGGAGCAAAGCGACGGAATAGCGAGCTTGCGAGCGGCTATACAAGGCTTCGCCTTGATTTGTTCGCAAAAAGCTACCTATTGAAAATTGAACAGCGCACTCTCGCGCGTCATTCCGAAGTTCTTCAAAGAGAGCGGGAACGGCGTACTCTTTAGCGTCATTCCGAAGTCGCGGAGCGTTGTTCCGCGCCGCGACGAGCGAATCTCGCCGTTTTTCCGCAGAAAAACGCCGCTTGATGTTCGCACCCAACCGATTTATTGGGGAATAGTACTAAAAAATACGGTTACAAACTATTAAAAAGCGATTGCAGACATAAGGCTCTCCCTTAGGGAGAGCTGGCGCGAAGCGGCTGAGAGGGGGCCCGAAAGCCCTCTCCGTCGGCTACGCCGACACCTCTCCCAAAGGGCGAGGCAAATTGTAAGCGCGAACATTCAGCACACGGCTACGCACTATTAAAAGGCGATTGCTATATAAGGCTCCCTTGTGTAAAGGGAGCTGTCACCGAAGGTGACTGAGGGATTGTTTTTAACACGAAATATAGTTTTTTTTGACAATCCCTCCGTCATTTTCTTGCGAAAATGCCACCTCCCTTTACACAAGGGAGGCTAATGCACACCGCCGCTTTTTATCGTAGCCGTAGCATACGGCGGGAGTCCAAAAGGGAAAGTCTGGTGCGAACATCAAGCGCAAAAATTCTGCGGAATTTTTGGGAGATTCGCTCGCTCCTCCTCGAAGTAGCTCGTCGGAGTTTCGGAATGACGCGCGAGAGTGCGCTATTCCCGCTTTTGTTTTTATAAATGCTTTTTGCTCCGCAAAAAGCTTCCTTAATATTTTGCGCAAGCAAAATATTTCACATTTCGCGAAGCGAAATATTTCACATTTGCCCAAAGGGCAAATATTTCACACGGCGAAGCCGTATCTCACTGAAAACGCTTCGCGTTTTACCGTATCATTTATTTTATTTATGAGACCTTCGGGGAAGTTGTTTGTTCATTTTGTCCAAATCCTCGTTATTTTTTTATCAAAATTGCAAGAATTGCACAAAAAAATCAAAAAAACATTTGACTTTTTCTTCCTTATATGATATCATTAACTTGAATTAGCATTTGTTTTGTGTTAAACGAAAGGAGAAAACGATGAACACACAAGCTGTTTCAAAAAAGGGCGTTTCGCGCCTCTTGTCAGCTCTGCTTTCCTTTGTGATGTTCTGTTCGATGTTCGTCGGCGTTCTGGATTTCACGTCCATTGAAACGTCCGCATTCGATCCCACGTCTTACAGCATCCCAACGAGCGGTACGTCCGACTCGTACAAATTCAGAGCTACCCCTTCGGTATTTGAGATGGGCGACGGCTACGCCGTGATCTGGGTAACCAACTTCACGGGTACGGGCTACATCAAATACACCTACGAGGGCAAATCCTACACCGTCTACGACGAGATGGCAGGTATCGTTAAGACCAACGAGAACATCCACGTCGTAAAGGTGCCGCACGAGCACATTATCGGCAACACCTACACCGTTTATTCTCAGGTCGTAAGCACCAATAACGCCACGACGCTGAGCTACGGCACGACCATTTCCTGCGGCCCTCTTAAGCTCAACAAATACGCAAGCGAGGACGAGTTCAACGTTCTCCAGATAACCGATACGCACAGCTATCCCGACCGTGCGATGAAGGCGGCAAAGCAGTTCTCCACTCGCCCCGACCTTATCGCCTTTACGGGTGATATCGCAACTTATTCGAGAAACAAGGACGATATCATCAACAACGTATTCGGTCTTATCGGCAAAATCTCTCGCGGACAGTTCCCCGTTGTTTACTGCCGCGGTAACCACGAAACGCGCGGACGCTACGCCGCGATGCTCCGTGACTATTTCCCCACCGAAACGGGCGAGTTTTACTACGATTTTGAGTACGGCCCCTTCTACGGCATCGTTATGGATACGGGTGAGGACAAGGTCGACTCACACGCTGAGTACGGCGACACCGTAAACTTCAAGGAGTACCTTAAGAACGAAAAGGCGTGGCTCTCCACCCTTACCCCCTCCTCCAAGCCGTTCCGTATGGCTATCTACCACATACCCAACCTTGGAAACCTTAACGCAACGGGCATTTCCTTCGTTCCCCAGCTCAACGCTCTCGGACTTCACTTCGGTATCTGCGGTCACTACCACTCTACCTCGTGGAAGGCATCGGGCTCGTACAGCCTGAACTTCCCGCAGCTCATAATGGGCGGCGACCCCTACGGCTCGACGGGTGACGTTACGGCGGCTCGTCTGACGTTCAAGAAGGATTCCTCGGGCTCTAAGACGCTTGACGTTCGCGTTGCAAGCCAGAACGGTAACACCAAGCTCGACAAGTCGATCAGCATCAGCAGCACCAAGGCTTCCGCGTCCAAGTACGCCCCCGTTGATTTCGGTCTCAACCAGAAGACCGCTATCACCTCTATCGGACTTTCCTTTACCGCACACCCCGTCGTATTCGAGACGGGCGACCCCGACTACTACACCGTTTGCTTTGCGACCAGCTCACGAACTATGGGCTTTGTCGAATACTCGTATCTCGACACCACCTACAAGGTCTTTGACGAATCGGGCGGCGGACGGCGAACGTACGATACGATACACACGATACAAATTCCCAAAGCGCACCTCAATAACAACGTCTACCGCGTCGGCGGTATCGAATGCACACGCCACGACCCCAACCACCACGGAAAGGGCTCAAGCTGTCTTAGCTACTACTACGTCTTTGAAAACAGAGATTCGGGCGCGGCGGTAAACGTATTTAACGTCCCCGACCTTATCTCAAGCTCGTCTAACAATACCGAGGAGACCGTTGCCGCGGCAGTCGAGGCGCTCGGAACGAGCCCCGCGCTCATCATTGCAAACGGCGACTCGCGCGCAGTAAACAACAACGCAGAATCCATTGAAACGATGCTCGACGGTCTTGCTGACATTTCGGGCTCCGCGCATCCCGTCGTTTACGTACGCGGCGACCGCGACAACCTCGGTCAGTACGTATCCCAGCTTCCGAGATATCTCTCGCTTGACGATTTCTACTACACCGTTGATTACGACAACTACACCTTCGTCGTAGTCGATACCCTCTCTATCGCAAGCTCGCACAGCTCCCTTAACGTAGGCGGCGAATACCTTGCCGCTCAGGACAAGTGGATAAGCTCTCTCACTCTTGACGAGAACAAGACCACCGTAGTCCTCTCTCACATTCCGCTTGACACCTACGATAAAAAATCGGGCTATTCTTGGCGCGCGGCTCTTGAAGCCAAGGGCGCAGACCTGTTTATGTCAGGTAACGACAGCGCGGGAAGCTTCGGCGTCAGCATTACCGACGGCAACGTGGTCTCCGTCAAGGGCGGCGGATACAAGTCCTCCTCCTCGGTCGGAACGGCAGTAAACGTCCTGCTTTCGGGCGATTACGCAAAGATAACCGCACTTAACAACAGTGGCTCCACCGTTTATAACAAGACCTTCAGACTCTTTGGCGCGGTCGAGGTAAGCACCTCCCTCGCGGCAGTAGAGCCTACGCTCACGAACGGAGTTTACTCCATTACCGAGGCGGGCAACCTTGTCTGGATGTCCGAAAATATCGCGGCAAAGAACGGCTTTAAGGGTATGACCTTCCGCCTTGACGCGAATATTGATATGAAGCTCGTTCCCTTTACCCCCATCGGCGGTGTTTCCTCGGAGTCCGTTGACTCGGGCGCGACCTGCAATAAATTTATGGGTACGTTCGACGGCAACAACAAGACGATAAAGAACCTCTACATCGACCTTTCTTCTAACAAGAACTACGTTGGTCTGTTCGGCTACGCGCAGGGTGCGACCATAAAGAACCTTACCCTCGCGGGCGGCTGTGTAAACGGTTCATCGTATCTTGGCTCACTTGTGGGATTTGCAGAGGATTCCACCATCACGGGTTGCTTTACCTACACCGAGGTACAGAGTAACGGAACCAAGGTCGGCTCTATCGCAGGCTTTGCCACGGGCTCGACCATTACCTCCAGCGGAAACTTCGGTATTATATCTACCACCACGCTCAGTTCCCCCATCGTCGCGGGACTTGTAGGTCAATCCTATGCAAACGACGTAACCAACAACATTACCAACTGCTTTAACCGCGGTCACGCCATCGTCGGCGTAGGTCAGGCGGAAGGCCCCTCGAAGGGTCACGTCGGCGGACTCGTTGGCTACTCTGGCTCGTCCCGCGTCAACATCGTCAACTGCTACAACACGGGTGCTACCGTAAGCTATGCGGCAGGCGGCGCGGGTGTCGTAGGCTCTTACAAGACTACGGGCTATATGACCATAAGCAACACCTACTACGTGCGCGGAAACGCATACTACCAGCAGGCGTTTAGGGATGCGTACAGCGATTGGTCGAATGCGGCAGGCTCGGGCAGCGTTGAAAAATGGGATGCATCGAGCATGAAGACGCAGAACTTTGCAACCACGCTCAACTCCAAGGTATTCATCTATAACGCAAGCGTAAACGACGGCTACCCCGTACCCGCCGTATTCCTCAACATTGATACATCAAACGCGGCGTACTCCATAACCGTTAGCGAAAGCTCGGGACTTACCATTTCGGGCGGCGTGCTTTACGGCGTGAGCGCAGATACGCTCGCTGACGAGCTTCGCAAGAACATTACCAACGATACGGGTATCACCGTAAACGGCACGGGAACGGGCAGCACCGTAACCCTTACCGTAGACGGACTCGTAGTTGATACCGTTATTATCGCCATCGTCGGCGACCTTGACGGCGACGGAGCTATCACCTCGGGCGACTACGTTGAGCTTAAGAACGCTCTTGTCGATGATGAGGCACCCCACGGCATCTACGCATACGCGGCTGACGCCAACGGCGACGGCGCATTTACCTCGCTTGACCTGCTTCTTATAAGCTCTTACGTTGCAGGTACAGTAACCGTTATTGATTAAAACAAGAACTGGGGCTTCCCACAGGAAGCCCCATGTTTGACTTCATTAAATCGAAGGGAGAAAAAATGAACGTAACATCCATCCATACCAAGGGCTTCCACCGCGTTTTCAGCGCGCTGCTTTCCTTTGTGATTTTCTGCTCGATGCTTGTTGGCGTAGTGGAATTCACGTCCTTTGAAACGTCCGCCTTTGACCCCACGTCATACGCTATCCCCACGAGCGGCACGACCGACTCGTATAAATTCAGCGCAACACCCGCCGTCTACGAAATGGGCGACGGTTACGCCGTTATCTGGGCGACGAGCTTTGACGGCACGGGATATATCAAATACACCTACGGCGGCACGGAGTACACCGTGTACGACGAGATGGCGGGAATCGTAAAGACCAACGATTACATCCACGTCGTAAAAGTCCCGCACGAGCATCTTCTCGGCAACTCCTACACCGTTTACTCGCAGGTAGTCACCAACAACAACGCCACGTCGTTGAGCTACGGCACGACTATTTCCTGCGGTCCGCTCACGCTTCGTAAATACGACAGCGAAACGAGCATTGACATCCTTCAGCTTACGGACACGCACAACTACGCCGACCGCGCACTTGCGGCGGCAAAGCAGTTCTCCACCACGCCCGACCTTATAGTTTTCACGGGCGACGTAGCAAGCTACATTCGCAGCAAGGATGAAATAGTAACCTACGTATTTTCTATTATGAGCAAAGTATCGCGCGGTCAGTTCCCCGTAGTTTTCTGCCGCGGCAACCACGATGGCTGGGGACGCTACGGAGCGATGCTCCTTGATTACGTACCCACCGAAACGGGCGAGTTCTACTTTGATTTTGAATACGGACCGCTCTACGGCGTTGTTATCGACACGGGCGAGGACGTAGCGCCGAGCAACAATGACCCCTACAATCAGGTAACCAATTTTGACGAGTATATGGCAAAGCAAAAGGCGTGGCTTTCCACCCTGCGCCCCTCGTCAAAGCCGTTCAGCCTTGCTATCTACCACATTCCGATATTGAACAAGCTCCGCAACACCACCACGATGAACTATGCGCCCCTGATGAACTCGCTTGGCTTCCATTTTGGCATTTGCGGACACAATCACAGTACCTCTTGGAAAGCCAAGGGTTCGTACAATTTGAACTTCCCGCAGATCGTTGTGGGCGGCGACCCCTACGCAAACGACGTTACGGCGGCGCGCCTGACGTTCGAAACTACCGCGTCGGGCTCGAAAACGCTTGACGTACGCGCGGCGAGCCAGTCGGGAACGACAAAGATCGACAAGTCGATAACGCTTGAAAGCGTAAAGGGTACACCCGACGAGGTCACACTCGGCGAAACGGGACGCGAACAGCAGATAAGCGTATCAAATACGGGGCTTACCTTTGCGACAAAGCCCGTAGTGCTTGAGGTCGGCGACCCCGAATACTACACCGTCTGCTTTGCGACCACCACGCGAGCGATGGCGTTCGTCGAATACACCTACGGCGGCGTTAAATATCAGCATTTTGACAGCACTTCGGGTGCGCGGCGAACCTACGACCCAATACACACGGTAAAGGTTCCAAAGGCGCATCTTGACAACAACAGCTACCGCGTGGGCGCACTTGAATACACCACGTACAACGCGCCGTACACCCTTAAACAAGGAAATGGATGCATCAGCGAGTATTTCGCGTTTGAATGCAAAGCCTCCTCCGACGAGGTGCGCGTTTTCAACGTTCCCGACCTCGTTTCCAGCGCATCCACCGACACCGAGGAGACCGTGACCGCCGCCGTCAAGGCGCTTGGCACGAACCCCGCGCTCATTATTGCGAACGGCGACTCGCGCGCATCGGTATACGATGCCGACGCGATAGTTTCTATGATAGACGGACTTGCCGATATTTCAAGCTCGGCTCACCCCGTTATCTACGTCCGCGGTGACCGTGACAACCTCGGCTATTACACAGGAATGCTCACAAGATACCTGCAAAACGACAAGTTCTACTACACCGTTGACTATATGAACTACACCTTCGTGGTGCTTGACACACTCGCTATCGCGGATACGCACTCCTCGCTCCTTGTAAGCAAGAGCTACCTTGAAGCGCAAAACAAGTGGATAAACTCGTTGCGCGCGGATAGTGGCAAAAACCTTGTAGTTATTTCCCACATTCCGCTTGACACCTACGATGCGAAATCGGGCTATTCTTGGCGCAAGACCCTTGAAGCCAAGGGCGCGGACATCTTCGTGTCGGGCAACGATACCGCGGGAAGCTTTGGAATTACCGTAACCGACGGCAGAGTGCTTTCCGTCGAGGGCGGCGGCTACAACGCCGCAGACGCAAGCGCGACGGTTGCCGACGTACTGCTTACGCCGAACGGTGCAAGCGTGCGCGTGCTTGACGACGGCGGCGCGGTTATATGCGAGCGAAGCTTTACCATATCGGGCGCGACCGAAACGGGAACTCCCAATTCAGCGTACGCTATAGCCCCCAAGCAAGATTCGGGACTTTACGTCAAGGGCGGTATGCTCTACGGCGTAAAGGACGGCTCAACGCTTGACGCTATACGCGCATCCCTTGCCAACACGAGCGGCGTAAGCATCAGCGGCGTGGGCACGGGCGCGACTATAACGCTCACCGTAGACGGCAGAGTGCTTGACACCGTAACGCTTAATATTTTGGGCGACCTTGACGGCGACGGAAGCATTGATGCAAGCGATTATATGGAAATGAAAAACGCCGTCATCGAGGACGAAGCACCGAGCGGCTTTTACGCCTACGCGGCTGACGCCAACGGCGACGGAGCGATCACCTCGCTTGACCTGCTTCTCGTAAACTCATACCTTTCGGGCGTTGTAAAAGACTTAAGCTAAAACCTTTTCGGGGCTTCCTGCGGGAAGCCCCCGTTTATATTTCAAGGTAATAATTTCATTTTAATATTGACAAAACGATATAAAAAATGATATTATATAATTAGTTATATACTCAAAAACTAAAAAGGAGAAAAGAGTAGAATGAGAAAGATCTTATCCGCATTTTTGTCTGCACTTATGATCGTTTCCGCATTCGTCGGTGTGATAAGCTTTGGCGCGTCCGCCGCTGAAACGGTCGTGTTTGACGTTGACACGTTCGGTCTTAACAAGACGGGCACGAGCGCGAAGATAGACTTCCGCGCAAACCCCGGCGTTTACGAGGTCGGCGACGGCTACAACGTCATCTGGGTAACCACCTTTAAGGGTACGGGCTACATAAAGTACACCTACGAGGGCAAGGAATACACCGTTTACGACGAGGATAACGGCGTTATCTGCACCAACGAGGACGTGCATACCGTAAAGGTTCCCCACGAGCACCTTGCAAACAACACATACACCGTTTACTCGCAGGTCGTAACGGCTAACAACGCATCGGGCGTTACCTACGGCGCGACCATTTCAAGCGGCGCTATCCCCTTCAAGGGCTACGACGGCTCGGGAACGGTAAACGTGCTCCAGATCACCGATACGCACGACGCGCACGCAGGTACGCAGAACGTCGTCAGAGCGCACAAGGGCAAGGACGTTGACCTTGTCATATTCACGGGAGATATCGCAAACGACCTCCCCGAGCGCAAGGACATCCTTGACGACCTCTTCCCCCTTATGGCTAACGCCACGGGCGGACGCTTCCCCATAATCTACTGCCGCGGTAACCACGAAACGCGCGGTAAGTACGGAACTATGCTGCTTGAGTATTTCGAGACCTCAACGGGCGAGTTCTACTTCGACTTCAACTACGGTCCGCTTTACGGCGTAGTTCTTGATACGGGCGAGGACAAGGCTGACTCCGACAAGGCGTACGGCGGACTTGCCAACTACAAGGAGTACGTAGCGGCTCAGGGCGAGTGGCTCAAGACCCTCACCCCCCAGAAGGACGCCGCATACAGACTTGCTATCTACCACATTCCGCGCCTGCAGACCCTTGCGGGCGGTAGCGTTGACCTTTCGAAGAATCTCAATCCCCTCGGCTTCCAGCTCGGTATCTGCGGTCACGACCACTCCAACAGAATCGAGTACAAGGGCACCAACGGACTTAACTTCGAGCAGGTAGTTCTCGGTCAGAGCGTCGGCGGACTTTACGAGTTCAACGGCGACAAGATAAACTACGTTGCAACCGACAAGAACGGCTCCAAGAAAATAAGCAATGAATTTACCATTCAGAGCAAGTTCGGTGCCGTCGGCACTCCCAAGACTCCCATTTTCGGCTTGAATCAGAAGACCGAAACGAGAGCGGGCGGCTCTAACGAGGTAACCGCCGAGCCTACCGTTTTCGAAACGGGCGGAAATTACTACACCATCGTATGGGCGACCTCGAAGGACGGCGGCGGGTACGTTGAATACACCTACAACGGCAAGGTTTATCAGGTATACGACGAGGCAGGCGGTTTCGTCCGCACTACCGACACCATACACACGGTAAAAGTGCCGAAGGCGCACCTTAACAACAACACCTACCGCGTTGCGTGCTTCAATATGCGCTCGCAGTCGGGCTACACCTTCTCCCGCGGAAGTATGGCGGTAAGTAAGGATTATAAGTTTGAGAACAACGCAACCGCAACCGAGATTCCCGTTCTCGTTTGCCCCGATATCGGCGTTAACCTCGCAAGCGACGCGCTGACTCGCCTTTCCTCTGCGGTTGCCGCACTCGGAAGCAAGCCCGCGATAGTTTCGGTCAACGGCGACAGCGTTGCCGACATCGCAAAGAAAATGGGCATCGTTGGCGTTCTCAACGCGACTCACACGGCTTCGGGCGGTACTCACCCCGTCGTTTACACGCGCGGCGCGGCTGAGATGAAGGGTGAATTCGCATCCCGCCTCGGCTTCTACCTGCGCACCACCACGAATGAGTTCTACTACTCGTTCAACACCACGAACTACACCTTCATCGTTCTTGACGACGCCGCACTTTGCGAGCATTGCGCAAAGAACGCGGGCGAGCTTATTCTGCCCGAGGTCATTCGTGAAAAGCAGACCGAGTGGCTCAAGTCTCTTGAAATTGCACAGTCCAAGGATATCGTAGTCATCTCCCACGAGGCGGCTATCGACAACGAATGGATGGAAATTCTCCGCGCAAAGGGCGCGCCCCTCGTTATCAGCGCGTGCAGCGGCGCCTTCTCCGTCGATGATACGCAGGGCGTTATAAACGTCGAAGCGGGCGGCTTTAAGGACGGCAAGTACACCGTTTCGATGCTCACTGTAAAGGGTGACAGCGTTTCGGTCAAGGCTGCCGACAGCACGGGCGCCGTAGTTTACGAGCAGACTCTCTCGCTCGCTGACTTCCCCCGCGAGGTAACTCCCCCCGCCGACACCACCCCCGACTCCACCCCCGACTCTACTCCCTCGGCTACCGAGGAGGGCGGATGCGGCTCGGCTATCGGCTTTGCTCTCATCCCCGCAGTAATTGCTTCGGCAACGCTGTGCGTAAAGAGAAAGAAAAAGGACGAATAATATATTTGCCCAAGGGCAAACATAAAGAACAAAAGAGGTTGAAGCCGCAAGGCTTCAATCTCTTTTGTTTTATAAACGCTTTTTGCAAGGCAAAAAGCTTCCCTAATATAATATTTTGCGCAAGCAAAATATATCGCTGCGCCGTAAGGCGCAATATCGCTCAACCATAAGGTTGAATATCGCTCGCCGCAAGGCGAATATCGCTGAAAACGGCGTTGCCGTTTTCCCTGCGTCATTCCGAAGTTCTTTAAAGAGAGCGGGAATAGCGCACTCTCCTGCGTCATTCCGAAGTCGTGGAGCGTTGTTCCGCGCCGCGACGAGCGAATCTCGCCGTTTTTCCGCAGAAAAACGGCGCTTGATGTTCGCACCCAACCGATTTATTAGGGAATAGTACTAAAAAATACGGCTACGAACTATTAAAATGCGCTTGCAGACATAGGCTCCCTTGTGTAAAGGGAGCTGTCACCGAAGGTGACTGAGGGATTGTTTTTAACCCGAAATATAGTTTTTTTGACAATCCCTCCGTCATTTTCTTGCGAAAATGCCACCTCCCTTTACACAAGGGAGGCAAATTGTAGGCGCGAACATTCAGCACATCCCAAGCACACGGCGGGAGTCCGAAAAGGGAAAAGTCGGGTGCGAACATCAAGCGCAAAAATTCTGCGGAATTTTTGCGAGATTCGCTCGTCGCGTCGCGGAACAACGCGCCACGACTTCGGAATGACGCGCGAGAGTGCGCTGTTCAATTTTCAATAGGAAGCTTTTTGCGATGCAAAAAGCTTCCTTAATATAATATTTTGCGCAAGCAAAATATTTCATTAAAAGCCATGTTCTGCAAGAAATTTGTTTCTTTTATATTGACAAATCAATAAGAAAAATGGTATTATAATTATGAATCAACATTAACACCAAAACCGCAAAGGAGAAAATCAAGCAGAATGAAAAAGTTTTTATCCGCATTTTTGTCGGCACTTATGATCGTGTCCGCCTTCGTCGGCGTGATAAGCTTTAGCGCGTCAGCCGCCGAGACGGTCAAGTTCGACGTTGACACGTTCGGTCTTAACAAGACGGGAACGAGCGCGAAGATAGACTTCCGCGCAAATCCCGCCGTTTACGAGGTCGGCGACGGCTACAACGTCATTTGGGTCACAACCTTCAGAGGCACGGGCTACATAAAGTACACCTATGAGGGCAAGGAATACACCGTTTACGATGAGAGAGACGGCATTATTTGCACCTACGAGGATGTGCATAGCGTAAAAGTGCCCCGCGAGCATCTTTCAAACAACACCTACACCGTTTACTCGCAGGTCGTAACCGCAAACAACGCCTCGGGCGTTACCTTCGGCGCGACCATTTCGAGCGGCGAGATACCCTTCAAGGGCTACGACGGCTCGGGAACGGTAAACGTTCTTCAGATGACCGACACGCACGAGGGTCTTAAAACCACGCAGGCAGTTGCCAAAGCGCACAAGGGCAAGGACGTCGACCTCGTTGTGTTCACGGGTGATATCGTAAACGCTCTCCCCAAGCGCAGCGATATGCTTGACAAATTCTTCCCCCTTATGGCTAACGCCACGGGCGGACGCTTCCCCATAGTTTACGGTCACGGCAACCACGAAACTCGCGGCTCGTACGGAACTATGCTCCTTGAGTATTTCAAGACCGAGACGGGTCAGTTCTACTTTGATTTCGAGTACGGACCTCTTTACGGCGTAGTAATCGACACCGCCGAGGAGGCGGGCGACTTCTACGAGGGATACGGCGGACTTGCAAACTGCAAGGAATACGTTACGGCGCAGAGCGAGTGGCTCAAGAGCCTTTCTCCGCGCAAGGACCTCGCGTTCAGACTTGCCATCTACCACATTCCCCGCCTCAGCAACCTTGCAGGTAAGACCGTAAACCTTTCCAAGAGTATGGGCCACCTCGGCTTCCAGCTCGGTATCTGCGGCCACGACCACACCTTCAGATTCGAGGCGAAGGGCAACAACGGACTCCAGTTCGAGCAGGTAGTGCTCGGTCAGAGTGCCGCCGGACTTTACGAGTTTAACGGCAACAAGATAAAATACGTTGCAACCAGCTCAAGCGGCTCAATAAAGGCGAGCAAGACCTTTACCATTCAAAATAAATTCAGCGCACCCGAAACTCCCAAAACTCCCGTTTTCGGCTTGAATCAAAGAAGCGAAACGAGAGCGGGCGGCTCTAACAAGGTAACGGGAGGCCCTACCGTTTTTGAAACGGGCGGCGATTATTACACTATCGTTTGGTCGACCTCGTTGACGGGAGGCGCGTACGTCGAATATAAATTCGGCGGAAAGCTGTATCAGGTCTTTGACGAGGCGGGCGGATTTATCCGCACGACCGACACCGTACACTCGGTAAAAGTGCCGAAGGCGCACCTTAACGGCAACTCCTACCGCGTTGCGTGCTTCAATATGCGCGCAAATTCGGGCTACTCATACTCGCGCGGAAGCGTGGCGGTGAGTGATTATTACAAGTTCGAAAAGAACACCGCAACGAATGAAATTCCCGTTCTCGTTTGCCCCGATATCGGCGTTAATACCGCAAACGACGCGCTGACGCGCCTCTCCGCCGCAGTTGCCGCGCTCGGAAGCAAGCCCGCGATAATTTCCGTAAACGGCGACAGCGTTGCCGATATTGCCGAAATGAAGGGCATTGACGGCGTTCTTCAGGCTACCCACGCGGCTTCGGGCGGTACTCACCCCGTTGTTTACACGCGCGGCACGGCTGAGATGAAGGGCGATTACGCATCACGCCTCGGCTTCTATCTGCACACCGAAACGGGCGAGCGCTACTACTCGTTCAGCACCGCAAGCCACACCTTTATCGTACTTGACAACGCCGCGCTTTGCGAGCATTGCGCAAAGGACGCAGGCGAGCTTGTTCTCACCGAGCTCATTCGTGAAAAGCAGACCGAGTGGCTCAAGTCTCTTGAAATTGCCGAGTCCAAGGACATCGTAGTCATCTCCCACGAGGCGGCTATCGACAACGAATGGATGGAAATTCTCCGCGCAAAGGGCGCACCCCTCATAATCAGCGCGTGCAGCGGCGGCTTCTCCGTTGACGACACGCAGGGCGTTGTAAACGTCGAGGCGGGCGGCTTTAAGGACGGCAAGTACACCGTTTCGATGCTGACCGTAAAGGGCGACAGCGTTGACGTTAAGGCTGCCGACAGCACGGGCGCTATCGTTTACGAGCAGACTCTCTCGCTCGCTGACTTCCCCCGCGAGGTAACTCCCCCCGCGACCGACGCTCCCGCAACTACCCCCGCTCCCACCGAGGAAGGCGGATGCGGCTCGGCTATCGGATTTGCTCTCGTTCCCGTAATTCTCACCACCGCAACGCTGTGCGTTAAGAGAAAGAAGAAAGAACAGCCTTTGGGTAAGTGATGCATTTGCCTTGCGGCAAATATGATGCGCGCTTCGCGCGTGATGCACGGCTACGCCGTGTGAAGTGTTTGCCTTACGGCAAACGTTAAGGAAAAAAGTGGTTGAAGCCGCAAGGCTTCAACCTCTTTTGTTTTATAAAACGCTTTTTGCACCGCAAAAAGCTACCTTAACATTTTGCGAAGCAAAATATTTCACATTTGCCCAACGGGCAAATATTTCACACGCCGCAGGCGTATTTCACCCGACGGAGTCGGATTTCACCGTAAAAACGCGAGGCGTTTTCTTTGCGTCATCCCGCAGACGCGGCGCAACGTTCTGCGACGCGGCAAGTGGATCTCGCAAAAATTCCGCAGAATTTTTGCGCTTGATGTTTGCACCAGACTTTCCCTTTCGGACTCCCGCCGTGTGCTTTGGCTGTGCCGAATGTTCGCGCCCACAATTTGCCTCTCACTCTGGGAGAGGTGGCACGCGGAGCGTGACGGAGAGGGCTTTCGCGCCCCCTCTCAGTCGCTAACGCGCCAGCTCTCCCTCAGGGAGAGCCTTATGTCTGCAATCGCCTTTTGATACTGTATAGTCGTATGCTACGGCTATGATAAAAAGCGGTGGTTTGCGTTAGCCTCCCTTGTGTAAAGGGAGGTGGCATTTTCGCAAGAAAATGACGGAGGGATTGTCGAAAAAGCTATATTTCAGGATAAAAACAATCCCTCAGTCACCTTCGGTGACAGCTCCCTTTGCACAAGGGAGCCTTATGTGTGCAATCGTCGCGAATAGTGTGTAGCCGTATACTATGGCTGTGCGAAAAGCGGCGGCTAACGTTTGCCTCCCTCCGAGAGGTAGCGAAGCGGCGCGAGGGTAGTGAATGACACCACGGGGTGGTGTCAGAGCCCGAGCGTGACCGAGCCGAAGCGAGAGGGGGACCGCGAAGCGGTGGAAGGAGCCTGCGCCTTGATGGAACGAGTGCTTGTGGTATTGTCGCGCACTCTCCTTCAGTCACGGGCAAGCCGTGCCAGCTCCCTCTCGGAGGGAGCCTATGTCTGCAATCGCCTTTTAATAGTTCGTAGCCGTGATTTTTGTGCTATTCCCCAATAAATCGGTTTGGTTCGAACATCAAGCGCCGTTTTTCTGCGGAAAAACGGCGAGATTCGCTCGCTCCGCCTCGAAGCAGCTCGGCGTAGCTTCGGAATGACGCGAGATGTGCGCTATTCCCGCTCTCTTTAAAAAACTTCGGAATGACGCTAAAGAGTACGCCGTTCCCGCCACCTTAACGCATAGCAATATGCTAAAAGTACACTTATTTCCTCAATAGGAATGCTTTTTGCCCCGCAAAAAGCTACCTTAACATTTTGCGAAGCAAAATATTTCACATTTCGCGCAGCGAAATATTTCACACGCCGCAGGCGTATTTCACCCGACGGAGTCGGATTTCACTGTGAAAACGCGAGGCGTTTTCACTTTTTCCCCTTGACAACCTGCGCCCCCTGTGCTATAATTGTAAAGATAAGATCGGGGAGTGCGGGCAAGTCCGCTTTTACCCCGAAAAAACGAAAACGGAGGGACTCGTTATGCCTGCAAAAATGCTTAAAAATTCAGCATTCGGCGCACAGCTTGGCGGCAAGGCGTCCTCCTTTGACTTTTCCTCTTATGAAGGTGTTGAAGTGTTTAAAAATTCCGATAGCGTTATTATTCTTCCCGGCTTTTGTGATGTGCATGTGCATTTCCGTGAGCCGGGTTTTTCCTACAAGGAAACGATAAAAAGCGGCTCTATGGCGGCGGCACGCGGCGGTTTTACCGACGTTTGCACGATGCCGAACCTTAATCCCGTCCCCGACTCCGCCGAAAATCTCGCGCTCCAGCGCGACATCATCGCGCGTGACGCGGTAATAGGCGTACATCCCTACGGTGCTATCACCGTAGGTCAGCGCGGAGAGGAGCTTGCCGACCTTGCGGGAATGGCGGGCGGCGTTATCGCCTTTTCCGACGACGGCAGGGGCGTGCAGAGCGACGAAATGATGCTTGCCGCAATGAAGCAAGCCAAAGAGCTTGGCAAAATGATAGTCGCGCATTGCGAGGTCAATTCCCTGCTTCGCGGCGGCTACATCCACGACGGCGAGTACGCGCGCGCGCACGCTCACCGCGGCATCTGCTCCGAGAGCGAGTACGCGCAGATAGCGCGCGACCTTGAGCTTGCCGCAAAGGTCGGATGTGCCTACCACGTCTGCCACGTCTCCGCAAAGGAGAGCGTGGAGCTGATAAGACAGGCAAAGCGCACGGGCGTTGACGCGACTTGCGAGACCGCGCCGCACTACCTTGTGCTTGACGATAGCAACCTTAAAGAGGAAGGACGCTTTAAGATGAACCCACCCCTGCGCTCCGCCGCCGACCGCGAGGCGCTTATCGAGGGAATAAAGGACGGCACGGTGGATATGATAGCCACCGACCACGCGCCCCACTCCGCCGAGGAGAAATCCCGCGGACTTGAAGGAAGCGCGTTTGGCATTGTCGGGCTTGAAACGGCGTTCCCCGTGCTCTACACGCACCTTGTGCGCGGCGGAGTGCTGACGCTTGACGAGCTTGTAGCACTTATGTGCCACAATCCGCGCCGCCGCTTCGGTCTTGAGCGCGGCGACAGCTACAGCGTTTGGGATATCGGGAAGGAATTCACAGTTGACCCCGACGAATTTCTTACGCTCGGCAGAGCAACGCCCTTTGCGGGCGAGCGCCTATTTGGCGTGTGCTTGAAAACGGTATATCAAGGCAAAACAGTTTGGGAAATAAAGTAAAACGGAGGAGATAAAAAATGGCAAAAAGAACTGATATCAAAAAGATACTCATCATAGGCTCAGGTCCTATCATCATCGGTCAGGCGGCAGAGTTTGACTATGCGGGCACGCAGGCGTGCTTGGCACTCAAGGAGGAGGGCTACGAGGTAGTACTCGTCAACTCCAACCCCGCGACCATCATGACCGACACCACCATCGCGGACAAGGTCTACATGGAGCCGCTGACGCTTGAATATATTGCAAAAATTCTTCGCTACGAGCGCCCCGACGCCATTCTCCCCGGTATCGGCGGACAGACGGGACTTAACCTCGCTATGCAGCTTGAGGAAAAGGGCATTCTTAAGGAGTGCCGCGTTGAGCTTCTCGGAACGAGCAGCGAGAGCATCGAGCGCGCCGAGGACAGAGAGCTGTTCAAGGAGCTTTGCCAATCCATCGGCGAGCCCACCATCCCCTCGGAGATAACCTACAATCTTGACGAGGCAAAGGCAGCCGCCGAAAAGATAGGCTACCCCGTAGTGCTTCGCCCCGCGTTCACGCTCGGCGGAACGGGCGGCGGCTTTGCAAACAACGAGGAGGAGCTTATCGAGATAGGCACTAACGCCTTCCGCCTCTCCCCCGTTCATCAGGTCCTTATCGAAAAGAGCGTTAAGGGCTACAAGGAAATTGAATTTGAGGTAATGCGCGACGGAAACGACCACGCCATCACCATTTGCGGTATGGAAAACATCGACCCCGTCGGCGTTCACACGGGCGACTCGCTCGTCGTTGCGCCCATTATGACGCTTTCCGACCACGACGTTAAGATGCTTAACGACAGCGCGATAAAGATCATCCGCGAGCTGAAGATAGAGGGCGGCTGTAACGTACAGTTCGCGCTCAACCCCCACTCCAGCGAGTATTATCTTATCGAGGTCAACCCCCGCGTAAGCCGTTCCTCCGCGCTTGCATCCAAGGCGAGCGGCTACCCCATCGCGCGCGTTACCGCGAAGATCGCCGTCGGTATGGCGCTTGAGGAGATAAAGATCGCCAACACCAACGCCGCGTTTGAGCCTCGCCTTGACTACGTCATCGCAAAGCTCCCCCGCTTCCCGTTCGATAAATTCACCACCGCGTCCAACACCCTCGGCACGCAGATGAAGGCAACGGGCGAGGTAATGGGCATCGGCTCGAACCTTGAGGAATGTCTGCTCAAGGGCATTCGCTCGCTTGAGGTCGGCGTAAACCACGTCTACCACCACAAGTTTGATAATATGTCCGACGCGGACATTCTTGAATACATCTCCACCTTCCGCGACGACAACATCTTCGCTATTGCCGAGATAATCGCGCGCGGCACGAGCGTGGAAAAGGTACACGAGATAACGCAGATAACTCCCTTCTTCCTTGAAGCTATCAAGCACATCGTCGATATGGAGGAAACGCTCAAGGCGCATCCCTTCGAGCTTGAGACCCTCACCGCCGCAAAGAAGATGGGCTTTAGCGACAAGTACGTCGCAAGAATGTGGAAATGCGCCGAGCTTGACGTGTTCAAGTTCCGCAAGGAGCACAAGCTCTTCCCCGTTTTCAAGATGGTCGACACCTGCCACACGGGCGCGTACATTCCCTATTTCTACTCCTCCTACACGGGCGAGAACGCATCCGTCCTCACCGACAAGAAGAAGATAGTAGTTCTCGGCGCGGGCCCCATCCGTATCGGTCAGGGCGTAGAGTTTGACTACTCCACCGTTCACGCCGTTACCACCATTAAGAATTCGGGCTACGAGGCTATCATCATAAACAACAACCCCGAAACCGTTTCGACGGACTACACCACCGCCGACAAGCTCTATTTCGAGCCGCTCACGCCCGAGGACGTTATGAACATCATCGAGTTTGAGAAGCCCGAGGGCGTTATCGCCTCGCTCGGCGGACAGACCGCAATAAACCTTGCACAGCCGCTTCACGACCTCGGCGTTAAGATAATCGGTACGGATTGCGCCGCTATCGACCGCGCAGAGAACCGCGACGTTTTTGAAAAGCTCCTTTCCGAGCTTAACATTCCCCAGCCTCGCGGCGCGGCAGTTACCAATATCGAGGCAGGCGTTGCCACCGCGCGTGAGATAGGCTACCCCGTGCTCGTCCGTCCCAGCTTCGTGCTTGGCGGCAGAGCGATGCAGATAGTCGGCAACGAGGAACAGCTCCGCCACTACCTTAAGACCGCCGTTGAGATAGACGAGGACAAGCCCGTTCTCGTTGACAAGTACATCAGCGGTAAGGAGGTCGAGGTCGACGCGATTTGCGACGGCAGAGACGTTTTCGTACCCGGTATTATGGAGCTTGTTGAGCGCACGGGCGTTCACAGCGGCGACAGTATCAGCGTTTACCCCACCTTCTCGATTTCCGACAAGGTCAAGGGCATTATTTTGCAGTATGCAAAGAAGCTCGGTCTCGGCATCGGCATCGTTGGTCTTTACAACATCCAGTTCATCGTTGATAAGGACGAGAACGTCTTTATCATCGAGGTAAATCCTCGCTCCTCGCGTACCGTTCCCTTCCTTTCCAAGGCAACGGGCTACAGCCTTGCGGACATTGCGACCGAGGTAATTCTCGGCAAAAGCCTTAAGGAGCAGGGTATTTTCGACATCTACCCCGAGGAGAAGAAGCGTTGGTACGTCAAAGTCCCCGTATTCTCCTTCAACAAGCTTCGCGGACTTGACGCATACCTCTCCCCCGAAATGAAGTCCACGGGCGAGGCGATAGGATACGACGATAAGTTCTACCGCGCGCTCTACAAGGCACTTCAGGCATCGGGAATGAAGCTTCAGAATTACGGCACGGTCTTTGCCACCATCTCCGACAAGGACAAGGAGGAGGCTCTGCCCCTTATCCGCCGCTTCTACAACCTCGGCTTTAACATCGAGGCGACCGAGGGAACTGCTAATTTCCTTAAGAAGAACGGCATCAGAACGCATATTCTTCGCAAGCTTGACGAGGACAGCGACGAGATTCGCGACGCACTCTCGCAGGGACACATCGCGTACGTTCTCAACACGCGCGACGTTGACTCCATCGGTCAGGCAAGCGACGGCGTGATGATCCGCCGCTACGCTACCGAGAATAACGTAACGATAATGACCTCGCTCGACACCGTCAGCGTCCTGCTCGACGTGCTTGAGGAGACCACGCTTACGATTTCGACGATAGACTCGTAAGGTGAAAACGGCTTTGCCGTTTTCACAGTGAAATACGCCTATGGCGTGTGAAATACGCCGTTGGCGTGTGAAATATTTGCCCAAGGGCAAATGTGAAATATTTTGCTTCGCAAAATGTTAAGGTAGCTTTTTGCCGAAAGGCAAAAAGCTATCCTATTGAAAACGGAATAGCGCACTCTCGCGCGTCATTCCGAAGTTCTTTAAAGAGAGCGGGAACGGTGCACTTTCTTGCGTCATTCCGAAGTCGCGGAGCGTTGTTCCGCGCCGCGACGAGCGAATCTCACCGTTTTTCCGCAGAAAAACGGCGC
>JAZQXT010000038.1:0-4584 GCA_045633005.1 Eubacteriales bacterium | reverse complement strand
GGAGTTTTACGATTATCTCAATATCATTTTTCGTTGCTAACCTTATTACCATAAAAACCTCTAAATTTATATTTTGCTTAATATGTTCTATTAAATATTCCCAATTAACATCCTCTGACAGTTAGATAAATTCTTATTTATCGAACTTATTATACCATAAAACAGAAAAGAATTAAAGAATTTATTTGTAACTTTATTCAACATCTTTCCTATATGTTTGGTTGGTCGGAAGGAACTATTGTTTTTTTCGTCCTTTTGTGCTATACTATCTACATCAAAGGTTTTTGTATCGAAAAAGGGCAAAAATCGAAAAAATCAGTGAAAATGTAAAATGCTCAAAAACCCTTATGTATCAAGGGTTTTTGGGCATCTTTTTGATTTGGTAAGAACGGTGACGCGATGCGCATAACGCAGGATGAGCTTGACTCGAAGAATTTCTTCGCGTTTAACCCCGCGTACGATAAAAGGTGAAAACGCGAAGCGTTTTCACGGTGAAATCCGACTCCGTCGGGTGAAATACGCCTGCGGCGTGTGAAATATTTCGCTTCGCGAAATGTGAAATATTTGCCCTACGGGCAAATGTTAAGGAAAAAAGTGGTTGAAGCGTGCTTCAACCACTTTTGACCTCAATTATTCATTTTTCATTATTAAATATTCATCATTCATTCGCTTTTTGCGCGAGCAAAAAGCGTTTCACCCTCTGCGGAGAATGGCAAGGAGCCTTTCCGTCTTTTCGGGCAAGGGGGCGGTGAAGGTCATTCGCTCGCGCGTGCGTGGGTGCGTAAGCTCAAGGCGGGCGGCGTGCAGGCATTGACCGTCGATGAGTGATGAGTGACGGAGTGCGGCGGGGTGGCGGCTTCCGCCGTAGACCTTGTCGCCAAGCACGGGGTGACCGATGTGCGCCATATGCACGCGGATCTGGTGCGTTCTGCCCGTTTCAAGACGGCATTCGACGAGGCTCGCGCCGTCAAATTCCTCAAGCGTGCGCCAATGAGTAACCGCCTCTCGCGCGGCGGCGTTTCTCACGACCGCCATCTTCTTGCGGTCGACGGGATGTCTGCCGATCGGGGCGTCCACCGTTCCGCTTTCCTCGCGCGGCTTGCCTATGACGAGCGCAATATATGTCCTGAATGCGCTATGCTCCTTTATCTGCTCCGAGAGCGAGGCGTGGGCGAGATCGTTCTTCGCCACTACCAAAAGCCCCGTCGTGTCCTTGTCTATTCTGTGTACGATGCCAGGTCGCGTAACGCCGCCGATGCCCGACAGACTGTCGCCGCAATGATAGAGCAGGGCGGAAACGAGCGTTCCCGTGGCGTTGCCCGCGGCGGGGTGAACGACCATTCCCTTGGGCTTATTGATAACTATTATATCCGCGTCCTCGTACACCACGTCGAGCGGGATATTTTCAGGCTCTACCTCGTACGGCTCGGGTTCGGGAAGCTCAAGCGTTACCACGTCGCCCGCGGCGAGCTTGTCCTTTTTATTTGCAATCTTGGCGTTTATGCGTACCTTTTTTTCCTCACAAAGACGCGCGGCGGCGGAGCGGGAAAGAGATACCTCGCCGTCCGCCGTGGCGGCGGCGATATATGCGTCAATGCGCATATCGGCGTGTTCTGCCGTGACGGTGAAAATCAGCTCGTCCATCAGACTTCCTCTTTTTCGTTGTCTTTGCCTTGTGCAATATTTGTCTTGCTTTGCTTTTCCTGCTTGTACTCCTTGACCATATCAAGTATCAGCCAAAGCATAAGTATTCCAACGCCTACGCAAACGCACGCGTCGGCAATATTGAACACCCATTTCCAAAGATTCGGGAAAGCGCAGAAATCAATAAAATCAATAACGTAGCCGAGCATCACGCGGTCTATCATATTTCCAACGCCGCCGCTGATAACGAGGGTAAAGCCCGCCCACGCGAGGCGGCTTTCGGGCGGCTTTTTGGCAAGGAAGATGAAAAGTCCGATTATGGCGACGGTGGAAAGCACGAGGAACACCCAGCGGTGCTCGTCGAGCATACCGAACGCCGCGCCGCGATTTTCAACGTAGGTAAGGCGCAGAACGTCGGGGATCAGATATACCGACTGCGTGCCCTCAAGAAGCGCGACGCACAGCCATTTCGTGAGCTGGTCTGCGAATATGATAAAAATCATACAGAGGATCGCTATAAACATTTTTACTCCTCAAAAAATTCGGGCGTGAGGCAGCCTCACGCCCGTTTTTGTATTTATTCGGCGATAATTGCGGCGCAACGGCGGCATATAAAGCCCTCGTTGCCCTCGTCGTCGGTGGTAACCTCACCCTCGGTGGAGTAGCACCAGCAACGGTCGCAACGGTGTCCGTCGGCGTTCTCAACGAGAACGGAAACGGCGGCGTTGCCCGTATTAGCGTCGGGCGTGTAAGCGCCCTCGGGAGCGGCGGCGTTCTTTACGCTCGCACCGCTGGTGATAAATACGGTTGCAAGCTCCTCGGCGCTGAATTTGCCAAGAAGTGCGAGAACTGCCTCGTCAGCGGTGAAGATGGTGACCTTCGCGTCGAGCGATTTACCTATCTTCTTTTCTGCGCGCGCGATCTCGAGCGCCTTCATAACGTCGTCGCGGAGCGCGAACAGCTCGTTCCACTTGTCCGCGTCGGCAAAATCGTAGTCGGCGCAAACGTTGGGAAGAAGGTTGAGATATACGCTTTCCTTCTTGTCGGTGGAAGCGTGGGGCATAGCCTGCCAGATCTCCTCTGCGGTGAACGCAAGAATGGGAGCGATAAGGCGGGTAAGTGCGCTGATGGCAAGGTACATAGCGGTCTGTGCCGAGCGGCGAGCCGCGGAGTCTGCCTTTTCAACGTAAACTCTGTCCTTGGTGATGTCGATATAGAGCTTCGACATATCAATGGTGCAGAAGTTGTTGAGCGCGTGATATACGGTGTGGAACTGATAGGAATCGTAAGCCTCGCGCACGGTCGCGATAAGAGCGTTCAGGCGGGAGAGCAGGTAGCGGTCGATGCCCTGCATATCCGCGATGGCGACCATATCGGTATCGGGGTTAAAATCGTTAAGATTTGCCATAATGATACGCGCGGTGTTGCGGAACTTACGGTAGGTCTCGGACAACTGCTTGAAGATGTTGTCGGAAACGCGCACGTCTACGGTGTAGTCGCTCGATGCGACCCAAAGGCGAACGAGGTCTGCGCCGTATTTTTTGATAACGTCCTCCGGGTAGATGGAGTTGCCGAGGGACTTGTGCATCGCCTTGCCCTCGCCGTCAACTACCCAGCCGTGCGTGAGCACCTGCTTGAAGGGTGCGCTCGTCTTGCCCGAGCCGATGGCGGTAAGGAGCGAGGATTGGAACCAACCGCGGTACTGGTCGGCACCCTCAAGGTAAACGTCTGCGGGCCACTCGGTGTCGGCGCAGTCGTCGATAACGGAGAAGTGGGTAGAACCGGAGTCGAACCAACCGTCAAGGGTGTTGGTCTCGGCGCTGAAATGCTTCTTGCCGCAGAAGGGGCAAACGTAGTCCTCACCGAGAATTTCGGCGGGAGTCATATCGAACCAAGCGTTAGAGCCTTTTTGGGCGAAAACGCGCGCGATAGCGTCGATGGTAACGTCGTCGCAAAGCGCCTTGCCGCAATCGTCGCAATAGAATACGGGAATGGGAAGTCCCCAATGGCGCTGACGGGAGATACACCAGTCTGCGCGCTCGCGTATCATCTGAACCATACGCTCGCCGCCCCAAGCGGGAAGCCACTTAACGTCGGCGCAGGCGGCAACGGCGGCGTCCTTGAAGGCGTCGACCGAGCAGAACCACTGCGGCGTTGCGCGGAAGATGATGGGGTGCTTGCATCTCCAGCAGTGAGGATAGGAGTGCTCCATCTCCTCGGATGCGAAGAGCGCACCGCTCGCGGTCATATCGTCAAGGATAGCCTTGTTGGAGTCCTCGTAGTAAAGACCTGCGAACTTGCCCGCATCAGCGGTCTGATATCCGCGGTCGTCAACGGGAACGATGATGTTCATATTATAGCGGCGACCCGTAATATAGTCGTCCGCGCCAAAGCCGGGAGCGGTGTGAACGCATCCCGTACCGCTGTCCATGGTTACGTAGTCGGCGTTGACTACGAGGCTGTCGCGGTCAAGGAAGGGGTGGAAGGCGGTCATATACTCGAATTCCTTACCCGCCATAGTGGTCACTATCTCGTAGCTCTCGATTCCGCCCCTTGCCATAGTTCTTGCGGCAAGAGCCTCTGCAACGATGTAGTAGTTACCCTCGGCGGCAACTACGGCGTAGCTCTCGTCGGGGTGAAGGGCGATAGCAAGGTTGCCGGGGAGAGTCCAAGTGGTGGTCGTCCAGATGATAAAGTAGGTTTTAGAAAGGTCTACCTTGTCTGCAAGCTTGCCCTTGTCGTCCTTGACGGCAAATTTTACGAAAATAGAGGTGCATTTGTCGTTGGCGTACTCGATTTCAGCCTCAGCAAGCGCGGTCTCATCGTGGGGGCACCAATAAACGGGCTTGAGTCCCTTGTAGATGTAGCCCTTCTTGAACATTTCGCCAAAGACCTTTACCTCGCGGGCTTCAAACGCGGGAGCCATCGTGATGTAGGGGT
>JAZQXT010000037.1:0-14210 GCA_045633005.1 Eubacteriales bacterium | reverse complement strand
AGAACGACATGGCTACGATCCGACTTACCACCGACTCGGCAGAGCTTCTTCGCTCGCTTGGGGTGGAGATGGTAGCGTCGGATTTTGCAGGCACTAACGTGGACGTTCCCGCGCTTCCCGGTGCGGCGTACTCGATAACCGAAAGGCGCGACGTTCGCGCCGTTATCGACGTTGGCGGCGACGACCGCGGCGCGCTTGCGCTCGGTCGCTACGTTCCCGCTCTCAAAGAGGAGGGAAGCTACGATATGCTTGCGGTCATAAATCCCTACCGCCCGCTTACGCGCACCGTCGCGGACACCGTGGAGGTGCTTCGTGAGATAGAGGCGGCGTGCGGCTTGGCTTTCACGGCGATACTCAACAACCCCGCGCTCGGTGCAAACAGCACCGCCGACAGCGTGGTATCCGCAACGCCCTACGCGCTCGGAGTTGCCGAGGCTATGGGCATTCCCGTGGCGTTCACGATGGCAAGGGAGGACCTTTGCGACGAGCTTGAAAAAAGAAGCTCCGAGCTTCCCGCCGAGGGACTTTTGCTCCCGTTCAGCCACAAAATCGCCCACGGCGGAATAGTAAACGGATAAAATTATAAAAAAAACGGCTTTTGAGAGCCGTTTTTTTGCAAAAAACTGTTGAACTGACGGGAATTATAATATATAATAATATAATAAGTTAAATTTTACATACCGAAAGGGAATTTAAAATGGTAAAAATCAGCTTCAGAACCGACAGATGTAAGGGCTGCGGACTTTGCGTTACCGCTTGCCCCAAAAAGCTGCTCGCTATGGACAGCGAGAAGATAAACGCGCAGGGTCACCACCCTGCCACCATCACCGACGCATCCGCTTGCATAGGCTGTGCTTCCTGCGCACTTATCTGCCCCGACTGCGTCATTACTATCATCAAGGAATAAAGGAGAAAGAAAATGGCAGAAAAGGTACTTATGAAGGGTAACGAGGCTATTGCCGAGGCTGCTATTGCCGCAGGCTGCCGCCATTATTTCGGTTACCCCATCACCCCCCAGACAGAGATAGCTGCATATATGGCAAAGCGTATGCCCAAGATAGGCGGTGTTTTCCTTCAGGCAGAGAGTGAAGTCTCGGCTGTTAATATGGTCATCGGCGCGGCTGCATCGGGCGTTCGCGTTATGACCTCGTCCTCCTCCCCCGGAATATCCCTTAAGAGCGAGGGACTTTCCTATATGGCAGGCTGTGACCTGCCCGCACTCGTTGTAAACGTACAGCGCGGCGGCCCCGGTCTTGGCGGTATTCAGCCCTCCCAGTCCGACTATTTTCAGGCTACCCGCGGCGGCGGACACGGCGACTATCACATGCTCGTTCTCGCTCCCAACTCCGTTCAGGAGATGGCACAGCTGACCATTCAGGGCTTTGCCCTTGCCGAGAAATACCGTATGCCTTGTATGCTTCTTGCCGACGGTACTATGGGACAGATGATGGAGCCCGTTGAGCTTCCCGACACCGCTCCCGAAATGGTGGAGAAGCCCTGGGCGCTTACGGGCACGGGACTTTCCCGCAAGCACAATATCATAAACTCCCTCTCCCTTACTCCCGACGAGCTTGAGAGATGGAATATCGACAGATATGCAAGATACGCAAAGGTAGAGGCTGACGAGGTAATGTACGAGGAGTATCTTACCGAGGACGCTGACGTTTGCGTAGTAGGCTACGGCATCGCCGCAAGAGTTGCGCGCAACGCCGTTAACGCCGCACGCGCCAAGGGCATCAAGGCAGGAATGTTCCGCCCCATCACCCTCTGGCCCTTCCCGAAGGCAGCGCTTAACAAGCTCGCAAGCACTTGCCGCGCGTTCATTTCCGTTGAGCTTTCCATGGGACAGCTTATCGAGGACGTTGAGCTTGCAATCCGTTGCAGCCGCCCCGTAACTCTTTGCAACCGTACGGGCGGTATGATACCTTCACCCGAGCAGGTGCTTGCCTCCATCGAGGAAGCCGCCGCAAAACTTAACTAAGGAGGACGCAGAAAATGGCAGTTGTATTTGAAAGACCCCACGCACTTACCGACGTACCCATGCACTATTGCCCCGGCTGCGGACACGGTATAATCCACCGCCTCGTTGCAGAGGCTATCGACAGCCTCGGTATCGAGGGCAAGACCATTGGCGTTGCCTCGGTAGGTTGCTCGGTATTTTCCTATAATTATTTCAACACCGATATGGTTCAGGCGGCTCACGGCCGCGCTCCCGCCGTTGCTACGGGCGTAAAGCGCGCTAACCCCGAAAACATCGTTTTCACCTATCAGGGTGACGGCGACCTTGCCGCTATCGGTACTGCGGAGACGGTTCACGCCGCCGCAAGAGGTGAGAATATCACCATTATCTTCGTAAACAACGCAATTTACGGTATGACGGGCGGTCAGATGGCTCCGACCTCGCTTCCCGGTCAGATCACGCAGACCTCGCCCTACGGACGTGACGTTAACACCGTAGGATACCCCGTAAAGGTCAGCGAGATGCTCTCTCAGCTTGACGGCGCGGCTTACATCGAGCGCGTTGCTATCAACAATACCAAGAACATTCGCGCCGCCGCAAAGGCAATAAAGAAGGCGTTTACTTATCAGACCGAGGGCAAGGGATTTACTCTTATCGAGGTGGTTTCCACCTGCCCCACCAACTGGGGACTTACTCCCGAAAAGTCTATGGGATGGCTTGAGGAGAATATGCTTCCTTACTATCCTCTCGGCGTATACAAGGATAAGTACGCCGACAAAAACTGATAGGGGGTAAAGATTATGACTAAGAATATTCTTATTGCAGGCTTTGGCGGACAGGGTGTGCTTTTCACGGGTAAATTCATTGCCTACGGCGCACTTATCGAGGGCAAGGAGCTTAGCTGGCTTCCCTCCTACGGTCCTGAAATGCGCGGCGGAACTTGTAACTGCTCCGTTATCGTCAGCGACGAGCCCGTAGGCTCGCCCATCGTTAACGAGCCCGACGTGCTTATCGCTATGAACCGCCCCTCGCTCGATAAGTTCGAGGATGCGGTAGTTCCCGGCGGCGATATTTATATCGACTCCTCCCTCGTTGACAGAGAGGTTCGCCGCACCGACGTAAACGTTCACTACGTTCCCGCAACCCGCCTTTCCACCGAGCGCGGCTTTGACGGTATCGCTAATATGATACTCCTCGGCAGCGTTATCAAGGGAAGCGGCGTTATCAAGGAGGAGACTATCCCCGCCGCTATGTCGAAGGTCGTTTCGGCAAAGCGTCAGAATCTTTTTGATTTCAACATCCGCGCGCTCCAGCTTGGCGCGGAAGTGCTTGAATAATAGGTGAAGTATGGCTAAAACACATTCCGAAGAGCTTCGTGAGATAGCCGCACGCCTTAAGGATATGCGCGAGATATGCGAGATATCCGAGGCGGAAATGGCGCAAAGACTCGGCGAAACGCTTGAGACCTATCAGTCCTACGAGCGCGGCGAGAGGGATTTTCAGATAAGCTTTCTTTGCGAGGCGGCAAATATTCTCGGCATCGACGTGCTTGACCTTATGAGCGGCACGTCCCCGACGCTTTCCGTTTGTACCGTCGTTAAAAAGGGTCAGGGCTTCAACGTTGACCGTAACAACGCGTACAAATACAAGCATCTTGCGTTCCCCTTCCGTAACAAGAAGGCAGAGCCCTTCCTCGTTACCGTTGAGCCAAACGACAGCCTTCCCGCGCTCAACTCCCATCCCGGTCAGGAATTTGACTATATGGTGTCCGGCGCGATGAAGCTCTTTATCGGTGAGGAGGAGTATCTTCTCGAAGCAGGAGATTGCGCGTATTTCGATTCCTCTACCCCCCACGCGCTCAAGGCTGTGGGCGATACCGCCGCAGAATTTTTGGCAATAGTTATCAAGTAAGGACGAAAAATGGCTATTTATGAAAAATATCTGGGGCGTTCAAGGGACAGCTTTTCCTCGCTCAAGGATGCGCAGGACAATTTGCGCCTTTCCTGCCCCGACGATTTTAATTTTGCATACGACGTTATCGACGAGCTTGGTAGAACCAAACCCGACAAAACGGCTATGGTCTGGGTATCAAAGAATTGGGAGGAGAAGATAATAAGCTTCTCCGAGCTTTCGCGTGAGTCCGACCGCGCCGCCGCGTTCCTTTACGGGCTCGGCATCCGCCGCGGCGACAGAGTTCTGCTCGTCTTGAAGCGTCATTACTATTTCTGGTATCTGCTCCTCGGTCTGCACAAGATAGGTGCTGTCGAGGTACACGCTACCTCTATGCTTACGGCGAAGGACTACGTTTACCGTTGCAACGCCGCAAAGGTCAAGGCGGTCGTGCTTTCGTGCGACGACGGCTGTACCGAGCATTTTGACGGCGGCAACGGCAAGTACGAAACGGTCGAGCATCGCTTCGTCATCGGCGGCAACGCCCCCGACGGCTGGCGCGATTTCAACGCCGAGTTTGAGGCAACCCCCGCCGAGTGGAAGAAGCCCGATTACCTTTCGGATTTCTGCGCCGACGAAACGATGATGCTTTGCTTCTCGTCGGGAACGACGGGATATCCGAAGCTCATTTCCCACGATTACCGCTACCCCTTAGGTCACATTATGACGGGCGTTTTCTGGCACCGTTGCGTTGACGGCGGACTTCACCTGTCCGTTTCCGACACGGGCTGGATGAAGGCGTTCTGGGGCAAGATGTACGGTCAATGGTTTGCCGAAAGCGCGATAATGGTATACGATTTTGACCGCTTCAACGGTGAGGATATACTTAAAATAGTGGAAAAGTACAAGGTCACCACCTTCTGCGTTCCGCCCACTATGTACCGTATGATATTACTTAAGGACGTCGAGAAATTCGACCTTTCCTCGCTTACGCATTGTTGCACGGCGGGCGAGGCGCTCGGCCCTGAAATTTACAACGAGTGGCTCACTCGCACGGGTCACAAGATATACGAGGGCTTCGGACAAAGCGAAACTCCCGTTATCATAGCCTCGCTTGCGCCCTATACCGAGCCCGTTCCCGGCTCTGCGGGACTTCCCGTTCCGGGTTACGACGTTCAGATAGTGGACGAGGATTGCAATCCTTGCCCGCGCGGCGTGAACGGCGAGATATGCGTCCGCGTGGACAGCATAGCAACGCGCCCCTACGGTCTGCTTTCAAGCTATAATTTCAACGAGGAGGAAACTGCCAACGCCTACCGTGACGGATTTTATCACACGGGCGACATCGCCTACCGCGATGAAAAGGGTATGTTCCGCTACGTTGGACGAAACGACGATATAATCAAGTCGTCGGGATACCGTATCGGCCCGTTTGAGATAGAGTCGGTAATGATCGAGCATCCCGCGGTGCTTGAGGTCGCAGTTACGGGCGTTCCCGACGCTCTGCGCGGCTTCCTCGTTAAAGCGACGGTCGTTCTGCGCGAAGGCTTTACGCCCTCGGACGAGCTTGTAAAGGAGCTTCAGAACTACGTCAAGGTCAATACCGCACCGTATAAGTACCCCCGAATTATCGAATTTGTTGACGCGCTTCCCAAGACCTTCAGCGGCAAGATACGCCGCACGGAGATCCGTCAGCGCGACGCAGAGAAATATGCGAACAAATAATTAAGTAAAAGGAGTACGAAATGAAAGCTTTCAGAAAATACGTAGCCGAGTTCATCGGCACTATGGTGCTTGTTGCCGTTGCTTGCGGCGTTGCCGCAGTAGTCGGTTGCGCAGATGCGGCAGGTAAGCTCATTACCTCTGTGGCGTTCGGACTCGTTATAGTTGCTATGGCATACTCCATCGGCAACGTTTCGGGCTGTCACGTCAACCCCGCCGTTTCTATTGCGATGCTCATCTCAAAGAAGCTTGGCTTCAAGGACTTTATCGGATACGTTATCAGCCAGTGCCTCGGCGCGACGGTTGGTGCGTTCATCGTTTCGCTCTTTGCGGGCGGATTTGGCAACATCGGCGGCTGTGTCAACGGCACGGCAAGCCTTGACGCTATGTACGGCACGACGTGGGGAATGGTCGCCGCTCTCGCGGTCGAGGTCATTCTTACCTTCATTTTCGTTATCGCAATTATGGGCGTAACGTCAAAGGTTGAGAACGGCGCGGTCGCAGGACTCGTTATCGGCGGCGCGCTTACGCTCGTTCACCTTATCGGCACAAGCCTTACGGGAACGTCCGTGAACCCTGCAAGAAGCCTTGGCCCTGCTATCGTGCAGGCTATCGGCGGCAATATGGGCGGACTTACGTCCGTTTGGATATTCATCGTCGCTCCGCTCGTTGGCGGCGCACTCGCCGCTATCGTTTATTCCTTCATTTCAAAGGAAAAAGAGGAGTAAAAATAAAAGGTAGAAACGCTTGTTTCTACCTTTTTTTGTTTTAGGTTTTTAAAAATTTATTCGTTCAACCCTTACACAGCCCTTGCCCTTTTCGATGTCGAAAAGCACGGCGTTTGCGCGTACCTTGCCGCGAGCGGCGCAAAAGCGCGCGGGCATCGCCGTAAGGAATTGCGACATAACGGGCTCTGCCGCCGCGCCGAGAATTCCGTCCTCAACGCCCGTCATACCAACGTCGGTAATGTAGCCGCTTCCCTTCGGAAGCACGCGCTCGTCGGCGGTCGCAACGTGGGTGTGCGTGCCGAAAATAGCGTCGACTCTGCCGTCGAGGTAGCGCCCCATCGCTTGCTTTTCCGAGGTTGCCTCGGCGTGAAAATCAAGCACCGCCACGTCGTATTTTCCGCTTTCGCGGCGCAGTATAGCGTCTGCGGCGGTAAACGGGGAGGCAAGGGATACGCGCATAAGCATATTTCCTTGCAAATTCATTACAAGCACGCGCTGTCCCGCGGCGTTTATTATCACGCTTCCGTGACCGGGTGCGCCGCCCGGAAAATTATCGGGGCGCAAAAGGTATTTTTCGTCGTCAAGCGCGTCGTAGCAATCGCGCTGACCGAAGGCGTGGTTGCCCGTGGTTATCACGTCCGCGCCCGCCTCAAAGAGTGCGGCAACGTCCGCACGCGATATGCCCTTTACGTCCGTGGCGTTCTCGCCGTTCACAACGGTCAGGTCAACGCCGAGGTTTTTTATCATTTTCCGCAGATTTTCCTTCAAAAATCTCACTGCATCCGCGCCGACCACGTCACCAACTGCCAATATCTTCATTTTAATGCTTTTCGATTTTTTTGGTAGCGCCCATCTTGTCGGCAAATTTTGCCACCGCAATGAAAATTGCCGCGCCAAGCGCACTCTGCGCAAGGTTCAGCGGAACGCCCGCAAGCGCGCCGACGGCGCTGTGATAGTAGAAGATAGCCTCGTACGCCCAATATCCCGCGGTTATGATAAGTACGGAGACGAGCGCGGCGATGACGTTATGCAGAGAGCACGTCTTGCCCTTGCGCGAGAAAATGAGCGTGGCAATCACGCGCGTCAGCACCGTTGCGGGTATCCAGAGCGTGTAGCCGAGCACAAGGTCGCAAAGTCCCATTCCGATGGCGGAAGCCGCCAGTGCGTAGGGCAGGGGCAAAAACGCCGCCGCAAGAAAAACAAGACCGTCGCCCGCGTGGACGTAGCCGACGGGCAGGGGGATCTTAATAAAACAGGTTGCTGCGAAGATCAGTGCGGCAAACATTGCCGATGCGGTAAGGATGCGAAGAGACGGTTTTTTCATTTTTGATTACCTTCCTTTAATAGTGATTCGTTTCCCTCAGGTGAGCATATCTCAAGAAGTCTTTCTCGCGTGCCGTCGAAATTGACGGTCTTTATTGCATCGCAGTTGGAAAATGCGTAGATGCCGATTTCGGTGAGCGTGGACGGCAAGGTAACGCTCTCAAGCGCGGAGCAGTTGTTGAACGTGCGCGGCTCGATAACGGTACAGCCGTTGGGAATAGATATGGCGGCAAGCTTTTTACAGCCGAAAAATGCGTTTTGAGCTATGCGCTCAAGCTTTGCGGAAAGGTTTATTTCCTCAAGCGCGGTACAGCCCGAAAACGCACGCTCGTCAATGAGCGTGACCGAGGCGGGAAGCGTCACCGAGCGCAGAAAATCCGCGCCGTTGAACGCCTTCGGCGCAAGTGCGGTTACCAGCACGCCGTCGAAAACGTCGGGGATGACGAGCGCGTCCGTGCCGCGATAAAGCTCGTGGTCAAAGCGTATAGCGCCCGTTTTTTCCTTGTCAAGTGTGAACCACGGCGCAGTTTGTGCCGTCGCCGTGATAACGTCATCCTTGCCCGCGAGGGCTTGCGCGTATTTCAGCGCACAGAGCGCGGCGCGCTCGCGCGCGTCGGAAAAGTCGCCAAGCTCACTAAAGAGGTCGTATGCCTTTTGGTATTCGCCCGCGTCAAAAAGAGCGGAAGCATCCTCGTATTTGTTCGACGGAATGACGGTGTTTTTGATATAAAGCGTCAAAAGCACAGCACCCGTTATGATGATGGCGGCGGCGCATAGCGCGACGGCGGCGACGATTATCTTCCTTTTATTTTTGCGCACCGCCTCGGAGGCGCTTTTTTCGTCGGCGCGCTGTTGGTAGAGTGCGCGGCGCTCCGCGCTTGTAAGCCGACGCTGTGGCTCGCTGTTTTTATTTTCTTCCATATTTATTCCTCGTCAATGTAGTGCGCGCCCGCGGAGAAGAGCGCAAGCACAAGCTCGTCGCAGACGGATATCTTTACCGCCTCGCTCTCGGATTCGGGCGAGATGAACCACCGTGCGTTTTTGTCAAATGCCGAGGGGCAGTAGTTGTACGCGCGGCGCTTTTTTTCGCCTTCGGGGAGCTTTGTGTCGCGCGTAAGAGTCGCGCCGTTTACGCTGAGGCGGCAAACGGTGCGGCGCGCCTTGCCCTTTTCCTCAACGATGATAAGGTCAACGCCCGTGCCGTTTTGCTCAAGCGTGTAAACGTATCCCGTCATAAGATAGCGCGTGCAAAGCATGATTCCGCCCATGGCGAAAACGAGGGCGAGCATTTGGAGCGCACCCGCGTACGGGAGCGACGTGGCACGCGACATGAAAAGCAGAAGGGCGATAATGAGCGCGGAGAAGGTCAGCGCCTTCGTTGCGGCGTTGCCCTGCGGCGGACGGTATGAATACATTTTGACCTCACAAAAATAATATACATTTATATTATCACATTTTGCCGCCGCAGTCAATAAAAATATTCGAGTTAGAGATTGTTTGTGATTTTTCGTTGCCGATCGAAGCGTTTTCAGTGATATTCGCCCTGTGGGCGCGTTTGGGATGAAAATGGTGAGGTTTGGAACGAAATGTATGAGAATGTCGTGAAATGTACGAGAGTGGCGCGGAGTGCGCGGGGGTGTAGCGAATTGTATGAGAGTGGCGAGAAAGTGGCATATTCAGGCAGAAAATGGCGCGTTTGGGAAGAAAATGGAGTGCGCGGGAAGAAAATCTCTTAAATATTTGACAAATTCGAAAAAATAGTATATAATAAATTAATTATCTCTAATTTGAGGAAAAAATATGAAAAAATACGCTATTGGAATAGATTTCGGCACGCTTTCGTGCCGTGCGCTTCTCGTCTCACTCGTTGGCGAGGATGCGGGCGCGGAGCTTGCCTGCGCCGTTTGCGATTATCCGCACGGCGTTATGGACAAGACGCTCAGCGCAAGCGGCGAGTCGCTTCCCGCCGACTACGCGCTCCAAGACCCCGAGGACTACCTTTACGCGCTCTCGCAGGTCGTGCCCGAGGTTATCGCGCAGGCGGGCGTCGACAAGGCGGACGTTGTGAGCGTGGGCGTGGATTTCACCTGCTCCACTCTCATCCCCGTTTACGAAAACGGACTTCCGCTTTGCTTTGACCCTAAATTCGCAAAGGAAAAGCACGCCTACGTCAAGCTTTGGAAGCATCACGCGGCACAGCCCTACGCCGACCGCATAACCGAGCTTGCCACACAGCGCGGCGAGCCGTGGATAGCGCGGATGGGCGGCAAGATTTCAAGTGAGTTTACCTTGCCGAAGCTTTGGGAGCTTCTTGATTGCGCTCCCGACGTTTACGAGGCTTGCGATTCCGTGGTCGAGGCGGGCGATTTCATCGTTTCCCACCTCGTCGGTCAGCAGGTGCGCAGTTACGTTACCGCCGCGTACAAGGCGCAGTACAGCGAGGCGGACGGATATCCCTCCGAGGACTTCCTTGCCGCGCTTGACGAGCGGCTTCGCTATGCCGCAAGGGATAAGCTCTCCGCACCGCTTCTCAAGGCGGGCTCGCTTGCGGGCAGAGTGACTCGCGCCGCCGCCGAGAATTTCGGACTTCCCGAGGGTGCTGCCGTGTCGGTCGCTATGCCCGACGCGCACGTTGCCGCCCCCGCTATGGGCGTGCTT
Organism: Eubacteriales bacterium; assembly: GCA_045633005.1. GTDB lineage: Bacteria > Bacillota > Clostridia > Oscillospirales > CAG-272 > CAG-390. Next base: position 3,929 of record JAZQXT010000037.1, on the reverse strand, counting down.
CGCCCAGGCAAGACCGTTGGAATCTTCGGCACGTCGAACTGTTATTACTTCCTTTCCGAAGAAGATATTGCCGTTTCGGGCATTTGCGGAAGCGCGCTTGACGGCGTTGCGCCCTCGCTCTACGGACACGAGGCGGGGCTTTGCTGTGCGGGCGACCATTTTGCGTGGTTTGCTAACAATTTCACCACCGCCGAGATCGCCGAGGCGGCGCACGCGGCGGACATTTCCCCGATTGCGTATATGATATCCGAGGCGGCGCAAAAGCGCCCCGGTGAGTCGGGACTTATCGCGCTTGACTGGTGGAACGGCAACAGAAACATACTCAACGACAGCGATCTTTCGGGCGTGCTGCTCGGAATGAATCTGCGCACGCGCCCCCACGACGTGCTTCGCGCACTTGTCGAGGCTACCGCGTTTGCGACGCGCGTGATATTTGAAAATTTTGAAAAGCACGGTATTCGCTCCGAGTCGCTCGTTGCGGCGGGCGGAATGGCGCGCAAGGACCCGTTTATGATGCAGATATACGCGGACGTTCTCCGTATGCGCATCGAGGTCGTGTCCTCTGCAAATCTGCCCTCGCTCGCGAGTGCGATCTATTCCTCGGTGGCGGCGGGCGTGTACCCCGATATTTACGCGGCGTCGGACGCGCTTGCAAGCAAGGTCTGCCGCACCTACGAGCCGAACGAGGAAAACAGCGCGATATACGATAGGCTCTACGCTGAATATCTTACTTTGCACGATTATTTCGGCAGGGGAGAAAATAACGTTATGAAGCGTCTGCGTGCTCTTGCGGCAGAAGTAAAGGAGAGTTAAAATGAAAACGCTTAAAAAGTACCTCAAACGCTATTTTATTGACGCTATGGGCGCAATGGCGCTCGGACTTTTCGCGTCGCTCCTTATCGGAACGATATTTGACACCGTCGGAAAGTACACGGGGCTTGAATTCCTCGGCACTATTGCCACCTACGCAAAGGCGGCAACGGGTATGGCTATCGGCGTGGCTATCGCGCACAGGCTCGGTGCTGACCCCCTCGTCATCTTCTCGGCGGCGGGCGTTGGCGCAATGTCAAACGCTATGGGAGCTGTCATAACCTCGGACGGCGGCATCTTCAAGTGGGCGGCTACCGCTAACGCGGGCGAGGGAAATATATTCTATTCCGCTGGCCCTGCGGGCGCGTTCTTTGCCGTTATCATTGCGTGTGAGATAGGCAGACTTGTTTCCAAAAAGACGAAGGTGGACATTCTCGTAACGCCCGTGGTCGTTCTTCTTGCGGGCTTTGGCGCATCGTGGCTGCTTTGTCCGCTCGTTTCGTACGTTATGTACTATCTCGGCGTATTTATTGCGACCGCTACCACCTTCCAGCCCCTGCTTATGGGCGTTGTGGTTTCCGTGGTCGTGGGCGTTATACTCACGCTTCCCATTTCCAGCGCGGCTATCTGCGCTATGATATTTTCGGGCTCGGCGCTTGCAGTTGCGGTGCAGAACGGAACTGACGAGGGCTTTTTGCTCGCGGGCGGTGCCGCAGTTGCGGGCTGTTGCGCGCAGATGGTGGGCTTTGCCGCCGCCAGCTTCCGCGATAACAAGTGGGGCGGCGTCGTGTCGCAGGGACTCGGCACGTCGATGCTGCAGATGGGCAATATCGTGAAAAAGCCGATAATCTGGCTTGCTCCCACGCTTGCCGCGGCTATCACGGGCCCCATATCCACTATGGTATTTAAGCTCAAATGCTCGGGCGTTGCCGCGGGCATGGGTACTTGCGGAATGGTCGGACCTATCGGCGTTATCGACGGTACCGAGATGAACGCGACCTCTTGGGTTGGACTCGTGCTCGTTTGCATCGTGCTTCCCGCGGTTTTGTCCGTCGTATTTAACGAAATTTTCCGCAAGATAGGATGGATCAAGGACGGCGACATGAAGCTCGCCGATTAAGGAGTAAAAATGGCTGATTTTTTCAAGGATGAGGACGAGGGGTATTTAGAGGAGTCTTACGAAGCGCCCCCGTACCCTCTGCCGTTGCGAATACTCGGAAAGGTATTGAAGTTTTCGTTTTTCGGGGTGATCTTGCTTATAAACGTGCTCGTTCTTTGGCGTATATTTTCCTCGAGCGACCCGTCGGATATGCAGGTCATAGTAGGGAACGAGGCGCTTGCCGACGCATACGCGATGGCAGAGCAGAGCGGTGCTCTTGACGGTTTTGCGCTCTACCAGCCCGACCACAACGATATAACCGACGAAAGGGCGACCTACGACGAAAATCACAACGTAATAGACCCCGGAAACTACGGATATTTCGGCGTTACAAGCTCGCTTATTTTCCCCACGGCGCATCAGGCGCAGATAGTTTTCAGGTACAACGACAGCACGCTTGAGCATCTTGCAAAGGATTACGCTCTTCCCGCTGTTCCCGAAAAGGGCGGGGAATATTACGACGTGACCTTGCGCGTGCTGACCGATCTTACCCCCGACGACAAGACGGACAACGATAAGGCGGAGTTTTTGCAAACGACGCGCATCAAGGCAACGTCGGCAAAGCCTGCCGAAAAAACGCTCTATACCTATCGCAGAATGGTGTTTAACGCCCTTCCCGATATCGAGGGAATAGTTGCCATATACGTTGACATATACTACGTTGACGACGTAAACTATAACGACGAGGCGTACGGTACTCTGTGCATCTGGCACGAGGATGCCAGGACCAAGACGTACGAGCTTACCCGCGATGATATTGCGGCAATCAAGGAGTATTGATCGATGATTAATTTTAAGTATGACGAGCTGTGCGCTCTTGCTAAAAAGGGCGCAGAGAAGATAGCAAAGGGCATTGACACGGCGGCTGACGTGGTAATTGCCGTTTCCGACGAGATAAGGGAGGATATTGCTTCCGTGCGCGAGCGCGACCCCGCCGCAAGAAGCAACGCGGAGATCTTGTTGCTCTATTCGGGCGTTCACGCTATTTTGGCGTATCGCGTAGCGCATCAGCTGTATCTCGGCAAGAAATATTTCCCCGCCCGCGCGGTGAGCCAGCTTGCAAGATTTTTCACGGGTATTGAGATACACCCCGGCGCGACCATCGGGCACGGTCTTTTTATCGACCACGGCTCGGGTGTCGTTATCGGTGAAACGTGCGAGATCGGCGACCATTGCACGATATATCAGGGCGTAACGCTCGGCGGTACGGGTAAGGACAGCGGCAAGCGTCACCCCACGCTCGGCAACAACGTTATGGTCGGCACGGGCGCGAAGGTGCTTGGACCGTTTAAGATAGGCGATAACGCCAAGATCGCCGCGGGTGCGGTGGTTCTTAAGGAGATACCCGCGAACACCACCGCAGTCGGTATTCCCGCGCGCGTAGTGCGCAAGGGCGGCGAGAAGGTCGAGGATGAGCTTGACCACGTTCACGTTCCCGACCCGATTGCGCAACAGCTGGCGGAGCTTGAAGCGAAGGTGACTGCGCTTTTAGGCGAGGTGGCTGAACTTAAAGGCGAAAAGAAAGAGTGAAATCCAAGGGATTTCACAATGATGTATTTGGCTTGCGCCAAATATGATATACGCCTTCGGCGTATGATGTTCGCCTTGCGGCGAGTGATATTCGCCTTGCGGCGAGTGATATTCAGCCGACGGCTGAGTGATATTGCGCCTTCGGCGCAGTGATATATTTCGCTACGCGAAATGTTAAGGAAAAAAGTGGTCAAAGCCTCGGCTTTGACCACTTTTGTTTTTATAAATTGCTTTTTGCGTAGCAAAAAGCTACCTATTGAAAACGGGATAGCGCACTCTCCCGCGTCATTCCGAAACTATGCCGAGCTAAAATGAAGACGCTTTGCGTTTTCACCAGAGGCATAGCGAGCGAATCTCGCAAAAATTCCGCAGAATTTTTGCGCTTGATGTTCGCACCCGACTTTTCCCCTTCGGACTCTCGCCGCGTGCT
>JAZQXT010000036.1:0-17711 GCA_045633005.1 Eubacteriales bacterium | reverse complement strand
TGAGAAGCGGTCGATGAATTTATCGGTCGCGCGTCCAAGCGCCTCCTCGGCGTTCACGCCAAGCTTGCGAGCGAGGCTTACCGCGGTAAAGAGCAGGTCTCCGACCTCCTCCTCGATAGCGGCGGCATCTGCCGAAGCAATTGCACTTTTCACCTCATTGCTCTCCTCGTAGAGCTTTGCCATCACCTCATCCGCGTTGGCAAAATCAAAAAAGCTGACCTTTTTACCAACCTTTTGCGCGCGCATAAGCGCGGGGAGCTGCTTGGGTATTGCGTTAAGCTGGGAAGTTAGCGTATCTCTGTGCTTTTCCTCGACCTTTATCTTGTCCCAGTTATCAAGCACCGCCTCCGAGGTTTCGGCAACCACGCTACCGAAAACGTGGGGGTGACGGTGGATAAGCTTTACGCAGATATCGTTAACTACGCCGTCGATGCCCGCCTTGCCCTCCTCCTTTTCGATTTGGGCGTGGAACGTGACCTGCAAAAGCAAGTCTCCCAGTTCCTCCTGCATAAGCACGGGGTCCTCGTTATCTATCGCCTCGATGACCTCGTAGGTCTCCTCGATGAGGTCTTTTCTGATGCTTTTATGCGTCTGCTCCCTATCCCAAGGACAGCCGCCCTCGCCGCGAAGCACGTCGGTAAGCAGACAAAGATCGTCAAAGGTGTAGCCGTCACCCTTTTTTGCAAGATATTCTATTTTTTCCTTCTGTGTTTTCATTTTTTACCTCTGTTAGCTTTAATTTTGCAAGAAGCCTTGCTATTTTTTCGCCCTTCGGAAGCTGTAGCAAGTCCTCGCCCCTGACGGCGCGAAGCTTGAGTCCCGTTGGGATATATATTATCACCGCCGCCAAAACTGCGGCAAAAAGAGCCACGACCGTACCGAAACGGTTAAGTCCCACGTAGACACCGACCGATGCCGATATGGCAAGCACGGTGGACGCAAGCGCGCGCCACAAAAAGCGGATATCTATTGCGTGCGGCGTATATTTGCCGATAAAATACACGTTAAGGCTCGTTACCGTGAGCGTGCAGACGAGCGTGCTTATCGGCGCGCCCATAATGCCTATCCGTCCTACCAAAACGTACTCCGCCGCTATCTTGACGAGCGCACCGACGAACATTGATATTATCGGGAGAGTGCGTTTTGCGTAGGTTTGAAGCACCGCATTCGTCAGCGCCGTAAGGCAAGAGAATATTATCGACACCGCAAGCAATGACAGCAACGGCGTGGCAACGGACACCGCTTGCTCCTGCGTACTGAAAACGAGTCGCAATATCGGCTCGGCAAACACGGACATCCCCGCCGCCGCAGGCAAGGCGAGAAACACGCACATACGCATCGAGGAGTTAAACACGCCTCTTTCCCTCTCTCTATCACCCTCGATTATAGCGGCGGTGAGCGTCGGCACTATCGACACCGCAAACGGCGCTAAAAGCGCGGGCGGCATATTGAAAAGCGGTACGGCAAGGTTTGAATAACTGCTGTACATCATTCGCGCCACGGAATCGGCGTAGCCCGCATCTATAAGGCGGTTGGTGATGAGCGCCGTATCCGTAAGGCTCGTTATTCCCGTGACCGACGCCGCAAGCGTTATCGGAAACGCGATAACAAGGAGTCTGCGCAATACCGCGCTTCCCCTCTCCGCGCTCGGCGCACGGCTCAAAGCGGAGCTTTTCCGAGCGAAGAAAAACAGTCGGCAAAGAAGATATAGGAGCGAGAGGAGCATTCCGACGGAAAGCCCAAGCACCGCCGCCGCGGCAACCTCCGCCGCGCCTTTGCCCGACGATAGCGCGAACACCGCAAAGCCAACGCCCAGAAAAAGCTTTCCAAGCGACTCTATAAGCTGTGAGGTGGCTGTCGGCTCCATCATTTCGTGCCCTTGGAAATAGCCACGAATAGCACCGATAATGCAGATAAAAAGCATTGTCGGCGCTATCGCCATAACGGAATATTGCGCACCCGACATTCCGACGGCGTTTGAATACCGCCCCGCAAAAAGCCAAAGCGCCGAAGCGCCCGCGATGCCTATCGCGGTACAAAGGGCAAGGGATATGTAAAACACTCGCCGCACGCCCGCGCCGTCACCGCGCGCCCTGCGCTCCGAGACGAGTATTGATATAGCAACGGGAAGTCCCGCGATAGATAGCGTATTAAGCAAGAGATACACGTTGTACGCCGCAGAAAAATACGCCATTCCGTCGATGCCGACGTATTCAAGCATCGGTATTTTAAAAAACAGACCGATGACCTTACATATAAACGTTGATGCGGAAAGGATGAGCACGCCCCCGAAAAAAGCTTTTTTCGGGGGAGCGCAAACCTTTTTAGAGCTACCGTTCATTCATTCAGACGAGCAAAAATTCGTGGTATATCGAATTTTCGGAAAGCCATTTATTCGATATGGGCGACACGTCCTTTATTTTTTCAAGTATTGCTTTTGCCTTGTGGCTGTTTTTATCGTTTTCATCCATCTCACCAAGTATTTTTTCAAGATACGGCTTTAGCATTCCTACCTCGTACGGCATTGTGGAGCTTATCGTATACGCCGCACCACTCGCTGATGGGAAGATGTATTTATCTTCGTTTTCGCGCACGGTCTCCCAAAGCACAAACGTCTTCTCGGCATCAGTACCGCGCTTGTAATAATCCCTGACTATTCTGCGCATCAGGCGTATCTCGTTAGGCTCAAATACCGTCCCCTCAAGGTCGATGCCCTCAAGCACGCAGATGAAGATAGAGGTACTGCCGTAATCCTTTATGAGGTCGATAAAATTCGGATATACCGCCTGAATTCCCTCGAAAATGAACACGTCGCTGTCGTCAACGCGCAGAGTGCGCATGCCGCTTTGCTTGCCGAGCTTGAAGTCGTACACGGGAAGCTCCACGATATCGTCGCTATCGTCAAATATCTCCTTGACGGTGAGCGCAAGCGCGTCCATATTTATGGTGTCGGGGGAATCAAAATCCACCCTACCGTCCTTCGCGCGTGCAAGAAGCACGTCGCGGTCTATATAAAAATCATCTATAGACACGATGTGGACGCGCCTGCCGTGCGCAGAAAGCGTTTCGGAAAGCTTTGCAGCGGCGGTGGTCTTTCCCGAACAGGTGGGACCCGAAAGCGCGATAAGCTTTATACTGTCGCCAAGCCTTGCAACATGTTCAGAAAGCTCGCTAAGGCGGCGGTCAAAGTCGATATCGCATTCGTTGACGCACCGCTTTGCCTCATCCTCGGTCAGTATTTTCTTTTGTTTTAGCATTTGATCACCTCACAAAAGCCGTTTAGTTATCCAAAAACTCCTCGCAAAACGCCTCCATTGAGGAAATAAGCGCGGGCATGGACTCGGCTTTCAAGTATTCGTATGGGTATTTAGCGTTAAATTGGCGCTTTATCGTGGGCTTGCCCGTAGTTGGGGACTTCAGGCAGACGAATTTCGACACCGCTCCCGCGCCCACGGCAATGATGGAATGCACCTCCTCCATCATATAGATGTTGTATCTTCCCTCCTTGCCATCAAGAGCGAAGCCTACGTTTTCGTAGTTTCCAACGGTATTCTTTTGTCTGTAAAGGTAATAGGGCTTATACAGAGCCTGCTGTGCCTTTATCTGCGAGTAATCCACACACTTTCCCGCGTCGCCGCCGCGGATCGAATAGATGCCCGCCGAGTGCCGCCACGTTGCAGATTTTTTGACGCAGAAGGTATGTACCGTAATGTTTTCGGGGCGAAGAGCAAGTATGCCGTCCATAGACTCGGCAAAGCGCGTAAAGGTGTCCCCGGGAAGTCCCGCGATAAGGTCGGTGTTTATGCATTCTATGCCAACCTCGCGTGCCGTTGAGTACGCGCGGTAAAAATCCTCCACCGTATGTGAGCGACCGATGCCCGAAAGCACCTCCGCCGACAGCGTTTGGGGATTGACGCTTATTCTGTTTGCACCGTATTTTTTAGCGATAGCAAGCTTTTCTGCCGTTATGGTATCGGGTCTGCCCGCCTCGAAGGTAAATTCCTCTATATCTCTGTCCCCAAGCGCCTCGGCAAGCGAGGACATAAGCACCTCAAGCAGCTCTGGCTCAAGTATCGAGGGCGTACCGCCTCCGATATAGACCGTCTTTATGCGAAGTCCGCATCTGTCAGCGGCGGCAATAGCCTCCTTGACCTCGACGGCAAGGCGTGCGACGTACTCGGGTATAAGTGACAAAAGCTTTTTTGACGTGTAGGAAACGAAGGAGCAATACGCGCAACGCGAGGGGCAAAACGGTATTGAAACGTAAATACTGCAATCCCTCGTTTCAGGCGTGCCTATTATCCTTTGCTCGTTCAGCGCGATCTCGGTTGCGAGCGCGGCTTTCTTTGCGGAAACGAGATAGTCCTGAACCAAGAGGCGCTTGGTTTTGGTCTTGCTGATGCCGTGAAGGAGCATCTCCGTTGCGACCTTCGTGGGCCGCACACCCGTGAGTATTCCCCACGACGAGCGGTATTCAAGCAGTTCGCCGAGCGCGGTGGTCACCGACGCGCCTACCGCCACCTTGCGGCATCTCTCGTCGCTGAGATCATCCCTCAGCTCACATTCACGCTCCGCCTCGGCGCTCTTGCCGTTAAGCGTTGCTCTCGTGGTAGCGACGTATCCGCTCTCCGATCTTTTAAGCGTAAGATAGAGTTCGGGAACGTCCTCACCGGGCTCCTCGTCGGGCGCAAACGTTGCGCCCGGAAAAAATATCATACTCAGCGTTTGAACATAGTATCTGTTTATATCGCCGTCGATATGTAATATCATAATTTTATGCCTTTCCTGTTTTTTTCAGAACCTCGCTCTGCAAAACGAGGGTTACGGGCCCGTCGTTGACGAGCGAGACCTTCATATCCGCGCCGAAGACGCCCTTTTCAACACGTCCTACGGTCTTTGAAAGCAGAGCTACGAAATGCTCGTAGAGGGCATTTGCCGCATCGGGCTTTGCCGCGCCGAGATAGTCGGGGCGGTTGCCGTGCTTATAATTTGCAAGCAACGTGAAGTTGGATATAACGAGCGCTCCGCCGCCGACGTCGGAAACGGACAAATTCATTTTACCCGCCTCATCTGAAAATATTCTCAGCTTTGCTATTTTATTCGCCAGAAGGAGTGCATCCTCCTCGGTGTCCCCCTCGGCAACGCCGAGAAGGATAAGGAGTCCGCGTCCGCAGCTTCCCACCGTCTTGCCGTCCACGGCTACTGCCGCTTCCGCCACTCTTTGTATTACCGCCGTCATTTATGAAAATCCTCTCGTTACGCTTATTATATCCTTGAGCGAGCGCAGACGCGATACTATCGAATTGTAATGGCTGATGTTCTTACACGCTATCTTAAGGCTGATAGCTATAGTCTCGTCCGTGCGCTTTTGTGAATTTATCTGAAGTATCGAAACCTTCATATCGGCAAGTGCTTGCGTGATATCGGCTATAAGCGTTATGGTGTTGTAGGCTATTATCTGAACGAGCGCCTCGTATACGCCCGCAGAGCCTGCAACGTCGGCTCTTTCCCACTCGACGTTTATCCATCTGTCAGCCGTTTCGGGCGAGGAAAGCCCCTGCGCAACGTTGGGACAATCGCGCTTATGGACGGAAATTCCGTAGCCCTTGGTGATAAATCCTATGATATCATCACCAGGCAGTGGGTTACAGCATTTAGCGAACTTAACGCTGCAGCCGACCTCACCGTCCACGATAACGCCGCTATTGGTCTTGACGTTTTTAGGCTTCTTGGCGACGTGAACCTGCTCCGCCTCCATAGGAGCGGCGGGTACTTCGTCGGGCTTTACAACTCGGTCAAACTCGTCCCTGAGCTTGGGAACGAGCTTGGAAACGGGCATTCCGCCGTAGCCGAGGGTGTTGAACATATCGTCGTTGCTCATAAATCCGACTCGCTGTCCTACTGCCGAGCATACCTCGGCAAACTGCGCGTCGGTAAAGCTTCTGCCGAATTTCTTGAATTCCGCTTCAAGAAGCTGACGGCCCATAACGATGTTGTCCGCACGCTTTTCCTTTTTGAACCAGCCGCGTATCTTCGTTCTCGCCTCGCTGGTCTTTACGATGTTGAGCCAATCGCGGCTCGGTCCCTTTGACGCGGCAGAGGTGAGTATTTCAACGATCTCGCCGTTCTGCGGAACTCGGTCGATGGGAACTATCATACCGTTTATCTTTGCGCCGACCATCTTGTTTCCGACGGCGGAGTGAATGGAGTATGCAAAGTCGATAACGGTGGAACCGTAAGGAAGGGCGATAACGTCGCCCTTGGGCGTAAAAACGTAGGTCTCGTCGTGGAAAACGTCGGTCTTTAGCGCCTGCATAAACTCGTCGGGGTCGCGCGTATCATCCTCCGTTTCGATGAGCCTTGCTATCCACTCAAGCTTTTCGTCTATATTGACGCTTGACTTTTCGCCGCTCTTGTATTTCCAATGCGCCGCAACGCCGTATTCCGCGACCTGATGCATCTCGCGCGTTCTTATCTGCACCTCAAAGGGTATACCGTCGCGTCCGATAACGGTAGTATGGAGTGAGCGGTACATATTGGGCTTCGGAGTTGAGATGTAGTCCTTGAATCTACCCGGTATCGAGTGGAACATCTCGTGTATAACGCCAAGCGCGGTATAGCACTCTATCTCCGTTTCTACTATGATACGGAGCGCATAGAAATCGTATATCTCGTCAAAATTCTTGTTTTGACTATACATCTTTTTGTAGATGCTGTAAACGGTCTTTATTCTTCCCTCAAGCGTGAAGTCGATATTATATTCGCGCATTTTTCCATCGACTATCGTTCTTATGTTTTCGATGAAATCCTGATTCTGACCGTATTTCCTGTCCACGTCGGAGCGGACTTCCTCGTAGCCTATGGGGTCGATGTAGAAAAGTCCGAGATTTTCAAGCTCCTGCTTGACGCGCTGCATACCGAGGCGGTGCGCAAGCGGCGCGTAGACCTGCATCGTTTCAAGCGCAGTTATCCTTTGCTTATGCTCGGGCTTTGCGCTGAGCGTACGCATGTTGTGAAGCCTATCACAGAGCTTTATAAAGATAACGCGGATATCCTTTGACATCGCAAGAAGCATCTTGCGAAGGTTCTCGATATGCGCCTCCTCCTTGTCCTCGACGGCAAGGACAACTATCTTGGTAAGTCCGTCAACGAGCATTGCGACGGTAGGACCAAAGAGCTTTTCTATTTCTCCGAGATTGGTCTTATCCGAGCAATCCTCAACTGTGTCGTGAAGGAGTGCGGCACAGATGGAATCGGTGTCAAGCTCAAGACCCGCCACTATCTCCGCTACTGCGAGAGGGTGCGAGATATACGGCTCGCCGCTGTCGCGGAACTGCCCCTCGTGCATAGCGTTGGCGTAGCAATATGCGCGAAGTATCTTTTCAAGATTGTAATTTTTACCCGTTCCCTTGAGTATTCCAAGCAGCCTTTCCGTGCCTACGCTTTGCGTGATATTGCCTGAAACGTTGTTCATATATCCTCCTTTACGCGCTCAACGCACTGTGCCTTGAGGCGCGTGAAAAGCTCTGAGCTTTCAATGTCTATTTTTGTCTTATGCACCACGGTCTCAAACGACGTAACGCCGTCCTCGCAATCGCTCTTGCGAACCTTGAATATTCCCGTGGCGGCAAATATTTCAACCATAAGTCTGTATTTTATATAGCCTACGCGCTCGCGCTCGGGGAGCTTCGTGCAAAGCAGATAGAGCGCGTATTTATCCGTAAGCGTTGCGCTTCCGTCCACGGCAAGCTCGCAGATAATGCCGTAAAGATTTACAAGATCGCGCCTTGTAGGCAGATAGCCGTCGGATGCGAAAAACTTACCGCCCGACAGTATATCGTTAAGTACCTTTCTTTCACTCTCGCGTCTTGCGGTGGCAATGGCGGACGGGCGAACGTCCTCGACGATGAGCTGAAGCTCCTTTTTGCCCATATAGCGGTTGACGCCTATGCCGAAAAGCAGATCAACGCTGTCTCCGCTGTCGCAGGCAAGCTCTGCGGGGCTGATATTAAAATACATCGCGGTAAAATGTCTTCCGTCAGCCTCGATAGTCATTCTGCAATGCTTTCCGCCGCCCACGCCTCTTACCGACGTAACGGTTGCGCCTTCAAGCACGAAAAGCGGCGAGGGGTTGCCCGCTCCGCAAGGCTCAACAACGCGGCAAAGCTCCTCGGCAAGCGGCAAGGTCATTGCTTCTGCAGTTATCACTCCGTCGGCTTCGATAACGATCTCCGTCTCGCCGTCGGAAAAGACCTCGTTTGCATATTCGTTTATCCTGCGGCGGAATTCGGGAAGTGCGCGTCTTTCAATGGAAAGACCCGCGGCAAGCTCGTGTCCGCCGTATTTCACAAGGCAATCCGAGCAAGCAGTAAGTGCATCAACGAGATTGAGCCCCTTTATGCTTCTGCCCGAGCCTCTGCCCACGTCGTGGGGCGATGGGGCGGCGAGGGGGTCCACGCCGTCAAAGGTAACGAGTATAGTCGGCATTGAGAATTTTTCAACGAGCCTTGAAGCAACTATACCGATAACGCCGTGATTCCAGCCGTCATCGGCAAGGACTATCACCTTGTCGCGACGGAGATCGTGCTCGTCGTAGATCCTTTCAAGTGCTTCCTCGATTATCGTATTTTCAACGCTTTGGCGCGTGCGGTTTATCTCACAAAGATACTCTGCCACCGCCTGTGCCGTTTCCTCATCGTCGGCAAGCAAAAGCTCTACGGCGATGGAGGCGTTTTCCATTCTCCCCGCGGCGTTTATCCTCGGCGCTATGCCAAAACCGATAAAGGTCGCGTCTATGCTTCGCGCTTCCTTGCCCTCCTTTGCGCCGCTTGCGGCGTCAACGAGTGCGCTTACGCCGAGGCGGTGACGCGCCTCGATAAGCTTTATTCCCTCCGAAACGATGAATCTGTTTTCATCGACGAGGGGCATAACGTCCGCTACCGTTCCGATGGCGGCAAGGTCGGCGTAATTAAGCAACACGTCGTCAACTGCCAAGGAAACGTCTTCTCCGTTTCTTTGCGCCATATCTGTTTCAAGCGCACAAACGAGCTTCAGCGCCACGCCGACACCTGCCATTTCCTTGAAGGGATATGGACAATCGGGGCGGTGGGGGTCAACCACGGCAACGGCTTTCGGAAGCTCCGCAAGACATTCGTGGTGGTCGGTGACTACAACGTCGATGCCAAGCGTGCGGCAATATTCGACCTCCGACACGGCGGTAACGCCCGTATCGACGGTAACGATAAGGGTAACACCCTTCGCGGCGAGCTTATCAACGCCCTCCTTGCTCATGCCGTAGCCCTCGTCGCTGCGCTTGGGGATATAGTATCCGACGTGAGCGCCGCGCGAGGCAAGATAAAGGTACAAAAGCGACGTAGACGTAACTCCGTCGGCATCGTAGTCGCCGTAAATGGCGATTATCTCACCCGCATCAAGCGCCCTCGTTATGCGCTCGACAGCCGCGTGCATATCGGCAAGAATGAACGGGTCGCGCCAAGAGGCGCGATCCTTTTTCAAGAACGCCGTAACGGCATCCGCATCATTCTTTGCACGCTGACAAACGAGAGCGGCGCACTCCTTCGAAACGCCGAAGGAGCGAGAAACACTACCCACAAGCTCGTCGTTTGCGCTTTGCGGCTTTACACTCCATATTTTTTTGTGCCTCTTTTTTTCGATTACAGTAGACATAAAAACACTCTTAAAAATTTATTTTTTATCGGGGGCAAACCTTGCCATTATAGCCAAGGCGGTCTTGATGCCGTCAAGCGCGGCACTCGTTATGCCACCCGCGTAGCCCGCGCCCTCTCCGCACGGGTAGACGAGATCAGCGCCGCAAGCGGTGCGCGCGCCGTCCCTAAGTATTCTGACGGGCGATGACGTCCTCGTTTCAACTCCCGTAAGGAGCGCATCGGGCGCGTCAAAGCCACTTATACGTTTTCCGAAAATTTTAATACCGCGAGCCATCTCCTCACAGATGGGCGCGGGCAATATACGGCGAAGATCGCACACCGCCGTAGTGCCCCTCGTGTATGAGGGCAATATGCGGCTTGGTGACGATAAATTAGCACTTGCACCAGCAAGAAAATCGCCCACCGTTTCGACGGGTGCGGAAAAATTACCGCCCGCCGCGGCAAATGCCGCACGTTCTATTTTTCTTTGATATTCTATCGCGCCCTCGACGCTTGCGCCGTAATCGGCGGGAAAAACGCTTGCAAGAACTGCGCTGTTTGAATTTTCACCGCGCCTTGCGTGGTTGCTCATACCGTTTACAACGACGCCTCCAGCCTCACTTGCTGCCGCAATGACCTCGCCGCCCGGACACATACAGAAGGTATAAACACCCCTATCGCTTTTGGTGTCGGAAAGCGCGTATTCCGCTCTGCCAAGTCGGCTGTCACCCGCAAATTTCCCGTACAGAGCGGTGTCTATATCGTCCGCCTTGTGCTCTATACGCGCGCCGACGGAAAAGGGCTTCGGTTCAAGCGCAAATCCGCCGCGAAGCAAGGACGTATAAGTGTCCCTCGCGCTATGACCTATGGCAAGCACGACCGCGCCGCATTTTATTTCTCCGTTCGAGGTAGAAAGCCTTACCTCGTTGCCGCTCTGTGTTATTGAGTCAAGACGGCAACGGTACACGACCTCGCCGCCACACTCGCTTATGCGAGCGAGAAGGCGGGAGACAACGCCGCGAAGAAGGTCCGTACCGACGTGCGGCTTTGCCTGCCAAAGTATCTCCTTTGGCGCTCCAAACTCAACGAGTCGGCGAAGAACGTAGAGCGTATACGGGTCGTTGACGCGCGTGACGAGCTTTCCGTCCGAAAACGTACCCGCGCCGCCCGCGCCGAACATTACGTTAGTTTCGGTATCAAGCGCACCGCCCGAAAAGAAATCTCCGACCGTGCGCACGCGCTCCTCAAGCGGCGCTCCGCGCTCGATAAGGAGCGGACGGTAGCCGTTTTCCGCAAGCATAAGGGCGCAAAACATTCCCGCAGGACCGCTTCCGACCACCACGGGTCTGCCGCCAGCCACGGCAGTGCCGTAGCTTATCTCTATTTCGTCACCCGTAAGGGCGCGAAGTCCCGCCTTTTCAAGAGAAGTGCTATCGTAGCATATCGGGGCGGGAAAAGAAATAAGAACCGTATATACGAATTTTATCTCGTCGCGGCGGCGGGCATCCACGGAGCGGCGGTATATCGCGTATTCGCCGTCCGCGTGCGGAAGTCCCGCACGCTTTGCCATGCGGCGTGCCGCCGCAAGAGCCTCGCCGCTATCGGCTTCAAAGGGGAGCGTGATGCTCCCCGTAAGAAATCTTCTGATATCAGGCATTCTCGGTGTCCTCGGGGGTGACGGGAACGCTCGGCTCGTCGGCAGGCACGTCCATACCGCCCTCGGCAGAGGCGGGCTTGAACGTTACCTTTATCATAGCCGTGGTACAGCCGTCCTTCACCGTAACGCCGTCGGGCAGAAGGTCGGACACGTTTACAAGATTTTCCGCGGCAACGGTATCGTCGATGACCAAAACGACTATTTCGGATATCCTTGACACCGCCTGAGGATCTCCCGTTATAACGACGGAAGAAACGGAAATATCGACCTTATCAACGAGGCTCGAATCATACCCCTCGGCAAAGCGGTATTTAAGCGGAACGGTCGCATCCGTGAAAACGGGAATGTTTACGGTGACGCTCGTTTTATCAACGGAAACGTAGGGACTGTCCACCACCTTGCCATCCTTGCCAACGAGGGCAAGCTCAAGCCTTTGCGTAAGGCTCGTCTGAATAAGCTGTGCGCCAAGACCGATCTCGGCACGCGCGGCAACGATGCGGTCAACTATAGTACCGGGTCCCGTTACGTTTACGGAGCTTATATCGGTGGTTATCTCGCCGAGGTAATACTCGGAGCTCATGGAATACGAGGATTTCTCAACAACTACGGGAACCTCTACCGTTTTTACCGAATCCACCGAAACGGAGATCGACGACGGCTCTTTAGCGGTAACCGACACGGTCGCGGGAGTTTTCAGCTTGACCTCGCAAGCGTGCTTTCCTGCGGTGTCGAGAGTGCTTATGTCGATATACGCCATAAAATCCTCGGCTGTAAGCTCGGCAATATCCGAGCGCAGACCCGTAACGGTAACACTGAGCTTTCCGCCCTCAACCTCGACGACGGAAAGATTGGAAAGACTCTCCATATCCTCTGCGCCCTCTACGGCTATATCAATAAGGGTAAAGGTCTTTTCGTAAACGTCGGAGTTTACGTTCATAACGTAAAGCCAGATGCCAAAGGCGGTAATAAGGCAGATAAGCCACGGGAAAATCAGAAAAGGTCTTCTCTTTTTGGCAGTACCGTCCTCAAAATAGTTCGGACTTGAATTATTCATCGCTATTTACCCCCTTTCACTTTTTGTCGTTCGTCGTGCCCTTTGCGCCGAAAAGACGACGCTTTCCTGCGGCGTTTTCAACGGGGACGAGATACTTGAGCAGAGCTTGCTTAAGCGAGCTGTAATTGTAATTTCTGGTAAGGTCACCGCCTACTGCGATCGATATCGTTCCCGTTTCCTCCGAAACGACGATGACGATAGCGTCACTCACCTCGGAAACGCCGAGAGCGGCGCGGTGACGAGTGCCGAGATCCTTGTTAAGATCGGTCTTTGAGAGCGGCAGATAACAGCCGGCGGCGTATATTCTGCGATTTCTTACGATAAGCGCTCCGTCGTGCATGGGGGCTTTGTTAAAGAATATGTTTCGAATAAGCGGAGCTGACATTTCGGCGTTGAGAAGAACTCCCTGACCGAGATACTCGCCAAGCTTAGTCGAACGCTCGATAACGATAAGCGCACCCGTCTGCGTTCTTGCGAGAGAATCCGCCGCCTCGCTGATAACGTCCGCCATCTCAACGATAGCCTTGTAATCGCTCGGCGAAAAGCTGTTTTTCAGATTCTTTATGGGAGTTGAGCCAAATCGCTCAAGCGCCGCACGCAAGTCCGACTGGAATATGACGATAATGGCTATCATACCGACCTGATAAAAGTTTTCAAGTATGAACTGCATTGCACGCATATTCAGAACTATGCTGAACACCAAAACGCCCGCAACGAAGATAAGTCCCCTTGCGAGTCTGCCCGCGCGTCTTTCCCTGATAAAGCGATAGAGAAAGAAAAGCATCATCGTGAGAATAAGAATGTCCAAAACGTCGGTAAGCTTCATTTCGGCAACGACTGCCAAAAAATACTTGTCAAACCATTCTTTTGCCGTCGATATCAATTGTTTAATATTTTCCATAATTACAACCGCCCAAACATAAGTCGTGATAATATATATTTTAACATAATAATATTATTTTTTCAATAGCAATTTTATGTATTTTAATATTTTTTAATGCGAATTCACGCATATTTTGCTCCGCCTAAAAGGCAACGCTCTTTTAATCCCCCCTTTTTCGCATTTATACGCCCTTCGCCGAATATGATTTAGCATTGACGTGAGGTGAAAAATATGAAAAACACAAGAGAAGAGCCGCGCGGACGCGCGAAAAGCATACTCTACAATTCCCTATTGCTTTGCCTTTCGGCGATAGCGGTGCGCGCCGTAGGCGTATATTTCAACGTTTACATTTCAAACCGCGTTGGCGCGGAGGGAATGGGACTTTACGCGCTGGCGGCAAACGTTTGGGGATTTGCCGTGACGCTTGCGCTGTCGGGAATAAATCTTGCCACCACGCGATGCGTAGCGGAAGCCGACGGGCGCGGCGGCGAGATAAGGGCGGCAATGCGGCGGGCGCTCGGGTACGCATTGACCTTCGGTCTCGGTGCGTCGGTATCATTGCTCGCGCTATCAAAGCCACTTGCGATCTTTTGGTTAAAGGAAGAACGGGTAGTTCTCGCACTACGGCTTTTCGCCATCTCCCTACCCGCAATATCTGTCTGCTCAGCGCTTAACGGCTATTTCTCCGCCGTACGCCGCGCGTGGAAAAGCGCGGGCGTCGCTCTCGTCGAGCAAGCGGTGAAGATATACGCCACGGCAACGTTGCTTACGCACCTTTTGCCGCGCGGCGCACAATACGCCTGCGCCGCTATAGTTCTCGGCGGTGCGCTCGCAGAGGTGCTGTCGTGTGCCGTTTCATTTGTGCTTTATTTTTTCGACCGCAGAAAGCTTACGCGCGACGCCGTTTCAAGCGTAGACGGGCGGCGGCTGACGCGCCGTCTTTTCGGAATAGCACTCCCCGTCGCGCTTAGCACCTACGTCCGCTCAGGCTTGACAACGCTTGAGCACATTCTGATCCCCGCAGGTCTTATCGCCTTCGGAGCAACGCGCTCCGAGGCGCTTGCGGAATACGGAATCGTGAGTGCGATGGTGCTGCCGCTCGTGATGTTTCCGTATGCGTTTATCAATTCCTTCACGGGACTGCTCGTGCCCGAGATCGCAGGCGCAGCCTCGCATTCCCACGAAAAAAGAATATCGTATATAGCCACTAGAAGCTGGCGGCTGACCATACTTTTCGGGCTTGCGACGGCGGGGATAATGGCTGTCTGCTCATCATCGTTCGGACTACGGCTTTACGGCAACGCAAGGGCGGCTGAATACATTTTAGCCATCGCGCCGCTTTTACCTATTATGTATCTTGACACGGTCACAGACTCGATGCTGAAGGGGCTTGGCGATCAGGTGTTCACTATGAAGGTAAATATCGCAGACGCGGCGCTTTCGGTAATACTCGTGTACACGCTCGTGCCGCGCTTTGGCGTTTACGGCTATATCGCCGTGCTTTATATCAGCGAGCTTATCAATTTTTCACTCAGCGCGGCAAGGCTTATTTCGAAAGCAAACATGCCGTTCAAACCGCTTCGATGGGCACTTACGCCGCTTATCTGCATTATTGCTTCGTCACGAATTTGCGTTTTTTTGTTCCGCTCCATCTCTTTAGACTCACTCCCCGCATGGCTTTCAATAGCGGTGCAATCAATAGCTATTATAGCAATATTTGTCCTTTTATCAATAATCACGGGGGCGGTAGACAAAGAGCTTATTTCGTGGATCAAGAACACGGTGCTTCCGACAAAAGAAGACCGAGTTGGGTGAACCCAACTCGGTCTTCTTTAGCGTCTGTACGGCTCTATATTTCCGTTTTCCATAACGAATATTCTGTCAGCGCGCTCGGCGATAGACATATCGTGCGTGACCATGACGAGCGTTTGCCCGAGAAGATCCTTCGTCTGAATAAGCAGTTCAAGCACCTCGTCGGCGTTCTTGCGGTCAAGGTTTCCCGTAGGCTCGTCGGCAAAAACGACCTGCGGGCGGTTTATCAGCGCACGCGCTATGGCAACTCTCTGTTGCTGTCCGCCCGAAAGCTCGCTCGGCAGATGGTGCAGGCGGTCTGCTATTCCGAGGGTCGTAACGAGCTTTTTGAGGTGTTGCTCGTAGCTGAGATCGGGTTTATTGCACATAAGCGTCGGCACGAGTATGTTTTCAAGTGCGGTAAACTGCGGAATGAGGTTGTGGTTTTGAAAGACCATTCCGAGAAAATTTCCGCGGAAGCGGCTGAGCTCGTCGGCAGACATCGTCGAAAGGTTGTTACCTCTGACTATGACCTTGCCGTGATTGGGGCGATCAAGTCCTGCGCAAATGTGCAAGAGCGTGGATTTTCCCGATCCCGACGCTCCTATAATGGCAACGAATTCTCCGTCGAAAACACGGAAGGTGGCGCGATTCACCGCCGTAACGACGGTATCGTATTGCTTGTATTGCTTGATGATATCCTCGGTTTCAAGTATTATTCTTCTTTCTTCCATATCTTTCACTCCGTTCTTGATCTTTTTTCAGCCTCGTCGAGCTCGCGGCAATATTTACGAAACGGCAAATAGGTGGCAACCACGGCGCAAACGGCGTTAAGAATAGCGCAAACGGCGTATGCGAGTGGTGATATTGCAAAGTTGAAGCGAACGCCCGAAATTACGCCGATAGCGGCAAGCTTCTCGTTGAAAAGCACGAAAACAAGATAGCAAACGAGCGTGGACAGCGCAGTAGCAAGCACACAAGCGGGGATGGCAAGCATTACGCCCGACGCAAGATACTGCTTTTTCATTGCCGCGCGGTCTGCACCAAATGCAGAGAGCATCATATTTTCCTTGCGGCGCTTTTTACCGAAGGCGGACTGTGAGAAGAACCAAATAAGCGGTGCGGTAAGCATGATCGCCACGGCGCAGGTTCGAAGAGCATTCTGATATCCGCACCTTTCGTCAACCGCCTTGTAAAGGTCGGAATAGGTGTCGCTGACTCTTCCCTCGCAGATCGACGCCATGCGGCGTACCGCCGCGTACGCGGTTTGCTTTTCAGCGGGGGAAAGGTCGGGCTCAAGATATATTTGCACTTCCGATACGCCGAGACTCTTTCCCGTGATATCCGAAAACATCGCGGGGGACATTCCTATAGTATACTCGCCGTCCGTGTCGCCAAAGTCCACGACTGCGCCGACGGTAAGCTCAAGGTATGCAAAATCATACGCTTCAAGCTGTTGGGTGAGTATGTATTTTTTATCGTTGCGCGAGGTATCTATACTTCCCGATTGTTCCGCAAAAACAGCAATAATTATCTTATCGCCAACCTTGAAGTCAAGGTCCCTTGAATTGTTGACATACTCGCTGACTATAACGGTATTCGGCTCGTTCAGCGCGGAACGAGGATCGCCCTCCACGCTCCAAAGTCCGTTTTTCTCTGCGGTGCTTATCATAAACTCATCAAGAGAAAGGAACTTAAAATTGTTATCCGCTCGAAGAGACTCGTCATACGCCGCAGGCACGGTGTTTGAATAGTTATCCGCGGCTTGATCGCGGCTTATCACGGCGTGCGCGCCGATGCCTATCGCGCTGACGGAGTTTTCCCAAAGAACGTAGTCTATACCTTGCGTTGCGCCTAATTCCTCGATATCGTAAGCGTCAAGTCCGCCCTCTCCCGCAGATATTGTATAAGCGGGTGCAGGGGCGTTTGCGCTCTTGATCATCATATCCGAAAGGAAGTTGCCAAGAAGAAAAAACGTGCTGAACGCGACCGCCGAGGCGAGAAGATTTATATAGTACCGTCTGAATCTCAAAAAGCTCAAAAACTCGTAATGGAATGGGTATTTTTTGCCAAACATACGTTTGGAGCGTCTCGGTGAAGAAACGAGATTTGAGTTATCCTCCGCCTTTAAAAGATTAACGGGCGCCTTTACGGACAGTATTTTCACAGATGGCAACACCGCAACCAAAACAACAATAAATGTCCAAAGCATGGCAAGCGGTATTCTGCTCCATTCAAGCGAGATCGTACCGCCCGAAAGTGCTATAGTTAAGGCAGAAACTCCGATGCCGAGAATTGCCGCGGGCAAGAACGTGATGACCGCTATCGCAAAAAGCTCCCAGCCTGCCGTTTCGAGCAGTTTTTCAAAATCCGCGCCGAAGGACATATACACTCCGTATTTGAATTTGTAGTGGTTCGTCCTTATAAGGAACAGCGCAAGCAGCATAAACGCCGAGATCGCAGCCGTGACTATTATAACGACCGTTTCAAAAACGCTGTCCGCAAGCCGCCCGTCCTCGTAATCCACGGCGGGCGAGTACCTGATGCTCGTCCCCTCTTTATCAAGGGAATATTTCAGCACTATAAAATCGCAATCTGCTCGATTGTTTTCGGGCAAAGTGAATTTGACCGAATACAGCTTTTCGCCCATCACGGTGT
>JAZQXT010000035.1:0-12068 GCA_045633005.1 Eubacteriales bacterium | reverse complement strand
AACGACATGGCTACGACCCGACTTGCCCCCGAACCCCGCTATTCCCCACAAGGACGGCGTGTGTGTTCCCATGAGCGTAGCCGAGGGCAAGACCCCCGCCGACACCGCACTTGCGGCTATGGAGGGCGCGGCGTTTGAGGCTCGCGCACTCGTTGAGGCGTTTGAAGCCGCAGGCTTCCCCGCAGGCAGCGAGATAGTTATTTCGGGCGGAGCGTCCAAGAGCCGTCTGTGGCTTGAGATAGTTGCCGCCGTATTCGCGGACAGAAAGCTCTACCGTCTGGCAGAGCCCGATGCCCCCGCACTCGGCGCGGCTATGCTTGCCGCTACGGGAACGGGCGCGTTCGGTGATCTCACCGAGGCGGCTACTATGCCCCGCCGCATCTTCGTCCCCGCGGCCCCCGCTGTGACGGAGTATTACAGCAAAAAATATCAAGCCTACCGACGCTTTGCGCTGGCAGACTGAAAGGAGTTAAGCTATGTTCGGAATAGACGTAACAGAATATGACCGCAAGGTCTGGCAGGAAAAGCTGTGTGACTTTCTTCCTGACCATCTCATCGACACACATATGCATCTTTGGGAGCCCGGCACGCGCAAGGTCGGTCTTAAGGGCTGTGTAACCTGGACCTCCATCGTTGCCCCCTCCCTTACCTACGAGGATATGAAGGAGACCTACTCCAAGGTATTCCCCGGCAAGACCGTTTCTCAGGTTCTTACGGGCTCACCCAGCTGTAACCTCCCCGTAGTTAACAAGTACATCCGCGAGTGCGCCGACAAGTACGGACACCGTTCGCTCTACTGCACCAACTGGGACTCCGACGAGGAAGAGATTCTCAAGGCTATGATAAACGGATTTTCGGGAATCAAGCCCTACCAGAACAACTCCCCCTCCTACATCCCCGCAAGCGAAGTCCGCATTTTCGACTTCCTTACCCACCGTCAGCTTGAGCTTATGAACAAGATCGGCGGAATCGTGCTTCTCCACATCCCCCGTAACCTTCGTCTGCGCGACCCCATCAACCTTGCGCAGATGATGGAGATCGACGAGCGTTACCCCAACGCAAAGGTCATCATCGCTCACGTCGGCAGAGCATACATCCCCTCCGACGTCGGAGATGCCTTCGAGATACTTAAGAACACCAAGAACCTCTACTTTGATTTCTCCGCAAACACCTCCGCCTACGCAATGGCAAAGATGTTTGAGGCTGTTGGCACGGACCGCGTAATGTTCGGTACGGATATGCCCTTCACCAAGATGCGTATGTTCCGTATCGAGAAGAACGGCACCTACGTAAACGTAGTTCCGCGCGGAATCTACGGTGACGTTTCGAACGACTCCCATATGGAGGAGTCGGACGACCCCAACATCACCACCTTCGTTTACGAGGAGCTTTTGGCTGTACGCGAGGCGGCAATACAGCTCGGTCTTACCCGCGAGGATATCGAAAAGATATTCTGCAAGAACGCCGCCGCTTACTTTGACATCAAAATCTAACCTAAAGGAGAAATTAAAATGAATAAGGTTAAAATAGGATTCCTTCCTTTTTATATTAAGCTCTACGACGATATCGGAAGCGGTGCTAAGGCTCGCCCCCGTCTTGAGCCATTCGCAAAGAAGCTCGCTGACCTTATAGAAGAGCGCGGATTTGAGGTTTTCCTCTCCCCCTTCTGCCGCATAGAGTCCGAGTTTGACGCCGCTATCAAGTCCTTTGAAGAGGCAGGATGCTCCGCTATCGTAACCTGGCACGCCGCATACTCTCCCTCTCTTGAGAGCATTGGACCTCTGAGCGCAACCAAGCTCCCCATCGTTGTCCTTGACACCACCGAGACCTTTGACTTCGGCCCCTCCCAGGATCAGGGCGAGATAGCTTACTGTCAGGGTATCCACGGCGTTATGGATATGTGCAATATGCTCCACACCAAGGGCAAGACCTTTGCTATCGCCGCGGGTCATATTGACAATTCCGACGTTATCGACCGCGCCGCAGGCTATCTCCGCGCCGCTGTTGCCGCTACCTCTCTTGCGGGAAGCAAGACCGCAAGCATCGGCGGAAGCTTTGACGGTATGGGCGACTTCCTCGTTTCCGACGCCGATATGCGCTCCCGCCTCGGCGTTGAGGTGGTATACCCCAAGAAGAACGAGTTCGCCGCCCTTATCGAGAGCGTTGACGAGGCTGCAGTTGAGGCTGAAATGGCACTTGACCGCGAGACTTATTATGAGATCGAGCCCGTTGACGAGGAAACCCACCGCCGCACCGTAAAGAACTCTCTTGCGGTCCGCAAGTGGATAAACGATAACGGCATCAATGCCTTCACCGCAAACTTCCGCGAAATAGCAGTTGACACGGGACTTGAAATTATGCCCTTTATGGAAGCTTGCAAGTCCATGGCTCGCGGTATCGGCTATGCGGGCGAGGGCGACGTGCTCACCGCTTCCCTGGTCGGCGCGCTCCTTTCCGCATATGACGAAACCTCCTTTATTGAAATTTTCTGCCCCGACTGGAAGAACGACACTCTTCTTCTTTGCCATATGGGTGAGTACAACCCCAACCTTACCGCGTTCCGTCCCGGTATGAAGGGCATCAAGTTCATCTTTGGCGATACTAAGGATCCCGTCGTTTCCTACGGTTGCTACAAGGCGGGCGAGGCTACCTTTGTCAACCTTTACCGCACAAACGGCGACTTCAAGATGGTCATCTCCCCCGTTACCATGCAAGAAGTCAAAGAGGGCGAGGATCCCAGCTTTGCCGCTTGCCGCGTTCGCGGTTGGATGAAGCCCCGCAAGCCCATCGCGCAGTTCCTTGAGGAGCTTTCTCTGCTCGGCGCAACCCACCACAGTGCGCTCGTTTACGGCGCAACTCCCCGTGAGTTGGCTTATTTTGCTCAGCTGCTCCGCATTGAATACGATATTATTTAATTTCAAGGAGATATAAAAAATGCTTGTAAATCTTAACGACGTACTTATCCCTGCCCAGAAGGGCGGTTACGCTGTCGGTCTTTTCAACACCACCGACTCCGATATGCTTGAGGCTGTTATCGCAGCCGCAGAGGAAACTCGCTCCCCCGTTATCATCGGTACTGCCGAGGTTCTTCTTCCCTACGGTGAGCTGAAGCTCATCGCTCCCTCCGTCCGCGCCGCCGCAGAGCGCGCAACCGTTCCCGTAGTTATGCACTACGACCACGGACTTACCGTCGAGAGATGTATCGAGGCGCTTGACCTTGGCTTTACCTCCATTATGTTCGACGGTAGCGCAGGTGACGAGGCTGAGAACATCGCCCTCACTCGCAAGATGGTCGAGATGGCACACGCAAAGGGCGCGACCGTTGAGGGCGAGATCGGCCACGTTGGAAACAACGAGGGCGCGGCAGAGTCCGACGGCGACGCAAAGTCCGCATACACCACCCCCGAGCAGGCAAAGGCTTTCGTTGAGGCTACGGGCGTTGACGCTCTCGCAGTTGCTATCGGAACTGCTCACGGCGCATATATCAAGAAGCCCTGCCTTGACCTTGACAGACTTGCAGAGATCCGCGCAACGATCGACACTCCCCTCGTGCTTCACGGCGGAAGCGGTCTTTCCGACGATGATTTCCGCAACACCATCAAGGGCGGTATCGCAAAGGTAAACATCTTTACCGACCTCTGCCTCGCAGGCGAGCGCGCAGTACGCCGCGCACTTGACGAGAAGATCGGCTACCTTGAAATGAGAAATATGAAGGTTGCCGAGATCAAGGCAGAAGCTATGAAGAAAATGGTTCTTTTCGGTTGCAACGGAAAGGCGTAAAAAAAGCAATAAAAAAGGGGCAAATAGCCCCTTTTTTATTGCTTTTTTCTGTATTTTGTGATATAATGTATGGTAACGCAAAATCCAAAAGAGGTGACGCCACGCTATGACCCTTACAAAGCCCCGTTCACGCGCACAAGAAGCGCAAATCGATATGACCGAGGGCAGTATCGTAAAAAAACTTATAAAATTCACCCTACCCATTCTCGTAGGTAACCTCTTTCAACAGCTTTACAATATGGTGGACACCTTCGTTATCGGTCAGACGGGCATCGACGATGCCTACGCCGCCGTTGGAAGCGTTGCCCCCGTTATCAATATTCTGATCGGATTTTTCCTCGGACTTTCAAGCGGCGCGGGAGTAGTTATCTCCCAATATTTCGGCGCAAAGAACGAGGAAGGCGTACGCCGCGCGGCGCATACCTCGATCGCCATAACGCTCGTTATGGGCGTTTTCATCACGATCGCGGGCGTGCTTTTCACGCCGCTGATGGTCGAGCTGATGCTCGGCAAGGACGGAAGCGTTTACCCTTATGCAAAAACCTACCTTATTATATATTTCGCGGGCGTTATAGGGCTTATGGTCTATAACATCGGCGCGGGCATACTTCGCGCCGTTGGCGACTCGCGCCATCCCTTCTATTTTCTCGTCGTTTCCGCCGTTACGAACATCATCCTTGACGTGCTGTTCGTTTTCGGCTTCGGTATGGACGTTGACGGCGTAGCGCTCGCCACCGTCATCGCGCAATGCTTGTCCGCCGTGCTGACGGTAATAACGCTCCTTCGCAACGACACTTGGGTCAAGCTCATCCCCAAACAACTACAAATAGACAAAAAAATACTCCGTCAGATATTCTCCATCGGCTTACCCGCCGCAATACAGATGGCTCTGACCGCGTTTTCCAACGTATTCGTGCAGTCCTACATCGGCGGAGTTGACGGCATACCGCAGAAGGTCGCGCTCGGCGCGTGGACGTCTTACTCAAAGATCGACCAGCTTCTCTTTTTGCCCGCGCAGTCCTTGGGACTTGCGATAACCACCTTCGTCGGACAAAACCTCGGCAACGGCGATATCAAAAGGGCAAAGCGCGGCACGAATATCGCCTATCTTATGGCGACCGCCGCATCAATCGTGGCGATAATCCCGATAATATTTTTTGCGGACGGCATCGCGCCCGTGTTCAATTCGACTCCCGAAATAGCCGAAAACGCCGCAATGCTCCTTCGTTACATCACGCCGTTCTATCTTTTCTGTTGTATAAATCAGGTGTACGCCGCCGCCCTGCGCGGTGCGGGACACACCAAGATCCCTATGGTGATAATGCTCTCCGCCTTCGTAGGGTTCAGGCAGATATACCTTTTCATCGTTTCAAACTACGTTTCAAACACGCTTATGTGGCTCGGCATGGCGTACCCCGCAGGCTGGGCGCTCAACTCCACCACCGTTTACCTCTACTACCGCTTCTGCAACCTCGGTAAATTCAGAATTACGAAAAAAGAGCAATGAAGAAAAAGAAAATAATACTTTTTATCGCAGCTATCGCGTTGATAATTGCCATCGCGGCTTTTGCCGTGGTGGAGATCGCAGTAAACCACAAGCCGCCCTCGTCGATACTCGTCAAGGCGGGACTTCCGATAGCGTCCCTTGTGTTTTTCCTCGTTAAGCTGTCCACTATGCAGGTCCGCCGCTCTCTGTCATTTTATGAGCAGAGCTACTCCGAAGAGCTTCGCGGCGCGTTTTCCGCCTCACCCGCGGACAGAAGGAAGCTTCTGCGCGCGGTAAGATATTATAACGAAAATCAATTTGCCTTTGCTATCAGCTTTCTTGAAGGGCTGAAAAAGAAATGCCGCGCCCGCGCAGATTGGGAAGCCGTGCTTCTCTTTATCGGGCTTTGCCACACCGACGCGGGAGACTCCTCCTCCGCTATCGAGGCTTACCGCGAGCTGATAGCTCAATCGCCGCGCTGTTCAAGGGCGTACGCAAACCTCAGCTTCGTTTACATAAGTCAGGGCGACTTTAGCGCCGCGCTGGATTGTTGCCGCGCCGCAATCGAGGCTGACCCCAAAAACGCCTATGCATATCAGAACGCGGCATCGACCTATTTCAAAAGCGGCGACTACGAAAACGCCATCACGATGGCTAAAAAGGCGCTTGACATAAAGGGAAATTTCTATCAGGCGGCGACCACTCTCGCGCTTTCGTATGCAACGCTCGGAGACAATGAAAACTGCCAAAAATACGCGACAATAGCAATTTCCAACGGTCAAAGCAAGGAAAAGCTGCAAGCCGCGATAAGCAGCCTTCGCTCAAGCAGCTCGGTGTTCGACGCGCTCTACCGCGCCACCGCCGCGCCCGCGCTCCACATACTTTTGCACGATTACAAACAAAGCTCAAAAAGCATTATCGGCGGCAAGATAAACGAAGATGCGCCGACGGATGCATCGGGCAATAAAATGCGATTGCTTGCGGCATTTTTCATGTCCGAGTTACCCGAAACTCCCCTTCTCCCGACGCGCGGCGTGCTTCGCTTTTACGCCTCGGAAAACGTTCTTGACGAATTTGATTTCGAAGAGCCTACGTCAAACTCCTGCTTCCGAGTATTGTTTGACAAAAACGAGGACGCATTCACCACCTCCCCCATCGCGAGGGACGAGGATGACGATTTCCCCATACTTGGTAGCTTTACCCCCTTTTTCACCAAGGTCAGCGAGGGAATATCTCCTATGGACTACCGTTTCCCCGATGTATTTTCTCAAATACTTGATGAAAACGGCATTCCCCAAGATGAGCACGAAGCACTCTTTGAGGAAGCGTATGAGAGCGCTCACGCAACCCTGAATAAGCTCGGCGGCTATCCCGCCTTTGCGCAGGAAGACCCACGCGACTACAACTTCAACTACGAGTATGACACGCTTCTCTTCCAGCTCGTTTCCGAGGGACAAGAGGACAAGATAATGCTCGGAGATTGCGGAAACTGCCAATTCTTTATTTCAAAAGAAAAGCTCGCCAAGCGAGATTTTTCAGATATATTATTCAATTTTGATTGCTATTAAGGAGTAAAAAAATGAAAGCTGTAATGTACGGAGCCGGTAATATCGGCAGAGGCTTTATCGCAAAGCGCTTCTTCCTTTCGGGAGCGCACACCACCTTTATCGACGTTAACGCTGACCTTGTGGCTGGCATCGCCGCCGCAGGAAGATACCCAATCTACGTTACCAAAGGACGCGAGTACGTTCCCGAGTGGGTAGAAAACGTAACCGCCGTTAACGGCAGAGAGTCCGACGCAGTCGTCGAGCAGATCGCAGAGTGCGACATTCTCGCCACCGCCCTCGGAGTAAACATTCTCCCCTTCGTTGCCGAAAACCTCGCGCGCGGAATCGCCGCACGCTTCGCCAGAGGCGCGCGCCCCCTCAACATCCTCATTTGCGAAAATCTCATCGGCTCGGGCGACTACCTGCGCGGTCTCGTTGCGCCCCACATCAGCGCCGACCTTGCCGATTATTTTGAAAACTCCATCGGCTTTGTAAGCGTTTCGGTAGGAATCACCGTTCCCCCCACACCCCAGCGCTTCCTTGACGAAAATCCCCTCGCGGTCTGCACCGACCTTTACAGCGAGCTTCCCGCAGATGCTACTGGCTTCCGCCCCGTCGGCGCTCCCTTCCCCGTTATCGACAATCTGCGCCCCTTCTCCCCCTTCGATTTCTACATCCAGCGCAAGCTTCTCATACACAATATGGGACACGCCACCATGGCGTACCTCGGCTACCTCAAGGGCTACGGCTTCATTTACGAGGTCGCAGAGGACGAAAAGATCGACGCTATCCTGCGCCGCGCACTTAACGAGTCCGCATCCGCACTCGCCGCACGCCACGGCGTTCCCGAGTCCGAGCTTGCCGATTTCGTAGAGCATCTCATCCCCCGCCTTTACAATCCTCTGCTTGAGGACTCCATATTCCGCGTAGGCAGAGATACCCGCCGCAAGCTTTCCGCAGGCGACAGACTCGGCGGCGCGTACATCGCAGTAAGAGAGCAGGGCAAGACTCCCGCCGCTATTGGTCTTAGCATTGCCGCCGCGCTCCGCTTCGATATGCCCGAGGACGAGATAGGCGTTGAGGTCTCCACCTTTGCAAAGGAAAACGGCGTTGCCGCCGCACTTGAAAAGTATTGCTCCATCACCGCCGACGAGGACGTAGCTCTCATCAAGGGCTACTACGATATGCTCGCTACTCCCGATTGGGACGCGCTTATCGCCAAGATCGACGAAAACAAGAAGGCATAAACGAAAAACAAGGCTGAAACTCGGTTTCAGCCTTGTTTTTTAATAGCATAAGAATATACACGCTTTCGCGTGATTCCATACCGCCGCAAAGCGGCGGATTCCATACTCACCTGCGGTGAGATTCCATACCGAGCCTTGCGGCTCGGATAAAAAATTCGACAGGCTTTGCCTGTCGGATTTTTTATTCCTCCCACTCGTAATATTCCTTTTTGGGAGCTTCCTGCGTCTCGGAAAGAGACTCATCTTCATCAAGGTGCTTTGGCGCTTGCACTTGCAAAAGCTTTTTGCGCATCACGAGATACGCAATAGCACCCACGGGAACGACGAGCGAGAGCGCGTATCCGCCCGTGGAATAGGCGACGAGCGACGAGGGGAAAACGATAAAGCCCAAGCCCGCGGCGGGCATAAAGCCCGTTTTGCCAGCGGAAAAGCCGATGCTCAAAACGCCAAGCAGGATAATGGCGCACCACATACCCTTCGACTTGAATTTCCTGCGCACGCAGTCAACGAATACGAAAGCCGTAAAGCCTATCGTCGCAATTCCGAGTATCAGCACGAGCCATTGAAGCGCGTTCGCGCCGCCCATAGAGGCGATAGTTCCCGTTTGCGTCGGATTGACGGCAAGACCGCATATTTTTTTCGCACCGCCAACACGCGCAACACCGACGTAAAAATCTGCGCCGTCCGTGTCAAAAAGGAAGGTCGCGTTTTCGGTGGGCTTGCCGTTTTGCTCCGCGTTGGTGTAGTCGGTTATGCCTTTATTTTCATAGGAAGAAAACTCGCCCACGTACTCCCTTGCGTTCTTAAAAAACGTTTCAAAATTCTCGCGCGAGAAATGCGACTCGTCGATAAGCGGCAAGGCGGCTTCAACGTCGTTTTTCAAAAGCGCGTCAACGAACGCGCACGCAAGCTCCTCGTGCTCGGGCGCGCTTATCGGCATACCTTCGCCGCCGCAGGAATTTAAACAAAACGCCGCCAAAATAAGCAATATCGCGGCAAAAGCATATATTTTTTTCATAAAACTGCCCTTCTATCGTCTTTTATACCTTGATTATATCACATTTTCCCGAAAATATCAATATTTTTTCAAAAAAGGTATTGACAAGCTGATTTGTTTATGATATCATTTTGATATCAACAAAAACCTTGAAGGAGTTTATTATGAAAGAAAAGATTTTGACCACGAAAAAGCGCGGTATGCTTGCGCTCATACTCACCCTACTTTTTGAGATATGCTTTATCGCCGCATTTGTTTTCGGCGCAACACAGATCGAGACGGAAAACGTCGTCCTCGGTGCAGTAATGGTGGTAGTTTTCGGCATCCTCGCTTTCTTCATCGGTTGGATACCCTTTATCGGACTCAAGATATTGAAGCCCGAGGAAGCGCTCGTCCTCACCCTTTTCGGTAAGTACATCGGCACGCTCAAGGGCGACGGATTTTACTGGGTAAATCCCTTCTGCTCTGCCATCAACCCCGCCGCTAAGACCAAGCTCAACCAGAGCGGCGACGTAAAGACCGTCGCATCTACACTTACGGCAGCAGGTACTGCAAACACCGTAGAGGTCGTTTCCAACAAGCTCTCGCTTAAAATTATGACGCTCAACAACAGCCGTCAGAAGATAAACGACTGCCTCGGTAACCCCATCGAGATAGGAATCGCTGTAACGTGGCGCATCGCCGACACCGCAAAGGCTGTGTTCAACGTTGACAACTACAAGGAATTCCTTTCTCTGCAATGCGACAGCGCACTTCGCAACATCGTCCGCCTCTACCCCTACGACGTAGCCCCCGGCGTTGACACCACGGGCGACGGCGTTGCCGACGACGGAAGCCTTCGCGGTTCGAGCGACGTTGTGGCGAAGAGGATACGCGACGAGATACAAGAGCGCGTTGACGAGGCGGGCATCGAGGTCATCGAGGCGCGCATCACCTACCTTGCGTACGCTACCGAGATCGCCGCAGTTATGCTCCAGCGTCAGCAGGCATCCGCCATCATCGACGCGCGCAAGATGATAGTCGAGGGCGCGGTCGGTATGGTCGAAATGGCGCTTGACCGACTCAGCGAGGGCGGCAAGGTCGAGCTTGACGAGGAAAGAAAAGCCGCTATGGTGTCAAATCTTCTCGTAGTGCTTTGCGGCAACCGCGACGCACAGCCCATAGTAAATTCGGGCAGTCTGTATTAATAAGTAAAGGAAAGGCGAAAAATGGGAGAAAACGAAAAAAAGCAAGTGCCGTTGCGCCTTTCAGCCAAGCTATACAATGCGATCGCCGCGTGGGCAGAGGACGATTTTCGCTCGGTGAACGGGCAAATAGAATATCTCCTTACGGAGTGCGTCCGCCAGCGCAAGAAAAACGGCAAATACGTCTCGGACGAGATCGACAAGCCGCTTGATATCGACATTGAATAAATTTGGGATAAGCACCAAGGGCTTTTTGCCTTTGGTGCTATACCCGTTTATTGCGAGGCGGCGCTTGGCTGAAAAATTTGCAAAAAAGGAGAACGGTATGTCAATCGAAAGAGTAAGAGAATATTTCAGAGCGCACGGTATGGAGGATAGGGTGCTTGAATTTGACGTGTCAAGCGCGACGGTGGAGCTTGCCGCCGAGGCGCTTCATTGCGAGCCGTGCAGAATTGCAAAAACGCTGTCATTTTCGGTGGGCGGCAGGGCGATACTCATCGTTATGGCGGGCGACGCGAAGATAAACAACGCAAAATACAAAGCGCACTTTGGCGCGAAGGCGAAGATGCTGACCTTTGAGGAGGTCGAGCAGACGATCGGTCACGGCGTGGGCGGCGTATGTCCGTTTGCGATAAATGACGGCGTCAGCGTGTACCTTGACGAGTCGCTCAAGCGATTTGAGACGGTGTTCCCCGCGTGCGGAAGCGCAAACAGCGCAATAGAGCTGACCATCCCCGAGCTTGAAAGATTTTCGGGCTTTGAGGAATGGGTGGACGTCGGAAAGCTTCCCGAGGAATGCTAAAATTTACGCGCATCACACGAGTAACGGAATTTTTTTGCGCAAGACCTTGACAAAAGCCCGCGGCGGTGGTATAATGTAATGTAAGCAAAAATCGAGGTGTAGCGCAGGTGGTAGCGCGCCAGTTTCGGGTGCAAATTGCCGATTACGAACGTAAAATTTACAAAACCGCCGAAACCCCTTGAAAACACTGCACTTTTGTGCTATAATTAATTCAATAACAATCCCGATGTAAGTGGTCTGACCACATGTTTGACCACTTACAGAAATCACTCATTTTTTTACCAATCGAGGTGTAGCGCAGGTGGTAGCGCGCCAGTTTCGGGTACTGGAGGCCGCGAGTTCGAGTCCCGCCACTTCGACCAAAAGAGCTTTGAGAGCGATCTCAAAGCTCTTTTTCTTTGATTACTGCACCGCATTTTTTGAGGGCTGACCGTGCTTCGGTCAGCCCTCTGTTGCGTTTATGCGGTTTTCATTTTTGCCTTCTCGGCTGCTATCTCCGATTTCTTCTCGGCAATCATTTTGGCGAGTGCTTCCTCACATTCCTCACGCGTCTTTGCGTATACGTTGAATTTCTTTCGGCTGCCATCGGCGAGTCTTGGATAGAAGCTTCCTTCCCACAGGCTGTCATTGATCTGATATACGCATCCCGTGCCGGGCTTGCGGTATTTGGGTTGCCACGGCTCGAAATTTTCGTCAACCGCGCTCGTTTCCTCTATTCTCGGCTCTACCTTCGCTTCAGGCATCGGTGCGTCTGTACCGCCTATTTTGCGGTCGATTTTGACCGATGCTTGGGTTCGCATGGTGTCGGTCACGTGGGAATAAATGTTGAGGGTGGTCTCCGCGCTGATGTGTCCTATCATATCGGACAGCACCTTCACGTTCATTCCGTTTTCGAGCGCCATCGTAGCGAAGGTGTGGCGCAGGTCGTGGAAGCGGATCTTCTTACAGCCCGACCGTTCAAGGAGCAGTTGGAATCTCTTGTAGAGTGCAGAAGGATTTCTCGGCTCACCGATATTGACGGGTGA
>JAZQXT010000034.1:0-12657 GCA_045633005.1 Eubacteriales bacterium | reverse complement strand
CGCCCTCCATCTCAATTTCAAGGTCGAGTGCCGCGGGCGTCGTGCCGCAGGATGCGGCAAATGCGCCGAGTGCGCCGCCACAGCCCGCAAGAGATTTCATAACGCCAAATCTGCCGTTTATGGGGTGCGTGCAGGGTGCGGGATAGGGGGGATTGCTGATGGGAGAGGGCGAAACGCCGAATATTACCCACGCAGTACCCGTAGCGATAAGGAGCTGACCGTTTTCGGTCACGCCGCTACCGAGGGATGCGCAGTACTGGTCGTGTGCGCCGACGTATACGGGGATGCCCGCCTCAAGCTCGCAAAGCTTTGCGACCTCGGGCAGAAGCGTACCCGCAAGCGAGCCGCAGGGAGCAACCGTGGGGAGCTTGTCGGCACTTATGCCGAGAAGCTCAAGCGCCTCGGAGATGTATTCACCCTTCTTGTAATCGTAAAGGCGGGAAAGAACCATTCCCGTGGGGTCGGTAACGAAGTTACCGCAAAGGTAACCCGTAACGGACTCCTGAGTGGTGTAAAAATGCTTTGCCGCGCCAAAGATCTCGCTCTTGTTGCGGGAGAGCCACAAAAGCTTGGATATGCAGTCGGTGGGGGCGACGGGCCAGCCGCACTTGTCGCGGATGTTATCAGCGCCGAGAGCCGCGGCAACGTCCTCCGCTTCCTTGGTGGCGCGGCGGTCCATCCACGTCAGTGCGTCGTGCATGGGAACGTTATTCTCGTCGGCGGGGTAGATGCTTCCTGCCTGCGAGGAGAAGGAGATTCCCGAAATACTGCGTCTTTCGTGGTCGTCAACGCAGGAAACTGCGGAGCGGATTGCGGAAACGGTGGCTCTGTTCCAATCGCTCGGGTTTTGCTCTACGCCGCTTTCTACGGGGTAGTAGGTGGGGTAATCGGCGCTTCCGCGTCCGATCACGCCATCGGGCTTGCCGTCCACGCCAACGCGCAGAACGGCAGCCTTAACGGCGGTAGAACCGATATCTATACCTAAAAAGTACATATTTTTTTCCTTATTATAAATTATTCAGCGAGAATGGAATCAAGTACGGAGAGGATCTTGTTTGCGGTAGCCTCGGTGGTGATCACCGGTGGCTTGAAGAGAACGCCGGGCACGCAGTTGGGCTTGTAGAGCTGTGCGGATGCGTCGATGCAATAGGTGTGCATCTTCTTGGTGAATATTGCTGCCTCCTCAACGGTGTGGAAGTGCAGAGCTGCAAGAAGTCCGAGTCCGTCAGCCGCAACGAGCTTCTTGGGATACTTTACGCAAAGAGCCTTGAGTCCGTCCTCAAAGAGGTCGGAGATGCGGTCAAGCTCCTCGGCGTTTTCCTGAACGTACTTGATGGTGATGATGTATGCGAGAGCGGCAAGCTCCTCCTGACCGTTGGTAACGAGTGCGCCGAACTGGTTAAGGTTATCGTACTCGGCGGTGGTCACGATACGGCTTGCGGGGTATTCGCCACCGGGGAAGCCCTTACCGATAACGGCAAAGTCGGGGTTAAGACCGTAGCGGCGGAAGAGGAATACGCTTCCGTACCACATACCCGTCTGGATCTCGTCGACCATGGTGGGAGTGTCGCAAGCGTGGCAGAGGTCGTAAACTGCGCGCAGATACTCAGGCTCAAGCTTGGTTCCGCCGTAGTTCATCATAATGATCTCGTGCATAAAGCCTGCGGTCTTGTAGTTACCGCTGTTGTATTTTTCAAGCTTTGCGCGGAAGTCCTCAACGTCGTTGGGACGGACGGAAACGACCTTCCACATCTCGGCGCCGTCAGCCTTCTCGCGGAAGTCCTCCCACAGACCGCGCAGGGTCTGTGCGATAACGGTAGTGCCGTGGTAGTTGCCCGTAAGTCCGCCTGCCTTGTCAGCCATAACGAAGAATACGGGGGTCTTTCCTGCGTACTTGGGCGCGGGAAGCTCGGGGGAGAGGTGGTAGAAGCGTGCGAGCATCATCTTCATACCTGCCTCGCAGGCGAGAGAGCCTGTTTCAAGGTTGATAACGCGGTTGAGAACGCCCTTTTCCTTGGACGCGATAACTGCGTCAAGTGCCTTGTCGTCGTTGTCAGCGATGCCGTTTGCGGCGGCAACGATGCGACGCTCGTGCAGACGGGTTATGTAACCGCGGGTGTTGTTGTGGGTAGCGTTGAGAACGCCGAGCTTGCGGGCGTTGTCAATGAGCTTGTAGCCTGCAAAGGCGTGACCGAGGGATGCGTGATAGTGCTCACTCTTACCGATGAGGTAGAGCTTGCCGTCCTCGCCGAGACGGAAGCAGCCGTAGCCGCCGAGGGGAGATGCGTTCTTGTCCTCTGCCTTGCGGAAGGAATCGGTGGGCGCACCGTCGTTGTTATCGTCAGCCATGGGCTCGATAACGGTAGTGCCGACAAGGTCAAGCAGGGAGTCGTTCTTTGCCTGCGTAGCGGCGTCAAAGAAGCTTACCTCCTCGTTGGCGATAGCCATAGCCTCGTCGTAGCTCATCTTGCCGAAGAAGGCGTTGGCGCGAGCCACACCCTCGAAATAAGACTTTCCTATAAGAGAGGAAAGAGAATACTTTACGTCCTTAAACATTTTATTTTACCTCCTCGAGTTTAACGGCGCGGCGCTCCTTGTGAGAGATGAGCGCGGCGGTCTGAAGTCTGTGGGAAAGCTCGGTCTCCTCGGGGCGCAGGCAACCGAAGGGAACTTCGATTCCGCTGACCTCGCAGATGAAGGTCGCCCACATCTGGAGCATGGAGTCGGTAAAGCCGAACTCGAAGATGCTTCCCGTAACGGTGGGGATCATGGGCTTGTGTCCGACGTCAACGCGGCACCACGCCTGCTCGCGTCCGCGAGGCTCGGTGTAGAAGAATGCGTTGGGGTCGTCGGTGGAGAAGCGTGCGGACTGGTTGAGTCCGTCTACCTCGATGTTCCAAGAGTTGGTAGCACCGGGGCACATACGCTTGGTCTCTATAATAAGGGGGAAGCAATCGCCGCCGTCGCAAACGTTGCAGACGAGGTGTGCGTTATCCCAAGTAAGGCAGGGAGCTACGCCGCCCTTGCCGTCGGGACGCTCCTTAACGATGTCGGAAAGGTATGCGTAAACGTCCTCGGGTATCCAGCCAAGGCGGAAGGGGATGTGCTCGGCGTGAAGTCCGAGGTCACCCATACAGCCGTACTCGCCGTTGATCTCGATGCGGCGCTTCCAGTTGATGGGCTTGGTAACGTCCATATCGCTGGAGTGGCGGAAGTTCGAGCGTACCTCGATGATCTTGCCCGCGTTGCCCTCTCTGATCCAACGGATCATCTCCTGCGCGCCGGGGAAGTAGGGGAATTCGCCTGAGCAGCGAACGACGACCTCGGGATGTGCCTTGATAGCCTCAAGGATAGCGGCGTTATCATCGCGGTCGATACCGAAGGGCTTTTCAGCCATCAGGTGCTTACCTGCGTTGATGATGTCAACGTAAAACTTCTTGTGCAGATTGTGGGGAACGGCGCAGTAAACTGCGTCGATATCGTCCTTCTCAAGAAGCTCGTGATAGTCGGCGGTGCTGTACTTTATCGAATCAAAATTATCGGTAAAGTAAGCGCGTGCGTCCTCGGAGAGATCGCAAACTCCGACGATCTCGGGGCGGGGGATGGAACGGTCGGAAAGCTGACACCAGCGTGCTGCCGCGCAAGCAAACTCACGGCCCATCAGTCCGCAGCCTATAATGGCAAAGCGGACGGTCTTTTTCTCATTGCTCATTTGAAAAACACCTTTCTTTATAATGTTTTTTATTTTTTACTTTATATTCACCGCCAATGGCGGAGATTATCGTTTTTCACCAATCCTCACCCGCGTCGACGGGGACGGTGGAGTAGGGTAGGGAATGCTCCCCCGTTTCAAAATCGGGGAAGGGGTTGTCGCGGTCGTTTTCCCACTTTTTGCGGTCGCTCTCGCTTCGGAAGTCGGGAATGTCGTACGGCACTCCGTCAAGTGCGCTCTTCCAGCCGAGGATGCCGACAGCCGCCATACAGCAGGAGTCGTATACGTCGGGGAAGGGCTCGGCGTTGCCGCGAAGCGCGTCGATGAAGGCGCGGACTACGAAATAGTCGCCGCCGCCGTGGCGCGTGGAGTCAGCCGCTTCCTTATCCTCCGTCCATTCGGGAGTGTAGAAGTATTCCTGCTCCTCGCCCTCGGGCGTGTCCCATTTGTTGTATGCGACGCGCACCTTGGTCTGCTCGCCGCGCACGGTCTCAACGGAGCCGCGCGTACAGCTTATTCTGTACCAATTATCCTCGGGCGGACAGTAGGTCGAGCCGTTTATGCGCAGTACCGCGCCGCCGTCGGTGGAAAGAAGCATCACTCCTACAAGGTCGGCGCGAAGCCGCTTGAATTCGGAGATATGCTCGGTGGTGTCCTTTGCCGTCATTGCCATAACTCGCGTAGGTCGCTCGCCCGTTGCGTACATAATGGGCGCAAGCGAGTGCGAGCAGTAGTAGGTGACGGGCAGGTAACGCCGCCAATGGTATTTGCCCTGAATCGTGGGGCTGTTGTAGAATGAAGAGTTTTCGGGGTCCATGGGGTGAACGTACTCACCCTCGGCAAACATCATCTTGCCGAACTTGCCCGTGCGGTAGAGCTTGCGAAGCTCGGTGCAGCTGCACGAGTACGGATAATTTTCCGCCATCATATAAAGCACGCCTCGCTCTCTCGCCTTTTCTGCCTCGCGGCAAAGCTCGACCGCGTCCGCCATGGTTGCCGCGGCGGTAGTCTCGCAAAGCACGTGTATGCCGAGACGGAGTGCCTTTATGGCGTATTTCGCGTGCTCGGGCAGATAGTTGGCAAGTATCACAGCATCGAAAAGCCCCGATGCGAAGAATGCCTCGGGCTCGGTGAATACCGCGGGCTTTTCCTTTTGGTCGGCAAACTTTTCAAGATTTTTGTCGACTCTGTCGGCCATTCTCTCGCAGAAGGCGGTGACGGTCACGTTGGGAAGGAGGAGCAGGGAGCGTATGTACGAGCCACCGCGCCACAGACCGAAAATGCCTATTCGTATGTTGTCGTTCTGACCAAACACAGCTATCCCTCCTGACCAAATTAAAATCCATTATAATTATACTTATATATAGAGGTAAAGTCAAGAGAAAAAACGATTAAACACGCTAAAATAAACAAGTTTTTTTGCCATAAATTAGGTTATAAGCACGAAATGGCGCACACAGCGTTTTTTTTGTTGACAAATGTGCAAGACTGTGTTATAATTACAAGGATAAATTAAAAACAAGGGAGTGTTGAAAATGTTTTTTGAAAAATTATCCCAGTTTGACTCTGACGTAGCCGCCGCTTGTGGCAGAGAGCTTAAGCGTCAGCAGGGCAACATCGAGCTTATCGCATCCGAGAATATCGTTTCCGAGGCAGTTCTTCTTGCCGCAGGAGGAGTACTTACCAACAAGTACGCCGAGGGTTATCCCGCAGCGCGCTACTACGGCGGCTGTGAGTTTGTCGACGAGGTCGAGAACATCGCCCGTGAGCGCGCTTGCCGTCTTTTCGGCGCGGAGCACGCTAACGTTCAGCCCCATTGCGGAGCTAACGCAAACCTTGCCGCATTCTTTGCTCTCGTTTCCCCCGGTGACACCGTTCTTTCCATGAACCTTGCTCACGGCGGACACATTTCCCACGGTCTTCCCGTTAACATTTCGGGTAAATATTTCAACATCGTTTCCTATGGCGTAGAGGCTGATACGGGACTTATCGACTACGATAAGGTCCGCGCAACCGCGCTTGAGTGCAAGCCCAAGCTCATCGTTGCGGGCGCAAGCGCATATTCCAGAATTATTGATTTCGCAAAGTTCCGTGAGATCGCTGACGAGGTTGGCGCATACCTTATGGTAGATATGGCGCACATCGCAGGTCTCGTTGCCGCAGGACTTCATCCGAGCCCCGTTCCCCACGCTCACGTTGTAACCACCACCACGCATAAGACTTTGCGCGGTCCCCGCGGCGGTATGATACTCTGCCGTGAGGAGTTTGCAAAGAAGATCGACAAGGCTATCTTCCCCGGCACGCAGGGCGGCCCTCTTATGCACATCATCGCCGCAAAGGCTGTTGCCTTCGGCGAGGCACTTCGCCCCGAATTCGTTGAGTATCAGAAGCAGGTCGTTGCTAATGCAAAGACTCTTGCAGAAGGTCTTACCGCACGCGGCGTAGAGCTTCTTACGGGCGGCACCGACAACCACCTTATGCTTCTTAACCTTGCAAACACCGATTGCACGGGACGCGACCTTGAGGTCAGACTTGACAGCGTACACATTACCGCTAACAAGAACGCAGTTCCCAACGATCCCAGAAAGCCCGCAGTTACCTCGGGTCTGCGCGTAGGTACTCCCGCAGTTACCACCCGCGGCTTCAAGGAGGCTGATATGGAGAAGATCGCAGGCTTCATTGCCGACTCCGTATTTGATTTCGAAGCAAAGAAGGCTTCAATCGCCGAGGGCGTAGCCGAGCTTTGCGCAAAGTATCCGATTTATAATTGGTAAAAAATAGCGTGACCGACGGAAATATTCCGTCGGTCCGCACTTTGCCGTTTCGTTTTTGAAAAAAATTGCGATATACTATTGCAAACGGCAGAAAAATTTGATATAATAGTAAAGCAAACTTATTTTGCGGTCTGGGCTGTGAAATAAGGCCATACCAGCCGGGGAGTTAGCGGTGCCCTGTACCCGAAATCCGCTTTAGCGGGGGTTCATTCCCCTTATGAGGGCGGCGTCGTGACGGTCTGCGATACGCAGTCTGTGTTGAAGGATGGGTCTTGCGCAATCGGGCGCTGTGAACCATGTCAGGTGGGGAACCAAGCAGCATTAAGCAGTTAGCAAGATGTGCCGCGAGGTTGCCTGTCCGGAGCAGAGTGTGTAACTAACGCGTGGCGACAAAGTTCAAGTTTGGGGTGTATGGTCTTACTTCACAGCCCATGATTTTAATTTTTGGGATATTCGAGAGCGGAGGTTTTTATGCATCAGGCATTATACCGTAAATGGCGACCTGCCACCTTTGACGAGGTATCGGGGCAGGAGCATATTACCGATATATTGAAGTACGAGACCGAAAACGGTCTTTTTTGCCATGCATACCTGTTTTGCGGCTCGCGCGGAACGGGCAAGACCACTTGCGCAAAGATACTTGCGCGTGCCGTCAACTGTGAGCATCCCGTAAACGGCAGTCCGTGCGGAGAGTGCGAGGCTTGCCGCACCATCGCGTCGGGCGCGACGACGGATATTCTGGAAATGGACGCCGCCTCGAACAACAAGGTCGACGATATCAGAAATATTCTTGACGAGGTCGTATACACGCCCACCTCGATGAAGTACCGCGTTTACATCATCGACGAGGTGCATATGCTCTCGTCCTCGGCGTTCAACGCGCTTCTCAAAACGCTTGAGGAGCCGCCCGCGCACGTTATATTTATCCTTGCTACCACGGAGCTTCAAAAGCTCCCCGCTACTATAATTTCAAGGTGTCAGCGCTTTGATTTCCGCAGAATTGCCACCTCGGTGCTGACCGAGCGGCTTCACCTCATCGCACGCGAGGAGGGAATAGCTCTTGACGATGCGGCGGCGCTCATGCTTGCGCGACTTGCGCAGGGCGGTATGCGCGACGCTATCAGCCTTTTTGAGCTTTGCGCGGCGGGCGGACGCGCCGTAACGCCCGAAATAGTCAGCGAGACCGTAGGCTCTTGCGGACGCGAGGCTATGTCAAGGGTAGTCCGCGCCGTTTCCGTGAAGGATACGGCAAAGCTTTTTGAGATAATTGCCGAGATAGACGCATCTGCCAAGGATATTGCGGTATTTTGGCAGGAGCTTATCGCTTATTACAGAGATATGTTCGTTATCCGCACCGTCAAATCGACGGTCGCGCTCAAATATCTTGACCTGACCGATGCCGAGGCGCAGATGCTGAATGCAGACGCCGCCGCGTTTTCGCGCGAGGCGCTCTCGTATCACAGCCGTCTGCTTGACGAGGCTTACGCATCAATGCAACGTCCGGGCGCATCGCGCCGCACCGTTGCGGAGCTTACGCTTATCAAGCTTTGCGACGAAAGGCTCGGCACCTCGCCCGAAGCACTCGTTGCCCGCATAGCCGCGCTTGAGGCGAAGCTTGCGTCGGGCGTGAGTATCGCTCCCGCTGTGCAGACCCCCGCACCCGCGGAGGAAGAAAAGCCGCAAGCCACCGAAGCCCCCGCCGCGCCAGCCGTACCCGCGCCCGCGCCGAAGGCGGCAGAGCCGACACAGCGCACTCTGCGCCCCTTGCGCGTATGGGCGGAGGTAATAGAGAGCTTCCGCGCGACCAATCCCGGCGTTGCGGCGCTTCTCACCACCGAGCGTGCGTACACCGACGAGAGCGGCAGGATAGTGGTCAGCTATTCAAAAGAGATTACGAAAATAATGATGACACCGCCCGAAAAGCTTGAGGCGTTTTGCAGTGCGCTTTCCCTCGCGCTTGACAGGGCGATAGAGCCGCGACAGATCGTTTTCGAGAAGGTCGAGGCGGGCGGAACGCCCAACGATGCAAAGATACTTGCCGACGAGCTTGACGAGCTGGCAGGACTTTAATAGATCAAGTTGAAAAGGAGATATAAGTATGAAAGTCAGACTTCCCAAGGGAGTGGGCGGAGGCCCGCAGGATATGAATTCCATGATGCGTCAGGTACAGAAGTTTCAGGAGGAGCGCGAGGTTCTCGCGGCTGATCTTGAGGCAAGAGAGTACGAGGTTGCCGCAGGCGGCGGAGCCGTAAAGGTAGTTATTACGGGTGAGCGCCGCATTACCGAGATAAAGATAGCTCCCGAGATCGTTGATGAGGACGATATCGAAACGATGGAGGACATCATCGTTGCCGCAGTAAACGAGGCAATCGGCAGAGTTGAGTCGGAGGCAGCCGCAGAAATGAGCGCGCTTGCCGCTAAATACGGCATTCCCGAGGGCGCGCTTTAATGGCTGGAAGCATCAAGTCGCTTGACCTTTTAGCCGAGCAATTCGGTCGTCT
This sequence comes from Eubacteriales bacterium, assembly GCA_045633005.1. Classification (GTDB taxonomy): domain Bacteria; phylum Bacillota; class Clostridia; order Oscillospirales; family CAG-272; genus CAG-390. The sequence goes on along the minus strand of JAZQXT010000034.1, from coordinate 3,670 downwards.
TGACGGCGTTGGAAAGCGCACGGCTATGCGCCTTGCTTTTTCCGTGCTGAATATGACGGACGAGGCGGCGGCGGGCTTTGCCGACGCTATTCTTGAGGCGAAGCGGAGCATACATTTCTGCCCCGTGTGCCAAAACCTTACCGACCTTGAAATATGCCCCATCTGCGCGGACGAGAGCCGCGACAGGAGCGTTATTTGCGTGGTTCAGGACACGAAATCCCTGCTTGCTATCGAAAAGGTGCGGGAATACAGGGGCGTGTATCACGTGCTTCACGGGCTTATCTCGCCTATGCAGGGCATAACCCCCGAAAATATTCGTCTGCGCGAGCTTATCGAGCGTATTGCGCAGTCCGACGAGGTCGAGGAAGTGATAATCGCAACCAACCCCACCGCCGAGGGCGAGGCGACGGCTATGTATATCGCGCGGCTCTTAAAGCCGTGCGGAATCAAGGTCACTCGAATCGCCAACGGTATTCCCGTCGGCGGCGAGCTTGAATTTGCCGACGAGTACACCCTTTCCCGCGCGTTTGAGGGAAGAAGAGAGTATTGAAAACGCGGGGCGTTTTCAGTGAAATCCGTTCCTGCGGAACGGGTGAAATACGCCTACGGCGTGTGAAATATTTTGCTTGTGCAAAATGTGAAATATTTGCCCTTCGGGCAAATGTTAAGGTAAAAATCGGTCAAAGCCGTGGCTTTGACCGATTTTATTTTATAATTGCTTTTTGCGAAAGCAAAAAGCTACCTAAACTTTGCACTTATCACTTATCACTTTGCACTATATTGCGCTCTTGCGCAATATTATGTTTGACAAATCGCTTCAAATGCGGTATACTAATCTTGGATAATTACCATAATATGAGAAGGCGGTGATTTTTATGAATTTTTCGGATTTTGAAGAAAAAAAGGTGCGCGGTGAGGTCATTTTCAACGGCAGGATAATTCGCGTTGAAAGGGACGAGATAACGCTCCCCAACGGCAAGGAGGGCTTCCGCGAGGTGGTGCGCCATCCGGGCGCGGTTTGCGTAGTTCCCGTTACCGACGAGGGCGAGGTCGTGCTCGTGCGTCAGTTCAGATATCCCTACCGCGAGGTGCTTCTTGAAGTTCCCGCGGGCAAGCTTGAGGCGGGCGAGCGCGCAAGCGAGGCAACTATTGCCGAGGCGACTCTGCGCGAGCTTAAGGAGGAGGTCGGCGTGACTTGCGACCGCCTTACCTATATGGGTGCGCTGTATCCGTCGGTCGCCATTTTCGACGAGGTCATTTTTATGTATATCGCCGAGGGATTGCATTTTGGCGAGACCTCGCCCGACGAGGACGAGTTTTTGGAGGTCGTTAAGATACCGCTTGACGAGCTTTGCGAAATGATAGTGCGCGGCGACGTTCCCGACGCTAAAACGCAAGCCTCCGTCCTGAAAACGGCTTATATTCTTAACAAAAGAGGAGAGAAAAAATGAAGCTGAACTACAAAAGAACAATTTGCGTTGGCTTTGCTTTTTTCCTTATCTGCGCCTTTTGGCAGGCGTATGACACGATAATTCCGAAGATACTTACCGACCGCTTCGGTATGTCGCAAACGCTGTCGGGCGTGATAATGGCGGCGGACAACGTGTTCGCGCTCGTTTTGCTTCCGCTTTTCGGTATAATTTCCGACAAGTGCCGCTCACGCCTCGGTAGGCGTACCCCATTCATCCTTGTGGGAACGCTCCTTGCCGTTACGGCGTTTATCTCGCTGTCTGCGGTGGATGCCGCCCAGCTTTCAAAGCTTGGCGACGTTTCCGATATCAACTCCGCCGAGGCACGATGCATCGTATACGACAGCGTTGGCGAGCTTGAGCTTGACAACGGCGAGGGGGAGAGCGTAAAGCTTTCCGAGCTTTACACGCGCGAGGAATTTGCCGCTATTGAGGCGATTGACGAGAACGGCAACGCTACCGACGAGTACACCGACTACGTTGTCGTGGCGCGGCGCGCGTATATCTCGCAGGAGATAACGGGCAAGGACCCGTCAACGCTTATAATCTTCATATTGGTGCTTCTTGCGGTGCTTTTGTCGATGGCGACCTTCCGCACGCCCGCAGTTGCGCTGATGCCCGACGTTACGCCAAAGCCCTTGCGCTCCAAGGGTAACGCCATAATCAACCTTATGGGCACGCTTGGCGGTAGCCTTGTGCTTGGGCTTGGAATAATTTTCGGTACGGGCGCTACCAAAAACACTTATATGAGCTATATCGGATTTTTCTGTGCCGTTGCGGGCATTATGATAATTTGCCTTTTCGCCTTTATGCTCACCGTCCGCGAGCGCAGATTCGTGCGCGAGATGGAGGATGTCAGCCGCGAGTACGGCGTTGACGAGCAGGCGGAGGGCGATAACAACGGGGAGCGCTCCCTCTCGCGCGGCGAGCTTGGCTCGCTGATCCTTCTGCTTGCCTCGGTCGCGCTGTGGTATGCGGGCTATAACGCCGTGGTCAGCAAGTATTCCGTATACGCGGGAAGCGTATTGAATCTTGATTACAACAGCACTCTGCTTATTGCTAACGTCGCCGCCCTTGCCTCTTATATCCCCGTTGGTATCATAGCGTCGAAGGTCGGCAGAAAAAAGACCATAATCGCGGGTGTTCTGATGCTTGGAACGTCGTTCCTCGTCGCTTCCTTCCTCGGAAACGGCACGCCGCTTCCCATTATGATGGCGCTTTTCTCGCTTGCGGGCATCGGCTGGGCAACGATAAACGTAAACTCCTTCCCGATGGTGGTGGAGCTTGCGCGCGGCGGCAACGTCGGCAGATATACGGGCTTTTACTACACCGCCAGCATGGCGGCGCAGACCGTGACCCCCGTGGTTTCGGGCTGGTGCATGGATATGCTGGGAATGAAGGCGCTGTTCCCCTACGCCACTATTTTCGTTGCGGGTGCGCTTATCACTATGTCCTTCGTGCGCCACGGCGACTCAAAGCCCGCCGCCAAGGACAAGCTTGAGGCACTTGCGGGGGAGGACTGATAAAATGTGGCTTCTTTATACGCTATTGCCGATAGTAAGTATTATCGGGCTGTATCTGTTTCTTATCGCGCCCTGCACGCGCAGGCGCAAGAGGGCGGAGGCGTTTATCGCTGATTACGCTCACCGCGGGATTTTGCGCGAGAGCGACGTTGAAAACAGCCTCACTGCCCTTGTCGGCGCAACGAAGGCGGGCTACGGCATCGAGCTTGACGTGCGCCTTGACGGCGACGGCAGAGTGGTAGTTTTTCACGACGACACTCTTAAAAGAGTGTGCGGAATAGACCGAAAGATGAGTGAAATGACGGCGGCGGAGCTTTCAGGCGTGCGCCTTAACGGAAGCGAGGAGGGCGTTCCCACGCTTGCGGACGTGCTTGCGGGCGTTGACCGCAGTATGCCGCTGTGCGTGGAGCTTAAGGGCACGAGCCCCGATACCTCGCTCTGCCCCAAGGTCGCAGAGCTGCTTGACGGCTACGACGGCGCGTATAGCGTGGAGTCGTTCAATCCCTTTTTGCTTGCGTGGTTCAAAAAGACCCGCCCCGACGTGATAAGGGGACAGCTCGTCAGCAATTTCTTCCGCGAGGGCGGAACGAGCCTTGCGATAAAGCTTCTATGCACGCCGATGCTGACAAACGTCCTTTCCCGTCCCGATTATATTTCCTATAACGCGCAGTTCAAGCT
>JAZQXT010000033.1:0-2931 GCA_045633005.1 Eubacteriales bacterium | reverse complement strand
CCTTGGCGAGTGCTGGGAGATCGGCGTTGCCGTATGCGACGAGCCGGCAGGGCAGTATGAGTTTTACGGCTTCGTACAGCACGAAGACGGTACGCCGCTGGGTCGCCGCGAGGGAGATCTTTTTCAGTTTGACCCCGGCGTCTTTGTCGATGACGACGGCACCGTCTATCTCTATTCGGGCAACGGCCCCGCGAGAATGGGCATCCCCTACGCCCATCAAGGATCGCAGGTGATGACGCTGATGCCCGATATGATCACGCTCAAAACCGAGCCCCGTCGTCTGCTTCCGCTCCTGCCCGAGAGCTTTGGCACCGACTACGAGGGCCACGCCTTTTACGAGGCCAGCTCGCTTCGTAAGATCAACGGCATCTATTATCTCGTCTATTCCTCGGTCAATTCGCACGAGCTGTGCTACGCCACGAGCGACCGCCCCGACGGCGATTTTCGCTTTGGCGGCACGCTGGTGGATAACGCCGACGTCTATCTGAACGGACGTACCGAGGCCGAGGCACTCAACCCGATGGGCAATACGCACGGCGGTATGGAGTGCATTGACGGGCAGTGGTACATTTTCCATCACCGCCATTCCAATCGCACGCCCTATAGCCGTCAGGGCTGTGCCGAAAAGCTGGAGTTCTTGCCCGACGGCTCCATTCGTCAATCTGAGGTCACCTCGTGCGGTCTGAACAAGGGCGCGCTTGTGGGGGTAGGCGAGTACCCTGCCTATATCTGCTGTCGCTTGACGGGCATTCGCGGTGCGGTCGTGTCGCGCCCCGAATTTATGACGCCCGACTATCCCTATCTGACGCAGGACGCTCCCGACGCGTCGCCCGTGGAGATGCGTGCCGACGAGCCCGTCCAGTACGTCGCCAATATCACGAACGGCTCGGTGGTCGGCTACAAATATTTCCAGATCGACGCACTTTCGAGCATCCGCGTCACGTTGCGCGGCAAGGCGTGCGGCAAGCTACTCATCAAGACGGATGCCGACGGTCAAGCACTGGGAGAGATCGCCGTGGCGTTGGATACGCAGGATTGGACACGCTTGGCGACCGACGTCCGCATCGACGCAGGCGTAAGAGCGCTCTATTTCTGCTACGAGGGCGAGGGCGCGCTCGATTTCAGAAGCTTTGAGCTGGTGGGGTGAACGGCGTAGTGATCGCACTTCGCGCGACGGGAATCAGAACCTCGAACTCGCCAAAGGCTAGTTCGGGGTTCTTGCGGCCATATGATGTTATAATGCAATAGATAACGTCGAATTTGAAAGGTGTATTATGACCGTAAATTACAACAAGCTTTGGAAAAAGCTCATTGATTTAGAGATGAGCCGCACCGAGATGCGACTCAAAGCCGGCATTTCCACAAAGCAGCTTGCCAAGCTCGGCAAGAACGAAAACGTCAATACCGAGATTCTCGTAAAGATCTGTCAGGTACTTCGGTGCAACGTTGATGAGATTATGGATATCGTCGAGCAGAAGGAGGAGAACGTATGATACGAATTGCCCTATGCGATGATGAAAAAAAGATACTCGACGAGATGTCGGGATATATTCAGAGCTATGCCGAAAAGAAAAGTATCACCGATTTTGAGGTGTTTCCCTTTGAATCCGCAAGAACTTTGATCAGTGCGTTGGAGGACGGCAAACCCTTCGATATTTTCGTTCTTGACGTTTACATCGGCGATGAAATGGGTACGGCGCTCGCTCGCGATATTCGAAAAATGGGCATCGAAAGCCCCATTATCTTCTCAACGACCTCGCTTGAACACGCCCCCGAAAGCTTTGAAACGAGAACGCTCCGTTATCTCATCAAGCCGATTAACCCCGCAAAGCTTTATGAAGCGTTGGACGTGGCTCTTGCAAGTGCCGAGAAGCTTGGTCAGCGGCTCATCAAGTTCAAAACCGAAAACGGCGTGGAGAGCGTCAATGCAAGTCATATTATGTGCTCGGAGGCGCACGACCACCATCAGTACGTCACGCTGTCGAGCGGCGCGGTGATCAAGGTCAGAATGACCGTAGCGGAATTGTATACACTGCTCGCAAAGCACGGCGGATTTATCCGTGTCGGAAGCGCGTATATTATCAATTTGCGCCACGTCAAAAACCTATCTCGCGCCGAAGTCTTGCTTTACAACGATATAACCGTTCAAATCCCAAGGGGCAAATACGCCGAGATCAAGAATGCTTTTTGGGATTATCACTATGATGGACAGGAGGACTGACGAGCATGACAGGAACTATCGTTGAATTTATACTTTTACTGATCGCCCATGCTGCTGCCGGCATCTATTCCTCTACTCTCAAATACAGCAAAAAGATCACTTATATCGTATGGGGCGCTTGGGTCGTCCTTCAAACAGGACTTCTGTTCTTCACGGAATTTGTGCTGACAAATTGGGCATTGCAGTTCTTCGTTGGGTTTGTCCTTTCTCTTGTGGGGCAGTATGTAATATTCTTTGTAACCACCAAGGGTAAACTTGCTCAAAGAATCTTTACTATGCTGACCTATTCGATCTTCTTCTGTATCGCCATGTCACTCTTTACTATGATAAGCGGCACGTTCAGCGAGCTGCATTGGGCACTTACCGCGATCATTGAAGCAGTTCTGCTTTCGGCTATCGTTACCTATTTCCTTCGCTACGTATGCACCCTTTGTCGCGCGGCATCAAAGGATATTAACAGAGGTTGGTCGCAGCTTATCTTTGTGAACGTTGTTTTTATCGTCACTATTATACTGTCCTCGGTCTTTCCGATCCGACTGACAAGCTTTCGTGATCCCTCGTTTATTACGTTTGTATTTTTAAGCATTTCGATCATGGCGGTGTATCCCGTGATCTTCTCAAGCATTAACCATATGTCCGAAGCCGCCGAAAAAAGAGAGGTCGAAACACAAAATAAGTTGCTTGTAGCGCAGATCGAAGCGGAAAGTGCC
>JAZQXT010000032.1:0-1904 GCA_045633005.1 Eubacteriales bacterium | reverse complement strand
TGATCGGCTAACCATTTCCGGCAAGCCGTGCCGGTTACCCCGAAAAAGAAAAGCACCCTGCATGACAGGGTGCTTTTCTTTTCGGTCAGTCCAGCTTCGGCTCAAAACAGGGCATCAGCTCCAGCTTGAACAGGTTTGCCTTGTGCTTGCGGTCGATGAGCACCTTTTTCTCGGGGTCGTCGATCTCGCCCGTGCGGATATAGCGGTCAAGCTCGGCATAGGTGAAGCCGAGATTGTCCTCGTCCGTCTTGCCGCAAAGCCCGTCGATGGGTACTTTCTCGACAAGATTTTCGGGCAAGCCGAGGTATCTGCCTATCTGCTTTACTTCCGCAACAGTGAAGTGCGAAAGGGGCGAAAAATCCCCCGCGGCATCGCCGTAGCGCGTGGAGTAGCCCACCCAATCCTCGGAAAGATTGCAGGTGTTTGCCACTCTGCCGTTTTTGGATTGCGAAACGGCGTAGAGCGTTGCCATTCTTATTCTCGGCGGGATGTTTTGCACGGTTTGCGCAGTAAGCGTGCCGAGCTGTGCGCCGACGGCTTCCTTGAGCGCGTCAATGGTGCTTCCCACGTTTATCGTGACCGAGTCTATGCCGAGGTGATTTACGAGCTGATAGGAGCAATCAATGTCAAACTGCTCGCCCGCGGGCATCAGCACGCCGAAAACTCTCTCCTTGCCGAGTGCGGCACAGCAGAGCGCGGCGACCACCGAGGAGTCCTTGCCCCCCGAAATGCCGACTATGGCGTTACAGCCCTTGCCGTTATTTTCGAACCACTCCCTTATCCACTCTATGCAAGCGGCGGTGGCTTTTTGAGCGTTGAAATTATACATTTTTCTCCTTTTGCCGAGGGTTTATCGAAAAAAGCCCTTTTGTGCAGAATTAATGAAATCATTATATAGTATTTTTTGCGTTTCGTCAATGAAATTTCAAAAAAATAATTGATTTTGCGCGTGTTTTGTGATATTATATTGCGTGTAATAAAAACAACGTAAGGAAAACACCAATGAAATATGATGTTGCTATAATCGGAGCGGGTCCCGGCGGTATCTTTACCGCGTACGAGCTTGTCAAGCTCGGCTTTGGCGGTAAGATCGCCGTTTTTGAAACGGGCGCGCCCCTTGAAGAAAGAAAATGTCCCATCGACGGAAAGAAGATAAAGTCCTGCATAGGCTGTAAGACCTGCGCTATTATGAACGGCTTCGGCGGCGCGGGCGCATTTTCCGACGGTAAATACAATATTACCAACGAGTTCGGCGGCACGCTTCACGAATACGTCGGCAAGGCAGAGGCGCCTGAGCTTATGCACTACGTTGACAAGATAAACGTCGAAAACGGCGGAGAGGGCACGAAGCTCTATTCCACCGCAAACTCGAAGATAAAAACGCTCTGTCTGCAAAACGGTCTGCACCTGCTTGACGCATCGGTGCGCCATCTCGGAACGGATATAAACTATGTCGTTTTGCAAAATCTTTACGACGGACTTAAGGATAAGGTGGATTTTTTCTTCCGCACGGCAGTTACCGACGTTAAAAAGAACGGCGAGGGCTACACGCTCGTAACGGCGGGCGGCGAGTACGACGCTGACCTTTGCGTTATCTCCGCAGGTCGCTCGGGCAGTAAGTGGATGGAAAAAGTTTGCCGCGAGCTTGCGATACCCTCGCGCTCCAACCGCGTGGATATCGGTGCCAGAGTGGAGCTTCCCTACGAGATATTCGCACACCTGACCGACGAGCTTTACGAAAGCAAGATAGTTTACCGCACGGAGAAATTCCAAGACCTCGTTCGCACGTTCTGTATGAATCCGCGCGGCGCTGTCGTAAACGAGAACACCAACGGCATCGTTACCGTTAACGGTCACAGCTACGAGGACCCCGCAAAGCAGACGGGCAACACGAACTTTGCCCT
>JAZQXT010000031.1:0-3404 GCA_045633005.1 Eubacteriales bacterium | reverse complement strand
ATATCATCAATGCGAAGCATTGTATATCATCAAGCCGCAGGAAGATGCACGCTATCGCGTGATGATATACAAGGGCGGCATTGCCGCCCTTGATGATATACCGCCTTGCGGCGGATGATATGCCAAGCCTGCGGCTTGGATAAAAAATCTGAAAGCCACGCTTTCGGATTTTTGGGCGGCGAATGCGAACCGACGCCGCTTCGCGGCTCGGGCGCATTTGTGCCATCCCAGCCAACACAAAGGGCACCCTTGCGGGTGCCCTTTGGTGCCTTCGTCGGATATTCGCCTTCGGCGAAGATTCGCTCGCCCTGCGTCTTGCAAGCGAGCTTGCAGATCTTCGGGCGGCGAATGCGAACCGACGCCGCTTCGCGGCTCGGGCGCATTTGTGCCATCCCAGTCAACACAAAGGGCACCCCCACGGGTGCCCTTTGTGTTGGCTGGGATGGCCGGATTCGAACCGACGCGTGCGAGAGTCAAAGTCTCGTGCCTTACCGCTTGGCGACATCCCATTATTCTCTGCTCCGCTTTCGCGACGCACGGTAGATTTTATCATATTTGCGAGCGTTTGTCAATAGAAATCCGCGAAATCTATGCTTTTGGCTTCATTTTCGTTCCGCCGCCTTAAATAGTTTACGCTTCGTTGCGCCGCAGTTTTCTGCGGCGCAACGATTATTTTTAGCCAAGCTTAAAATTAAGATTTATCGCGCTCGTGTCCTTAAGCGCCTCGTCAACCATAGCTATAAAGCTCTTGCCGCGGTTCACGGTCAGCGTCATTCCGCTCGGAGTCGTGAACTTAAAAGCACCCGTTTCGGAATTGCGCGTCCACTTTATCTCCGCGTACTTGCCGCCCGTGATATAGTATCCCGTGCCGCTTCCGACGGTCTCTACGTCAAGTCTGCCCTCGGTATCTCCCTCGATCTTTGCGGACTGAGTAAAGAGAACGAAAAGGTTCTTGAAATTGAGCTGCTCGCCCGTTTCGGCATCGAGATGCGCTCTATCACCGAACTGATAGCGGTAATATGTACCCGCCGAAGCGCTGTATATAAACTGCACCTGCTGATAATTCGAATACGACAGTATTACGTGAGTGGAGCGTCCGCCGTTGAGCGCAACGTTCTTGCCCTCTTGAACAAACGAGAAATTATTTGGAATACTGCCGAGCGTAGTTTCAAAGCTGTTGATCTGCGCCATCTGCTTGATACCCTTCGAGGTTATCATAAGCGAGTGGGTATATCCGAAGTTTTTCACTCTTTCGGGATCGCGGAAAAACCACGAGCCTGCGTATCTGTCGTGTACGCCGTTGATATACTGCAGTCCGTTATTCACGATAGAGGCATACCCCTGATCGCTGTAGCCCGCGCCGACCATCAACGAGTCAAACGCCGCAGACAGCTCCACCATATAGGGGCGAGCGGAGCGTATCGGGCCGAAAACGTCCGTATTGTTATCGTAATCGTTGGTGATGGCGATAAGCCTTGAAATGCCCCCCTCTACCATTACCTCGATGAGCACGTCCGCCTTTGCAATTCCGCTCTGGGGCGCGGCGGAGCTTACGTTATCGTAAAAGAGTGCAATGGGGCGAACGGAGGTAACGTCCTTCAATCCCTCAAGTCCCGTAAGTGGGTCTATATACGTGGGCGGAGGCACGTCGGGCCCCGGCGCCGTAGTATCCTCGGGCGGAAGTGTCGTATCGTCGCCAAAGGGATCTGTCGTTTCATCCGCATTGGGTGCGGTCGTTTCATCCGACGGTGCTTTAGTCGTCACGTCGGGGGAGCCAGTGCTATCCTGCGGCGTTGTGACGTCGCCGCTGAAAAAGCCCGAACCGCATCCCGCAAACGCCATCATCACAACCGCTAAAAGCAGCGCGAGAGCCGCGCGAAGCGCGTTCCTTGTTTTTTTACTTCTTTTCATTTTTCGATTACTGTCTGTTTGCTCTTTCAAGCCAAACGATACCCATGCTAAGTGCGTTGTGAAGTCCTTCCTTCTCGCCCTGCTTTACTATCTTGGACGGGTCCTCCGACTCAACGACCTGAATGAATATCTTATCGGGCAATTTGTGTCCGTTTTGCTCCTTATATGACATGATCTCAAGGATCAAAAAGCACTTTTCACTTTTATCGCCATAGCAAATCGTGTTGCCTTCGCGGACGAGGGGCTGCTCCATATAATTAAGATATTTTCCCTCAATCGGTGCAAATTCTTCTGTTTTTGCCATTTTTTCCTCCCGTGAGCATAGTTGTAGATTATAGTTCAGTATATTGTATCATATTTTACGAAATAAGTCAATCAATTTTTAAGATATTTCCGTAATAATGGGGGATTTCGTAAGGAAAAAGCCGTTTTCGCGCTTTTTCGGCATAGCGAGAGTGTATATCGCATCAAGATTTCTCGCAAGCTCGCTTTGGCGGCGGGCGGCGGCGGTGTCGGGGATGCGCGAGGGCTTTGTGACTATTTCTATCCCGCCGCGTCGCTTTGCGGCGCTGATAAACGCGCGTCCGTTCTTGTTGACGGCAAGGAGATTGAGATACGCGGGAAGCGTATCAAGATCGGCGTAGGTAACGCCCGTAAGTCCGAAAAGCGCGGCACGGCGCAGGCGTGCGTTGGTATATTTTTTGGTTGCGGCAAGGGCAAAAAGCTCCTCGGCGCTCGATGCCTTGGCGGCACAGGAATGAAGCCGCCCCGCCACTCCGCCGCCGCATTCGGCGAGTGCGGAAAGCGCCTCGTTATCCCTTGCCATACGCCAAAAAGCGAGCATTGCCGCCTCGGCGTTCTTTATGCAAACGGGGGCTTCGCCGCTCGCAAGTGCCTCGTCAAGCACCGCCGCAGAGGCGGCGGAAAGTCCGAAATATCCCTCCCCCGCAAGCAAAGCGGCGCGCACGGCAGTTGCCGAGGGGTAGCCCTCTCCCCTTTTGCTGTCGTTATATCCCGCGCCGACGCGGCGGATGACCTCGAAATCAAGCGGAAGCTTCATCTTAAACACCGCCTTCAAATACTCGACGGCAAGGATATCGTTGGGGTTGGGCTTTATATCACCCAAAGCGTTAAAATACTCCTCGGCGCTCCCCGTAGATCCCCTGTCCTCGGCTGAACGCGGCGAGAGGCGCGCGGCTCTGCGTGCCGCCGCGCTGAGCGCCTCGGCATCCGCGCATTCCGAGCCGAAGGCGATAGTATCGACGCCGAGTGCGGCGAGTGCGTACACGCCCGCACGCGCAAAGAACTCCGCGCTTGCGGCGCCCCACGGATACGGAAGCTCAAGCACCGCGTCCGCGCCCGAGGCGAGAGCCGCCGCGGCTCGCCTATCCTTTGGAAGAATAGCAAGCTCCCCGCGCTGTACGGCGTTTCCGCTCATAATACATATCACGCTCACCGCTCCGCCGCGGCGAAGCTCGTTTATCATATATTCG